>MEQX01000064.1:0-53914 GCA_001770415.1 Betaproteobacteria bacterium RIFCSPLOWO2_02_FULL_63_19 | reverse complement strand
GCCGCCGATCCGCCGCTTCGTGATGACCTTGCTGGGGTTGTTCGAGCGGACTGCCTAGTCAATTGCTGGCCCGTTCCTGCTGGATCAGCCATTTTTCGCCGCTGCGCACCATGACCAGTGTCTTATCGGTGTTGACCTTGAGAGTATTGGACTGATAGCGCTGAAGAAAACTAGCGGTCGCACGGCTGTCGTCCATCATGTCGACTTTAATCTGCTCGATTTCCACCTCGATACTCTTGGGTCTGCTGACACGCTGTCTGCGCAGTTTCTCCCATGCAGCGCGTGGTTCGCCGTTGGGTGTCCTGAAATCGCGCGCATACGACGCCAGGTACGCCGCGACATCCTGTTTGGACCATGCCCGCGCCCACGCGTGCACCGCCTTGATCACGTCTTCCGTATTCGCTGCGCGCGATTTTCCTTTTGCGACCGGACTGGCAGCGGGGCTGGCGGCGGCCACCTTCTCATCGGCCTTCGCGGCGGGCGGTGCCTTGGCGGGGACCTTCTGTTCCACCGCGGCCTTGGACGCGGCGGCGCTGGCCTTCGGGGCGGCTGCCACCGCGGCGGGCTTGGCGGTTTCGATCGACGCGGTGCCACGAGGAGGCTGGTTGGCGCCCGAGATCATTTCCCGCACCAATGCAAGTTTCGTCTGTGCTGCGGAGTTGGTGGAATCGAGCTGCAGCGCCTTGTCGTAAGCCTGGCTGGCGAGCTTGGTGTAGACGTCGCCGAGGTTCTCGTACGCCGTGGCATAACTCGGATGCGTGCGTATCGACATTTCGAGCGCCTGCCGGGCCTTCTCGTACTGTCCCTGTGCAGCGTGAAGGACGGCGAGGTTGTTGTAGGGCTCGGGCAACTCGGGATAGTCCTTGGAAAGCTTGGAGAAGATTTCGATCGCCTCGGGAACCTTGTTCTGCTCGGCAAGGATCAGGCCCTTCAGGAAGCGGCCCTGAGCGTCGCGCGGCCTGGACGCGAGGTATCGGTCGACGCGCTCGAGCGCCTGAGCCCGATC
Source organism: Betaproteobacteria bacterium RIFCSPLOWO2_02_FULL_63_19 (assembly GCA_001770415.1). Classification (GTDB taxonomy): domain Bacteria; phylum Pseudomonadota; class Gammaproteobacteria; order Burkholderiales; family SG8-39; genus JACQTO01. Next base: position 52,908 of record MEQX01000064.1, on the reverse strand, counting down.
GCCTTGTTTCAACAGGCGGCCGATGTCCTGAAGTTCATTCGTTTGAGCATACGACGAAGACGCAAATGCAAGGCTCAGAACAAGGGCGAGCAGCCGGAGGGCAACTGTCATTGTGTTAGACTTCCTAAGACGGCTGGACAATTGCTGATTTTAGCAAGAAGCCTTCAAAATCCACAATAATCAACCTTTTGCGGTATGCCGCCCACCCGTATGGGTCGGCCGTTCCGTTTTCTTACGTGCTGCGCATCTATAACACACTGACACGCGCCAAGCAGGATTTCATTCCGATCGCGCCGCCGTTCGTGAAAATGTACGTGTGCGGCGTGACCGTCTACGACTATTGCCACCTCGGACATGCACGATTCCTTCTGGTGTTCGACCTGGTGCAACGCTGGCTGCGCGCGAGCGGCTACAAACTGACCTATGTGCGCAATATTACCGACATTGACGACAAGATCATCAGGCGCGCGGTGGAGAACAGCGAGACGATCGGCGCACTCACGGAGCGGTTTATCCGCTACATGAACGAGGATGCGGCCGCGCTGGGCGTGCAGAAGCCCGATCTGGAGCCTCGCGCTACGCACTACGTTCCGCAGATGCTTTCGCTCATCGGTAGGCTCCAACAGCAGGGCCTCGCCTACATGGCGTCCGACGGCGACGTCAACTTTTCGGTGCGCGCGTTCGGCGGTTACGGAAAGCTCTCAGGCAAGTCGCTGGACGAATTGCGTGCCGGCGAGCGGGTCGAGGTGGCATCGAGCAAGCGCGATCCGCTCGACTTCGTGCTCTGGAAGCACGCGAAGGAGGGTGAACCCGCCTGGGATTCGCCGTGGGGCAAAGGCCGCCCGGGCTGGCATGTCGAGTGTTCGGCAATGTCGTGCGCGCTGCTGGGTGAGCATATCGACATCCACGGCGGCGGCCAGGATCTTCAGTTTCCGCACCACGAAAACGAGATTGCGCAGAGCGAGGGCGCGACCGGCTCGACGTTCGTCAACATTTGGATGCACAACGGGTTCGTTCGCGTCGATAACGAGAAGATGTCGAAGTCGCTGGGCAATTTCTCCACTATTCGCGACATTACGAAGCGCTTCGATCCCGAGGTGGTGCGTTTCTTCATCGTGCGCGCACACTATCGCAGTCCGCTCAACTATTCGGACCAGCACCTGGAAGACGCGCGCCAGAGCCTGGCACGGCTCTACACGTCAGTGAAAGGGATTCCGATCGAGACGAACGCGCCGGATTGGGAAGAGCCTCACGCGAAGCGTTTTCGCGAGGCGATGGATGACGATTTCAATACGCCGGAGGCGGTTGCCGCACTGTTCGATCTCGCGAACGAGGCGAATCGAAGTGGCTCGGCCGGTCTGCGGCGCCAGCTGCGCGCACTGGGAGGAATCCTCGGACTGCTCGAGCGCGACAGCGAAGAATTTCTCAAAGCCATGCCCGCGGGTGCCGCGGAGGGATCGATTTCAGAGGCCGAGATCGAGACGCTGATTGCTGCACGCAGGGACGCCCGGTCCGCGAAGAACTTTGCGCGCGCCGACGAGATCCGCGCGGAGCTGCTCGCCAAAGGGATCGTTCTGGAAGACAGCGCAAAGGGCACGACCTGGCGTCGCTCCTGAGCCCTCAGCGGCGGGCAAAGCGGAATTCTTCGTGCCAGTCAGGCCGCGAAGAATTCTTTCACCTTGTCCATCCAAGACTTGGCACGCGGATTGTGCCGCTCGCGGTCCTTCTGCGTGACGTTTTCGAATTCGCGCAGCAGTTCCTTCTGGCGCTCGGTGAGGTTGACCGGCGTTTCGAGGACGACGTGGCAAAGGAGGTCGCCGTGCGCGTGGCTGCGTACTCCCTTGATGCCCTTGCCGCGCAGGCGGAACACTTTGCCCGACTGGGTTTCAGCGGGCACCTTGATCTTGGCCGATCCGTCGAGCGTCGGGATTTCGATCTCGCTGCCCAACGCGGCTGTCGCGAAGCTTATCGGCATCTCGCAGTGCAGGTCGTCATGGTCGCGCTGGAACACCGGGTGGGCCCTGATCTGGATCTGCACGTAGAGATCCCCGGGCGGGCCGCTGTTGACCCCGTGTTCGCCTTCGCCCGCGAGCCGGATCCGGTCGCCATCGTCAACGCCGGCCGGGATTCTTACCGATAGCGTCTTCTGCCTCTTTACCCGGCCGGCGCCACTGCACGCGGGGCAGGGATCGGAAACGACCTTGCCTGCGCCATGACATTTCGGACAGGTCTGCTGGATCGAGAAGAATCCCTGCTGCAGGCGCACCTGGCCGTGGCCGCTACACGTCGGGCAGGTGACGGGCTGCGTACCCGGCTTGGCACCGCTGCCGCGACACGTCTCGCAGGCTTCATGCGTCGGAATGCGGATCTTGGTGTCGGTACCGTGCGCTGCCTGCTCCAGGGTGATTTCAAGGTTGTAGCGCAGGTCGGCGCCGCGGTAGACGGAAGAACGGCCGCCGCGCGCGTTTCCGAAGATGTCGCCGAATATATCGCCGAAGGCATCGGCGAAGTTCGCAAATCCTGCGCCGCTACCCATGCCCGCGGCGGAGGCGTCGACGCCCGCGTGGCCATGGCGATCGTAGACGGCCCGCTTGTGTTCGTCGGAGAGAACTTCGTATGCTTGCTTCGCCTCCTTGAATTTGTCTTCCGCGTTCTTGTCGTCCGGATTGCGGTCCGGATGATGCTTCATGGCGAGCTTGCGGTATGCCTTCTTGATGGTTTCGTCGTTGGCATCGCGGTTGACACCCAGCACGTCGTAGTAGTCTCGTTTCGCCATGACTCGATTTCTTCCGCTCTTGGCCTGCACAGCCGCAACGGCTGTTTCGCCTTTCGATTTCCCGCCGTTTGACCCCGCTGCTCATCTGCAACGTGCCGAAACGGCGAACCCCATTCAATTTCGACCATGCCCCCGGCGTCTGTTGACGCGCGGACGGCCCCGCAAACGCAACTCAGCCGGAACCCGCGGACGCCCTGCGGCATCCGCCTGATTCCGGCACCTCAGGGCGTCGCGCTGACCGCGACGCACGTGGCGCTATTTCTTGTCCTTGACTTCGGTGAACTCCGCATCGACGACGTTCGCGTCGTCTTCCTTCGACCCCTCTTTCGCACCGCTCTTTGCCGACTCCGCCTGCGCGGCCTGCGCCTCGGCGTACATCTTCTCACCGAGTTTTTGCGCCGCCTGCCCGAGCGCCTGCGCCTGGGCGTCGATCTTTTCCTTGTCGTCGGACTTGAGCGCTTCCTCGGCGTTCTTGATCGCCGTCTCGAGGGCGCTCTTCTCGTCCGCGCTGAGTTTGTCGCCGTGCTCGTGGAGCGACTTTCTCACTGAATGAATCAGCGCATCACACTGATTACGGGAGGTAACGAGTTCGTGCGCCTTGCGGTCCTCTTCGGCGTGCGCCTCCGCATCCTTCACCATGCGCTGGATTTCGGCTTCAGTGAGGCCGCCCGAGGCCTGGATCTTGATCTTGTTTTCCTTGCCGGTCGCCTTGTCCTTGGCCGACACGTGCAGGATGCCATTGGCGTCGATGTCGAACGTGACCTCGATCTGCGGCATGCCGCGCGGCGCGGGCGGTATATCGGTCAGGTTGAACTGACCGAGACTCTTGTTGCCGGCCGCCATTTCGCGCTCGCCTTGCAGCACGTGGATGGTAACCGCCGACTGATTGTCGTCGGCAGTGGAGAAGACCTGCGAGGCCTTGGTCGGGATCGTCGTGTTTTTTTGAATCAGCTTGGTCATCACGCCGCCGAGCGTCTCGATGCCGAGCGACAGCGGTGTCACGTCCAGAAGCAGCACGTCCTTGACGTCGCCCTTGAGCACACCGCCCTGGATGGCAGCGCCCACGGCGACGGCTTCATCCGGGTTGACATCGCGCCGCGGCTCCTTGCCGAAAAAGTCCTTCACCGTGTCCTGGACCTTGGGCATGCGCGTCATTCCGCCCACCAGGATCACGTCTTCGATGTCCGAAACCTTGCATCCGGCATCCTTGAGCGCGATGCGGCAGGGCTCGACGGTCTTTTCGATCAGCGCCTCGACCAGGCTCTCGAACTTGGCACGCGTCACCTTGATCGCCAGATGCTTCGGTCCCGAGGCGTCGGCAGTGACGTACGGAAGGTTGATTTCCGTCTGTTGGCTCGACGACAACTCGACCTTTGCCTTTTCCGCTGCGTCCTTGAGCCGCTGCAGCGCCAGCACGTCTTTGCGCAGGTCGATGCCCTGTTCCTTCTTGAATTCGTCGCAGAGGTAGTCGATCAGGCGCTGGTCGAAGTCTTCGCCGCCGAGAAACGTGTCGCCATTGGTGGAAAGCACCTCGAACTGGTGTTCGCCTTCGACGACGGCGATTTCGATGATGGAAATGTCGAAGGTGCCGCCGCCCAGATCGTAGACGGCGATCTTGCGGTCGCCTTCCTTCTTGTCCAGCCCGAACGCGAGCGCGGCCGCGGTTGGTTCGTTGATGATGCGCTTGACCTCGAGACCGGCTATGCGCCCTGCATCCTTGGTCGCCTGACGCTGCGAATCGTTGAAATATGCCGGAACCGTGATTACGGCCTCGGTCACTTCCTCGCCGAGATAATCCTCGGCCGTCTTCTTCATCTTGCGCAGCACGTGGGCGGAGACTTCCTGAGGCGCGATTTTCTTGCCGCGAACTTCGACCCATGCGTCGTTGTTATCCGCCTTGATGATCCTGAAAGGCATCAGGTCGATGTCTTTATGCACTTCCTTTTCGTCGAAGCGACGGCCGATGAGGCGTTTGACCGCAAAAAGCGTGTTCCTCGGATTCGTCACGGCCTGCCGCTTCCCGGACGCGCCGACGATGACCTCGCCGTCTTCCATGTAGGCGACGATCGAGGGCGTCGTGCGCGAGCCCTCCGAGTTCTCGATCACCTTGGGCTTGCCGCTCTCCATGATGGCTACGCAGGAGTTGGTCGTGCCGAGGTCAATTCCGATGATCTTTCCCATGGTCTTTCCTTCTGCTTCGATTAGCGAATGACTCTATGCCGGATATGGGGCCGATGCGGCCGATGTCAAGCGGCGAACCGCTCTGGCGCCGCGGCCGCTCAAGCGTCCTTGTTCTGGGCGACGGTGACCAGGGCCGGGCGGATTACCCGGTCGTGCAGCAGGTATCCCTTTTGAAGCACGTTGATCACGGTATTGGGCTCCTTGTCCGAGGGCAGCATGCTGATCGCCTGATGGCGGTGCGGGTCGAACTTTTCCCCGGCTGGGTTCAGTTCTCTCAGGTTCGCCTTGTCGAATACCGCCGAAAGCTGTTTCAAGGTCAGTTCGACACCGCTCTTCAGCGCGTCGAGGGTGGCATTTTCCGCGGCCAGCGCGGCTTCCAGGCTGTCCTTCACCGGAAGCAGGTCCGAGGCAAAGGTTTCGGTGGCGTATTTGTGGGCGTTGGCGATGTCCACCTGGGCGCGCTTGCGGACATTGTCGGCCTCGGCCTTGGCCCGGAGCCAGGCATCGTGGCTTTCCTGCGCCTTGAGTTCCGCCTGGCGCAGCAGGGTTTCCGTGTCCGGAGCGGATTCGGTGCTCTCCGCACTCTGCTCGGAGGCTGCGTCCTGAGGTGATTCCGGCTCCGGCTGCAGCTCTTCGCGCACATCGTTCTCGTGATTGTTTGTGTTGTTGCTTTGGGCAACGTGGCGTTGCTGTTCCTCTGACATCGTCTCTAGGCTCCGTAACTCAGTGGCCGACTCGCCGACGGACAGGCTTCAGCCTTCGTTGGTTGGGGTGATCGGGACTTTTTCAAGCCGAAATCAACGGTCCGGGCCTATTTTCGTGTCCGTCCCGGGGCGGGCCTCTACGCGGCTCCGCTGCATTGGCGCGGGCGTGCTTGCCTATTTGGGAAGGCCGCAACGGTCTCACGATCCGGAGTCTGCCGACCCGGGTGGCAAATTTATTGTAACAATCAGTGTCTTAGGCGCGCAATCTCCGCCCGGGGGCGTGCCAGGCCACGCGCGAGCGAATTGTCTCCGGACCCGCGGTCAGGAGGGTGCGCCCATCGCGCGGGCGCGCAGGCGGCTGAGTTCGCGATCGACCTTCGCCTTCGCAGCATCCCAGCTTGCGCTTACCCAGCCGGCGAGGTGTTCAAGCGCAATGTCGGCAAGCGCATGGATCCAGTCGTCGCGCTCGTTAAGGCACGGGATCAAATGGAATTCCTTGCCTCCCGACGCCAGGAACGCCTGCTTGCATTCGACACCGATTTCCTCAAGCGTCTCAAGGCAATCGGCGACGAATCCGGGGCACAGGACATCCACGCGGTGCACGCCCGCGCGAGCGTACTCGCGCAGCGTCGGGAGTGTGTAGGGCTTGAGCCATTCAGCGCGCCCGAAGCGGGATTGGAAGCTGAGCCGCCAGTGGTTCTCGGGCAGTTGCAGGGCTTCGGCGAGAAGCCGGGCAGTCTTTTGGCATTCGCAATGATAGGGATCGCCGCGTGTCAGTGAGAATTGCGGCAACCCGTGAAAACTAAGCAGCAGCTTGTCCGGTCGCCCGTTTGCGGCCCAATGTTCGCGCACTTGGGCGGCCAGCGCGGCGATGTAGGCCGGATGATCGTGGAAATGCCGCACCATACGGATCTCAGGTACGTTTCGGACGCGATGGATAAATTTCGCCACCTCGTCGAACGCGGTGGCCGTGGTGGTTGCCGCGTATTGCGGATACAGCGGAAGAATCAGGATCCGGTCGCAACCTGCAGCCTTGAGCCGTCCAAGCGAGTCGCCGATCGACGGCTCACCGTAGCGCATCGCAAACTCGACCACCAGCGGCGAGCGAACGCGCTCGCCGAGAAAGCCGGCGAGCAGGCGTGCCTGGCGCACCGTGTGCAGCATCAGCGGCGAGCCCTGTTCGGTCCAGATGCGCGCGTACTTCTGTGCCGAGCGTCCCGGCCTCGTATTCAAAATGATGCCGTGCAGGATCGGCAGCCATGCAATACGGGGAATTTCGACGACACGCGGGTCGCTGAGAAATTGCTTCAGGTACCGACGCACAGCCGGGGTGGTCGGGGCCTCCGGCGTACCCAGGTTGACCAAAAGCACTGCGGTATGAACCGGCGAACCGTGGTTGAACCGGGGCTCCGGCGCGAACTTGGGCATGGTGCCGAGGCGCCTAATGCTGCGAAAGCGCGCTGGACAGGAGCTTCGCGGTAATGTCGACGATCGGGATAACGCGTTCGTAGGCCATACGCGTGGGGCCAATCACGCCCACTGTGCCCACGATCTGGCCGTCGACCTCGTAGGGCGCCGTAACGACGCTGCATTCGTCAAGCTGCAGGATTCCCGATTCCCCACCTATGAAGATCTGCACGCCATGGGCGCGCGTGCTCAGTTCCAGAATCTGCATCAGCACTGCCTTCTTCTCGAACAGGTCGAATAGATTGCGCAGTTTGGACATGTTGGAGGAGAGATCCTCGGAGTCCAGCAGATTTCTTTCACCGCTGATGACGTAGCTCTCGGCGCTTTCCGACAGCGCTTTGTCGCTGGCGTCCAGCGCCGCGGTCATCAGCCCCATCATGTCTGAGCGCAGCTGTTTCAGTTCGTCCCGGACCCGCCGGCGGATATCGTCGAACGCGACGCCCGCGTAGTTCTTGTTGAGGAAATTGGCGGCCGTGCTCAGGTCCGACGGGGTAAAGGAATTTTCCGTAAAAAGGATGCGGTTCTGAACGTCGCCCTGCGGGGTCACCAGGATGAGCAGGACACGCTTTTCCGACAAGGCAAGGAACTCGATGTGCCGGAACGTGACGCTCTGGCGCTGCGCGACCACCACGCCGGCGAAATGCGTCAGCTCCGAAAGCAGCTGTGAGGCCGAACTGGTCAGCGTTTGCGGATGCTCCGGATGCAGGTTGCCCTCGAGCTGGCTGATTTCGACGCGACCCAGCGGTTTGATCTTGAGCAGCGTATCGACGAAAAAGCGATAGCCGCGCGGCGTCGGTACGCGACCGGCCGAGGTGTGGGGGCTGGCGATAAAGCCGAGTTCTTCGAGGTCCGCCATGATGTTGCGAACCGTGGCCGGCGAAAGATCGAGCCCGGAATAGCGCGACAGGGCCCGCGAGCCCACAGGTTCGCCTTCGGTAACGTAGCGCTCCACGAGCGTCTTGAGAAGAATCTGGGAACGGCGGTCGAGCATCGTGCATTCTACCGAATTGGCGCTCACGGATAATAAATACCGGCGCCAGTGCGAAATAGTACAGGTATCGGGTGAGGCCCGGGGAACCCTGTCGTGCGTCGGTGCGCAAGCGGAATGCGTGGCCTTTTTGTCAGTTCAGCACCTTTCTGATCTAATGGCACCTATGTCTGAACAAAACTCCGGTTCATCGGTAAAGCCGGCACCCCCGGCAAACGTCGCTCCCGCCTTCAGGTCGGTCGCCCTGATCGGACTCTACAACGCAGACCAGAGCGCGAGGACACTGGCGCGACTCGGGGAGTTTCTGATCAGGCAGGGGTGTGCGTTGATGATCGAGACCGCAACCGCCGCCAATTGCGGGCTGACCCCGTTTCCGGTTGCCGATTACGAGCAGATAGGCGCGAAGGCGGACCTGGCGGTTGTGCTGGGTGGCGATGGCAGTATGCTCTCGGCGGCGCGCCGCCTGGTTGCGCACCGCGTGCCGCTGGTCGGGATAAACCAGGGTCGACTTGGTTTTATGACGGACATCGCGATCGGCAACATGATCGAAACCATGGGTCAGTTGCTCGCGGGCCGGTTTTCGCTTGAAGACCGGACCATGCTGGAGGCCGAAGTCACGCGTGCCGGCGAGCACCTGGTGTCCACATGCGGACTCAACGATGTGGTCGTGAACAAGGGAGCGATCGGGCGGCTGATCGAATTTCTCGTCCACATCGACGGTGAGTTCGTCTACGACCTGCGCTCGGACGGATTGATCGTCGCCACACCAACTGGCTCCACAGCCTATTCGCTGTCATCGAACGGTCCCATCCTGCAACCCAATGTGCCGGGCTTCGCGCTGGTGCCGATCTGCCCGCATACGCTGTCGAACCGACCGATCACCGTGAGCGACAAATCGCGCATCGAGATCACGCTCAAGCGGGCCGTGGACGCGCGATTGCATTTCGACGGCAGGCCTGAATGCGATCTGCAGGAAGGCGACCGCGTCACGATACGGCGCGCCGAGCACGCCATCACGTTCGTGCATCCACCGGGTTACAGCTACTACGCAATGCTGCGCGAGAAGCTGCATTGGAGCGAGATGCATTAATCGCCCATGGCTCGGGATCGCTAGGGTTGCACGTTCTCGGATGGTGGCAGCATCGAAACTGCGGCCGAAGGTGACGTGATGGGCGGCGACTCGAGATGAAGCACTCGCTTCCGCAAATGCCGGATTGACCCGGCGCGCAAGGCATCATGCTCGTTCACCTTTCGGTTCGCGACTTTGCAATTGTCGATACGCTGGAGCTCGCACACGGTCCGGGTTTCACGGTGCTCACCGGCGAGACCGGGGCCGGCAAGTCGATCCTGATCGATGCGCTGGCGCTCGCGCTCGGCGAGCGCGCGGACGCAGATCAGATTCGCCAGGGGTGCGACCGGGCCGATGTCACCGCCGAGTTCGCGATCGATGCCCTGGCGGACGTACAGCGCTGGATCAGCGACCAGGCGCTCGAAGGCGACCCCGGGATTTTGCTTCTGCGTCGCGTGGTCGAGCGCAATGGCCGCTCACGCGCATTCATCAACGGGCATCCCGCGACGCTCGCCCAGCTGCGCGAAATCGGCGACCAACTGGTTGACATCCACGGCCAGCACGCACACCAGTCGCTGCTGCGTCAGACGATGCAGCGCCAGGTGCTCGATGCACACGCCGGGCTTTCGGAATTGGCGCGCGAGGTGTCCGAGGGTTACCGCAAGTGGCAGCAGCTTGCGAAGTCGCGTCAGGAGCACCAGTCCCACGCGGCTGTTCGCGACCGCGAACGCGAGCAGCTCTCCTGGCAGGTGGACGAGTTGTCCAAGCTGGCGCTGCTTCCGGGTGAGTGGGAAAGCGTCCAGGTCGAGCAAAGCCGGCTGGCGCACGCTGCGAGCTTGATCGAGGGCGTGCAGGCCGCGCTCGATGCGTTGTCCGAGTCCGATTCCGCGATGCTGGGCAGCCTGTCCGGGGTGCTGGCGCGGCTGAGGCCGCTGGTCGCCTATGACGAGTCATTGGCAGAGGCGCTCGCACTGCTCGAGTCTTCGCAGGCGCAGGCGCGGGAAGCCGTGTATGCGCTTCGTCACTATTCCGGGCGCATCGAACTCGATCCCCAGCGCCTGCGCGGGATCGAGCAGCGGCTGGAAGGCATTCACGCTATCGCGCGCAAGTACCGCGTCAAACCCGAAGGCTTGCCCGACCTGCTCGATGATCTGCGCGCACGCTTGCAGCAACTCGAGATCGCATCGGATATTGAAGCGCTGAGCGAGATGGAGCAGGCGGCCTCGGCGCGCTACCGTGAATGTGCCGGCATGCTGAGCGTGGGGCGGAAGAAAGCTGCCGCGAAGCTGTCCAGGGAGGTTACCGCGGCCATGAGAGAACTCGCGATGACGGGCGGACGCTTCCAGGTCGCGTTGCGCGAATTGCGTGAAGGCGGCGCGTCGGGCGGCGAAGAGGTCGAGTTCTTGGTCGCCGCCAATGCGGGTGCCGAACCCAGGCCGTTGGCGAAGGTGGCCTCCGGTGGCGAGCTCTCGCGCATCAGTCTTGCCATTCAGGTCATCACCAGCCGCGCGGCCGCCGTGCCCACGCTCATTTTCGATGAGGTCGATGCCGGAATCGGCGGGGCCGTCGCCGAAGTGGTGGGAAAGAAGCTGCGCGCGCTCGGGGCAGCACGGCAGGTCCTGTGCGTAACGCACCTGCCGCAGGTGGCGGCCCAGGCGGTGCAGCAGTGGTCGGTCGAAAAGGCGCTCGACGGCCAAGGTGCGAAATGTCGCGTGCGGTTACTCGACCCGGGCGCGCGCATCGAGGAGATCGCGCGTATGCTGGGCGGGGTCGAAGTGACCGCGACGACTCGCAAGCATGCGGCGGAAATGCTCGGGGCAGGCTAACGCCCTGATTTTTGGTAAAGTGGTATTTTTGATACTTACGGGGGACGTCAATGCGCGCTATAAGAAGAAGGCAGGCGGGTGATGCGCAACTGATAGGACTGATAGTCGTTGCCGTCCTGCTCGCGGCCGGGTACGTGGCGCTCGACTTCTACGGTGAGGGCGAGAAGTATATGACCATGACCGAGGCACGCGGCCTGCAGATAATCCAGGGCCTGACAAAACACAAACTGGCGTCCAACGCGTACCCCGATTCGATGACCAAGCTGGCGCCGAAGTTTATCCCCGCCTTGCCCACGTGTCCGGCGGGCGAGCCGTTTTCGTACGCGCGCAGCGGGGCCGAATTCACGCTCGGTTGCGACAAGGTGATCTTCAAGCTCAATCCCTACCGGTACGATTCGCGCACCAAAGCGTGGAGCGGCTAGGCGAGCGACGACCGCGGTGGCCATTTTATCGAGCCGAGCGAACGTGGGGTCCGAATTTGTGCCGCGCGGACGGTTGCGGTAGAATCGGCCGCCTTACAGGCGCGTAGCTCAGCTGGTTAGAGCATCACCTTGACATGGTGGGGGTCGTTGGTTCGAGTCCAATCGCGCCTACCAGATTAGGCCCCGAGGCCAGCGGACAAGGGACGCCGTTCCCTGGGTTCACTGGCTTTTTTTTTCGACTCATGCCCGTAATTCGATTACCTGACGGCTCTGAAAAGACCTTCGACGCGCCTGTGACCGTTGCCGAGGTGGCCGCGTCCATCGGGGCGGGACTGGGGCGCGCGGCGCTTGCGGGCAAGGTCGATGGCAAGCTGGTCGATATCGCCTGCCCGATCGAGGGCGACGCCAGTCTGGCGGTAATCACCGAGCGCGACCCTGAAGGCATCGACATCCTGCGCCATTCGACGGCGCACCTGCTCGCCCATGCGGTCAAAGAACTGTTCCCTGAGGCGCAGGTGACCATCGGTCCTGTCATCGAGAACGGCTTCTACTATGACTTCGCCTTCAAGCGGCCATTCACGCCAGAGGACCTCGCTGCGATCGAAAAGCGCATGCAGGAGATCGCCAAACGTGATCATCGGGTCGAGCGCAAGGTGATGCCGCGAGACGAGGCGGTGGCCTTTTTCAAGGGCATAGGCGAACACTACAAGGCCGAAATCATCGCGGGCATCCCTCCGGGTGAGGAGGTATCGCTGTACTCGCAGGGCGATTTCACGGACCTGTGCCGCGGTCCCCACGTGCCCTCCACAGGCCGGCTGAAAGTCTTCAAGCTGATGCGCGTCGCGGGCGCGTATTGGCGCGGTGATTCGAAGAACGAAATGCTGCAGCGGATTTACGGCACCGCGTGGGCGAAGAAGGAGGAGCAGGAGGCATACCTGCGCATGCTCGACGAGGCCGAAAAGCGCGATCACCGCCGTTTGGGAACGCAGCTGGACCTTTTCCACGTGCAGGAGGAGGCCCCGGGTATGGTGTTCTGGCACCCGAAAGGCTGGACCCTGTGGCAGTGCATAGAGCAGTATATGCGCAGGGTGTACCGCGACCACGGCTACCAGGAGGTGCGCTGTCCGCAGATTCTCGATCGCAGCCTGTGGGAGAAATCCGGCCACTGGGACAACTACAAGGAGAACATGTTCACCACGTCCTCGGAGAACCGCGACTACGCGATCAAGCCGATGAATTGCCCGGGGCACGTGCAGATATTCAACAAGGGGCTGCGCAGCTATCGAGATCTGCCGCTGCGCCTGGGAGAGTTCGGCTCGTGCCACCGGAACGAACCCTCGGGCGCCTTGCACGGCATCATGCGCATCCGGAGTTTTACGCAGGATGACGGCCACATTTTCTGCACCGAGGCTCAGATCCAGCCGGAAGTTGCCGATTTCATCGACCTGTTGCAGCGGGTCTATCGCGATTTCGGGTTCAGCGACATCATCTACAAGCTTTCAACGCGCCCGCCCAAGCGGGTCGGATCCGATCAAACCTGGGAGGTCGCCGAAAAGGCGCTCGCCGATGCGCTGACCGGCAAGGATCTGCCCTGGGAGGAATTGAAGGGCGAGGGCGCATTTTACGGACCCAAGGTCGAATTTTCGCTGAAGGATTCGATAGGACGCGTCTGGCAGTGCGGAACCATCCAGGTCGATTTCTCGATGCCGGGGCGCCTGGGCGCGGAATACGTCGCCGAAGACAATGCGCGCAGGGTGCCGGTGATGTTGCACCGGGCCATCCTGGGCTCAATGGAGCGCTTTATCGGCATCCTGGTCGAGCATTACTCGGGCGCGATGCCAGCGTGGCTGGCGCCGGTCCAGGCGGTGGTACTCAATATCTCCGAAGGTCAGGCCGAGTATTCGACGCATGTCACCCAAATACTGCGTCAAGCCGGAATTCGCGCCGAATCCGACTTGAGGAATGAGAAAATAACCTATAAAATTCGCGAACATAGCATGCATAAACTGCCTTATCAGCTGGTTGTGGGCGAAAGGGAAAGGGCGGCTGAGAAGGTGGCCGTACGCGCGCGCGGTGGCGCGGACTTGGGACAAATGTCCGTCGCGGAATTCATCGCGCGTCTCCAATCCGAGACACGCGCGCGGGAAGGCGCGGCGGCCTGATTATTGACTTTTGCGAGGACATTCAACATCGCCACGGAAAGACAGCAACGCATCAACACGGAGATCAACGCACCAGAAGTGCGGCTGATCGGTCAAGAAGGCGAGCAGATCGGCATCGTTCCCGTGCGTGAGGCACAGAGGATGGCCGAGGAAGCCGAGGTGGACCTGGTGGAAATTGCACCACTTGCCAAACCTCCGGTGTGCAAGCTCATGGACTTCGGAAAGTTCAAGTATCGCGAAGCCAAGAAGCTGCACGAAACCAAGCTCAAGCAAAAGCAGATTCAGGTCAAGGAAGTGAAGTTCAGGCCCGGCACGGATGAGGGCGACTACAAGATCAAGCTGCGCAACTTGACCAAGTTTCTGGAAGAAGGCGACAAGGCCAAAGTGACATTGCGCTACCGTGGCCGCGAAATGGCGCATCAGGAATTCGGCGTGCGGCTGATTCAGCGGGTGAAGAGTGATTTGGAGGCCATTGCCGTTGTTGAACAGTGGCCGAAAATGGAAGGGCGCCAACTGATCATGGTGCTGGCGCCGAAGAAAGCTGTGGTGCAGGGGGGCAAGTCGGCACCCAAGTCCGCCAAGGCGGGGGCGGCAAAGGCGACCGGCGGGCGCAAGGAAGCGACGGCGGCGCTGAAGACGGCGGAAGCGCCAAAGGAAACTTCGGATCCGATGGCATCATGACGACCCGAGACGGTCGTAGTTTGATTGGGGACGAGATCGTCCAACAGTGATCGGGTAGAATCGGCGGCGGTTCAGGTGCCGCCGGCGAACGTAGGTAGCAGTGAACCGTCCGGTCTTCCGGAGGTGTTGTTAAAACAAGTCGTGCCGTGGTTATGAAGCGTTCCGTCCGGAGCCACCCGGTGTCGGCATTAGATTGGAGGCTTATATGCCCAAGATGAAGACCAAGAGCAGCGCCAAGAAACGCTTTCGTGTGCAGGGTGGCGGCGGCATCAAACGCGCCAAGGCGTACCTGCGGCACATCCTCACGAAAAAACCAGCCGGCCGCAAGCGCGGCCTGCGTGGCACAACGCAGGTTGACGCGAGCAATGTGCCCGCGGTGAAGTCGATGATGCCTTACGCTTAACAGTCAGGCGGCCACCCACAATACCGAATGCCAGACGGCGCGCCGCCCGTTTTCGGAGGCGCGCCGCAACACGAAGGAGCACCATCATGCCAAGAGTAAAACGTGGCGTCACGGCGCATGCGCGTCACAGGAAGGTCATCAAGCAGGCGAAGGGTTTCCGTGGTCGCCGCGGCAATGTATACCGCGTCGCCAAGGAAGCGGTGATGAAGGCGGGACAGTATGCCTACCGTGACCGCCGTCAGAAGAAACGCCAGTTCCGTTCGCTGTGGATCATCCGCATCAACGCGGCGGCGCGCGATGCCGGATTGTCGTACAGCGCTTTCATGGCCGGTCTGAAGAAGGCCGCGATCGATATCGACCGCAAGGTGCTTGCGCATCTGGCCGTAGCGGACAAGGCGGCCTTCGCGAAGATCGCCGACCAGGTCAAGGCGACCATCGCAGCGTGATCGAGGCCATCCCGGCGGTTTCGCGATGGCCATTGAATCGGCACGGCACGAGGGGGTACGTCCCCTCGTTTTCTTGAGACTCCCCAAACTTCCCGCCGCAGCGGGAGGATCGCCATGAACGACCTCGAGAAGATCGTCAGCGAAGCAATAGACCAGTTTGCTTCCACCCGGGAGTCTGCCGAGCTGGAGCGCGTCAAGGCGAGCTACCTCGGCAAAGCAGGCCGCCTTACCGAAATGCTCAAGGGTCTGGGTAAGCTCGCGCCGGAAGCCCGTCGCGAGTCCGGGGCCCTGATCAACGCGGCCAAGGAACGAATCGAGGCGGCGCTTACCGCTCGGCGCGCGGCGATTGCGCTGGCGGCGCTCGAAGCGCGGCTGGCCGAGGAATCTCTGGACGTCACGCTTCCCGGCCGTGGTCGCGGCCGTGGCGGAATCCATCCGGTGATTCGCACCTGGCAGCGCGTCGAAGCGATTTTCCGTTCCATCGGTTTCGATGTGGCCGACGGCCCGGAGATCGAAAGCGACTGGTACAACTTCACTGCGCTCAACAATCCGGAAAACCATCCCGCGCGCTCGATGCAGGACACTTTTTATATCGAGGACAAGGACTCCTCGGGCCTGCAACTGCTGCTGCGCACGCATACGAGTCCGATGCAGGTGCGCTACGCGCGCCAGCACCGCGCGCCCGTGAAGGTCATCGCGCCCGGAAGGACGTACCGTGTGGACAGCGACGCAACGCACTCGCCGATGTTCCACCAGGTTGAAGGGCTGTGGATCGACGAACACATCAGTTTCGCCGACTTGAAGGGCGTATACACGGACTTCCTGAGACGGTTTTTCGAGACTGACGACTTGCAGGTTCGCTTCCGACCTTCGTTCTTTCCGTTTACGGAACCGTCCGCCGAGATCGACATGATGTTCGCCGATGGACCGAACAAGGGAAAATGGCTGGAGATTTCCGGCAGCGGCCAGGTTCACCCGACCGTGGTGCGCAACTTCGGGCTCGAACCGGAGCGCTATATCGGATTCGCTTTCGGCTCCGGACTGGAACGGCTCACGATGCTGCGCTACGGGATCAACGATCTGCGCTTGTTCTTTGACGGCGACCTGCGCTTCCTGCGGCAGTTCGCGTAGGCGTTGACGGCATGCAATTTTCCGAACGCTGGCTCAGAACCCTCGTCGATCCGTCGCTCCCGTCGGATGATCTTTGTCATCTGCTGACCATGTCCGGGCTGGAGGTCGAGACCTGCGTTGCAGTTGCGCCGCCGTTTTCCAAGGTGGTGGTGGCTCAGGTGATCAAAGTTGCCAGGCATCCCAATGCCGACCGGCTCACGCTCTGCAGCGTCGATACCGGAGACGGTGCGCCGATCGGTGTCGTCTGCGGCGCGCCGAACGTCGTCGCGGGCATGAAGGTGCCGTGCGCGCTGATCGGCGCCAAGCTTCCGGGCGAATCCGCAGGCCAGGTTCTGGAGATCAAGCCGGTCGCCGTGCGGGGCGTGCAGAGCTTTGGCATGTTGTGCTCGGAAAGGGAACTGGGAATTTCCGACGACCACAGCGGGCTGCTGGTATTGCCGGCGGACGCGCAGGCGGGCACCGATGTGCGCAACTACTGCGCGCTCGATGACAACCTGATCACGGTCAAGCTCACGCCCAACCGCGCCGATTGCCTGTCGGTGTTGGGCGTGGCACGGGAAGTCTCCGCGCTGACCCGCGCCCCGCTGACAGCGCCCGACATTCCCGCGGTGGCGCATACGATCGACGACACCTTGCCGGTGAGCATCACTGATCCGGAGGGTTGCGGCCGCTTCACCGGACGCGTCATCCGCGACGTCGACGCCCGCGCGCCCACCCCCGAGTGGATCAAGCGGCGCCTGGAACGCTCGGGCCAGCGTTCGATATCGGCTCTCGTCGATGTCACCAACTACGTGATGCTGGAACTGGGCCGGCCGCTGCACGTCTACGATTTGGACAAGCTTCGCGGCGGTATCGACGTTCGCTTTGGCCGCAAGGGCGAGTCGGTGAAGCTGCTCAACGAGCAGACGGTCGAAGTGGACGAGACGGTGCTGTGCATCACCGACGACTCGGGCCCCATCGGGCTTGCCGGCATCATGGGCGGCGACAGCACCAAGGCCGATCTCGATTCGCGGCACGTGTTTCTCGAGTCCGCGTTCTTTTTCCCGCAGGCGATCGCGGGCCGCGCGCGGCGATACAATTTTTCCAGCGACGCGGCGCACCGCTTCGAGCGCGGCGTCGATTTCGACAACAACGTCGCGGGCGTGGAGCGCGCAACACGCCTGATACTGGATATCTGCGGCGGGCAGGCCGGCCCTGTCGAGGACCTGGTCGCGCGCCTGCCTGCCCGCAAACCGGTGATGATGCGCGTGAACCGGGCGCACAAGGTGATCGGCGTGCCCGTGCCCGCCGACGAGATCGCCGACATTTTTCATCGGCTCGGACTCGGGGCAGCGCGGGAAGGGACCGCCGCGAACGAGCTGTTCGTCGTCACGCCGCCTTCGTTCCGGTTCGACATCGAAATCGAAGAAGACCTGATCGAGGAAGTCGCTCGCGTGCACGGCTTCGAGCGCATCCCGGCGCATCCGCCCACCGCGCCGGCAATAATGCGCGCCGAGCCGGAGCGCTACCGGACGCTGCACAGCGTACGCCAGCAGCTCGCCGCCAGCGACTACAACGAGGTGATCAACTTCAGCTTCGTTGACGAAGCGTGGGAGGCCGATTTCGCGGGTAATGCAGAGCCGATCCGATTGCTCAACCCGATCGCAAGCCAGCTCGCCGTGATGCGCAGCTCGCTGATAGGCAGCCTGGTGGCGAACGTCCGGCACAACCTGAATCGCAAGGTTTCCCGCGTTCGCGTGTTCGAGGTCGGCCGCGCTTACCTGCGCGATGCGTCAGTGAAAGACGGTGACCGCGACGTGGCGGGCGTGCGCCAGCCTACGCGCATCGCGGCGATCGCCTACGGGCCGGTGCTAGACGAGCAGTGGGGCGTGCGCGAGCGTAACGTGGATTTTTTCGACGTCAAGGGGGACGTCGAAGCGCTGCTTGCCACGCAGCACGTTCGATTCACGCCGGAAGTGCATCCGGCGCTGCACCCGGGCCGGGCCGCGCGCGTGATGCTCGACGGCAGGCCGATCGGCTGGGTAGGGGAACTGCATCCGCGCTGGCAGCAGAAATACGAGCTTCCGCTGGTACCGGTGCTGTTCGAATTGGATGCAGAACCGTTGCTGCGCCTGGAATTGCCGCGCTACCGGGAGATCTCGCGCTTTCCGCCGGTGATTCGGGATCTGGCCGTGCTGGTGCCGGACGGTGTCGCGGCGCAGACGCTGCTGGACGAGCTGGAAAGCGCGCGGCCGGCCGCGGTGCGGGACATCCGCCTGTTCGATGTCTATCGCGGTACGGGCATTGAAGGAGGACTAAAAAGCCTTGCATTTCGGGTAGTTATGCAAGATACTGCGAAAACTTTGACCGACGGGGAAGCCGACGCCGCGATGGCGGAGCTGACCCGGGTGCTCGCGGCGAAATTCGGCGCGAAATTGCGTGCCTAGGGGGGCGGAAAATGACACTCACCAAAGCTGAGCTCGCCGACATGTTGTTCGAAAAGGTAGGGCTCAACAAGCGTGAAGCCAAGGACATGGTGGAGACGTTCTTCGAGGAGATTCGCCTGGCGCTGGAAATCGGCGAATCGGTAAAACTCTCGGGTTTCGGCAATTTCCAGCTTCGCGACAAGCCGCAGCGCCCGGGCCGCAACCCCAAGACCGGAGAGGAAATTCCCATTACGGCGCGCCGCGTGGTGACCTTTCACGCGAGCCAGAAGCTGAAGGCGCTGGTCGAACAGATCCATGGAAAGCAAGGGCAGTAGCAGCCTGCCGCCCATTCCGGCCAAGCGCTACTTCACCATCGGCGAAGTGAGCGAGTTGTGCGGCGTGAAGCCGCACGTCCTGCGCTACTGGGAGCAGGAATTCACACAGCTTAAACCCGTGAAGCGCCGCGGAAACCGGCGCTACTACCAGCATCACGAAGTGCTGCTGATCAGGCGCATCCGCGACCTGCTCTACGAGCAGGGTTTCACCATCAGCGGCGCGCGCAATCGGCTCGACGACAGTGGTGGCGCCGCTTCGAACAGGACGGGCAAGGAGGCGCAGCAGGAATCATCGACCGACCTCGCTGCCCTGCGGCGGGAAATCAAGAGCGTCATCGAACTGTTGCGCGCCTGAGCTTCGCCGGTGCGGTTTGCCGGGGGCGGTGTGACGTTCTGATATAATCCGCGCTCTCGGGGCGTAGCGCAGCCTGGTAGCGTACCTGCATGGGGTGCAGGTGGTCGCTGGTTCGAATCCAGTCGCCCCGACCAGTCACTTCAAAGGGTTCCAGCGATGGAGCCCTTTGTCATTTCTGACACTGTAGCCGTAATGTAGCCATTTCGCCGGCATTCACCAGCCGAAGCCCCGATACACGATCCACATAGCTCGCCAGATGATCCATGGAGAGATGCGCGTATCGCCGCACCATCACCACCGATTGCCAACTGCCAGGCTCCTGCAGTACGTGCAACGGCGTTCCCGCCTGCACATGCCAGCTCGCCCAGATGTGCCGCAGGTCATGCCACCGAAAATCGGCAATCCCCGCCCGCGCCAGGGCGCAGCCACATTTTGGCTACAGTGAACAAACAGGACTGAAACGATAACCGTACGGAATTTTCGCTACAAATCCAGCCAAGTCCTTAGCGCCCCTTCCAGTCGCGATAGCTCCCGCGCGTCCAATTTGCCAACTGCAGGCGATTTGAGGGCCGACCGTGGCACGGTGACCACCTTATCGGCCATGATCCACGAATCGCGATCCAAGCCGCTCCGGCGGCCCGTGGTGATCGCGACACGTACGTAATGCGCGCCGAGATCAACGCTGGTGATCGGGCAAACCGTGACGCTTTCCAGAAGGTCGAGGGTCTCAGTCGCTTGTACTACTACGACCGGACGCGGCTTAGTGGTGTAAGGCCCCTTGACCGCGACATAGACAATATCGCCGCGTCGGAGGCTCATTCCGGCAAGTGGATGAGTTGCTGCCAGCCAGTGTCACGGCGATCCGCTGCCGCGATCAGCTTACATTGGCGGCGTAACTCAGTAACGAAAGCCTTCGTGTGCCGAGCCTTCTTCGTGCGCGGCGGCTTGCGTGCGGGTGCTAATCGACGACGGGCATCAGGTGCGTTCATGGTGCCTTCAAATGCGATGTGACGTTGAAAATATTGTACATCGAAGGCCTAGCTCCAGTACTTCACCACCGCTTCCTTCCAACTGCGCTGAGGTCTTATCCCCAGCCGTACTTCATCCCACAGGGACGCTTCGGGCTTCCTTCATTCCGGCTGATATGCTTGTCGTCGGGGGACCTAACTTGCCCACTAATCAGGCCGCACGGGCGTTTGGGCTGCGAGGTGCCGATTTCTCGCGTTCCCGGAGTCGCGGCAGGCGTCGGATCGTCGCACCCGCCTTCGCTTCCGCGAGCCGTAGTTCGTACAATTTCTGCAGGTTCAGCCAGAATTCCGCGCTGGTCCCGAAGAAATGCGCCAGGCGAAGTGCACTATCGCCTGTAATCGCCCGTTGGCCGTTGAGGATTCCGGTAATCCTGTTGGTCGGCACGTCGAGCTGCCGGCCGAGTTCGGCGGCGCTCATGCCGAGTTCCTTGAGCTGTTCGGCGAGGTGTTCGCCGGGATGGATCGCGGTGCGTGCCATGCTGTGTTCCCTCAGTGGTGGTCGACCATCTCAATGACCCGACGCGACAGTTTTCCGAGGGCGCTCGTAATGAATCGACGCCTTCCGCGACCAATGTGGGCAGCCTGCGACAGGGCATGACTCGCAACGGCATTTCGTAAGTATCAGGACATCCATCGTGCATGACATCGTTCAGGATTACTACGGCCGCCAATTGCGGCATTCCGCCGATCTCAAGACCAGCGCCTGCTGCGACACCAGCCAGATTCCGACATGGCTGAAGCCACTGCTCGCGCGTATTCACCCGGAAGTGCTCTCGCGCTATTACGGTTGTGGCTTGGTCTGCCCGCCCCTGCTGGAAGGTCGCCGGGTCTTGGATCTGGGTTGCGGTTCGGGACGCGACGTCTACGCGCTGGCGCAACTCGTCGGCACCACGGGCGAGGTGGTCGGCGTCGATATGACCGAGGCGCAACTCGATGTCGCGCAGAAGCACCGGGCGTTCCACTCGGACGCATTCGGTTACGCCAATGTGCGCTTCCTCCGGGGCTATATCGAGCGTCTCGACGAACTCGACCTGGAGCCAGGCAGTTTTGACGTGATCGTGTCCAACTGCGTGGTCAACCTTTCGCCGGACAAGGACGCGGTGCTGCGCGGCGTGCGCAGGCTGCTCAAGCATGGCGGTGAATTCTACTTCTCGGACGTTTACGCCGACCGGCGCGTGCCGGACGCAGTTCGCAACGACCCGGAGCTCTATGGCGAATGCCTGGGTGGCGCGCTGTATTGGAACGACTTCCTTCGCCTCGCGCACCGACTGGGTTTCATGGACCCGCGCCTGGTGACCGACCGACCGCTGGCGATCACCGACCCGGAATTAGCATCGCGTACCGGCAACCTGCGCTTTTTCTCGGCCACCTACCGGTTGTTCAAGCTCGACGCTCTGGAGACCACGTGCGAAGACTATGGACAGGCAGTGATCTATCGCGGCAGTGTACCCGGGCATAGCGGCCGCTTTGTGCTCGACAAGCACCATGACATCGAGGCCGGCCGGGTGTTTCCGGTATGCGGCAACACTTGGCGCATGTTGCGCGAGACCCGCTTCGCGGCGCATTTCGAATTCATCGGCGATTTCAGCCGTCACTACGGACTGTTTGCCGGTTGCGGCGGCGGCCTGCCGTTCGACGCCACCGGGAGTACGGAAGGGACATCGGCATGTTGCTGACCGATTTCGGCAAGCGCCCGCCCCAACACAGCGGGGAAGAACAATGGAATGGCTGCTGATCGCCGTCGCGCTGTTTCTCGCCTTCGGCAACGGCGCGAACGACAATTTCAAAGGCTTTGCCACGGTCTGGGGCTCGGACACGCTGAACTACCGGCAGGCGCTTACCCTGGCGACCCTTGCGACGGTGGCGGGGAGCTTGGCGTCGCTGATGCTGGCCGGGACCCTGGTGCAGCAGTTTACCGGCGCAGGTCTGGTCCCGGACGCGGTTGCCAGTGCACCGGCTTTCATCGTGAGCGTTGCCGGCGGTGCAGCCGTGACCGTCTTACTCGCCACGCGGCTAGGCTTCCCGGTCTCAACCACCCATGCCCTTGTTGGCGGACTGGTCGGTGCCGGGTTGGCGCAAAGCGAGGGCGCGGTACATTTTGACAGGTTGGCGAGCGCGTTTCTGTTGCCGCTCCTGGTCAGCCCCATGGTGGCGGCCGGTTTCGGAATGCTGGCCCACCGGCTGATTCGTTTGCATCCGGCCGAAAAAGATTGCGCCTGCCTTATCGCGCCAACGCAAACCCTGATGCCGGCCGCGGACGGCGCCTTGGTGAGCGGGTCTTCGGCGCTGAGTATCGTATTGGCTTCGGATGCCGCGTGCGAACGCCTGGAAACGCCGGTCCGGGTATCGGTGTCGCGCAGCCTGGATCGTTTGCATGTCTTGTCGGCGATGTCGATCTGCTTTGCGCGTGGCGTAAACGACACGCCGAAGCTGATGGCGTTGTTCGTCGCCGCCAATTTCCTCAATGCTCAGGTCTCCATCACCGTAGTCGCCGTTGTAATGGCGGTGGGTGGGATCTTGTTCGCAAGGCAAGTCGCCGAGACGATGAGTCAGCGCGTGACGCGGATGGATCATGCCCAGGGCCTCGCCGCCAATCTGATCACGGCAGCTTTGGTACTGTTTGCCAGCAGAATTGGCATGCCTGTCTCGACTACCCACGTGGCGCTCGGCTCCATCGCCGCGGTGGGCGCCAGCGCGAAAACGCTGAACTGGCATACTCTTTCCAACGTCTTGTTGTCTTGGGTGGTGACCCTGCCGTTTGCCTTGATCGTCGCGGCAGCAACCTTTCGAGTTTTGCAAGCGGTCGCCTAATAATTCGAGCGCAGATTGGGAGGCCGGCTGATGGTAATGATCAAGGGCGAGGCTGGTATCCGCTACCCGTGGTACGTGCGATTTATCTTCTGGCTGCAACGTCGCAAATACGGCGTCGAACTCGAATCGGCTCGACTGTGGGGGCGCATGCCCAAAGTTTTCCTTGCCCTGACGTTGCTTTACCGGGCCATTGACCGCCACACGTCGCCGATCGAGCCCGGTCTGCGCTCACTGATTACGGTCAGGGTGTCGCAGATCAACTGGTGTTCCTATTGTGTCGATCTCAATTCGGCCATCGCACTTGAGCGCGCCGTCTCGCCGGAGAAACTCGCAGACTTGCCGCGATTCGGCGAGTCTCCGCGCTACAGCGAACGCGAAAAGACGGCTTTACGCTTTGCGGAAGCGGTGACGAATACCGATTGCAGGATAGACGATGCGCTTGCAAAACACCTGCGAGCCCACTTCAGCGACGACGCGCTGATCGAGCTCACGGCGCTCATCGCCTTCCAGAATCTATCCAGCAAGTTCAATTCGGCGTTGGGTATTCCGGCACAGGGGTTCTGCGGCAAGCCTGACTGATGTCGGTCTACGACGCAGTGCAGGTAATGACTCGACATTTTCCGCGACCCAAGACGTTGGGGGACGGTCCCGGCCTGCGCACTGGACGCGCTGCTTTCGCTCGGGGTGCACATAACCATCGATGATTTCGACACCGGATATTCCTCGCTGAGTTGCCTGCGCCGGCTGCCGATCGACGCGATCGAGATCGACGAGTCGTCCGTGGAGGACATCGGCAAGGAGTCCAACGCGAATGCAACTTGCAATGGCGACTCCCGGATGGCAGTCCCGTCGCGCCTGAGTACGGCGATCAAGTATTTGACCCAATCGACCTGGTCACATGCCGCCCTCTACGTCGGCGACGCGCTTGGAGCGACGCCTGTAGACCGAGAGGGAGCTTGCTTCATCGAGGCCGACGTCAAGGACGGAGTACGCGCTGTTCCGCTTTCGGCCTTTTCGGATCTGCACCTGCGGATCTGCCGTCCGGTCGGACTCACGGCCGAAGACCGCAAGAGGGTGATTGGCTACTGCGTGGAACGTCTGGGCGATCAATACGACCTGAAGAACGTGTTCGACCTCATGCGATACCTCCTCCCGACTCCGCCGGTGCCGACCGGCCGCTGTTTGTGATCGATTAACCGGCGCAGCAGGATAGCTGTTTGATGTCCTTGGTGAAGATTTGGGCGCAGAGCTTCAGACCCTCCACCATGGTCAGGTACGGAAAGAGTTGGTCCGCAAGATCATTGACGGTCATGGCGTTGCGGATCGCGAGCGCGGCCGTCTGGATCAGTTCCCCGGCCTGGTCCGCCACGGCCTGTACCCCGAGGATTCGGCCGGTGCCCGCTTCGGCGACGATCTTGATGAAACCGCGCGCGTCGAAATTGGCAAGCGCGCGCGGGACGCTGGCGAGGGTAAGCTTGCGGCTGTCGATTCCGATGCGCTTGACCCGTGCCTCGGCCTCCGTGAGGCCGACGGTCGCGACCTGCGGATCAGTGAAGACCACTGCTGGCATTGTGGCCAGGTCAAGGACGGCATCGCCTCCTGTCATGTTGATCGCCGCGCGGGTGCCGGCAGCTGCCGCTACGTAGACGAACTGCGGCTGGTCGGTGCAGTCGCCTGCAGCATAAATGTTCGGCGCGCTGGTGCGCATGTGGTGGTCAATTGCAATGGTTCCTTGGGGACCGAGTTTCACGCCGGCATGTTCCAGGCCCATGCCACCGGTATTGGGCGAGCGGCCGGTTGCGACCAACACCTTGTCGGCGCGTAATTCGCCGTGATTGGTGACAATCACGAATTCGCCGTCCGCATAGGACACCGCGCTCGCCAAGGTGTGCGTGAGCACCTCGATGCCCTCGTCGCGAAATACCGCCGTCACGGTTTCGCCGATGCCCGGGTCTTCGCGGAAGAGCAGGGTATGGCGGGCGAGGATGGTGACGTGGCTGCCGAGCCGCGCCAACGCCTGAGCGAGTTCCACCGCCACCGCCGCGGAGCCGATCACCGCGAGGCGTTGCGGGATGGCCGGGCTTGCGAGTGCCTCGGTCGAGGTCCAGTAAGGCGTTTCTTTCAGGCCGGCGATGGGCGGGATCGTGGGGCGGGCACCGGTCGCGATTAGGCAGCGATCGAAGGACAGCTCACGTTCGGCACCTGCGGTGAGTCGGACGATCAGCGTGTTGCCGTCCTTGAATCGGGCCTCGCCGTATAGCACGGTGATCGTCGGGTGGCCCGCCAGGACGGCTTCGTATTTCGCGTGGCGCAATGCCTCCACCCGCCCTTGCTGCTGCGCGAGCAGCCGCTCGCGGTCGACGGCCGGCATGGCGGCGGTGATGCCGACGTCGAACGCGCTTTCCCGGCGCAGGTGGGCCACGTGCGCGGCGCGTATGAAGATCTTGGATGGCACGCAGCCGACGTTGACGCAGGTGCCGCCAATCACGCCACGCTCGATCAACGTGACCGCCGCGCCGTGCTCGGCCGCTTTGAGTGCTGCCGCCATGGCCGCGCCGCCGCTGCCGATCACGGCGATACGCAGCTTGGTATCGCCCGCCTTCTTGTCGGAGCCGGTTCCGCGGACGTCAAGCGGTCTCTCCGACAGCCACTCGCGCGTTTCGGGTGGCGCGGTTGTTCTCAGCGTGGCGCCGTAACCTGCCGCCTGTACGGCCGCCGCAAGCGCGGCGGGGTCGAGCGTATTCTCGGCGCTCACGCGAGCCGTGCCTTCACGGTAGGACACCTCGGCCGTCCTGACGCCCGGCACTCCGAGGAGCGCTCTATCGACGCGGCTGACGCAGGATTCGCAGGTCATACCCGTAATCTCAAGAACCCGACGGTTCATTTCATCTCTCCATGGCCGTGTCCGGGTTGGTTCAGTACGGCGCAGCACGCGGCGCCGGTGCGACGGCGGAGCAGCGCATAGATCGTGATGCCGATAAAGACCACCAGCGCGGGAACCAGGACGTAATCCAGCCAGCCGGCCCAAGCCGACAGTCCCACGACGCCCAACACGATCACGAGTATCGGTGTTGCGCAACACAAGGCGGCCACCACCGAACCCGCGATACCAGTCTTAAGCAGTGTTTTGTTGTCCACGGTCTATCGCTCCAGCGTGGAAGGGTAGCCGGCATTCGCGGTCGCCCTGGTCAAGGTCTCGACGCTGGCTTTGGCGTCGTCGTAAGTCACCGTGGCTTGCCGCTTGCTGAAGTTCACCTCGACTTTGGCGACGCCGTCGACTTTGGTCAGCGCTTTCTTTACCGTGATCGGGCACACCTCGCAGTACATGCTGGGGATCGATAGCGTGACAGTTTTCGAGGCGGCCCAGACAGGCAAGCTGAAGGCGGCGGCGGTGAGAGCGACGGCAATGGCGAGTTTCTTCATGCTTGACTCCTTGGTCAGTAGAACAGCGGTGCGACATAGGGGAAGACGAGCGCGATCGCCACGAGGATGGCCACTAACCAAAACAGGATCTTGTAGGTGAATCTGACTTGCGGAATGGCGCAGACCTCTCCCGGCTTACACGCCGTGGCGGGGCGCCCTATGCGCCGGTACGCGAAGTACAGCGCGACCAGCGCCGCGCCGATAAAGATCGGGCGGTACGGTTCGAGCAGCGTCAGATTGCCGATCCAGGCGCCGCTGAAGCCGAGCGTGATCAGCGCCAGCGGACCCAGGCAGCAGGTCGAGGCCAGGATCGCGGCGAGCCCGCCGGTTGCGAGCGCGCCGCGCCCGTCTCGCTGTTCGGCCATCCATTTCTCCTTCCGCGTATGCAACGAATGGTGTAACGTTACCTCCGTACTCAAGTACGGAGTCAAGCCTCATGTCACGACAAACTGCGATGAGCGGGATCAAGGTCGGCCAGCTTGCTCGGGCCGCAGCGGTGAATGTCGAAACGGTGCGCTATTACCAGCGAATCGGATTGCTGCCACTGCCGAGCCGGGATTACGGCAGTATCCGTCGGTATTCGGTGGACGATCTGAAACGCGTTCGCTTTATCAAGCGGGCGCAGAAATTGGGGTTCTCGCTGGATGATGTCGCCGTGCTGCTGGGGCTATCGGACGGCAAGCACTGTGCAGAGACCAAAGCCCTGGCCGAGACCAGGCTGGCCGTGGTCGAGGAGAAAATCGCCGACCTGGCGGCCATTCGGGAGGCGCTGAAGGGCCTGGTCGCGAAGTGTTCCAAAGGCAGCCGCGGCTGCGGCTGCCCGGTTATCGATGCCCTGATCGAGGACGAGTCGTAAGCAGCTGCCTCTGGAGCGTCCGTATCTCTTCGGACCGGTGCCCATGCACCGCAAACGCGCCCAGGCCCGGCTGCGTAGCCCAACGGCGCGCTACCGCGCGCAAAAAGTGCTTGACTCTGTAGTTAACTCCAGGGTCTAGACTCCAATTCAATTCCAGCTTTTGGCTGACCGGATTGTCAGGCAATAACCCGACAGGAGTATGGCTATGCACAGCGTCACATTGAAGCTCGACGGCATGCATTGCGACGGTTGCGCTGCGACGATCCAGGCGCTGCTCGAGAGAAATGCCGGTGTTCACAAGGCGGCGGTGTCGTTCAACGACGGCCACGCCCGGGTGCTTTACGATCCCCGCAGCGTCACCGAAGCGCAGTTGACGGCGGCGATCGAAAAAAGCGGCTTTCGCGTCACCGGCCGCAGCGATGGCTGAAGCCGATCTCGTGCGTTTAGTGGCTCTTCCCATCGGGCTGGGACTGGTGGGATTTATCGAGCCATGCTCCATTGGTTCCAGCCTGATCTTTATTAAAACGCTGGAAGGTAAAAACGCTTCGAGGCAGCTCACGCAGGTCGGCGTATTCATGAGCACGCGCGCGCTGGCCATGGGGGCGCTGGGTCTTTCTGCGGTTGCGGCCGGCACCGCCTTCTTCGGGCTGCAGAAGGCGGCCTGGATAGTTTTCGGTGCAGCCTACACGCTGATAGGGCTCTTGTACCTCACCGGCAAGATCGGATTCATGCTGCGGTCTCTCGGTCCCGGCCTGTCGCGGCTAGCCAGCGTCAACGGCGCTGCCGCGCTCGGCGCCGTGTTTGCGTTCAACATTCCCGCCTGTGCCGCGCCGTTCATCCTGGCGTTGGTGGGAATGGCGATCGCGGGCGGCGCCGGCGGTGCTTCACTCGCTGCGGGCTTCCTCTCGCTCGCGCTGTTCGGGCTTGCGCTCTCGCTGCCTATCATGGTGGTAGCGCTGTTTCCGCGCGCCCGTGGCGTTCTCGATTGGCTGGCCGGACTGTCGCGGCGCATGCCGCTCTGGAGCGGAATCGCATTTATTGTCCTGGGTCTGTGGTCGATATGGTTCGGCTTGAACGTTTCAATCGTGCCGTAGTCGTGAAAGAAAGGTCGCCATGAGCACCGCGAGCATTATGGAATCTTTACCCCGCTACTGGAGTGAGGAACCGTCGAATCGTCCCGATCGGGCCCGAATCCGCGCCCGCATCGGCGGGCTGCATTGCTCGTTGTGCACCGGAACGATCGAGAAGGCGCTGGGCAAGAAACCCGGTGTCGCAAAGGTCGCCGTGAGTCTGACCCATGAGCAGGCGCTCATCGAGTATGACCCGAAGCTTGCGCGTCCCGAAGAGCTGCTGCAAACGCTCAAGGACATCGGCTATACGATTTCCGATCCGCGCAAGCTGCGGCCGTTCGAAGAGGAAGAGGCGGCGCTGGTACGCGAGGGGCGGCGCTTTATCGCAGCCATAGGCTTTAGTCTGGCGGCGATTGCGCTGATCGCGGACCCGGCCGGGTTCTGGTCTGCACTGCTCGCACTGATCGTCATCGCAAGCCTGGTCGCGCTGTTCTTCGTGGTTCTGACTCCCCGCGGACTCGGCATCGCCATTGCAGGGGGCGTTGGCTTATGTCTGCTCGGGGCCGTTTTGTACTACGCTCGATCTCGGGGCTGGTTGGCGGCGGCGACCCCATGGATTACGGGAGCCTTGGCGCTGATCATGGTCTTCGCTCTCGCCAATCACATCCTGGTGATGGCGATTCAGGCGCTGAAACGCGGGATTCTCAACCAGCACGTATTGCTCGAAATCGGGGCGTTCGCCGGCATCGCCGGTGGGCTCATCGGTCTCGTGGCGCAACCTGTGGAATATCCGACCGCATCTTTTTTTGCCGTCTCCGTGATGGTGGTTACCTATCATGTTTTCTCGGAGTGGCTGTCCCTGATCGTCAAGACAAGAAGCTCGCAGGCCGTCAAGAAGCTCCTGGACCTGCAGCCGCAGACTGCGCGGGTGGCGCGCGGAGAGCGTGATGAGGAAATTCCGATCGAACAAGTAAAGGTAGGCGACAGCGTGCGGATCCGCCCTGGCGAGCGCGTCTCCGTGGACGGAGAGGTCATCGGCGGCCATTCCGCAGTCGATGAATCCTTGGTGAGCGGAGAGCCGATACCTGTCGAGAAAGCGCCGGGCAGCAAAGTTGTCGGCGGCTCGATGAACCGCATTGGGACCCTGCTGGTGCGTGTCACCGCCATCGGTGAAGATAGCTTCCTGCAGCAGGTGATTCGGCACGTCGAGGATGCGCGTGCCTTGAAACCGGGGCTCCTGCACTTGGTCGATCGTGTGCTGCGGGTCTACACGCCGGTCGTGCTGGCGATTGCGATCCTGGCGGTGGTCGGCTGGGTCATCGGCCCATGGTTTGTGACCGGACAGGTCGACATTGAGCGCGCCGTCTTCGCGGGATTGAGCGTGCTCGTCATGGGTTACCCCTGCGCGGTGGGGATTTCGGCGCCACTTTCGATCGTGCGCGGCGCGGGGGAAGCGGCGGAGCGCGGGATTCTGATGCGCACCGGTGAAGCGTTTCAAGCCTATCGGCTGGTCAAGTTTGTCGTATTGGACAAGACGGGTACGCTGACGGAAGGGCAGCCGCTCGTGCGGGAAGTCCTGAGCCTGGGCGCCTCCGAAGAAGAATTGCTGGGAATAGCGGCCGCAGCAGAAACATCGTCGGAGCATCCCCTGGCTCAGGCGATCGTAGACGTTGCGTTCGAGCGCAAGGTGACGCCGGTTGAGGTTACGGATTTTGCAGCGGTTCCCGGCCGCGGCGTGAGGGCCCGGATCAAGGGGGCCGTTATTCTGGTTGGCAGTCCGAGGTTTTTGGAGGAAGAAGGCGTCGAATTGGGTTCTCTTTCTTCCCGCATTCAGCCATTGGAGGAACTCGGGCGCACCGTGATCGCGGTCGCGAGCAACGGTAGCGCCCTCGGTATCATCGCGCTTGGCGACCGGCTGCGCGCCGATGCGGGGGAAACAGTCGCCGCACTTCGCAAAGCCGGCATCACCCCCATTTTGTTGACCGGCGACAACGAGCGCGCCGCTCAACGTGTCGCGCGCGAGGCCGGCATCGACCAAGTGTACGCGGGCGTGCTGCCCGACCGAAAAGCGGAAATCATCCGACGGTTGCAGCAGGGAGGCAAAGTCGCGATGGTGGGAGACGGCATCAATGACGCACCGGCGCTGATGCAGGCGGACGTGGGTGTAGCCATGGGCAGTGGCACCGATATCGCGATCGAGTCGGCCGACATCATTATTCTCCGTACTCGCCTCGAATCGATTCTGGTTGCCCGCGACATCAGCTGCCGCGGATATCGAAAAATGGTGCAAAACGTAGTACTCGCGTTCTGCTTTAACGGCATCGGCATCCCGGTTGCCGCGACAGGCCTGATCTACCCCGTGTGGGCGATGGCTGCGATGGCCGGCAGCGTCACCGCGATATTCTTCAATTCGCTGTGGGGAAAGGCGTCTTTGTTCTTCAATGCCGTGCGCAGCGTGGGCGGTGCTCCATCGGGCGATGCCGCCTTCGGAGACGAGAAACTCGCTGAATCGAAAGATGCGCTGGACGCAGGGCATTGATCCCGCCGTGCGCGAAGCGGCCCGCACACGCCGGCCTCTGTTCATGGATTCGCCGCAGGCGCCCGTCTCCAAGGCGATGGCGGCGCTGGCGCAGGCAATGGATCCGCCGGTGAAGGAGCGCGCGATTCCTGTCTGACGAGGGTTCGCACGGTCGCACCCGCGGTGCAGTACGAGTGGTTCGTTTTTGGCGACCGTGCGGCCGGCGCGGACAGGGCTGCACACGAACTTTCGCGCGCCAGTCACGGCTCACCGCAAACCGTTTTCGATCCGTTGCCGGCAATTCTCTAAAATGCAGGGGTTCCAAGAACCCGGGTTCCAAGCGCACCGACGTTATGTCTTCCCAATCCACTGATGCGGCCGCGGCGGAAGAGTCGCGGCAATACCCTTACTGGCGCCGCAATCTGCAAGTGTTGCCCGTCGCGAACCTGCTGTGCTCCCTCGGTTTCGCGATCTCATGGCCGTTTCTGCCTCTCATGGTGCGAGGGCTGGGCGTGCACGAGAACCTCGCGACCTGGGTCGGCTACATGATGCTGGGGTTCTACGTCATAGGTTTCATCATGAACCCGATCTGGGGCAGCGTTGCCGACCACTTCGGGCGAAAACTGATGGTGTTGCGGGCCATGCTGGGCATGGGTTTCTTCATGGCCCTGGTGCCGTTCGCCACGACGCCGATTTGGTTTGCCGGCCTGTTCATGCTGGTCGGTTTTTTCAACGGATACACGCCGGCGGGTATCTCGCTGCTGGCTGCCAACACGCCGCCGAACCGCCTCGGCACGGCGTTTTCGCTCGCTTTGACCGGTTCGCTGATCGGACAGACCTTGGGCCCGGCCGTGGGTGCCGCACTGGCAGCGCTGATTTCAAGACAGCACTGGCTTTTCTGGATCAGCGGCGCGCTGCTGATGATGGGCGGTGCGCTGGTGGCCTTGCTGATGGGTGAGGTGAGGCAACCGGCTCCCGGCCCGTGGCGGCCGCGATGGATGGGAAGCCTGCGCGAGCTGCTGGTGGTCCCGAGCATGGGGCCGCTGTTCCTGCTCAGCTTCGTGTTCGCTGCACTGTGGGCTGGCAATGTTCCCGTCGTCACGCTATACATGTTGCAGCTCATCGCCGATCAGCCGGAGAGTTTCAACGAGGCGTACTGGGTCGGTGCCGCGGCGATGGGACTGGCGGTCTCGAGCGTCGTGGCGCTGCCTTTGTGGGGCAAGGTGATGGACAGATTCGGGCCGGCGCCGGTACTGGTGTTCGCGACCGGTGCGGCGGCGGTTACGCACGTGCTGCTCATCGTGCTGCAGTCGCCGCTGCAGCTGGTACTGGCGCGAGTGGCCTTCGGTTTCACTGCCGCAGCGATGCAACCGGCTTATATGCAGCTGATCAAGTTGCACGCGCCGCGCGGCATGGATGCGCGTGCGATTGCCTACGCGAGCGCGTTCCAGTTCATCGCGATGGGATCGGCAGCCTTCTTCGCCGGCATCATCGGCCCGGCACTGGGATTGCGCATGTACTTCGCCCTGATCGTGGCGGTCACGCTGGTCAGCTTGATGTTATGGATCGGTACACAAAGGCGCGAAGCCGCAAGGGGCGCAGTGCGGGACTAGGAAAATGCGGTCGATAAATCAGAGTGAACCGACGGTTGTCGTCCAGCGGGCCTTGCTCCGGCAGCTAGCGCGGGTCAACGGTCGGTTGAGGGTGCCTGTGGCGCGTCGATCACCGGCAAGCTGAAATAGAAACTGGCGCCGGCGCCGCGTAGCGCACGCGCCCAGACGCGGCCGCCATGAACGCGCATCACCCTTCTTACTTTGGCCAGGCCGATGCCGACACCTTCAAACTCCGATTCGCTATGCAGACGCTGGAAAGGCCGAAAGAGCCTGTCCGCGTACTGGGAGTCGAAGCCATCGCCATTGTCGCGCACGCGGATTGCCGCCGCCCCTTCGTCAGTCGCGCGGCCAACGGAAATATCGGCGACGTCCTTCTTGGACGTGAACTTCCACGCGTTGCCGAGAAGATTTTCCAGTGCCAGGCGCAGCAGGCGTGCATCTCCCACGACGACGATTCCGGATTCCACTGCAGTCTGTGCCCTGCGCCCCGGTTCGGCAGCCTGAAACCCGTCAAGTATCTCGCGCGCCAAGCGGCTCAGGTCGACGCGCTCCGCGCTGACACCGCTTCGCCCGAGGCGTACCAGTTGCAGCAAATCTTCCATCATTTGCGCAAGTTTCTTGCCCGCGCGGTGTATACGCTGCAGATAGTCCCTGCCCGTGGGATCGAGTTGCTCGATGTAAGGCGGTTCCAGCAGCAGCTGGCAAAAGCCATCGATGGCTCGCAGTGGTGCGCGCAAATCATGAGAGAGGGCGGCGCCGAAGGCTTCGAGTTCGCTCGCAGTCTCCTTGAGCTGCGCCGCGCTGTCGATGACGCTCTGCTCCAGCTCGGCGATGCGGGCCAGCAGCGTTTGCTCGTCTTTGGGTGCGCTTGTCAAGGAATCTCTTACTTCCGTATCGACATGAATGTGACGCCATTATATCGTCGCGGACGGCCGGATAACTCTGACTCCACGGTCGTTCAATGAGAAGGCGACAGCGCAACAGGCGACGGTGGCGAACCCCGCCCCCGACGGACCTGCCGCGCTGCGATGGTCGTGCAACCGACAGCACGGGTCCTGGAACTTGGGCAAACTCCCCGCTTAGCGCAGCGCGATGCGTATGGAGCAGGGAATGCAGGCATCTTCAAGGAGCGGACGGTATGTTACGAGGGGACTCTGCCGCTGTGCAGGCGAGGGGCGCACGGTTTAGGCCACGGGGGAACGGGATGCCATTGGGGATCTCGCGGTTCGCGGCTTTGACGCTGTTCGTCGCGTCCGGCTGTTCCGCCGCTTTTGGCGACGATCCCTCGCCGCGCAATGCGGGCGACAGGGCGAGCGGTGACTGGAGCGGGCTGCGCGGCGACTTGTATCGACACGGTCTGGCGTTGGATGTGAGCTTCAAGCTGGACGCGTTGCGCGTCGCCAAAGGGGGGCTGCACCAGGGCGGTCGACCGATCGGGCACTTCGATCTCGGCGCGAAAGGCGATCTGGAAAAACTGGCCGGCTGGGCCGGCGCGACGGGTTTTGTCAATTACATATACGACGGTGGCGGCAAGACCAATACCGATTATCTGGGCAGCCTGCATGGTGCCTCCAATATCGAGGTGCCTGTGAGCACGGCGCGCTTCTATCAAGCCTGGATCGAACAGTCGTTCTCCGGAGGCGACGCGGCCGTGCTCGCCGGACTCTATCCGATCGATAGCGAATTCCAGGCTGTCGAATCGGCCGCCATGTTCGTGCAGCCGCCGTATGGCGCGGCACCGGACGTCGCGTTGACTCGCGGTCCGTCGATATTCAACAACCCGGCGTTTGGTGTGCGAGCGAAGTGGGCGGCGGAACCGGGACCCTATGCCATGGCCGCGGTGCTCGACGGCATCCCCGGTGATCCGGATCACCCGAAAGGCACGCACATCCGTTTCCGGGCCGGTGACGGAACGATGCACATAGCGGAAATCGGATACCGGTCGCCCGTGGCACCGGGTATCCCGGCTGCCGCGACAGGGGAATTCTTCGGGAAGTATGCATTGGGGCACTGGCGCTATAGCGCGAAGGTGAACGACCTAGTGGATATGAATCCCAGCGGCGTCCCGGAACTGCGTAGAAGCAGCGGTTGGTACGCGCTCGCCGAACGCATGTTGTGGCGCTGGAAGGCCGGCAACCTCGCCGGCTTCATCCGTTTTGGCGCTACGGACGGCGACTCCACTGCAATCGATCATTACTACAACGTCGGTGTGCGCGTGCGCGGCCTGTTGCCGGGCAGGCCGGAGGACGCGTGCGGGCTCGCGCATACGCGCGGGAACATCGGCGACAAGTTCCGCATCCGCCAGGCGGCTGCCGGAATCGATGCGACGGCGGCGGAATCGGCCACCGAAGTCACCTGTCGCATCCAGGCGAACAACTGGCTCGCCGTACAGCCCGTGCTACAGTGGTATCGCAATCCTGGCGCGGACCGCGCCGTGCCGGACGCGAAGGTGATCGGCGTAAGACTGGTACTGTCGCTCTAGCCAGGCGAAAATCGCGTTGCGATCGTCGGGTGTCCGGGTCGAACCTAGCCCAGATTCAGGTTGCGCAGACGCACAGTGCTTGGAACTCGGTCGGATAACCGTGCGTGCGGCGCGCGCCGGTCTCGGTGATCGCAATGGTCTTCGCGAACACACAGCCTGTTGCGCCGTTCATCCACGTCGGATCGAACAGGTCGATTTTGAAAGCGAACACCATGCCGGCGTGGAACTCATCGCCGATCGCCTTGATCGCCGCCTCCGTCGTTCTCGTGCGCTGAATGTCATCAGGCCCTGGTCGAAGCGTCTTGCACTGTCCATCAGACGGTGTTTGCGGGCCGCCGCTTCAGGCGTTGCAGATAATCGGCGATGCCTTGTTCAAGGTCGAACTGGGGACTGTAGCCGAGTTCCTCGCGCGCGCGCGAAATGTCGTAGACGTTGGAGGGGCTGAATCCGGGGCCGATCTCGATATCCGCCTGCGGAAAATGACGCCGCAACACTCGCGCGAAATCCTGAAGCGTGACGCCGACGCCGGTGCCGATGTTGTAGACGCGGCTCCTTGGATGCTCGGCGACGCAGGCGAGGTAGATTCCAAGCGCGCAATCCTTGATGTAGATGTGGTCGTCCTTCTTGTCGCCGCCTGCGGCCAGACGAAACGGCTTGCCTGCGGCGACGCTCTCGATGAGTTGGCTGGTGACTCCCTTGTCGCCATGGCGCGCGGTCTTTCCTGGCGCGTAGGTCGTTGCGAACCTCAGGACGGCGATGTCGATCGCCATGTTGGCCTGGTAATAAAGGCAGGTGTGCTCACCCATCAGTTTCGCCGAGTCGTAGATGCGCACCGGATTCTTCGGATAATCCTCGGGCAGAGGTTTGAATTTCGGGTGGCCGTGTTCGCCGGTCACGGGTCCGTAGACGCCCTTGGCGCTCGTATACACGAAGCGCTTGATCTCGAACAGTCGTGAGGCCTCCAGCATATTGACCGTGCCCATCACGTTGACCTGGATGCTGAGCGGCGGGTTCTGCTGCGACACCGCGCCGACGAAGGCCGCCGTATGCACGACATGCGTAATGCGGTGTTTCCTGAAGACTTGAAGCAGGTTCGGCAGATCCAGGATGTCGCCGAGTTCTATGTCGATTCCGTCCTTGATATCCGCGATCAGACTCTCATCCCGATGACGTGCGTAGATGACCGGGCGGATGCCTTCCAGGACGAATTTGCGCGCCGCTTCCGAGCCGACGACCCCCATTCCTCCCGTGATCAGAACCTTCATCGCTGCTCGCTGTCCCGGCCGGCCCCACTAGCGGTCGCTGGCGGTCGAGGCACCGGTGACCGGCTTGCCGATGCCGAGCGGCGTGGCGCCGATCAGCACCTTGGCAATCTTGTTCGCGTCGTGTCCCGTGACCACGCGGCAAATCCGCTTGAGGGTCTGCTCCGACATGGCTTCTCCGTCTTCGATCGTTCGCGCGACAATTCTGGGCCTCGGCGCGCAGCGTTAACCCGGGGCGCCTGAGCGAGGGCGAAAAAACTTATCCGACCGGGTGACCCGTTCAGTGGTCTTTTTGGGTTTCCTGGTGCCAGGCAAGCAGGCGCCGGCGCACGACTTCCATGGTCTTCATCACGCAAAAGCCGAGCAGGCCTATCTCCACAATGCCTGCGAACACGCCCGGCGAGTCGACATAGCGCGCGCTGCGCAGCATCGAATCGCCGAGGCCCTGCCCACCCATGACCATTTCGGTGACGAGCACCACGATAACGCAAATCGGCATGGCAATCTGCAGCCCGGTCAGAATCTGCGGCATTGCGGCCCTGAAGATCACCTCCCACAGAATCTGGCGCTCCGATGCTCCGAGGCTGCGCGCCGACCACACCAGTTCCCTCTCGACGCCGCGGGTGCCGGCCCAGGTGGTGACGACGATCTGGAACGACGCCGAGAACGCCGCCATCAGGATCTTCGAGGCATCGAACAGTCCGAACCACAGCATGAAGATCGGCAGCAGCGCGACCTTGGGCATCGGCAGCCCTATCGACAGCAGCGGGTCGAAGAACCAGCGGATCGGTCTCACCCGCGAGATCAGTATTCCGAGCGTTATGCCGCTGATCGCGGCGATCGAGAATGCAGATATCGCGCGGAAGAGCGTGATTCCGATATCGATTGCGAGCCGGCCGTTGAACAGGTCGTGGAACATGCGCGTCACCACGCCGGTCAGCGGCGGCAGCAGGAACGCCATCACCCATTCGAGGCGCGACGCCAGTTCCCATGCGATCAGCAGCGTGCCCAGCGTCAGGAACGGTCCGACGCGGTCGAAGGCGAGGCGCAGTAGAGCGAACTTCCGCGTCCCCGCCGAAGGTGCCGCGGCGCTCGATGCTCCGGCATGCGGATTGGGCGCCGTGGCTATTCCCTCCAGGCCAGGATGCGGTTCGTCAGCATCACGAAGACGCGGTCGGCGAAGAACCCGATCGCCGAAACCGTGATGACGCCGGCGAACATGCCCGCATAGTCGCCGCCTTCTCCGAGCACGCTGATCAGGTAGCCGATGCCGTTGTTGGCGATGATCATTTCGGCACTGACCATCAGGATAAAGGACAACGCGAGGGAAATACGGATGCCGCTGAGAATCTCCGGCAACGAGGCGGGCACGGCGATTTCCCAAAGCACCTCGCGTTCCGTCGCGCCCATGCCGCGGGCCGACCACAGCAGGATCTTTTCCACCCCGCGTGCGGCGTTGTAGGAACTCAGCACGATCGGCAGCAGGCAGCCGATGAAAATGAGCGTCATCTTGGATGCGTCGCCGAGGCCGATCCACATGATGGTCAACGGAATCAGAGCCGACTTGGGCATCGGGTATAGGCACCGCATCAACGGGTCTATCAGGATGCGCACCGGCCTGTACCACGCCATGAGCACGCCGGACAACACGCCGAAGACGACCGCGCTCAGGAACCCGACTCCGCCGCGCAGCATGGAGCGCCCCGCCTGGTAGGCGAGTTCCTGGACCAGAGTCGCGAACGATGTGAGCACGTCGGTGAAGCGCGGCAGCGCGAATTCGGATATGAGGTGCATCCACGTCACGGCTTCCCACACGACGGCGAGGATCAGCAGCGGCGTGAACCGCCACAGACTCGCGATCATCTGTCCTTCTCCGAATCGGCCGCGATCGCTTCCTCGCGGACCAGATTCCACGTGTAGTCCACCATGTCGAGGTACTTGCGGGTCTTCATCACTTCGCTCTGCGGCAGATCGTCCATCTTCGTGTCGACGATTTCCTTCAACCGTCCCGGCCGCGCCGTCATCACCGCCACACGGTCGGCCAGCAATACTGCTTCGCGCACGTCGTGGGTGACGAAAACGACAGTAGTCGGCGACTGGGTCCAGATGGAAACCAGTTCTTCCTGCATCAGGCTTCGAGTCTGCGCATCCAGCGCGCCGAAAGGTTCGTCCATCAGCAGGGTGTCGGGCTTGATCGCGAGCGTGCGTGCAATCGCGACCCGCTGCTTCATGCCACCGGAAAGCTGCGACGGATAGCTGTCCTCGAAACCGGCGAGGTGAACCATGTCGATATAGTGCTGGGCGATCTCCTCGCGTTCGCTCTTGGGCAGGCGCTGCTTCTCCAGTCCGTAAAGGACGTTGTCGCGCACTGTCTTCCACGGGAACAGGGCGAAATTCTGGAACACGATGCCGCGGTCCGGCCCCGGACCCGTGACCTGCTTGCCGTTGACGACGATTCGACCCTGCTGCAGCGGCATGAACCCGCCCACGAGGTAGAGCAGGGTCGACTTGCCGCAGCCGGACGGGCCGAGCATGGCGATGAATTCACGATCGGCAACTTCCAGGGAAATTCCATCCAGCGCCAGGACCGGCCGCCCGCGCGGCGGCCGGTATTCGTGATTGACGCCGGAAATCGTGATGCCGCCCGACGCGCCCTGTGACCTTTCTCTTTGATCCAGGGGGCTTCGCGCTACGCTGCCCATCGTTACTTGAGCCGAGCGGCGGCTTCCTTGGCCAGACTCATGTCGACGTACTTCGAAACCTCGATTGTTTCCTTGAGAATGCCAAGTCTATTCAGGTCGTTGATATTCTTCTGCATGCGCTCGACATCGAGCATGGCGTCCGGATCGCGGTAGTTGTCCTCGTGCGTGAAAGCCCATGCCACGTAGTTCTTCGCCGGGCGCTTGGTGACCTTGGCAATGATTTCCGCGCGCGCCTGCTTGTTCTTCGGGTCATCGAGCCACTTGCGATAGCGCAGGTTGTCTTCCAGAAAGTCGACCAGCGCGGCGCGATGCTTTTCGACGAAGCTGGCCTTGCCGATCCAGGACACCGTTTCCGTCGGGCCGAGCGCGTCGCGCATGTCGAACAGCACCTTGTATCCGCCCTTGCGTTTTGCAATCAGGTTGAACGGGGTGACCAGGAACGCCATGTCGACGCGCTTGGATTCGAGCGCCGAAAGCATCGCGGCCATGCGCACCTCGACGATCTGGAAATCCGTTCCCGGCTTCATGCCCTCGCGGGCCGCCATCGCGCGCAGCGCCGCATCGACCGTGCCGCCGAACGCATTGATGGCTGCGACCCGGCCCTTGAGGTCCTTGAACGTATTGATGCCATCGTTCTCGCGCACCATGAACGGGGTCGCGTTATAACCTTCAACACCCGTGGACATGACCTGCGCGATCACGCGCAGGTCGAGCTTGGCGCGTTTGACACCCATCGTCAGCGCCTGCGCGCTCAAGCCGCCGAATTCGATCTCGCCGGCCGCGATCGCCTGCAGCGCCGGACCGCTGCCGGGCATGCGTACATCTTCGACCACGTAGGACTTGCCCCAGTGCTTGTAGATTCCTTTCGGCGCCAGAGGAATAAGCGGGGTCATATGCGACGGAGTCGTCGACCACTGGATGCGTATCTTCACCGGTTCCGCGGAAGCGACGCCTACACCGATAATCACCAGAGCCGCCGATAGCAGACCGGTCAGTGTCAGTCTCTTTAACATGTTTTCCTCCATTCACGTTGTGCCGTGTGCTGCAGCACCGCGATCCGAATCGCTTAACCCTCCCGGGAACGTTTCGAGTGACGCCGATTGTTCTGAGTGCTTGGCACCTATCGCGAAAATCCTACATGAGAAGATCGGCAAATGAAAGCGGAAATGCTTCGCTGCACTCGATTCGACGATGGGTGCGGCGCATGTTTCGCACGATCGGGGGCGGCGAACGAGTCTTTGTCGCGCCGGCGGGGAAAAGGAGGCTTGTGGCAGCAGGGGAATCCGTAAACGCGCAGATGCGCGCGTGCCGCGAAGCACGCGCATCAAGCGGAATGTCATCGCGCCTTCCCGGGGGATTCAGCAGCGCTCGACGATGCTCAGGCCGCCGATGCGATCGAGCACGTAGACAAGCCCGCGATCATCCCAGCAGCAGTCATTGGATTGCACGCGCGTCCCGGTAGGATGCGGATCAGGAACGTAATGCGCGACCTCGCGCGGCGCGTGCGGGTCCGAAATGTCGATCATGCGCAATCCCTGATCGAACCAGACGACCGGAATTTCAGTTCCCTTCACGTCCTCCGCGGGCTGGTGGCAGGTCGAGTGCATCGGCACCGGTTTGCCGGTGGCGTCGTGCCCGATGCGAAGCGTCGAAATCGGCGTCGGCCTGGTCTCGTCGGTGATGTCGACCATCCACAGCATGGAGCCCGCCGCGGGCCAGCGCGACAGTGCATCCTCGTCGGTGACCAGCATCAGCTTGCGGCCGCCGATCTCGAACGGAATCGGCAGGCAGGTGTGCACCGGATAACCGAACGTCGGAGTCCAGTCCAGGCCCGACACCGCTTTCGGTTTCGCCATGTTGGAGATGTCGATGATGTGGAACCCGCCGTGCCAGTAACTGGTGTAGAGGCGATCGCCCATTCGTATCGGGTGATGACAGCGCGGGACCCGCGGCGCGTCGGAAGGCTTCCAGGCGGGCGTTTCTCCACCGGCGGCCCACTGGCCCGGCTGCCACCAGCGTCCGACTTCTTGCGGATGCATCGGATCCTTCAGGTCGAGGATCATCACGATGTTCTGCAGGTAGCCTTCGACGCAGGGCGACAGATACACATAACGACCGTCGAATGTGAAGCGATGCACACCCTGGCGCGCGCAGCGCCAGGTCGTCAAGTATTTCGGATGCTGCGGATCGCTGGAATCGTAGATCTTCAGTCCAGGTATGTAGTCGTCCGGAATCTTGCCGACATGCGCGGCTCCTTCCACGTTGACGACCATCAGGCCGTTCTTGGCGCGCACCTTGTGCGAATGCACCCCCGATGGGTAGTCAACGTTGAATTGCGTCGTGATTCGCGGGTGCGCGGGATCGCTGACGTCGATAACCGAAGTCGCCTCGGGTCCTTTCATGTGTCCGACGTATGCCGTCGTGCCGTCGACCACCACCTGCCCGCCACCGGGGCAATCGAGGTACCCTACTTGGCGAAATCCCTTTGCTTGCGGCATTACCCTTTCCTCCTCGTTGATTGCGATTTTCGCGGCGCTCGAAAGTCTAACTCGAAACCTGCACTCATGGGCGCTATACCGCGCATCGGCCGGCGAAAGCATCGAGACCGATTTCGTGATCGATCCAGGCGAGCGCCGCGCCCGCTGCCGTGATGAGCGATAATTCGGGCGCGCATATTTATCTGGAACGACGCAGGCGCGATTTTTTTCAACGGCGTTTTCAACCGATTAAGCAAGGTAGTCCGAAAGGAGTTGACATGGCGTATTTCAAGGATCTCCGTGAATTTCTGACCGCTCTCGAGGGGATCGGCAAGCTGCGACGAATCGCCCGGGAAATCAACAAGGACACCGAGCTTCACCCGGTTGTGCGCTGGAATTTCAGGGGGCTCCCGGAATCGGAACGTTTCGGTTTCATGTTTGAGAATTTGACCGGGATTCACGGCGAGCGCTATCGCGGCGCCGTGGCTTCCGCGGTCATTGCGCCTTGTATGGAGAGTTATGCGCTGGCGCTGGGATGCGAGCCGAACCGCAAGGCGATCATCGATCGATGGGCTCAGGCGTACAAGCAACCGATTCCAACACGGAAGGTGAGCACGGGACCGGTCAAGGAGGAGATTCACAAGGGTGACGGTCTGCTGGAGCACGGGGGACTGCATGAATTTCCGATTCCAATGACGACAAACGGTTGGGAGTCGCTGCCGCGGCTGACCGGAGTCTGCTGGATGTCGCGCGACCCCGACACGGGATCGGTCAATGTGGGGACCTACAACGGTGTCGTGATGGGTCCCGGGCAAAGTTCTGCACGCGTGTCGCCGCGCGCGGACCTCCGAGTGCACTGGCAGAAATACAAGGCCAAAGGCCTGCCGCTGCCAGTG
Source organism: Betaproteobacteria bacterium RIFCSPLOWO2_02_FULL_63_19 (assembly GCA_001770415.1). Taxonomy (GTDB): domain Bacteria; phylum Pseudomonadota; class Gammaproteobacteria; order Burkholderiales; family SG8-39; genus JACQTO01. Next base: position 10,419 of record MEQX01000064.1, on the reverse strand, counting down.
GCCGCGGTGATCGGGGCGGTGCCGGTGGTGGCCGCGACCAGCATCACCGAGATGCCCTACGGCGTCAGCGAACTCGAGGTGGCGGGCGGACTCGCGGGCGAGGCGCTCGACGTCGTCCGCTGCGAGACCATGGATATCGAGGTGCCTGCGACCGCTGAGATCGTTCTTGAGGGGGAAATTCCGACAGATTTTCTGATTCCCGACCCTCCGAGCGGCGAGCACACGGGATACACATTCATCGACCGCATGGTTTTCGGGTTTAACGTGCACTGCATTACACACCGCAAGAATCCGATCTGGCACGACCTCGTGGATCAGTTTCCTCCCAGCGAATCGAGCGTCATGGGGAATCTGACGCGAGAAGCGCTGATGACGAGTTTTCTGCGAACGTCCTGCGGGATACCGCAAGTGAAGGATGTCGCGTTTCATCACTGCGGCGGTTCCCGCCGCCTGTGTGTCATTCGCCTGCAGGACATAGGCACCACGCGCACGTCGCCCCGTACGGTCTGGCGCGCACTTCATGCCTCGATAGCGGTCTCCTCCGAATGGCCGAAAATCGTCATCGCAGTGGATTCGGATATCGATCCCTGGGATCTTGAGTCCGTTTTCTGGGGTGTTTCGTTCCGTTATCAACCGCATCGCGATACGCAGATCATCCAGGGCCGCGGCGCCACGGCCGACCAGTCGGGCGGTCCGAGAAATCTTTCCCTGGAGGAACAGGAATACCCCAGCACCCGTACCGGGCTGTCGGGAAATTCTTCCATCCTGATCGACGCCACGCGCAAGTGGCCCTATACACCGACATCTTTGCCGACCAAACCTTATATGGATCGGGGGAGGGAGCTTTGGGAAGAGATCGGACTGCCGCCATTGAAACCGATGGAGCCGTGGTACGGCGTGTCCTGGGGAGAATGGCCGGATAAATATCAGCGGCACGCCGAGATGGCTGGCCGGGGCGAATACGACAAGATTGCCGAGGAATTGATGCGGGAGAAAAAGGAGATCTGATCGGGCGACGTCGCCAGCGAAGCGCTCGATGGTCAGGAGCGTTCGACCGGCATTCGGGCGCGAGGCGGGAAGAGGACGGGCAGGCTGAACAAGGGTTAGCTCGCGGGCCGGGTCGGGATGCAGCACCGCTCGGACGGCGATCGGGTCATCGTGGGTGCGGCCAAGCGTACTCGGCCGCACCTACCAGGCGTTACTCGCGAACTCGGGATCACGAAGTCGACGGCGAATTGCCGACCTATCCTTCGTAGTTGAGCATCTTCTTGAGTTTGTTGAGGTCGATCTTGATCTTCTCGTTCTTTACCATCCGTTGCCAAACGCCTTTGCGGAACAGCGCCACGAACTTCTTGCCCTCGGGTTCTTGCAGCGTAATGGTCTTCATGCCCGCAGCCGCCAAGTTGGCCTTGTGCTCGCCCTCTTTTTTCGCCTGGAACGCCCTCGATTCCACTTCCCAATCGGCGGACAACTTGTCGAGCAGATCCCGGGCCTGTTTCGGCAGGCCGTCATAGACCTTCTGGTTCATGATCATGAAAATTCCGGTGTGGCTCATCGGCGGCTCGATCCGGTACTTGACAAATTTTTCCAGCTTCTCGTCCACTAACACCTGCAAGCCGGTTCCCAGGCCGTCTATGGTTCCGCGCTGCAGCGCCGTGTAGATGTCGCGTGGGCTCATCACGATCGCGGTTCCACCCAGGTCCTTGATAAAGTTGCGGTAGGCCGGCGAGGAGCGCATCTTCAGCCCGGTCAGATCGATGCCGCCGGAAGGCGTGCGCTTGGGTTCGCTGATCGTGAATAGATACAGTCCAAGACCGCTGTCGAACCACCCCATGAACCGGGCGGCCATCTTCTGCTTCATCACGCCCCGGATCATTTCAAAGGCGCCGCTCGCATGCGCCTCGGCCGGCGTCGTGAACTGGATGAAGTCAACCTCCGGGAATAGTCCGGAATAGTACGGCCCCGGCCCGTACATCATGTCGAACAGGCCGTTGCGCATCGCGTTGGGCTGCTCGCGCGGCTTGGTGACTTCCGGGCCGCCGATGTAATTGATGTGGAACAAGCCCTTGCCTGCCTTGTTCGCCTTGTCGATGAATCGGAGGAAGCTTTGGCTGCCCGGATTGCTCTTCGGCCACGCGGTGACCGCCTTGAGCGCCACTTCCTCGCCCTGAACGAATGGTGATGCCGCCAGAAGAGCGGCGGTAACCGCGGTGACGATTGCAGCGCAAATCGGCTTAATAGGCATACTGTGTCTCCTCTAGAATCTGCAGCGGTGAATACGCGGCCGGCTCGCCCGTCCCGCACTCGGGACGTTATCGCAGGAAAGCCTACCCGACGACGCTTCCTCCTATTGCCTTTTATTTTGCGGTGCAATCGGCAAATGGCGGAATCATCGCGCACCGAGTCGTGTAATGATATAGAAGATGCCTAATAATGGCTATTCGTCACGTGAATAGTACTCAGTTGAACTCGCCCGCATTGGCCGTGCGATATTCAATGCGGGACGAGGCTGATGTTGAATTTCCCTATTCGTCTATTCGCGTGCAGTCCTGCAGGTTTCCCTTCCGAACCACATCCGTTAGGGATGATGCTGTCGTGGTCCGTTGCGGCGCGATCACTAATGTTTTCGTGGGTAATTTTGGTCTATATTTGCTCATGGACCGTCGAAGGCGCAACGGACCAGCCGGAATCCTCGCTGTGCTGACTTCAACACAAGCTTCGCAGTTCGGCGTCGTGCAGCTTCGGACCTGCCTAGACGCTGCCGCAAAGGAGAAGGAGACATGAAGCGAGCGAAGACTCAACCTAACGTAAAGCGCTGGAACGAACAGCGCTGGATTCTGGATGCGGTGATCCAGACCATCGGGGCGGAGTGGGACCAGCCGCGACTCGCCTATACGATGTACCCGGCCGGCATCGATGCGCTCCCGGATTTTCGCGCGGTCGGCGCGAGGATCAAGAAATTCGCCGACATGCACCGCGAGTTCGCCGCGGCTGCGCGCCGGCGCGAGGTCTGCGCCGAGCAGTTTGAAAAACAGGGACGACGCGTCGCGGCAAGGGAGAGCTATTTCATCGCGGCTTTGCTGTACTCGGCGGCGCGCTGGCCCATATTCGAAAACAACGAAAGGACGGTTCGCTACAACACGCGCATGGTCGCCTGTTACGAGCGTTTCGCGGCGTTGATGAACCGGCCGATCGAGCGCGTGGAAATCCCGTTCGCCGCCAAAGGCCAGTCACTGCCAGGCTATCTTCATCTTCCGCGTGAGCCAAAACGGGGCGAGAAATTTCCCTGCGCGATCAGCATCGACGGCATGGACGCCTCCAAGGAGATCATGTGCTCGATGTACGGTGACAAGATTCTCGAGCGTGGCATGGCCAATTTCATCTACGATGGCCCGGGCCAGGGTGAGTGCACGATCCGCGAAATCTTCGTCACCGAGGACAATCACAGGGAAGCAGCACTCGCGGTCTACGGCTGGCTTGCCCGCCACCCGCATATCGACAGGGACCGCCTCGTGGTTCGCGGCGTGAGCTTCGGGAGCTATTTCGGGCTGCAGGCGGCCGCGGCGCTCGGCGCGCGGATCCGAGGCGCGGCGGTGAGCTTCGTGTGCCACGAACCGGGCATGAATGCGCTCATGGAGATGTCCTCGCCGACGTTCAAGATGCGTTTCATGTACATGGCGGGCATCGCCGACGAACGACTGTTCGACCAGTTCCGCAAGAAGTTCACGCTGCAGCGCCAGGCGGCGAAGATCAAATGCCCGTTGCTGATCCAGGCAGGCGAGGACGATGAGCTTTCGCCGGTCGAGGAGACCGACGAGCTGCTGAAGAAGGTCAAAGCGCCCAAGCGATTCGTCGTCTACGAAGGCGAACGCCATGCGATAGGCGGCAACAACACGTCGTCGTTCCTGGGCGAAAACTGGTCGACCGCGCACGCGGACTGGTGCCTGGAGCGCGTCGACGGCAAGCCGGCACCCAATGAGCGGGTTTTCATCAATTCGCTGGGGCAGGCCACGGCCGTTCCCTACCGATAGCGATATTTCGAATGCTCGCGACACAAGTCTAGGAGGGGATACGCATGCTCAACTACGGCCAGAAGCCAGACCTGAAACTGACGCCGCGCCAGGCGGCGATCATCGACCAGGACTACCCGAAGTTCAGCTCAAACGAAATCGATCGCCGGCGCACACTGATGGCCCAGGCGATGGCCAGGGCGGACGTCGACCATCTGGTCGCCTACGCAGCTTTCTTCAGCGGCGGGCCGGTGCACTGGCTGTCGGATTGGTGCACCACCTACGAAGCGGTTCTGATTTTTACGCCGGGGCGGCGCGATACGATCTTTATCCAGTTCTACAACCACCTGCCGCAGGCCCGGGCATTGATGCCCGAGGTCGATATACGCTGGGGTGGCCCGTCGACCCTTCAGAGCGCCATCACCGAACTCAAGCAACGCGGAGCGGGTGCTCGGCGCGTCGGCGCGGTCGGCGGACTGCCGATGGGATATTTCAAGGCACTTGCCGGCACGTTCGAGGATGTGGTCGATCTCAACCCCGCGTATTTCGGCCTGCGACTGATCAAGTCGGAAGAGGAGGTCGACTGGTACCGCATCGCGGCCCGCTTCGGCGATCTCGCCATCGAGGCATTGCGGCGTGAAATTCGTCCCGGCCTGGACGAAGGCGATCTGGGCGCGATTACCGAAGGCGCGTGGTTGCCGTGGCGCGGCAGCAACGTCATCCATTTCTTCGGCACGACCTCGATGCACGATCCGCAGGTTTTCGTGCCGCGGCAGCACTTGACGCGGCGCAAGCTCGCAAAGGGCGACGTGATTTCGTGCGAGATCACCGCGAATTTCTGGAATCACGGTGGACAGGTGCTGCGGACGTTCACCTTGGGTGAGCCGCTTACGCCCATCTATCAGAAGCTCCACGACACGGCGGATGCGGCGTACGACGCGATCTTCAATGTGCTGCGCCCGGGCGTGCACATGCGCGAACTCGCGGTCGGGGCGAAAATCATCGAGGACGCCGGGCTCACGTTCTATGACGACCTCGTGCACGGATTCGGCGGCGGATACCTGATGCCGATCCTCGGTTCGCCGACCCGAGGAAATGAATCCCTGCCCGACCGGACGCTCGAAGCGGGCATGATGTTGGTGATCCAGCCGAACGTGATCACGACCGATCAGACCGCAGGCGTGCAGACCGGGGAACTCGTGCTCGTGACAGACAACGGCGCCGAGAGCCTGCACACGGCGCCGCGCGGGCCGTTTCACCTTGGCGTGTAGTGCGGGCGGCCAATCGACGTCTGCGCGAGTCCCGGTTCGCGAAAACGTCGATCGACCCTGCGAACCAGGGTGCGTACGTTCGAATCCGGCCTAAGTCAAGGAATCAGATGACCCCTGATCGGGACGGCATTTGATTTCGCCACGATCGCTCCCATCGCACAGATGTTCCGCCGGATACCATCGCGTGTCGTTCTGTTCGCCCAGACCATTAATTAGTGAATATAATTCCTCCGGACAAAAGAGAGGGGGCGGCCGCAATCGCATGTATCGGCGCTGGCGGCCGGACGGAACGCGGGGATTGCGGGGAAATCGGACGTATCGTGACGAAAGGGAATCCCCTACTTGCCATTGAAGGCTTGTCAAAGCGCTTCGATGCCACGCAGGCACTCGACTCAGTCCGCTTCGAACTGGATGCCGGTGAAGTGCACACCCTCGTCGGCGAGAACGGCGCCGGCAAGTCGACGCTGATCAAGATCCTCGGCGGCGTTTACGAGCGTGACGCCGGCGATATTCGCGTTGACGGCGGGCCGGTGCATTTCCGCGGGCCGCGCGAAGCCCAGGAAACCGGCATCGTCGTTATTCCACAGGAAATGAATCTGGTGCCCGCAGCCACGGTTGCGGAGAACGTCACCCTGGGGGCATGGCCGCAGAAACGAGCCTTTGGATGCCTCCCGGTCGTCGACGCGGCCGCCATGCGCCGGCGCGCCGGCGACGTGCTGGCCCAACTCGATTTTCACCATGATCTCGATGCGCGGGTCGATACCCTGTCGTTCGCGGAACGGCAGTTGGTCGCCATCGCCCGCGCCCTGGCGCGCGAGGCACGCGTGCTCGTGCTCGACGAACCGACCGCCTCGCTCGCGCAGCGCGAAACCGAGCGCCTGTTCGGCGTGGTGGCGGCCCTGAAGCAGCGCGGCGTAGGCATCATATACGTGTCCCACCGGCTCGACGAGGTCGTGGCCCTGTCCGACCGATGCACTGTGTTGCGGGACGGCGGCATCGTCGGGGAGTATCGCCGGGGCGAATTCGGGACCGATCAACTGGTCCGTTTAATGACGGGGCGCGATCTCGACGAACTGCTCCGACCGCACAAGACGGAGTTCGGCCCGGTCCACCTGGATACGGGGCCCGGCGGGGGCGAAATCGCCGTGCGTCGCGGCGAAGTGATGGGGCTCGCGGGGCTGTTGGGCAGCGGCACCAGCGACGTACTGAAGCGCATTTTCGGCGCCGGAATCGAACCTGCAAGCATTTTCCTGCGCGGCAAGATGTTTACTGTCGCTCGCCCCTCCCAGGCCATCGCCGCAGGCGTTGGCCTGGTGCCCGAGGAACGCCGCCTCGGCCTGGTGATGAACTTCTCGGTGCGCGACAACATTGCCCTGCCGAGCCTTGACAAGCTGCGCCGGTTCCTGCGCCTGGACATTGCGCAGATCGACCGGCTGGTAGGTGACCTGATGGAAACGCTCGACATCCGGCCGCGCGATCCGTCGATGCCGGTGAGCCAGTTGTCCGGTGGCAACCAGCAGAAAGTCATTTTCGCGCGCTGGCTCGCCAGCCACGTCGATACCCTGCTGCTGGACGAGCCGACTCATGGCATCGATATCGGCGCCAAGGCGCGCATCCACCACCTGATGCGCGAATTCGTCGAAAACGCGGGCGCCATACTTTTCGCGTCGTCAGACATGGTCGAAGTGATGAATATCAGCGATGCGGTCGTAGCGATGCGCTCGGGCGAGGTCGTCGCGCGCATGACGCGCGGCAGCGCGGGCTACAACGAAGGCGCATTGCGGACCGCACTCGCGGGATGACGATGCGCCAGGGCCTTAATGCCGCACGTCCCTACTCCCGCTTCCTGCGCGATCAGGTGCCCCTGCTCGCCTTGGTGGCCGTCTGCGCGACCACGGCAGTGCTCTCGGAGCGGTTTCTCTCTCCGGTCAACCTGAACAACATCCTGCTGCAGGGATGTGTTATGGCCGTGATCGCGATTGGCATGACCTTCGTAATCATCGCCGGAGGGTTCGATCTGTCGGTCGGCTCGACCGTGGCGCTCGCCGGAACGGTCTCTGCCTGGGTCATGCTCGAAACCCACTGGAGTCTCGGGGCGGCAGCCGGCATCGCCTCGGGCGCCGTGGTCGGCTACCTCAACGGCCTGATCGTCGCCCGCCTGCGGGTCAACCCCTTCATCACCACCCTGGGCAGCATGGTCGTGGTGCGCGGCATCGTGCTGCTGATCACTGACGGCCGTCCGATCGTCGGCGACGAAGGCCTCCCGGATACGTTTCTCGAACTGGGGCGCGGGAGGCTTTTCGGCGTACACCTGCTGGTCTGGCTGCCGCTGGTTCTGTTCGCGGTGTTCGGCTGGCTCCTGCACATGACGGCCTACGGCAAACGCATCTTCGCCACCGGTGGCAACCGGGACGCCGCATTCCTTGCCGGCATCGACGTCGAGCGCGTTACGGCCTCCGCATACGCCTGGTGCGGCACCCTCGCCGGCGTCGCGGGGGTCATGCTCGCCGCGAGGCTGCAATCGGGCCAGCCGACGGTGGGCGAGTTCTACGAGCTCACGGCAATCGCCGCCGTGGTTCTGGGCGGAGCGTCCCTGCGCGGCGGCGACGGCAAGCTCTACAAGTCGATGATCGGCGTGTTCATCATGGTGGTTCTAGCCAACAGCCTGAACCTTCTCAATGTACACTCCTACTGGCAGCGCGTGGCGATAGGCCTCGTCATCATCGCCGCCGCGGCCGCCGATCAGATCAAGTCGCGCAATACGTGACGCTCGATGAACCAACCGCAACAACGAGTCGAGGGAGGAACCTGTGAAGCAAGCGGCACCTTTCGGCAATGAAGACACATCAGTGGGAAAACCAACTACCCGGACAGGGAAGGAGAAAACGATGAAGCGATTATTGGCCATGTTCGCGGCCGTCTTTGTACTGGCGCTGAACGCTATGCCCGTCCACGCTCAGAAGAAAGTGATCGGCCTCGCGCTCGCATCCGATACCAACCCGTTCTACATCGTCATGCGCAGGGGGGTGGAAATACGCGCCAAGGAACTCGGCTGGGAGGTTCGCGTCGTCACCGCCAACGAGGACGTCAATAAGCAGGTCAACGGCGTCATGGATCTGGTGGCACAGAAGGTCGACGGCATCCTGATCTCGCCTATCGATGCCGTCGCCACCGGCGCAGCATACGAGGCGGCGCACAAGGCCAACATTCCGATCATATCGATTGCGCGCGGCGCACAGTCCACCTATCAGACGCTGTTCGTGGCAATGGACTCGGTCCAGATCGGCCGCGACATCGCCGCCTGGGCCGCCAAGAGCGCCGGCGGTAAGGGCAAGGTGGGCATGATCGCCGGTCCGGCCGGCGCCAACGTGTTCGAGGAACTGGCGCAGGGCTTCAAGGAACAAATGGCAATGCACAAGGGTATGCCGATCGTGTTCGAACATCACGTCGCGCTCACCCGCGAGCAGGGTCTCAAGCAGGCCGAGGACCTGCTGGTGGCACATCCTGATGTGCGCGTCATTTATGCCGGCAACGACGAACTCGCTCTGGGCGCGGCCCAGGCGGTCGCCGCGGCAGGCAAGAAACGCGGTGTCCTGATCACCGGCTTGAACGGCATTCCGCCGGCGCTCGCGTCGGTGACCAAAGGCGACATGGATCTGACCGTCGTGCTGAGCCCGATGATCTGGGGGCGCCTGGGCGTTGACGTGATGGCCGGCTGGCTCAAGGGTGAGCGGCCCAAGCAGAAGGTGTTCATCAAGCACATCCTGGCAACGAAGGAAAACGCGGCGAAGTACATGCCGCCCAAGAAGAAGTAGCGGGTCGCGCAGAAGTCGGGATCGCCGGCGCGCGGGTGCCGATTTCCGGCGCCCCGGCTGCGCGAGCGGTTTTTTGTGGGGGAAACGAGCGTGAACCACGCGCTTACGGATTCACTGGCGGGCCTTGTTCTCTGCTGCCGGATACTCGAAATGGAGGGGCACGGCGACATGACGCTCGGGCACGTTTCGCTTCGCGATCCGCAGCAGCGGGGCTTCTGGATGAAGCGCAACCGCGTCGGCCTGGGGGAAATCGGGGCCCCGGAAGACTTCGTGCTCGTGGATTTCGACGGCGAAAAGCTGTCCGGGGACGGAGGCCGTCATTCGGAATGGCCGATTCATTCCGAGATCCTGCGCCGGCGGCCCGACGTCTTCGTGGTCGCGCATACCCACCCGGTGCACGCGAGCGTCCTCTCGGCCTTTGACGAGCCCCTGCTGCCCTATACCCTGGATGCGGATTACTTCGAGGCGCTGCCGCGCCATCGCGACGAAGTCGCGCTGATCACGACCAAGGACGAGGGTGCGGCGCTCGCGGCGAGCCTGGGACGGCATTTTGCCGTGCTGATGGCCAATCACGGGGTCACGTTCTGCGGCACATCGATCGAACACGCCACCTGCGTCGGCGTGTTCCTGGAGCGCGCGGCACGCGCCCATATTCTCGGTGCCGCGGCCGGCGGCAAGACTTCGATGCCCGGACCGGCCACCCGCGCAAGGCGGCACGCGCAGATCATGACGCCGGCGCACATCGAGCACTCCTGGAACTACTTCTGCCGAAAGCTGGAATGGACCATGGCGACGCGAGCGCCCGGCCACGCCTGCCTGTTCGCTTAGTCAAGTCGGACCGAGACTCGAACACACTCGCGCGAAAGGTTCATCGATTCGGCCGCGCTCACATCACGCCACGTGACTGGGCGGTCCTTCCCGCTCGCACTCCCTGCCCGCCGGCGCGCTTGCCTTCGGCTTTCGTGCCCCGCGCCGCCGGAGCCGACTTCACCCAGTGCAGCTTCGCCCCCCATTTCTTCAGCACCTTCTCCACGATCTGCGGATCGTCGACGGTCCGGGGCGGTTTCTCGCCCCAGAAGCGGTATTCGTCGTCGGGCATCGTGGCGTCGATGCCGAACCCGGTCTGCCAGCCCTTTTCGCGCAGCGCAACCGCAGGGTCCAGCCACTGCCCGGCGCGCCGCGGCAGGATGTTGACGTCGCGGTCGGCGCGTACGCGCGTCGACAGCGCCCAGTGCACGCTGTCGTAGTTCCAGATGTCGATGTCCTTGTCGACCACGATCACGTGCTTGTAGCGCGCATAGGTCGCGCCCCACACCGCATCCA
>MEQX01000063.1:54057-85396 GCA_001770415.1 Betaproteobacteria bacterium RIFCSPLOWO2_02_FULL_63_19 | reverse complement strand
ACGAGGACGGACAAATCATCAATCCTGGAAAGAAGCCGGCGCGGTTTGCTGATATGTCCAAATGCCGCGCTCAGGGGGAAGGCTTGTCTACAGGGGTGGCCAGCACGTATTTCTTCGCAGTGCGTCGGTCCAGCCTCGTGCGTCTCGCCACTTCTTCGTACGTGCCGTGCTGCTTGTACAGCAGCGTGCAATATTCTCCGAGCAATTCTTCCGCGCCGAGGGTTCCGGCACGCACGCGCTGAACGAAGCCTTCGTTCTCGTCGCTGCCCGCCACGTCCCGGTCTCCGGCGTACCGGCCGGTAAGCAGAATTCTCCGAACCGCCTGCTCCAGCTCGCGCACGTTGCCTGGCCAGCGATAGTCGCGCGGCAGATCGCGCTCGATCGCCTCCATCGCGATTGCGGCCAGCGCGGGACTCGGCTCACCGGCAATGCGCGCAACGAGCAGCCGAACCATTTCCTCAAGTTCGCCGGGTGACTCCCGGATCCGTTGTCGAAGCGGGGGCACCCGGATTACGTCCGAGCACAGCCGATAGTAAAAATCGTCGCGAAAGCGCCCTGCCGCACGCAGTTCGTCGAGCGGTCGGTTTGTCGCCGCGATGACGCGTCCGGCGAAACGCCTGCGCTCGTGGCTGCCGACCGGATTGAAGCTGCGCTCCTGGAGGATCTGCAGCAGCTTGATCTGCACGGGGACCGACACCTCGCCGATCTCGTCGAGAAACAACGCGCCATGCGCGCTGCAGCGCTCGAATACGCCCTCATGATGCTCGATCGCACCCGTAAAAGCGCCCTTCCTGTGGCCGAACAGCTCCGACTCGATCAGCGCCTCGGAAAACTGGGACAGGTTGATCGCGATGAAACTGTCGGTGAAGTTCGCCGCGAAGCGGCGCTTGTCCGCAAGGAAGGGGATGAATTCCGAGCGACCGATTGCCGCGGCGGCCAGTCCCTTCCCGGTGCCGGTTTCGCCGAGCAGCAGCGTGGAGAAATCCTCCATACGGTTCCACAGTCCGGCGCGATACGCGCGCATGTCGTCGGTGAAAATATTGCTCCACAGTGCGCGCCGCAGCGTCCGCATGGATTCGCACTCCCCGGCGAGCGAGCGAACGATGAAGTGAAACGCTCGACGCAGCTGAAAGAACAGCGCGAAGTGGCGCGCGGCCGACTCCTCGCCGAGTCCGCGTCCGACCAGCTCGCCGATCACCGAGCGCGCCACCCGGTCCACGGACGGCGCATCGCCGTGCGCGGCCTGACGCTCGATCAGTTCGTCGATGGGCGGCACGTGCCGGTGGTAGCAGACGTACAGGAATGCGCTCTCGACCAGACGCTGATCCGCTGCGTCGAGACGGTTCAGCGCGGCCGCATCGGAGAACGGGTGCAACCGCGGTTCGACCAGGCGCGCCAACGCCTCGCGGTCCCCGGCCAGGTCCTCTATCGTTGCCGCGGGGACGAGTTGCTGGATCAGTCGCGCGCGCTGGTCGCTGAACGGATTCGCATACGCGATGCGATCGAGGGTGGTAAAGAACTCGCGTTCGGCTCCTTTGAGGCGCGTTTCCGCCATGGAGACTCCCTAGCGACTGACGATGTACATTCAATGTACTTCATGTACTCACGATATGCCAAACAGACAGACCGCGGCAGCCGTACTGGTGGCATACGTTCGAAGGAAAATCAACGAGGTAAGCGATTGTCGTCTTATGGCACGATGTGTGCTGCCCCTTGGGTGAACGCCAACCCATCGAGTTACAGGAGTCGTCGGTGAATTCGGACCTGTTCGTCGAGAACCCCGCGCACGCGCGGGGCAGCGGCCGAATCCGAGCTCGGGCCGACCGAACCGCGAAGGCACGGTCATGAATCAAAAAGACACCCCGATCACAGCTTTGCGGCCACGCGTGGTCGCCACATTCAAGAGGGCCTGGCGCGAGGGCGTGCTGGTGCTCGCGGGCTTGGGAATGCTCGTCGGGTTCATGGCGCTGGAGCCGGTTGCGCAGGACCCGGCGTATCATGACTTTGCGGACCAGCGCGTTTTGTTTGGCGTGCCGAACCTGCTCGATGTCGCCTCCGGTGTCCCATTCCTGTTCATCGGCATCGGCGGAATCCTGCTGTGCGCCGGCCGGCACCGACCGCCGCTCGTCGCCTCCTGGTCGGCGCTGTTCGTCGCCGCGACCCTGGTGTGCCTGGGTTCAGGCTATTACCACTGGCGCCCGGATGACGGGACGCTGTTCTGGGATCGGCTGCCGATGGCCCTCGCGTTCATGGCGCTGTTCGTCGCGCTGGTGTGCGAGCACCTCGGCGAAGGGCTCGAACGGTTCCTGCTGGTGCCGGCGCTGGCTGTCGGCCTGGCGGGCACGCTTTGGTGGCATTACACGGACGATCTGCGGCTCTACGGCTGGGTGCAGTTCACCCCGCTGGTGTGCATCCCACTCGTGCTTGCGCTGTTTCCGGGCAGATACACGCATCGCGCTTATGTGACCTACGGCCTCGGCCTGTACGCTGTCGCCAAACTCGCCGAGCTCTACGATCGGGAGGTCTTCGCGTTGACCGCCCACGCCGTCAGCGGCCATACACTCAAGCACGTTCTGGCGGCCGGCGCGCTGCTTACCATCCTTCTCATGCTGGCTCTGCGCAGGGACCGGCCATGAACCTCGCGCCGATCAACCTCGTCGCCGGCTGGATGGGCCTGCTTGGCGGCGTCGCCTCCGGGATGGTCATCGGACTGTGCTTTCACCGGGACGGATGGCTGGGCGGATACGGCTCGTTCCGCCGGCGCCTCGTGCGGCTCGGCCACATCGCGTTTCTCGGCCTCGGCTTCGTGAATGTCCTGTACGCACTCAGCGTGGCGCAGAGGCCGATCGCGGCGACGCTCGAACATATCGCGTCGGGCGGTTTCATGCTGGGCGCGGTCACGATGCCGCTGTGCTGTTTTCTCGCCGCATGGCGAACGCCGTTCCGGCATCTGTTTCCTGTTCCGGTCGCGAGCATCCTGGCCGGAGTTCTCAGCGTACTTATAGGATGGGTATGGGCATGAAGATCGGGTTCATTGCAATGAGCGGTGTGCGCGCCCACAACAAGGCGCTCACGGACCATGGGCTCACTCTGCCGGGCTTTGTCGAGCGCAGCAAGGTGATCGCGTCGCTGCCCAGCCTCGGGCTGCTGACCCTTGCCGGCCTAACGCCGCGCGAAGTCGACGTTGAATACGTCGAGGTGCCCGACCTCGACGCAGTGAACGGCGTACCGGGCGAATTCGACGCCGTCGCGATCTCGAGTTTCAGCGCGCAGATCCGCGAGGCGTACCGGCTCGCCGATCGCTATCGCGCGCGCGGCACCCGGGTCATCCTCGGCGGACTGCACGTGTCGGCGCGGCCGGCGGAGGCTGCACAGCACGCCGACACCATTGTGATCGGAGAAGGCGAGCCGGCGTGGCCGGCGCTCGTCGCCGATCTGCGGCGGGGCGCGCTGAAACAATGCTACGACTCGCGTGGGTGCGATTTCCACCTGGCCGAAGCACCCATGCCGCGCTTCGACCTGCTCGAGATAGACCGCTACAACCGGCTCACGGTCCAGACCCAGCGAGGCTGCCCGTTCCGCTGCGAGTTCTGCGCCGCGTCAATGCGCATTGCGCCGACCTTCAAGGTGAAGCCGGTAGAGAAGGTCATGGCGGAAATCCGGCGCATCAGGGAGCGCTGGCCGCATCCCTTCATCGAGTTCGCCGACGACAACACCTTCGTCAACAAGCGGCACGGCAGGGAACTGATGCGTGCGCTGGCGAAAGAGCATGTGCGCTGGTTCACCGAAACGGACATCTCGGTCGCGGAGGACGAGGAACTGCTGCGGATGATGCATGACGCCGGCTGCGCGCAGGTGCTGATCGGGCTCGAGAGCCCGTCGCCGGCGGGGCTCGACGGCCTCGAGCAGAAAGCCAACTGGAAATCGAAGCAGCGCGCCAAGTACCGGAAGGCAATCGACCGCATTCAGGGCCACGGCATCACCGTCAACGGGTGTTTCATCCTGGGCCTGGACGGCGCCGGACCCGAAAGCTTCGCGGAGGTATGGGATTTCGTGCGCGACAGCGGTCTGTACGAGATCCAGATCACGGTGCAGACGGCGTTTCCGGGCACGCCGCTGTACGAGCGTCTCGACCGGGAGGGCCGGCTGCTGCGCCGGGACGCATGGGAGCTGTGCACGCTGTTCGACGTCAACCTGAAGCCGGCGGGCATGAGCGTGGCGGAGCTCGAGTCGGGCCTGTTGTCGCTCGCCGCGAAGATCTACAGCGATGAATTCACCAGGGAACGCAGGGAGAAGTTTTTCGACCGGCGTCGCCAGAACCTGCGAGACGCCGCGTCCATACAGGAGGCGCAGGCATGACCACTTTCCAGAAGATGCAGCAATTCCTGGCTCGCCGGTTCGGGCTTCGCGAGAGCGAAATCGTGCCGGATCGCTCGCTGCAGAGCCTCGGCATCGACTCGCTCGCGGCGATCGAGCTGCTGTTCGACATCGAGGACGAGTTCGGCATCCGGGTGCCCGAGGACCAGCGCGACATCGAGACGCTGCGCGACCTCGCCGCGCTCATCGACGGCCAGTTGGCGCTCAAGTGCGCCGAGCACGCGTGACCGGAGACGCTGGTGCGCAAGGTCGCCGTTACCGGGCTGGGCGTGGTGTGCGCGGTGGGCAACGACCCGGCGAGCTTCTTCGACAGCCTGATGGCGGGGCGGTCCGGGATTGCGGGGCTGCCTTGCGCCGCGGGCGCTCGCGGCGCAACGCGTGTCGCGGCCCAGGTGGCGTTCGACCCGACCGCGCACTTTCCGGAGCCCGAACTCGCCACGCTTGACCGATTCAGCCAGTTCGCGCGCGTCGCGGCCGCGCAGGCGATCGCGGACGCGGGACTGTGCCTCGCACAGGAAGATCGGACGCGCATCGGCGTATCCCTGGGCACCGGGCTGGGTGGAGCGTGCACGATCGAGGACGGCTATCGCGCGTTGTACGGCCGGGGCGCGGCCGCGGTTCGCCCGATGACGGTCTTAATGGCGATGAACACCGCGGGCGCGTCACAGATCGCCCTCAAGTACGCGCTGGAGGGTCCCAATCTGACGTATTCCACCGCGTGCAGTTCCGGCGGCATCGCGATCGGCGAAGCCTGCCGGCTGATCCGCCACGGCTATGCCGACGTGATGATCGCGGGCGGCGCGGAGGCGCTGCTTACCGAGGGCGCGCTGGTCGCGTGGGACGCATTGCGCACGCTCGCCCGCGTCGATGCCGCCGACCCCGCGGCCTCGTGCCGGCCGTTTTCCCGCGACCGGTCCGGGCTGGTGCTGGGTGAGGGCGCCGCGATCGTGGTTCTCGAAGCAAGCGAGCGCGCGCTTGCGCGCGGCGCGCCGATTCATGCCGAGTTGATCGGCTTCGGCTCGGCGAACGACATCCGGCACATCGCCCGCCCGTCCATCGAAGGGCAGGTCCGCTCGATGCGGGCCGCACTCGCGGACGCCGGGGTGGCGCCGGGCAACATTGACTACATCAACGCACACGGGACGGCGACGCAGGTCGGCGACCGCGTGGAAACGGCAGCGATCAAGGAAGTCTTCGGAGATCACGCCTATCGCGTCCCGGTCAGTTCGACGAAGGCAGTGCACGGACACATGATGGGCGCAACGGCGGCGGCCGAGTTCGTCGCCGCGGTGCTCGCGATCACGCGCCGGTCGGTGCCGCCTACGGCGCATCTGCGCGCGGCCGACCCCGACTGCGACCTCGATTACGTTGCAGAGGGCGGCCGCTGCGGTCTTCCGATACGCACCGCGATGTCGAATTCGTTCGCGTTCGGCGGCAGTAGCGCGGTGCTGGTGGCGAGAGGCTTCGACTAGCGATGAGGAAAGGACGGTGAGATGCTGTCCGCTCTTGCCGCCACGTGGCTCGTTCACGCGATGACACGCAGGGAAGCTCGCAAGTGACACATGCTCCCGCCCGACTACTCGAACGGTTCGTGCGGCTCGTGCTCAGCCATGCCCGCACAGTCCTCGTGGCCTGGGCGGTGCTCGTCGCCTGCGCCGCCGTGCTCGCCGTGCGCCTGCCGTCGGTGATCCACGGCGGCACCGATGCCATCGGCGACAGCGAGTCGGGTCGGGTCACGGCCGCGATCGACGCGAAGTTCGGCCAGGGCGCGGGCTTTGGCTTTGCGGTGATCGTCTCGCATCGCGAGGTGGACGCGAGCGATCCGGAATTTAGCATAATGGTGAACGAAGCGGCGGCGGCGCTGCAGGCCCTGGCACAGGTGAGGCGGGTCTCGCACTACTGGAATACCGGGGCGCCGGAGTTGCTCGGCCGCAGCGGCAGATCCGCATTGCTGCTGGTGACGCCGAACGTCGCGTCCTATTTTGCCGCCGAGGATCTCACGAATTCGCTGCGGGAGGCCTTAAGCGGGCTCGCCGCTGACCGGGGCTATCTGGTTACTGTGACCGGCGCGCCGGCGATGTTCTATGATCTGACGCGCCATTCGTCGTCGGACCTCACGCGCGCCGAACACGTCGGCATCCCGGTCGCGCTGGTGATTCTGCTATTCGTTTTTCGGGCGCCGCTTGCCGCGCTGCTGCCGCTGGTGCTGGCGGGCGCCGCGGTGACCGTCAGCTCGGCCGCTCTGTTTCTGCTGAGCCGGTGGATGCCGATGAGCATCTTCGCGCAAAACGTCGTTACCATGATCGGCCTGGGGATCGGAGTCGATTACGCGCTGCTGGTTGTGATCCGGTTTCGCCGGGAACGTGTGCAGGGATGCCGAACAGCAGACGCGTCGCTGCGGGCGGCGGCAAATGCGGCCCCGGCGATCCTGGTCTCCGGCACGGCCGTCGCCATCGGCTTTCTCGCGCTGCTGCTCGTGCATGCGCCGTTCCTGCATGGCATGGCGTTCGGTGGTCTGACTGTCGTGTTCGCAACGGTCGTCGCTTCGCTCACGCTGTTGCCGGTGTTGTTGCAGTGGTGGGGTCGGGCGCTGAACTGGCCCTGGCGCTTGCACGGCCGTCCGACGCGGGGAACCGCCATCGACCGCATGTGGAACCGATGGGCGACGCAGGTGATGGCGCATCCATGGCGATATCTGGGCCTGGCGGGCGCCATGGTCGGGATCCTTGTTGTCCCCGTCTTCTGGATGCAGTCGCGCAACGTCAGCATGGGTGACATGCCGCCCGGGTTCGAGTCGCGCCGGGGATACGAGTTGCTGCGCCAGGATTTCGTGGCGGGGTGGATGGGACCCATCGTCGTGTTGCTGCAGGGCGGCGCAGGCGTGGACTTGCGCGGTCCCAACGCGCGGCAGGCCGTCCTGGCGGTCGCGGCGCGGCTGGGCCGCGATAAAAGAGTGGTCCAGATTCAGGGGTATTCCCGGCTGCTGCGGGCACTGGCAGCGCGGGACAAGGCGGCCGGCGTCGTGGCGGATCCGCAGGCGGCGCTCTCTTCGGTCGGAACCGAATGGATCAGCGCGGACGGCGGTACGGCTCTTATGATTCTGGTTCCGCGTGCGGCACCGGAACGCGAGGAAATGCTCGCGTTCGTCCGGCAGTTGCGCGGGGACGCCTGGCCCGAAGCCCGGGCGGCCGGCATCGGGATCGCAATCGGTGGGCCGGCGGCCATGATCGCCGACTTCGATGCCGAACTGTTCGGTAGCCTGGGGCGCATCGTGCCCGCAGTGCTCGCGGTCACGTTCGTGGTCCTGATGGCGGCCTTCCGGTCGGTTCTTATTCCGGCGAAGGCCGTGCTGATGAACCTGCTCTCCGTGCTCGCCGCCTACGGCTTCCTGGTGCTGGTATTTCAGGAGGGCATCGGCGCTGCGCTGATCGGCATCGATCCTCCCGGCGGCCTGAATTCGCTGGTTATACTGATGCTGTTCACGATCCTGTTCGGGCTGTCGATGGATTATGAGGTGTTTCTGCTGCACCAGATCAACGAGGCGTACCGGAGAAGCGGGGAGAACCGTATCGCGGTGGCATCGGGTGTCGCGTGTTCGGCGGGGCTCATCTCGAGCGCCGCGGCCATCATGGTCTGCCTGTTCGGATCGTTCGCGTTCACGCATCTGACGGCCACGCGCGAATTCGGTCTGGGCCTCGCCTTCGCGGTGGCGCTGGATGCGACGGTGATCCGCCTGCTGATGGTTCCGGCGCTGATGGAGCTGTTCGGGGCCGCGAATTGGTGGTGGCCCGGGTGGAAGCGACACCCTGCGTCGAAGCGACGGTTCTCGCATGCTTGCGGCGATACGAGGGGAGTTCAGAGCGTCGGCTGAGGCTGTTGGCGCGGGGCGACTGGCATACTTGGCGAAAGAGCAGGTCGACGGCCGGCTGTGAGTCCTACTTGCCATTTTTCCGCGCAAAATCGAAGATTGGGTTTGGCAAGCAGTCAAATGTTGAAACAGCCTTATGAAACTCAAGGAAATCCCTGTCAACCAACTGTCCTTCGGGATGTACATCTCGAAGCTCGACGTACCGTGGACCCAAACGCCGTTTGTGTTTCAGGGCTTCGTTCTGACGTCGGAGAAACAGCTGGACGTCCTGAGAAAGCGCTGCAAGACGGTTTTTGTCGATCCTGAAAAAGCGGACACGTCGCTCATCAACAAGGCCATGTCGGAGCGATTTGAGACCGACGAAAAGAAGGCGCCGGTTCCCAAGGCTACCGCGGCCGAAATCGCCAGGGTCCGCGGCACCACGGCCTACCAGGAACGCGCGAGCGTCGAGGCCGAACTGCCGGGCGCCAAGACGGCATACAACGGATTCATCGGGGTCGTTCAGGAGTTGTCGCGCGCGGTCGAAGCCGGAAATTCGATCGACGGCCCCCGCTCGCGTCAGGCGACCACTCAGATCACCAACAGTGTTGTCCGGAATCCGGACGCGATGGCGCTGCTGATCAAGCTGCAGGAAACAAGCGGCGCAACCCTCAGTCGGGCCGTCGAGGTCTCGGTCATGATGACCATCTTCGGGCGCTTTCTCCAGCTTCCGCGTGCGCGTCTGGAGCTTCTGTGCATGCTGGGTATGCTCCAGGACGTGGGCAAGCTCAGGCTGCCTGCTGAACTCGCCGTGCGCGGGCCCGTTAATGCGACCGAGATGGAACTGTACCGAACGCACGTGAATCATTCAGCCGAAATTCTCAGTCAGACCCGTGGCCTGCCGGCGGAACTGGCCGGCCTTGCCACCCTTCACCACGAGCATTTCGACGGCAGCGGCTATCCGCGCGGGTTACGCGGCGAAGCTATCGGGCTATTAGGCCACATTGCGTGCATCGCGGACGCCTATGACACGCTGACCGCTCCTCCGCCGTTCGGCAAGTACGTTACGCCGGCGAACGCGCTGAATGCCATCTTCAAAGAACGCGGTACGATGTTTCATCCAGCGCTGGTGGAGCAGTTCATACAGTGCATGGGCGCGTTTCCTGTGGGTAGCATGGTCGGGTTGAACACCGGCGAGATCGCCGTCGTGTACTCGCAGAACATGGTGCGCCGCCTGCAACCGCGCGTGATGATCGTGGAGGACGCCGACGGCAACCCGGTCATACCGTACAAGCTGCTTGACCTGATGAAGGCACCGAAAGCCGGCCCCGGCGTGCCTTATCGCATCGTGAGCACGCTCGAATACGGTCTCGTGAAACTCGATCCGCGCGAGTTCTTCCTTTAAGCGGCGCGGATTTCGCCGACTTGCCGTTTCCGGAGGTGTTGCACAGTTGCAGCGTGAACTGGCGCGCCGAAGGCCGGAAACTGCCGGTGCTGCTCATCCTTTACCTTCGGTGGTCGCGCGATGAACAGTACCCGCACTCGGCCGTGCGCGGTGCCATGGTCGCTCATAACAGTCGGCGACGTGGCGGCAGCCTGTTACAGGGCGCAACAATTTGGCGGTCCGCCGTTACAAATCGAGCGCAGAGCGACATACCCGGTTAACAGTTCGGGCGCGCAATGCGTTCGGCGGCGCGGCGGTGCAAACCGTCGGGATCCAGACCGAACCAATCGCAGGAGAGTATCGATGAACCACCCCGGCGTTCGTGGATGCGCCCGTCGCTGCACCGGGCCGCCACGAGTCTTCCAGCCCGAACCGTTTGCGGGGAATTCATCGCCGATTTCATGAGAGGTGAGGAATATATGTTCTGGATATTCAAAAGACGATCTGACAAGCTTCCCGGTCCACGATCTATCGACGACTTCGTCGGTCGCAGTCTGGTCGTCACGCATAAGAAGGATCCTAACTGGGTATGGGAATTGAAGTGCGTCAAACGTCCCAGGGCGGGTGGCCAGCACCAATTCGACTTCCGCGTCTTTTCCGAGTCTGACGTGGCGAGGGCTCGCGTGAAGATCCGTGACTTCACCTCCTTCGACGATCACCAGGAACTGATCCTCTTCCAGGGGTGGCTCGACAGGGACTCGATGGAGGTTCATTTCGAAGAGAAGAGCCCGGTCGCAGCAAGAGCGCCGGCCGTGGAAATAGTGCCTGCAATGAAGAAGGCTCCCGCCGCCGGAGAACCACAGGCCAGGAAACAAAGAGACGCCGCCTGAAGCGTCGGTTCGAATCGCGCGTCCACTGGCAGCCGGCCTGCATCGATAGGGCGCGCGATCCGGCACCGCTCGCCGAGCCACTCGCGCAGGCGTGCGAATGCCGCGCGCGGCAACCCGGATGCGTGATGCTGAATCGCCCGATATGGGACACTATTGCCGTTGTGCGCGGTTCTGGCGAGTTCACGCGCGATCGCGGCAGGCCAGCGGGGCTTTTCAGATTTTCTGGCCGACCTGATTTTCTAATCCCTCCGCAGCGACGGGTTCTACGGCGACTAGGAGGTTTGCCCCGGTTTGCATAATATGACCTTCTGCCTGAATCATCGGGAGCCGACCATGGCCGGACATCGCATCGAACACGATTCCTTCGGAGACGTCCGCGTTCCCGCGGACCGTCTCTGGGGCGCGCAGACCCAGCGCTCGCTGGAAAACTTCCGCATTTCGGGAGAACGCATGCCTGCGGAGCTCATCCGCGCGCTCGCGCTGATCAAGCGCTCGTGCGCACGCGTTAACGCGGAGCTCGGGGCGCTACCCGCGGACAAAGCGCAGGCAATCGCCTCGGCCGCGGACGAAGTGCTCGGTGGGGAGCACGACCGGGAGTTCCCGCTGGTCGTCTGGCAGACCGGCTCGGGTACGCAGACCAACATGAACGTGAATGAGGTGCTCGCCAACCGAGCGAGCGAGATTCTCGGCGGGGAGCGCGGCGAGAAGCGCCTGGTGCACCCGAACGACGACGTCAACCGCGGCCAGTCGTCGAACGACGTGTTTCCGACGTCCATGAACGTCGCAGCGGTGCAGGCGCTCCACGGGCGCCTGGTCCCGGAGCTGCGCAGGTTGCGCGACGCGCTCGCTACGAAGGCGGTCGAGTACAAAGACCTCGTCAAGATCGGCCGGACGCACCTGCAGGACGCGACGCCGCTCACGCTCGGTCAGGAGATTTCCGGCTGGGTGTCGCAACTGGACCACGGCGTCGCCCACGTCCTGGCTTCGCTCACGCACCTGTGCGAGTTGGCGATCGGTGGTACGGCGGTCGGCACCGGCCTGAACGCGCACCCCGAGTTCGCCGCGCGCGTGGCGAAGGAGATCGCAAAGGCGACCGGCTTGCCGTTCGTCCCGGCGCGCAACAAGTTCGAGTCGCTGGCCGCGAACGACGCGTTGGTGCATGCGCACGGTGCCCTGAAAACGCTTGCGGCATCGCTGACCAAGATCGCCAATGACGTGCGTTGGCTCGCGAGCGGTCCACGCAGCGGCATAGGCGAGATCGCGATTCCCGAGAACGAGCCGGGAAGCTCGATCATGCCGGGCAAAGTCAACCCGACCCAGTCGGAGGCGATGACGATGCTGTGCGCCCAGGTGCTCGGCAACGATGTGGCGATCAATGTCGGCGGCGCATCGGGAAATTTCGAGCTCAACGTCTTCAAGCCGCTCATCATCCACAACTTCCTGCAGAGCGTGCGGCTGCTTGCCGACGGTGCGCAAAGCTTTTGCGAGCACTGCGCCACCGGCATCGAGCCGCGCCGCGAGCGCATCGCCGAGCTGCTCGGGAACTCTCTCATGCTCGTCACCGCGCTCAGCCCGCACATCGGCTACGACAAAGCGGCGAAAATCGCCAAGAAGGCCCATGCCGAGGGCACGACGCTGAAACAGGCGGCGGTGGCGCTGGGTGTCGGAGCCGAACAGTTCGACGCCTGGGTACGACCGGAGAAGATGGTTTGAGTCGAGTCTGATTTGCGACTGGATTCGCTCCAAGTGGCCCCAACAGCGGTGCGAAATACAGAAAAATTGACATAAGTGTCTCCAAGGCCGGGCTCAACATGGCGGTCCGCGCAGCCAGCGCCGACTATCCCGGCGCGATCATGGCGCTGCTCAATCCCGGCTGGGTCAAGACCGATATGGGCGGCACGCTCGCCACGCTCGCCGTCGAGCAAAGCGTTTCGGCCATGCGCGACGTGATCCGCAAGCTCACCGCTGAAGACAGCGGCACAATGGTCGATTACGACGGACACCGCTGGCCGTGGTAGCGACGGTCGCAACCGCGCGCCACGGTCCATTCACGGCGAGTTGAAAAACAAAAAGCCCCGTGTGGCGGGGCTTTCGCTTGAAGCCAGCGTATCGCGCAGTCACGCCGGGACCGGCTGCTGCTCCTCGACGCGTTGCTTCGGTTCGGCGGTCCGAGCTCGTTCTTCGCGGGTCGCGTCGTGGTTCAGCGTTTCTTGCGCACGCTTTTGCTCGGCGATCCGCGCCCATGCCTCGACATCATAATATTCGTAACACATGACGGCCTCCTTTGGTGAATAAGCGGGTCTCCCTCGCCGCATATTGGAATTGTTATTTCATCCTACGCCTTGTACCGGACCCTATCAACCCGTGGCCGAGCGCCGCCCGTTTTCCCGACACCAAGCTAGGGCCTGTTGACATTCACCGCGCGCGCCGACACCCGTTGAATCCGCTTCGGATCGCCTCGACCGAGCGGTTCCGCCATGGCCACCAAGGTGACACAGAGCGACAAAAGCCCGAAAATGCGCATGCTCATGGAGTACTCCTCGTGCCATCACAGCACCGTTCGATCGCGCCCGCCGCGCGCGGCGCCAAGACCGGAGTCTATTTTGCGCTTTTGCGACGATGAATTTGTCGGGGGCGCTTAGATAGATGCTCCCAGGCTGCGTTCCATGGCCCGAGGAATTCGCGCGGCGTTATCGCGCGCGTGGATATTGGCAGGGCATCTCGCTGTTCGAAATGCTGCGGCAGGCGGCTGCAAGAACTCCTGGGAAAACCGCGCTGGTCGATGGCGACCGTCGCCTGACCTACGCGGAACTGGTCCGCAACGCCGAAGATCTCGCCGCCGGGTTGTACGAACTGGGGCTGCGTCCGCCGGACCGGGTGATCTTTCAGCTCGGCAACAGCCTGGAACTGGCGGCCACATTTTTTGCGTTGATGCGCATCGGCGTGATTCCGGTGATGGCGTTGCCGGCCCATCGGGGCGGCGAGATCGGCCACTGGGTCGAACATGCGGGGGCGGTTGCACATTTCGTTGCCGCGGCGACGCCAAAATTCGACTGCGTCGCGATGGCGCGCAGCGTGGCGGTGGCCCATCCACTCATCCGCTACGTGGTGACCGCGGGTCCGGAGGCTGAGGGAGTCGAGGCGCTGGCGGCGCTATGCAGCCGGGGCAGACAGGCGGGTGCACAAGCCGCGCTGGCAGCGCTGCCCGACCCGGCGGCGGACGGAGTGGCATTGATGCTGCTCTCGGGCGGAACGACGGGCATGCCGAAGCTGATTCCGCGCACCCACAACGATTATGTGCACGTGGCGACGCGGACCGGAATCGTAACCGGGTTCGGGCCGGATACGGTGTTCCTTGCGGTACTGCCGATGGCGCACAACTACACGCTTTGCTGTCCGGGGATGCTTGGCACGCTCGTGCATGGCGGGACGGTCATCATTTCCTCAGACACGACGGCCGAGCAGGTATTTTCGGCCATAGCGCGGGAACGAGTGACCGCGATCGGCGCAACCGTTCCGCTGGTGGCGCGGTGGCTCGACTCGGACCAGTTCGGCCGCCACGACTTGTGCTCGCTGCGCGTGTTCATCAACGGAGGCGCCAAGCTTCCGCCGGAACTCAGGCGCCGGGTCGAGGAGCGGTTCCAGTGCGAGTACCAGGAGAACTTCGGCACCGGCGAGGGGCTGGTCTGCATCACGCCTCTGGGCCAACCAGAACCGGTGCGGTTCCTCAGTTCCGGCCGTCCCATTTCCGAGGGAGACGAGATCAAAGTCATCGACGAACGAGGCAACGAGCTCGCCGAAGGACAGATAGGCGAACTGGCGGCACGGGGTCCCTACACCATCCGCGGGTATTACAGCGCGGATGCCGCGAACCGCGATGCTTTTACCGACGACGGTTTTTACCGGACCGGTGACGTCGTCCGGGTCGTGGACGGGTTCATCTACCTGGAGGGGCGGCGCAAGGACCTCATTAATCGCGGCGGCGAGAAGATCAGTTGCGAGGAAGTCGAGGATTACATCCTGGCGCACCCGAAGGTCATGTCGGTCTGCGTGGTCGCGATGCCGGATGCAGTGTTCGGCGAGAAGGCCTGCGCATTCGCGATCTTGCGCGAAGGCTGCGAGCTCACGCTCGAAGAACTGGTCGCGTTCCTGCAGCAGCGCGAAATAGCCCGATTCAAACTGCCCGAGCGGCTGGAAATCGTCGACGAGTTCCCCATCAGCGCCGCGGGCAAGGTTCTCAGAAGGGAACTGCGCGAACGCATCGCAATGCAACTGCAATCCGAAAGATCCTGAGCCGCGGATAGCGCGGTTCCATCGCGCCGGCGATCGGAACGCGGCGGCGCTTCGGTCTCTCGCCGTAGAAATTTCCGGGGGGACATGGGGTCATGCCGAAATCGCGACGCGATCGGGTAAAGTGACACCTTTCCTTCCGCAATTTCGTATTCACAGAGGCGAACACAATGGCGAACGAAAGCGTCTGTCTTGCAATCATGGCTCCGACCCTGAACCTGTGTAACTACCTTTTCGGCATCGAGCAGGGCTTTTTCAGGAAGGAGGGCATCGACGTCAACGTGATCGTTCGTCCCGGTTTGCGCAACACGCAGGCCGTGGCTGACGGCGAAGCCGATTTCGGGGCCGCCAATGAATGCGTGATCCAGACGGCGCTGCGCGGTCCGACGGATCTGAGGATTCTGCTTCAGGTTCTCAACGATCCTTTGCACGACTTGATCGTGCAGAAAGGGATCGACGGTCTTCAGGATTTGAAAGGAAAGCAGGTCGCTGTTCCCGCGGCCGGCTCGACGCCCGGCATTCAAACGCGCCAGTACTTCGAGCGAAACGGGCTGGTTCCGGACCGGGACATTTTCGTGGTTCCGCAAGCTCATGGGGAAACGATGGCCGACCGAGTCCGTCACTTCGAAGAGGGCAAATTTGCCGGTCTTATCGCTTCCCCGCCGACGCCTTTCCTGCTGCACGCGAAAGGCTACCGTTCGATCACCGAGTTGAGCGAACACTTCCCAGGCACGGCCAGTCATGGCCTTGTGACGACTACAACGACTATCGCGAAGCGGCGCCCGCTGGTCGAGGCGATGGTGCGGGGCTACGTGCGTGGCGTCACCGCGTTGAAGCAAGACCGCGAAGCGGCCCTCAAGTTCATTTCCGCTCGCTTTAACCTGGAGCCTTCCCTCGCCGGTAGCTGCTATGACGTGCTGAAAGAGCGGTGGACCGCCAAGTTGTCCCTAGAATCGCTGCGCACCGAGTGCGAATTCCAGGCACAAAACGCCGGGGTCGACCCGATTGCAGCGGAAACCATTACCGAGGCCAGTTTCTCCGGAGTGCACTGAATCACGCGCTGCCCGCAGCCGGCGGGGCTGATTCGGGCGGGCGGCGCGCAGCGCTCAAACAGACCCGCGACCCCGTCAAAAGATCTCGTATGATCCGGTCATCGCGGGAAATTCCGGTAACACACGTACACAAATGACCAAAGCATTCCCAAAAACCATTCGCAGCATCCTGGTTGCGAACCGCAGCGAGATTTCGATTCGTGTCATGCGGGCGGCATCGGAAATGGGCATCCGGACCGTGGCCATCTACGCGAATGAGGACCGTTTTGCGCTGCACCGTTTCAAGGCCGACGAAAGTTACCTCGTCGGCGAAGGTCGCAAGCCGGTTGCCGCCTATCTGGACATCGACGACATTATTCGCATCGCGCGCGAGGCGGCCGTCGACGCCATACATCCCGGATATGGATTTCTTTCCGAGAACCCGGACTTTGCCGAGGCGTGCGAACGCGCCGGGCTCATGTTCATCGGACCGCGTCCGGAAGTGATGCGCGCACTGGGTAACAAGGTGGCGGCGCGTAATCTTGCAATTTCGGCGGGCGTGCCGGTGATGCCGGCGACCGAGGCTCTGCCCGACGACATTGACGAGGCCGGGCGGCGGGCTGCCACCTTGGGCTACCCGCTGATGCTCAAGGCAAGCTGGGGCGGCGGCGGCCGCGGCATGCGCGTCGTGGAATCCGCAGCCAATTTGCCCGGGCATCTGGAAGCAGCGCGCCGCGAGGCGGGTGCGGCGTTCGGCAATGACGAGATCTATCTGGAAAAGCTGGTGCAACGCGCGCGGCATCTCGAGGTGCAGGTGCTCGGCGACCTGCACGGCAATCTGGTGCACCTCTACGAGCGCGACTGCTCGGTGCAGCGACGCCACCAGAAGGTCGTCGAGCGCGCGCCGGCCCCGTTTCTCCCGGAGACCGTTCGAACGAAGATGTGCGAAGCGGCTTTGCGCATCGCGCGTGCGGTGAATTACACGCACGCCGGTACAGTGGAATTCCTGCTGGACACGGACACGAACGAGTTCTACTTCATCGAGGTCAATCCACGCATCCAGGTCGAGCACACGGTCACCGAGGAAGTCACCGGCGTGGATATCGTCAAAGCGCAGATACGCATCAGCGAGGGCGCACGGGTTGGCGCAGCCGACGCGTTTCTGCCGCGCCAGGAAGACATCAGGTTGAACGGCCACGCGCTGCAATGTCGCGTAACAACCGAGGATCCCGAAAATGGTTTTACGCCCGATTACGGCCGCATCACTGCCTATCGGAGTGCGGCCGGATTCGGCGTACGCCTCGATGGAGGCACGGCATATTCGGGCGCGGTCATCACGCCCTGGTACGACTCGCTGCTGGTGAAGGTGACCTCGTGGGGCCATACGGCGGACGAGGCCATCGCGCGCATGGACCGCGCGCTGCGCGAGTTCCGCGTGCGCGGCGTCTCGACCAACCTGCAGTTTCTCGAGAATGTCATTGGCCACCCGTTGTTCCGTTCGGGCGAATGCACCACGCGCTTCATCGATGACACCCCCGAACTTTTCCATTTCACGCTGCGCCGTGACCGAGCGACCAAGCTGCTGCAGTTCATCGGCGACGTGGTGATCAACGGCAACCAGGAAATGAAAGGACGCAGGCTGTTCGAAGCACCCCTGCCGCGGCCGCTGAAGCCCGTCTGCGATGTTGCCGCGCCCGCGCCCAGGGGCACCCGCGACCTCTTGCGCGAACTGGGGCCGGAAGCCTTTGCGCGCTGGATGCTCGCGGAGCGGCGCGTGCTCGTGACCGATACGAGCATGCGCGACGCGCATCAGTCGCTGTTCGCCACCCGCATGCGCACGCATGACATGCTGGAAATCGCCCCTTATTACGCGCGCCTGGTCCCGCAGCTTTTTTCGCTGGAATGCTGGGGCGGCGCGACCTTCGACGTGGCGATGCGTTTCCTGAAGGAAGATCCCTGGGAACGGTTGGCGGGCCTGCGCTCGCGTATTCCGAACATTCTGTTCCAGATGCTGCTGCGCGCCTCCAATGCCGTGGGCTACACCAACTACGCCGACAACGTGGTGCGCTATTTCGTGGCGCAAGCCGCCAAGAGCGGGATCGACCTGTTCCGCGTTTTCGATTCGCTCAACTCGGTCGAGAACATGCATGTTGCCATGGATGCGGTGCGCGAATCGGGCGCTCTGTGCGAGGCGGCGATCTGCTATACCGGAGACCTGTTCGACGCGTCACGGCCGAAATTCAGTCTCAATTACTATGTCGAGATCGCCAAGCAACTGGAAAGAGCCGGCGCGCATATTCTGGGCATCAAGGACATGGCCGGCGTGTGCAGGCCGCGGGCAGCACGCGCGCTGGTCGCGGCGCTGAAACAGGAAGTCGGGCTGCCCATTCATTTCCACACCCATGACACCAGCGGCATCGCCGCGGCCAGCGTACTTGAAGCTGTCGAGGCCGGAGTCGACGCGATCGACGGAGCGCTTGACGCGATGAGCGGGCTCACCTCCCAACCGAATCTGGGCGCCGTCGCTGCGGCGCTTGCCGGCGCGGAGCGTGACACCGGCCTCGATCTGCGACAGGTGCAGGCACTGTCGCGCTACTGGGAAGGCGTGCGGCGCTATTACGCGCCGTTCGAGGCCGACATGCGCGCGGGCACCTGCAGCGTCTACCGTCATGAAATGCCCGGCGGCCAGTTCACCAACCTGCGCGAACAGGCCAGGGCCATGGGCCTGGAACAGCGCTGGGCCCAGGTCGAAGAGGCCTACGCGCGGGTGAATCTGCTGTTCGGCGACATCATCAAGGTTACGCCCACCTCGAAGGTGGTGGGCGACATGGCACTGTTCATGGTGTCTCATGGTCTCAGTGCCGACGAGGTGCTCGATCCGGAAAAACAGATTGCCTTTCCGGATTCGGTCGTCGCGCTGTTCCGGGGCGAAGTGGGTTTCCCGCCCGGCGGTTTTCCCGCCGGACTCAGCCGAAAGATATTGAAGGGCGTACAAGCGCTGCAAGGACGCCCCGGCGCGCTGCTGCCGGCGGTCGATATCGAAGAGCGACGCGCTGAGGCGCAGTCTGTCCTGGGACGCGCGCTCGGCGACCAGGACCTGGCCTCGTACCTCATGTATCCCAAGGTGTTTCTGGAATACGCCCGGCATCGCGCCGTATTCGAGGACGTGAGCGTTATCCCGACCCCGGTGTTCCTGAGCGGGCTGCGCGACGGCGAGGAGACGGCGGTCGATATCGATCGAGGCAAAACTCTGCTGATCCGGCTTCAGGGACGCTCGGAACCGGACGAGGAAGGGCACTGCAAGCTGTTCTTTGAGTTGAACGGCCAGCCGCGGGTCATCCGTGTGGCAAAGGCCGGCCTCGTATCGGTGAACAAACATCCCAAGATCGACGACCACAACCCCGGACACGTAGGCGCGCCGATGCCCGGGACCGTGGTGAGCGTCGCGGTGGAGCCGGGCCAGCGCGTCGCCAAAGGCGATGCGCTGGTGTCGCTGGAGGCGATGAAGATGGAAACGATGTTGCGCGCCGAGCGCGATGCCGAGGTCCGGGAGGTCTACGTCAAGCCCGGGCAATCGGTTGCCGCGAAGGACTTGTTGATTGAGCTGGCGTGAAGCGAGAGGGTCGAAGTGACGATCCGCCGGATTTTACGCTACACCGGCCAAGTGGGCCTGCCGGTCCGCGTGGTAGCTTGACCTGACCATCGGCCCGACAGCCGCGTGCGCGAAACCCATCGCGTCCGCCTCGCGCTCGAACATCGCGAACACGTCGGGATGCACGTAGCGGCTCACAGCCAGGTGGTGCCGGGACGGCTGCAGGTACTGGCCGATGGTGAGCATGGTGACGCTATGGGCACGCAGATCGCGCATGACAGCGAGAATCTCCTCGTCGGTCTCACCCAGGCCAACCATCAGACCGGACTTGGTCGGAATGTCCGGATGGCGCGCCGCGAATACCGAGAGCAGTTCGAGGGAATGCATGTAATCGGCGCCCGGGCGTGCCTGTTTGTACAGACGCGGCACCGTTTCCAGGTTGTGATTCATCACGTCGGGTAGCGCCGCGGACAGCGCGTCGAGGGCCTTCGCGATCCGGCCGCGAAAATCGGGCACCAGCACTTCAATGCGCGTGTTCGGCGACTGCTCGCGAACGGCACGGATACACTCGGCAAAGTGGCCTGCGCCGCCGTCACGCAGATCGTCGCGATCCACGCTGGTGATCACAACGTAGGCGAGCCTGAGACCGGCGATGGTCCGTGCCAGTTGCATGGGTTCCTCGGCATCGGGTGGCCTTGGGCGACCGTGCGCGACGTCACAGAACGGGCAGCGCCGGGTGCATAGGTCGCCGAGGATCATGAAGGTGGCCGTTCCCTTGCCGAAACACTCGCCGATGTTGGGGCAGGAGGCCTCCTCGCACACGGTGTGAAGATTGGCCGCGCGCAATATTCGCTTGATGTCGGTGAACCGCGAATTGTCCGAGGCCGCGCGCACGCGGATCCAATCGGGCTTCTTCAGCGCCTGCTGCGGCACCACCTTGATCGGTATGCGAGCCGTCTTGGCCCGGGCTTTTTGCCTGTCACCGGGCTGCATGGGGGGACTCGATCATCTGCGAGATGCGTCGGGCGAGCGCTTCGCCCATCGCCTCCGTGTCCGCGGAGACGCCGAGAGCCGAGGTCTGGGTAACCGCGAGTCCGGGGTAGCCGCAGGGGTCGATAACGGCAAACGGTTCAAGGTCCATGTCCACGTTGAGCGCTACACCGTGATAGCAGCATCCGCGCCGAACGCGCAGCCCGAGCGCGGCCACTTTGGCGCCGCGCGCGCTGTCCACGTAGATTCCAGGTGCTCCCGTGCGGCGCGACGCCGGGACATTATAGTCCGCCAGACAGTCGATCACCGACTGCTCGAGCAGGCGCACGAGCGATCGCACGGTTAGCCTGTTGCGCGCGAGATCGAGCAGCGTGTAGACAATCGCCTGTCCCGGCCCGTGATAAGTTATCTGGCCTCCGCGGTCGATGCGCTGCACCGGGACCGATCGTGCGACCGGACCTTGGCGCGGATAATGCTCGATGCGCCCCGCGACACCGACCGTGTAGACCGGCCGGTGCTGCAGGATCCAGAGTTCGTCGTCAGTCTGCGCGCTGCGTTCCTCGGTGAAACGGCGCATGGCATCGTAGGTCGGCGCGTAGTCGACCAGTCCGAGCCGACGCAGTTTCATAGCACCATTGTCACCATGGGATGGTCGCACAGTTCGCGATAGAGATCGTCGAGCTGTGCGCGCGTGCTGGCGCGTACTGTGCAGGTGAGCGACAGATATCGCCCTTCACGGCTGGGTCGCATTTCCACCGTCGCCGGATCGAAATCCGGTGCATGGCGCCGCACGATCTCGATCGCTGCCTGAGCGAATCCCGCCTGCGTCTTGCCCATGATCTTGATGGGAAAATCGCAGGGAAACGCGATGAGGTCATGCAAAAGGTCCGGATCGTCCATCGATGTCGGCGCCTCGCATGAATTGGTCCTTGAACTGCTGGTAAAGCGAATGAACGCGGACGTACGCGGGACCGGGTTTGCCCGCTGACGCCCCGCGGCCGACCGGCCTGCCATCCAGCGTGGTGATCGCCAGCACTTCCTTCGACGTGGAGGTGCACCATATCTCGTCCGCCGTGCGCAGCTCGGTCTCGGTCACCGGGCGCACCGCGTGGACGACGTCATTGTCCCGCAGGATTTCAAGCACCACGTCGTAGGTGATACCCGGCAGCATCAGATGCGACTTCGGCGGTGCAAGTACGATTCCGTCGCGCACGATGAAGACGTTGCTCGCGGAGGCTTCGGTAAGAAAGCCGTCGCGGACCAATATCGCTTCCACTCCGCTGCGGTCGGCGGCCAGCGTGCGCAGCATACAGTTGCCCAATAGTGACACCGACTTGATGTCGCAGCGCAGCCAGCGGAAATCTTCGAGTACCACCGCTGAGGCACCCGATTCGACCAACGCAGGGTCCGGGGTCACCAGCGGGTCGGCCATGATGAATACCGTCGGTGCGATACCTTTCGGAAACAAGTGGTTTCGAGGCGCGACGCCCCGCGTAACCTGCAGGTAGACACCCTGGTCGTCCCACGGATTGGACGCAATGACTTGCGCCAAAAGATCGGACCACTGGGCATCGGAATAGGGATTGTCGATGCGGATCGCGGACAGGCTGGCATTTAGGCGGGCGAGATGCTCGACGAGGCGGAACGGCCGTCGGGAATAGACTGGGATGACCTCGTAGACGCCGTCGCCGAAAATAAAGCCGCGGTCCAGGACCGGAACACGCGCATGTTCGAGCGGCACGAATTCGCCGTTCAGATAGACCGTCACCGAGCGTCTCCCCGCACTGATGCGGCCGGGTCGGTCGACCGGTACCAACCCGAAGACCCCGCCGTGGTCTTCCGCGCTCGCGCCGCCGAAAGCTCACGCATTACTTGAACCATAGCCGTACTGTGTCCCAGGTTCGGCCGAAAAAACCGGCCGCGGCAACGCTTTCCAGCGCCACGACCGGATAGCTGCCGAGCGGTTTCGATTCCAGCGCGAGTCGCAGTGTTCCCACGCGCTGCCCCGCCGATACCGGCGCCAGCAGCGGTTGCAGGCTGATCAGATCAGCCTGCACCTTGTCAGCCATTCCCCTTGGTACGCTGACGGCCAGGTCGGTGGCCAGCCCAGCCTTGATCGTCCGCTGGCTGCCTTTCCACACCGGTAACGTGCTTACAGTTTGGCCTTTTTCGTACAGGCGTGCGCTGTCGTAGAACTGAAATCCGAAATTGAGCAGTTTCTGGCTTTCTCGAGCGCGGATACTTTCCGAAGCCGTGCCCAGTACCACTGCGAGCATTCTTCTTGTGCCGCGTTTTGCCGACGCAATGAGGCAGTATCCAGCTTGTTCCGTATGGCCGGTCTTCACGCCGTCGACGTTCGGGTCCAGCCACAACAGCCGGTTCCGGTTACGCTGGCTGATACTGTTGTAGCGAAACGACCGTATCGAGTAATAGCGGTATTCCTCCGGGAAATCGCGGATTAGAGCCGCCGCGAGCAGGCCGAGGTCGTGAGCGCTCGAGTAATGCTTGGAAGCGGGCAGGCCGGTGGAATTGACGAAGTTCGTATCCTGCATCCCGAGGCGTCTTGCCTCGCGGTTCATCATCTGAACAAACGCTTCTTCCGAGCCTGCGATCGCTTCGGCGAGCGCTATGCAGGCGTCATTGCCCGATTGAACGATCATGCCCTGGATCAGTTCCTCGACCGATACCGGTTTGTCGGGCTCGATGAACATACGCGAGCCCTGGGCGCGCCAGGCGCGCTCCGAGACCGGCACCGTCTGCTCGAGCCGCAACGTTTTCGCCTTCAACGCCTTGAACGTCAGATACGCGGTCATCAGCTTGGTCAGCGATGCCGGTTCGGCGTGTTCGTGCTCCGAATGCGAGGCCAGCGTTTGGCCGCTGGCCGTATCCATGAGCAGCCAGGCACGGGCGGCGACCGATGGAGCCGCAGGGGCATCGGCCAGCGCCGGATTCGGCGGGCAGAACATCGTCGGAACGGCCACCAGGGCGATCGAGAAGAGGCGGGGAATCATCGGGAACTGCCGAGAAAGCGCCGATTATAACAACGCGGCCACGAGGGCCAACCAAACCGCGGCGCCGGCGCGACCTGCGGAAATTGCGCCGGCCGATACGACGAGCGCACGCGTGGCAAATGCGCGCGGGTGCGTCATCGCGTCACGAATATCGCCCTGATGTCGAGTGCGTCGAGAATGCGCGTCGCGATTCCGCCGGCTTCAGCTCGATCACGGTACGGCCCCAGGTGCAGCCGAAACAGACCGTCCTTTTGAAATATCTCGATCGCGCGATCGAGCCATGCGAGCCGGGTATTGATTCGCGCGCGGAAATTCTCCGCGTTGGCGCGAGCGGTAAATGCGCCCAACTGCAGATACACGCCGCCGGCTTCTGTGGCGACCGGAATTGCCGGGGCTGCCGCGACTTTTTCCGCGATCGGATCGAGCGGAGTTTGCACCAGCGTGTCGGCCGGCCGAACGGGAGTCGCGACGGTTGACGTAGCCGCGGCCGAACCCGTATCGCCGGACGCCCGGCGCGAATCGAGCATTGCGATTTCCGCCGGTGTGATCGACTCGACTTCGACCAGCGTGCTGCCGTTGCCCACATATCCGAGCTTCCATGCCGCTGTGTACGAAAGATCGATGATGCGCCCGGCGTGGAACGGCCCGCGGTCGTTGATGCGAACCACGATGCTGCGGCCGTTGCCCACGTTGGTGACCCGCGCGTAGCTCGGGATGGGCAGTCGCGGATGAGCGGCAGTCATTGCGTACATGTCATAGGGCTCGCCGCTCGAGGTCCGCTGTCCGTGGAACTTGCGGCCGTACCAGCTTCCGATGCCCCTCTCGCGATAGGCCTGAAGGCCGCGTAAGGGCACATAATCTTTGCCGAAAACAGTGTAGGGGTTGTTCGCAAAGCGGTTCAAAGGCTCGATCTTCGGCTCGGCGTCGGCGATTGCTTCAAGATTGGCGGGGATATGGTCGCCGGGACCGTCGTCCTTGTAATAGCCTCCGGGGCGCTGTGCGGTCCCGGTCTGTCCGGCTGGCGCGCTCTGGATTTCAGGGGCGCGGGTCTCCATTGTCCCGCATCCGCTCAGCCCGGAGACGATCAGCGGGGCTGCGACGAGCACGCGTGCGAAGAAGCGCACCAACTCACGCCATGGGGGCGCGTTCAAACTCGTCATCATGTCTGCACCAGCTTCCTGTGCTTGTTGATGCTCATAAGTATGCCGATGCCCAGAAACAGCGTCACCAGGGCCGTGCCGCCGTAGGACACCAGGGGCAGCGGCACGCCGACGACCGGAATGATGCCGCTCACCATGCCCATGTTCACGAAAGCGTAGGTAAAGAACGTCAGCGTTACCGCACCCGCGAGCAACCGGGAGAAGAACGTCGGTGCGTTGGAGGCGATCATCAGGCCGCGTGCAATAAGCGCCAGATAAAGCACCAGAAGAAGCGAATTACCGAGCAGCCCGAACTCCTCGGAATAGACTGCAAAGATGAAATCGGTGGTGCGCTCCGGGATGAACTCCAGATGCGCCTGGGTGCCCTTCAGCCAGCCCTTGCCGGTTATGCCGCCGGAACCGACCGCGATCGTGGACTGAATAATGTGGTAACCCGCGCCCAGCGGGTCCTCGGAGGGATCGAGCAGGGTCAGTATTCGTCTTCGCTGATAGTCGTGCATCAGCGACCAGAGGAACGGCATGCCGGCGCAGCCCGCAGCGATGACGCCGACGAGGATCTTCCACGACAGACCTGCCAGAAAGATCACGTAGAAACCCGCGGACGCGACCAGCACGGCAGTGCCCAGGTCCGGCTGGCGTGCGATCATCAGCGTCGGCAGCGCGAGCAGCACTGCGGCAACGATATAGTCGCGCAGTCGCAGCGCCGCCTCATTCTTGTGAAAATACCAGGCGAGCATGAGCGGCATGGCGATCTTCATGATTTCCGAAGGCTGCACGCTGGCAGCACCCACGGAGAGCCAGCGTCGGGCACCGTTCCTGACGTCGCCGAACAGCGCGACTGCGAGCAGCAGCAGAAGGCCGACCAGATACGCGGGAACCGCGAAACGCATCAGCGTCTGCGGCGGCAGTTGGGCGGCGACGCACATCAATACGAAGGCGATTCCCAAATTGAACAGCTGCGAGCTGACGCGTGCGGGGTTGCCGGAGGCCGCGCTGTAGAGGGTGAGCATTCCAAGCAGTATCAGCCCGCCGACGATCGAAAGCAGTGAACCATCCAGAGGTGCGGCGACCCGCGCGAAAAAGCGCTCAGTTGCTTTCACGTTTGCGGTCCTTGGTCGCGTTCGTCGCCGGATCAGCGGGTTTGGGTGCACGCTTGCCCAGCAGGTAATAGTCGAGCACCTTGCGTGCGATCGGCGCCGCGGCGCGCGCCCCGTACCCGGCGTTCTCCACCAGCACCGCGAGAGCGATCTTGGGACTTTCCACAGGCGCGAATGCAATGAAAAGCGCGTGGTCGCGGTGGCGTTCCTGCACTCGCGACTCCACGTACTTTTCATTGTCCTTCAAAGCTATCACCTGGGCCGTACCGGTCTTGCCGGCGCTGGTGTACCCCGCGCCGGCAAATGCGCGCGCGCCCGTGCCGTCGATGTTGACTCCGACCATGGCCTTTCTGATGAATTCGAGGTTTTGCGGTTTCAGCGGCAGGGTGCGCAAAGGCTCGCGCTCGATATAGGTACGCTCACCGGTGCGGTTGTTATCGATGTAATTGACGATGTGCGGGCGGTATACCACGCCCCCGTTCGCGATGATCGACACGGCGTGGGCGAGTTGCAGCGGCGTGTAGGCGTTGTAGCCCTGTCCAATGCCCACGCTGATGGTCTCGCCCGCGTACCATTTTTGCTGCTCCGGGCGGCGGAAGCGCCTTTTCTTCCAGTCCTGCGAGGGCAGCACGCCGGTCGCCTCGCCGGCCAGATCAATCCCGGTTCGCGCACCGAAGCCGAAGTGACGCATGAAACGGGATATGGCGTCGATGCCCATGTCATTGGCGAGTACGTAGTAATAGGTGTCGCACGATTCGACGATCGACTTGTACATGTCCACGGTGCCGTGGCCCCCGACCTTGTCGTCCCTGAAGCGGTGTCCACCGAAGATGAAATAACCGGGGTCGGCAATCGCCTGTGTCGGACTGCGTTTGCCCAGTTCAAGCGCCGCAAGCGCCATATACGGTTTGAAGGTCGATCCTGGCGGATAGATGCCGGTGAGCGCGCGGTTGTTCAGGGGTTTGTCGGGCGAATTGTTGAGAAGTTCCCAGCTGACCGGATCGATACCATCGACAAACAAGTTTGGGTCGAAGCCGGGTTGAGACACGAAGGCGAGTACCCCGCCAGTGTCCGGTTCTATCGCCACCAGCGCACCGCGGCGTCCCTCGAACGCGTCCGCGGCCACTTCCTGGAGCCGCAGGTCGAGTGTGAGCACCAGGTTGTTTCCGGCGATTGGCGCGGTGCGCGAAAGCGTTCGTACGCCGCGGCCGCCGGCATCGACCTCGACCTGCGCGTAGCCGGTTGCGCCGTGCAGTTGGCGCTCGTAGCTTAGTTCCAGCCCGGTCTTGCCGATCTGATCGCTGCCCTTGTAATTTGCCTCCACGCCCTCGGCCTCGATGCGCTCGATGTCGCGGTCATTGATGCGGCCTACATAGCCGAGCACATGCGAGGCGAGAACGCCATGCGGGTACTGACGAAACAGCCGCGCATTGATCTCGACACCCGGGAAGCGGTAGCGGTTCGCGGCAAATCGCGCGACTTCCTCGTCCGAGAGGCGCGTCTTGATCGGCAGGCTATTGGCGCCCTTGGCTTCCACCAACATGCGCCGGAAGCGGCTGCGGTCGCTGGCGCGCACTTCGACCACGCTTTCCATCTCCTTGATCGTGGCATCGATGTCGGGCACCAGGCGCGGGGAAATCTCCAGCGTATAGGCGGAGAAACTGCGAGCCAGCACGATGCCGCTGCGATCAAAGATATTGCCTCGGTTCGGGGCGATCGGGACGATCGATATGCGATTGTCCTCGGCCTTGGTCTGATAGTAATCGTGCTGTACGACCTGCAAATAGAAGAAGCGGGCCAGCAGCAGCGTGAACGCCGCGAGTACCACCATCCCGGCCACACCCAGACGCAGCTGGAAATAGTACAACTCAAGCTGCGTGTTCTTGAATTCGCCGAGCTTCATCGCGTGTCGGCCGTTGCTGTTTTCGGACCGAACACTTGCTTCATAAAGGCCGGTCGACGTCCACAACCTCGGGCCTGCGCTGGGGAAGCAGCAACATAAACGTGATCACGGGCCACAGAAGGGCGGCGATGCCACTCGCCGCAAACCAGCCGTAACCGGGAAAGGTTCCGCCAGCGGCCATGCCCACCGCGAGCATGAGAAGCTGTGTCGCAAGAAGCAACAGCACCACATGCAGCGCCTGCCGCCAGATGCCGAACC
The DNA here is from genome assembly GCA_001770415.1 of Betaproteobacteria bacterium RIFCSPLOWO2_02_FULL_63_19. Lineage (GTDB taxonomy): Bacteria > Pseudomonadota > Gammaproteobacteria > Burkholderiales > SG8-39 > JACQTO01. The sequence continues at coordinate 57,566 of MEQX01000063.1, read as the reverse complement.
AGAGTATGCGGCGGCTGAGCTGAGCGGCGGAAAAGGCGAGTACCGAGTATGCAAACGCGTGCTGGCCAAGGAGCGCTCCGTTGGCCGCATCCATGACGAGCCCGAGTATCCACGCCGCTCCAATGCCGATCTTGCGGGGTTGATGAGTGCACCAGAATGTAATAACCAGCGCCAGCATGTCCGGCAGGCCGCTCATGTCCCGCCACGGCAGCAGGTTGAAGAGCAAAGCGAGCAGCGTAGTCAGCGCCATGAAACCGACGTTCACGGGAAGCATGATGCGCTGCGGACGACCGTCGATCACTCGCGTCTCCTGCCCCGTCTGCCCTTGGCCGGGGTTCGGCGCGCCTGCCTGACTTCTGGTGCGGGAGGCAGCTTCGCGTCTCTGCCGATCACAAGAACCTGGGTATGCCGGCCCGGGCCTGCCGCGGGAACGCAGCTGATCTTGGCGAACGAATAGGCCGCGTCGCGTTCGATGCGTGCGACCCTGGCGACCGGAATGCCGGCCGGATAGATGCCGTCGATCCCCGATGTGACCAGTTCATCGCCGTTCAAGATGTCGGCGTTGGTCGCCATGAAGCCAAGCTCGAGCGTTGTGCCATCACCCGCGCCGTAGACCACCGCCCGCAGTCCATTGCGTACGACCTGCACCGGAATTGCGTGATCCTTGTCGGTGATCAGCGTTACCTCCGAGAGCAGCGGATAGACGCGCGTCACTTGGCCGATCACGCCGATGTCGTCGACCACGGGCAGTCCGGGCTCGATTTCGTCCCTTCCGCCCTTGTCGATAATCACCTTGCGCGAGAAAGGATCGCGACCCGCGTAGAGAATTTCCGCCAGCGTGACTTTGCGTGGCGTGCGCTCGCGCGCCCCTATCAATTGCCGCAGATGGGCGTTCTCGGCGGCAAGGGCTTCAAACGTGAGTAAGTCCCGTGCCAGGCGAAGCTGTTTCTCGCGCAGCGCTTCGTTCTCGCGCTGCAGTCGCACTTGGCTGGAGAAAAAATCGACGACCCCGGAGGCAAGCTGCACCGGCGCCAGGGCCACGCGCTGAATGGGATAGGCAAGCAGCGCGAGTCCGGCCCGCAAAGGTTCCGCATAGTGGAAACGCGCGTCGAGCACCATCAGGAATAACGCAAGCACGACAAAGAACATCAGTCGGACGAGCGGAGCCGGGCCACGGTTGAAAAACGGCGGCGGCTGATGTTCCATCTATCGCGCAGCCGGTGGGCAGAGGCTTGGCACGCGAGACGTGAAAACGAGCGACCGTAGTGGCCGCACCGCTTTCATCGTCCTGCGTCCGGCGGGCATCATTCGTTCGTGAAGATACTCCCCAGCTTTTCCATCTTTTCGAGTGCCTCGCCCGAGCCGCGCACTACGCAGGTCAGCGGATCCTCGGCGACGACCACCGGAAGACCTGTTTCTTCCATGAGCAGGCGGTCGAGGTCGCTCAGCAGGGCTCCTCCTCCGGTCAGAACCATACCCTTTTCGGCGATGTCGGCACCCAGCTCCGGCGGGGTCTGCTCCAAAGCGGACTTGACCGCGGATACGATCTGGTTGAGGGGTTCGGTAAGTGCCTCGAGTATCTCGTTGGAAGAAATCGTGAAACTGCGCGGGATCCCTTCGGCGAGGTTGCGCCCCTTGACCTCCATCTCCCGCACCTCCGAACCCGGGAACGCGGAGCCGATTTCCTTCTTGATGGCTTCAGCCGTCGGATCGCCGATCAACATGCCGTAGTTGCGGCGGATGTAGTTGACGATCGCCTCGTCGAACTTGTCTCCCCCCACACGCACCGAGCCTGCGTAGACCATGCCGCCAAGCGAAATGACGCCGACTTCGGTGGTGCCGCCGCCGACGTCGACGACCATCGAGCCGCTCGCTTCGGCCACCGGCAGAGCGGCGCCGATTGCGGCGGCCATCGGTTCCTCGATGAGATAGACCTGCGAGGCGCCCGCACCCAGCGCCGATTCGCGGATAGCGCGGCGCTCGACCTGCGTCGAGCCGCAGGGCACGCAGATGATGATCCGTGGCGAAGGCGAAAGTAACCGCGAAACATGGACCTTCTTGATGAACAGCTTGAGCATCTGCTCGGTGACGGTGAAGTCGGCAATAACTCCGTCCTTCATCGGCCGGATGGTCGTAATGTTGCCCGGTGTCTTGCCGAGCATCTGCTTGGCTTCCTTGCCGACCGCCTGAATGGTCTTCTTGCCGCTAGGTCCGCCCTCCTGGCGAATTGCAACCACGGAGGGTTCGTCCAGAACAATCCCCTTGCCGCGCACATAGATCAGTGTGTTGGCGGTTCCCAGGTCAATCGCCAGATCGTCAGAAAAATAACCGCGCAAAAAAGCGAACATCCTGTTGATTCCCTTAGAAAAGGGGGTTTAAGCGTATGCAGTATAATAACGCAATCGACGTTTGTTTCTAAAGGAATTTTTTGTGCCCCTGAGCCGCGATCAGGTCAAGCATATCGCCCACCTCGCACGCATCGATATCAGCGAGGCGGAGGCGGCGCAGATGCAGGCCCAGTTGAACGATATTTTTCACCTCATCGAGGCCATGCAGGCGGTTGATGCCAATGGGGTCGAGCCCATGTCGCACGCGCAGGATGTCATGCTGCGGCTTCGCGAGGACACGGTTACCGAGTCCGATCAGCACGCACTGTTCCAGTCAGCGGCGCCGCAGGTCGAAAGCGGACTGTATCTGGTGCCAAAGGTCGTGGAGTAACGGCCGGACGAGGTCACGCGCGGCAAGCGCATCGCCGACCCCGAAAACGCACGATCCATGCACAACGCCAGTCTCAAAGAACTCTCGGCCGCACTGGCCGCGAAGAAGATCTCCAGCGTCGAGCTGGCCAGGATCTTCCTCGAGCGCATCCGCAAGTCGAACGACGAGTTGAATGCCTTCATCACCGTGGACCGGGATAAGACGCTTGCAATGGCGGAGCGCGCCGACGCGAGGATTGCGAAAGGGGAGCATGGCCCGCTCACGGGGATTCCAATAGCGCACAAGGATATCTTTTGCACCAAGGGCTGGCTTACCACCTGCGGTTCGAAGATGCTGGCGAATTTCGAAAGCCCATACGACGCACACGTGATCGAGCGATTCGCCGCGTCCGGAGCCGTGATGCTCGGCAAGACCAACATGGACGAATTTGCGATGGGCTCCTCGAGCGAGACATCGTATTTCGGGCCGGTCAGAAACCCCTGGGACCGGGCGTTCGTCACCGGCGGCTCCTCGGGAGGATCGGCTTGCGCTGTCGCGGCGCGGCTGGCTCCCGCGGCAACAGGGACCGACACCGGAGGCTCGATCCGGCAGCCCGCCGCGTTCACCGGTATCACCGGGCTCAAGCCGACCTATGGAGTCGTGTCGCGTTACGGCATGATCGCCTTTGCATCCAGCCTCGACCAGGGCGCAGCATGCGGGCGTAGCGCCGAGGACGTCGCGACCGTGCTCAGCGTCATGGCAGGGTTCGATCCACGCGACTCGACGTCGCTCGATCGCCCCGCGGAAGATTA
>MEQX01000063.1:0-54045 GCA_001770415.1 Betaproteobacteria bacterium RIFCSPLOWO2_02_FULL_63_19 | reverse complement strand
GCCGCTCGCGGGCCTGCGGATCGGTGTCGCTGCGGAGCATTTTGGCGAGGGACTGTCCCCGGACGTCGCGTGTGCCGTCGAGGCGGCGCTTGCGCAGTTCGAGAAACTCGGCGCCAGGCGCATCGGGATCAGCCTGCCGAATTCAGGCCTTTCGGTGCCGGCCTATTACGTCATCGCCCCGGCGGAAGCCTCCTCGAACCTGTCGCGGTTCGACGGCGTACGCTATGGCTACCGTGCTCCTGAATACAGCGATCTGCTGGATATGTACTGCAAGACGCGTTCGCAGGGGTTTGGCGCCGAAGTCAGACGCCGCATCCTCGTTGGCACCTACGTGCTTTCTCACGGCTACTATGATGCGTATTACCTCCAGGCGCAGCGCATCCGGCGCCTGATCGCGCAGGATTTCGTCGAGGCGTTCAAGCAGTGTGACGTCGTCGTGGGGCCGGCGACGCCGACGGTCGCGTTCAGGATCGGCGCCAAGGTCTCGGACCCGGTGCAGATGTATTTGAACGACATCTACACGGTTACGGCGAATCTTGCCGGACTGCCGGGCATGTCCATCCCCTGCGGGTTCGGGACAAACGATCTGCCGGTAGGCCTGCAGATTACCGGCAATTATTTTTCCGAGGCGCGCATGCTCGGCGTGGCCCACCAGTACCAGAAAGCCACGGACTGGCACCAGCGCGTGCCTGCGGGATTCTGATCATGGCCTGGGAAACGCTCATCGGGCTGGAAATTCACGCGCAGCTTTCGACCCGTTCGAAGATCTTTTCCGGCGCGTCCGCCCGGTTCGGCGCCGTGCCCAATGCGCAAGCCTGTGCCGTGGACATCGCGCTGCCGGGGGTGTTGCCGGTGGCGAACAAGGGCGCGGTGGAGCGGGCGATCCGCTTCGGCCTGGCGATCGGGGCCAGCATTAACAAGCGCTCGGTATTTGCGCGCAAGAACTACTTCTATCCTGATCTCCCCAAAGGCTATCAGATCAGCCAGTTCGAACTGCCGATCGTGCAGGGCGGTTCGATTGCGATAGTCTTCAGGGACGGAGAAAAGATTGTCCGTCTCACGCGAGCGCATCTGGAGGAGGACGCGGGAAAATCGCTGCACGAGGACTTCCACGGGATGTCCGGTATCGATCTTAATCGGGCCGGTACGCCGCTGCTGGAGATCGTATCGGAACCCGACATGCACTCGGCAGCGGAAGCAGTCGCCTACGCACGAGCGGTACATTCGCTGGTACGGTGGATCGATATCTGCGATGGAAACATGCAGGAGGGATCGTTCCGCTGCGACGCCAACGTCTCGGTGCGCAGGCCCGGTGAACCACTCGGCACGCGCAGGGAGATCAAGAACCTCAATTCGTTCCGCTTCCTGCAGCAGGCGATCGAATACGAAGCGAATTGGCAGATCGAAACGTTGCAGGAAGGCGGAACCATTCACCAGGCGACCGTGCTGTTCGATCCGGACAGCGGCCAGACGCGCATGATGCGCTCAAAGGAAGATGCGCACGATTACCGCTATTTCCCCGATCCCGATCTGCCGCCGCTGGTAATCTCGGAACAATGGATTGACGAGATCAAACGAAGCATGCCGGAGTTACCTTCGCAAAAATTTAGGAAATTCACCGACGACCTAGCGCTGGCGCCGTCAACGGCGGCTGTCCTGATAAGCGACCGATCGTTGGCAGAGTACTTTGAGACTGCGGTTCAAGGCGCGAGTCCCGAAGTGAAGAGGCAAAGCGCCAATTGGATCGCCGTTAGTACGAACGCGAAGCTTAACGAAAGAGGCATCAGTATTACGCAAGCACCGGTGAGTCCTCAGCAGTTTCGAGAGTTGATGGATCGCGTTGTCGATGGAACCATTTCAGGAAAAATGGCGAAGGATGTCGATGACGCGATGTGGGCTGGCGAGGGAACAGCGGGAGAAATCATTGAGAAGAAGGGCCTGAAACAAATCTCCGATTCCGGCGAGCTGGAGACGATCGTCGATCAGGTGATTGCGGCCAACCCGAAATCGGTGGAAGAATACCGCGCGGGCAGGGCAAAGGCGTTCAACGCGCTTGTCGGCCAGGCGATGAAGGCGACCCGGGGTCGGGGCAACCCCGCCCAGATCAACGATATTCTGAAGAAGAAACTGGGCGGCTAAGACCACACGCAGATGCCACCGCGGTCGGGCTATCTTCGGCTATCGGCGGTGCCTTTCGTCAATTCAATGTAACGCTTCTTGTCCTCGTCGTACTTGGCGTTGATGTCGGCCACCTGCTTTTTCTTCACATCCAGAAGCCCCTGCTGGGTCCTGATTTCGACTTCGATGTTCCTGATATCCTGCGCAAGCTTCGGCGGCATCGGTTTCTTGAGATAAAACTCCTTCTCCGCCTCGAGTACCTTCTTTCGCTTCTGCGCCGTTGCAATGGCCTTTTCGGTCTGCTTTATGGCCGCCTCGTTGTCCTTGAGCGTGCGCGCGCGCGTGTCCTCGATGTCCTTTTCGCTGGAATAGGTACTGAGCAAGGCCCGGTTCTTGCGCCGTTCCTCGCGCTCGGCAATCTCCCGTTCCTGTTTTTCCTTGCGCTCTCGTTCACGAGCGGCCCGCTCCTCGGGCGTGAGGGTGCCGCCGGAGCGTTTCAGCACACTGCCCTGGCGCGACAATTCTTCCGTTTCCCTGCCCAGGCATTCCGGGGGCGGTACTTGGGTGTAATAGACCCTGCCCTTGGCATCCACGCACTTGAACATACGTTGGGCCGCCCCGGTATTCGCCGAAAGACACAGGAGTAGAGCCGCACAAGAAAACACGAAAGTCAGCGGTATTTTCACGATATCCCCCGGGCCAAAGATCCGAATCGGTCTAGAATGGCGCCATTTTGCGCCAATCGGTCAGGGGATAACAAGCGAAGCAGATCGCGCGCCTGCCGCGCCGACCACGTCCGGTCAAACAGCGCGTGCGCATGGACAACACTTGACCCGCGTCGGTCGGTCGCACGACCCTAATCGTTCCGGAGTCCGCCCATGATTGAAGGTATCACCCTGCAGGATAAGAACCTGATCTCGGAAATGACGGCCAAGGCCCTGCTTGAAGTGCAAGCGGTGCACTTCAGGGACGACAAGCCCTTCATATTCACCTCCGGGTGGGCGAGCCCGGTCTACATCGACTGCCGCAAGCTCATATCCTATCCGCGTTTGCGCCGCACCCTTATGGGGTTCGCGGCCTCGACGATCATTCGGGAAATCGGCTTCGAACGCATCGACGCGGTGGCTGGTGGCGAGACTGCGGGCATTCCGTTTGCTGCTTGGATCGCCGATGCGCTGATGCTTCCGATGCAGTATGTACGCAAGAAACCCAAAGGATTTGGACGCGATGCACAGATCGAAGGTTACCTTCCCGAGGGCGCCCGGACACTGCTGGTTGAGGATCTGACTACCGATGGGCGCAGCAAGATCAATTTCTGCAAGGCGCTGCGCGATGCCGGCGCCAGCGTCGATCATGTTTTCGTGATCTTTTTTTACGACATCTTTCCTGAGAGCAAGCGCATCCTCTCCGACATCAAAGTCGAGCTTCACGCGCTCGCGACTTGGTGGGACGTGCTGCGCGTTGCCAAGCGGCAAAGATCATTCAGCGAGACTACGCTGGCCGAAGTCGAGAAATTCCTGCACGGGCCGGCACAGTGGTCGGCGGCGCATGGCGGTGCGTCGGAGTTTCCCCAATCCTGAGTGTGGTCGGGGCACCGACCCGGCACTGGCAAGGAATTCCGGATGCGGGTCATCACGCTCAATCTGAACGGCATTCGCTCGGCGTTCTCCAAGGGTTTCCCGACGTGGCTGTCGCGCCAGCGGGCCGACGTCATCTGTTTGCAGGAAATAAAAGCGCAGGCTGCCGACATGACCGCGAAGATGATCAATCCGCCCGGTTACTACGGTTACTTTCACTACGCGCAGAAAAAGGGCTACAGCGGCGTCGGGATCTATGCCCGGCAACGGCCGGACCGGGTCATCGAGGGCCTGGGCATCAAGGATATCGATGCCGAAGGGCGTTACATCGAGCTGGTATTCGGCACTCTGTCGGTGGTGTCCGTGTATCTGCCCTCAGGCTCCAGCGGCGAGCACCGCCAGGCTGAAAAGTTCAGGTTCATGAAACGGTTCTATCCGCACCTTGTGAAGCTGACGCGATCGGGTCGGGAGGTAATCCTCTGTGGGGACTGGAACATCGCGCACCGCGAGATCGACCTGCGGAACTGGAAGTCGAACCAGAAGAACTCAGGATTTCTACCCGAGGAACGCGCATGGATGACGCGGGTTCTCGACGGCCTCGGTTGGATCGACGTCTATCGCCGGCTCTGCCCTGACGCCACCGGTGAGGGTTACACCTGGTGGTCGAACCGCGGCCAGGCTCGGGCCAAGAACGTCGGCTGGCGCATCGATTATCAGATCGCGAGCGCTGGCATCGCGGCGACCGCGCGCGAAGCCACGATCTACAAGTCGCGACGCTTCAGCGATCACGCGCCCCTGAGCATCGATTTCGACTGGAACTTGTAGCGCTCTCGCGCGGATCACTTTGAGATGGGTTCTAGCGAAGCTTTCCCCTTGCGAGCGAGGCGAACACGCCTCCAAAGCAGAGTGCGCCGAAAACCAGAAATGCCACTCGTACGGCGTTGACCAGCCCCATGCCTTGTTCGGGCGTTATCTGAACGGGCCCGATGAAGACGGCGATAATCGACATGCTGATACCCATGCTGAGCATCTGGCCCATCAAGCGCACCGTTCCCATGGTGCCGGAAGCGACGCCATACAGTGTTCTATCGACCGAGCCCATGATGGCGTTGACATTCGGAGAGGAAAACAGCGCGAATCCGAAGCCCAGAACGATCAGCGTCACGACGATGAACGACAGACTCGTACCAGCGTCCACGTTCGCGAGGACCAGGAGACCCAAACAGCTGAAACCCATGCCCACGGAAGCCATCGTCCTTGGCTCGATGCGGTCAGAAAGTCGTCCGGCGAGTGGCGAGAAGATCGCCATCACGATGGGTTGCGACACCAGCACCATTCCGGTTTCCTGCGGCGACAGTCCTTTCGCGAAGTGAAGGTAAAGGCTGAGCAGAAATCCAACGGCTGAAGTGGCACAGTAGTTGAGAAGGGCGGCGAGATTCGAAAACGCAAACACGGGATTGTTGCGAAACAGGCCCACGTGCAGGATCGGGTGCCGGATTCTGGCTTCCAGCAGCGCAAATGCGGCCAAGCCCAGGATGCCAGCTCCGAGGAGCCCGAAACCGTGGATCGCAGGCAGCGTGGAAAACCCTAGCATCACCGCGACGATGGTCGCGCTAAACAGCAGCGCGCCCTTGAAATCGAATTCTTCCTCCCTCGCGGTCGCCCACTCTCCTTTGAGTTTCCACGTAGTAATAATTGCGGTTGCGACGCCCAGGATCGCGGAAAAGAAAAAGATGCTCCGCCAGCCGAATTGCTGAGTCAGGAAGCCGCCGACAAACGGTCCCAGGGACAAGCCGGAATAAACCGCCGCTACGTTGAGTCCCAGAGCCCTGCCACGCTCTGCCGAGGGATAAACCGAACTGAGAAGTGCGACGCCGGTTCCGAACATCATGGCGCCGCCCAAACCCTGCGCGGTCCTGAGCGCGATCACGACCACGGCTGATGGCGCAAATGTCAGCAGCAGCGACGCAAAACCGTAGATCCAAGCGCCCCACTGGAAAATCCTTCGCCGTCCCTTGATGTCGGCGATTCTTCCCAGCGGAACCAGGAACATCGCGGCGATTAGCTGGTATATGGAAACGATCCATCCCAGCGTGACACCGTCGGCCGAGAACTCGGTACCCATCTGTGGCAATGCCACATTCAGCGCGGAGCTGGAAAACGGAGTAATGAAGGCGCTCAGCGTCGCGATGACCAGGACCGGTCTTCTTTCGTCAGCATCCATCCAATATTCCCAAATGGACTTGATCCATGGGACACGGCGATTCCGTGAGTACGCTAAACCGGCGTTCGATTCCCACCCGAACAGGTTCTACGTCAGCTCGGAGCGAAGTTGTTCTGCAGAGGCGTCAAGGACACTCGAAGCGCTTCGAAAGTCGGCTCGGGCGGCTTGTTTGGGCACTGGGTCGCGCCGGCCTCGACGCCGATCCGGCCCACCAGGCCAGCACTGGCAACAAGGCAACGCCGCCGCGTAGCACGATTACGGCAATATAAGGGCTGATCCGCGACAATCGTTTCAGGTGTGCCTGAAGTTTCCGTCTATCCGAAGCCGACGATTTCTGGCGGTTGCGTCGCTTCATCAACAGCGGCATCAACCCCTTTATCTGGGACGCCTCGTCGAGAATGTGCTTACGTTCCAGTTGCATGAACTCGAACAACCTGTACCGCGGCAGCTTTCGGTTCATGCTGTCAGGCGCATAGCGAAGACACGCAGATACCCGGAGCGGACGACCCAGCGCCACGCCCGCCATGCAATTACTCCGTTGCGTGCCCAGGATAGGGCGCGTCTCGGACGTAGAACCGCGAACAGCACGATTGGCCCGATTATCCATTGTGGGTGTCGGCGCAGATAGCGCGCCGCGCAGATGCCCGTATCGGCCAGCGCGAACGGCGCCTCCCAGGCCCGCAACTGCGCGCGGATGCGTTCCCGCTCGACCGCTGCGCTGGCCATCAGGTGCGCACGCCGTGTACGAATCTCAAGCAGCCGGCTCATTGCAGCGAATCGCGATCTTTGCCGAGTTCCTGAATGGTGGCCGCAAAAGCCTTCGGCCGGCCGTCGCGTGCTGCACGCAGCACAGCGAATAACGCGCCGCAAGCCACGAAAAAGAACACGGCGAACAATGCTGCGACATGCGCCCGAAATTCTGCGGGAGCGATCAAGATGACAAAAACAGCACCGAAGATGATGCCCATTCCCAGGCAGAATGCCGCGATCACTGTCAGCAACGCCTCGCGCAGAAACAGGACCCGCTGTTCCTCGATTTCCCCGCTTATGATTTCCAGGCGCGTCTGCCCTATCGCGAGCAGCGACCGCGCAAGCGCTTTCAGTGAATCGAGCAGACCACCCGCCCCGCCGGCGGCTTCGGGCATCTTTCTCGGGCTAACGCCGGGAGATCAGCGTGCCGAGCACCAACCCTACCAGGGCCGCGATTCCCACGGCATGCCACGGGTGCTCATGCACGTAATCATCGGTCGCACGCGCTGCGGCCTTCGCCCTCTCCGCACTGGCGTCGCTGACTTGTGCAAGCTTGATTCTCGCCGCGTCCATGCTGTCCTGGATCTTGGCGCGGGCAGCGATAACCTTCTCGCCTGCCTGCCCGGCGGTTGCGCGCAGCAGTTCTTCCGCATCGGCAATGACGATTTTCATGTCCGCAACGAGCTTGTCCCTGCTGATATCGGTGCTGTCCATCGTGACCTCTCGACTGAAAATTAGCGTGGTGATCGATCTTTGGATCCATTCAAGGCTACAGATTTTGCAGTGCAAAATCAACTGAACAGGACCGCCCCAGGTCGTTCGCCGTTAGCGCGGCTGCCCGGCGGTTCAGTGAATACCTGCCGAACCGCTAGAATGCGGCCGATGCCATCGGCTTACTCAGAGGTCTTCCGCAGTCCGCGCGTGGCCGCCGTTCTGGTCCTCGGGTTCGCCTCCGGTCTGCCGCTCGCGCTAACCGGGAGCACGCTCCAGGCTTGGCTTACGGTATCGGGCGTCGACATACGAACCATTGCTTGGTTCTCGTGGATCGGGGTGCCTTACCTGCTCAAGTTCCTGTGGGCACCAGTCATGGACCGGTTTGTCCCGCCCTTTCTCGGCCGTCGACGCGGTTGGATGCTGCTTTTCCAGCTCGCGCTTCTATCTGGAATCGCCGCGATGGCCCTGGCACCGCCGAACGAGTCGATCCTTCTGCTCGGTATCGTTGCCCTCTGGGTCGCTTTTGCATCGGCCTCGCAGGATATCGTCATCGATGCCTATCGTACCGACGTGCTGCAGGTACACGAGCGCGGGATGGGTGCGGCAGTGGGTGTATTCGGCTATCGCATCGCGATGCTCGCCTCGGGTGGACTTGCGCTTATCCTCGCGGATCAATTTGGATGGCGCTTCGCCTATCTGCTTATGGCGGCCCTGATGGGGATCGGATTGATTGCTTCGGTGCTCGCGCCCGAACCACAGGCCCCGGCCGCACCGCCGCGCAGCCTGCTCGACGCGGTAGTCCAGCCGTTGGCCGACCTGTTTTCGCGACGCGGCGCATTCGCGCTGCTTGCGCTGGTCATGCTCTACAAATTCGGAGACGCACTCGCTGGGACGCTTACGACCGCCTTCCTGATCCGCGGCGTCGGCTTTACGCCGACCGATGTCGGCGTCGTCAATAAGTTCCTTGGGCTGGCGGCGCTGTTGCTCGGGGCTCTTGCCGGCGGTGTCGTGCTCGCTCGGCTGAGCCTTTTCAGGGCGCTGCTGGCATTCGGCGCGCTGCAGGCTGTCTCGAACCTGTCGTTCGCATGGCTCGCCTGGGCCGGCAAGAGCTATCCGCTGCTCGTGTTCGCGGTGGCGTTCGAAAATCTGGCCAGCGGAATGGGTACGGCCGCGTTCGTGGCGCTGGCGATGGCGCTGTGCAATACCAGTTTCTCGGCGACGCAGTATGCGCTGCTCTCTGCGCTGGCTTCGTTGGGGCGGGTACTGTTTGGACCCGCTACCGGTGCGTTGGTCGCCTGGATGGGCTGGGCCGGGTTCTTCATCGTTACATTTGTTGCGGCGCTGCCCGGCTTGTGGCTCGTTTGGCATATGCGCGAGCAGATCGGGACCGCCGAGTCGGCGCGCGCGTAGCGCGCAAGACCTCTGGCGCCAGCGGGACGTACGCGATTGGCCGCGGACGGACTTGGCGGTCCAATTCCGCCGCCCGCGTCGTCGCTTAACTCCGTTTCTCCAGCCTGAACACCGCCAAGCTGCCGCGCAGGTTCGGCAACAGCGCCACACGCCGGCTGCCGTCCATGACGATTCGCTCCAGCACATGAATCGAGTGGGATGTGCAGAACGCCTCGAAATCGTGGATGGTGAAAAGGTGCACGTTGGGCGTGTTGTACCACTGGTACGGAAGCGCCTCGGATACGGGCATACGGCCGCGCATCACTTGCAGGCGCTGATCCCAGCGTCCGAAGTTGGGGAACGAGACAATGCCCTCGCGCCCTACGCGCAGCAACTCCAGCACGATCTCCTCGGTGTGGCGCACTGCCTGCAATGTCTGCGAAAGGATCACGTGGTCGAAAGATCCGGCATCGAATCCGGCCAGCCCGTCTTCGAGGTTGCTCTGGATGACGTTGACGCCGTTCTCCACGCAGGCGAGCACATTGTCGTCCTCGATCTCGACCCCGTAGCCTCGGATGCCGCGCGCGTGCTTCAGGTACTTCAGCAACAGACCGTCACCGCAGCCGAGGTCGAGCACCGACGAGTGCGGGCGCACCCAGGCGGCGATGGCGTCGAAATCGGGCCTGCTGGAAAGCGTGATTTTCGCCTGATCGTGCTCGGTCATGATGCAAGGTCCCGGTGGACGTTTTCATACCAGGCGCGTACCAGTGCATGGTAGCGCGGGTCCTCGAGCAGGAACGCGTCGTGGCCGTGCGGTGCGTCGATCTCCGCATAGGAGACGTCTCGACGGTTGTCCAGCAGGGCCTTGACGATTTCGCGGGAGCGGGCGGCGGAGAAGCGCCAGTCCGATGTGAAGGAGATCACCAGAAAACGCGCGGTAGCCGAGGCAAGAGCCTGCGACAGATCGCCGCCGTGTTCGCCGGCCGGGTCAAAATAGTCAAGGGCACGCGTAATGAGCAGGTAGGTGTTTGCGTCGAAGTAATTGGCAAACTTGTCTCCCTGGTGTCGCAGGTACGACTCGACCTCGAAGTCGACATCGAAATGGAAGTTCACGGCGCCGGAGCGCAGGATGCGGCCGAACTTCTCCATCATCGCGTCGTCGGACAGATAGGTTATGTGACCGATCATGCGTGCGAGGCGCAGCCCGCGCCGTGGCACCACGCCGAGCTCGTAGTAGTCGCCGCCGTGAAAATCGGGATCCGTGGTGATTGCCTGGCGCGCCACTTCGTTGAACGCGATATTCTGCGCCGACAGCTTGGGGGTCGCGGCTACCACGATGGCATTACGGATGCGTTCGGGAAAGCGGATCGCCCATTGCATCGCCTGCATTGCGCCGAGACTGCCACCCATCACCGCGGCAAAAGTCTGAATGCCCAGTCGGTCCGCGAGCCGCGCCTGGGCATGTACCCAGTCTTCGACGGTAACCACTGGAAACGACGAGCCGTACGGTTTGCCGGTTTTCGGATTGATCGAAGCCGGACCGGTGGAGCCGAAACAGCCTCCGGGATTGTTCACACCGATGACAAAGAATCTTTCCGTATCCAGCGGTTTGCCCGGCCCGATCATGTTGTCCCACCAGCCGATGTTGTCCGGATCGTCGGCATAAAAACCGGCGACGTGGTGGGAAGCATTCAACGCGTGGCACACCAGTACGGCATTTGAACGCGCCTCGTTCAGCGCGCCGTAAGTCTCGTACATCAGCTCGTACGAATCCAGCACCGCTCCGCTGCGAAAATGCAGCGGCTCCTGGAAGTGCATCGTGCGCGGCTGTGCCGCGCCGACCGATCCTGGTTTGTTCATTGTGTCGCCAAAAAACGCAAAACCCGTTCAGCCTGTGCGGCCTGAAACGGGTTTCCCTCGCTTTAGCCGGATTTAGGAAGCTCGACTTCCAGCGCCCGCAAGCTGATTTTCAAATCGGCGCGAGGAGGAAGATACGCGTACCTGCAGCCGCGTGTCAACCGCTCCGGCCGTTCGTCGGGTCGCAGGTTCGACGGTGTCGGCCGGGCAGCGATCGTTTCTCAGAGGCCGGCAGCAGCGCCATGTCGACGCCGCCGCTGGAATTAGCTGTTCAGCCGGGCGAGCAGTCGTCTGCACTTGTCCGGGTCGTCGTTGCGCAAAATGCGGCGGGCAAAGCCCTGCGCTTCGGCCGCGTTCGCGCGCAGCACCTGTTGCTTGATTTCCAGCAACTGCGCGGGATGCATCGAGAACTCGCGCAGTCCGAACCCCAGCAGCAGGCGCGTCGCGGCAAGCTCGCCGGCCATTTCGCCGCAAACGGCGACCGGGCGGCCCGCCTTTTCGCCAACCTGGATGGTCTGGGCGATAAGCTGAAGTACCGCCGGGTGCAGCGGGTCGTACAAGTGCGCAACCGTGTCGTCGCTGCGGTCGATCGCCAGCGTGTATTGAGTCAGGTCGTTGGTGCCGATGGACAGGAAATCCAGTTTTTTCACGAATACGCCCAGCGACATCGCTGCCGCAGGAATTTCGATCATTCCGCCTACATTGATGGCGTGGTCATAATGCAAACCCAGGTCGTCCAACTGCTCCTTCGCCTGCGCAATTGCGCCCATGGCCTGGTCGATTTCGTGCACATGGGCGAGCATCGGCACCAGGATCCTGATCTTGCCGTAGTTCGACGCGCGCAGTATCGCGCGCAACTGAACTTGGAACATCTGCGGCTCGGCGAGACAGAATCGTATCGCGCGCAGGCCGAGCGCCGGGTTGGGACCTGCGCGCGAGCCGCCATTGACGGTCTTGTCGGCGCCCAGGTCGAGGGTTCGGATGGTCACTGGCCGCCCATCCATCGCTTCGGCGACCTTGCGATAGGCCTCGAACTGCTCGTCCTCGCCCGGAAGGTCATCTCGATTCAGGAACAGAAATTCGCTGCGAAACAACCCGATGCCGGTCGCTCCCGCCTCGATCGCGGCGTTGACATCCTGTGGCAGCTCGATATTGGCGTGCAGTTCTATCGGAATTCCGTCCAACGTCGTTGCCGGCGTCGAGCGCAGGCTCTTGAGCTTTCGCCTCTCGATGTCCAGTTGGCTCTGGCGCAACTGGAATTCGGCGAGCACCTGCCGGTCCGGATTGACGATCAGCACGCCCTCCCGACCGTCAACGATCAAGAGTTCGTTCTCGCGTATGAGTCCACGGGCGTGGTGCAGGCCGACGATCGCCGGGATGTTGAGGCTGCGTGCAACGATTGCCGTATGCGAGGTTACGCCGCCCAGGTCGGTGACGAAACCCGCGAACTGGTGCTGTTTGAACAGAATCATGTCCGCCGGAGACAGATCGTGTGCCACGACGATCACGTTCTCCTCGTGTGAGGGCGAGGCCGGCGCGTGACTTGTGCGCAACATCGCCTTCAATACGCGCTCGGCCACCTGGACAATATCGTTTTTTCGTTCGCGCAGGTAGGCGTCCTCGATTTCGTCGAACTGTTGCACCAGCATTTCCATCTGCTGCGTCAGCGCCCATTCCGCGTTGCAGCCTCGCGAGCGAATCAACTCGCGCGGCCTGCGTGACAGGTGAGCGTCATCGAGAATCATCAGATGAACGTTCAGAAACGCGGACACTTCCGCGGGTGCCGAGGCTGAAACGCTTGCCTGGAGCCCGATTAACTCACTGCGGACCTCGGAGATCGCGGCGTCGAAGCGGGAAATTTCCTCCTCGATGGCGTCCGAAGCGATGTCGTAATGCGCGACTTCCAACCGGGCGGTGGAAACCAGGTGCGCATATCCGATCGCAATACCGCCGGATACGCCTGCCCCGTGAAGTGTGAAGCTTGCCGTGGGTTGCGGCGCAAGCTTCATTGCGCTGGTTGAACGTTTAGGCTGACGCATAGTTCGCCCTCTGTAAGCGGTGTGCGCGAAGGGACATGAACGCGTGCATAGCCCTAGGCGTCACTCGCCTTCACCGAAGTTGTCGGAGATCAGCGCAAGCATCGCCGCGAGCGCGGCCTCCGCATCCGCCCCTTCGGTCTGAATCGTAATCTTGCTGCCCTTTCCCGCAGCAAGCATCATCACACCCATGATGGACTTGGCGTTCACGCGTTTGTCGCCGCGGGAAAGCCATATCTCGGACCCGAAGCTGGTCGCTGCCTGCGTGAGCTTTGCCGACGCGCGGGCATGCAGACCAAGCTTGTTGGTGATTTCAGTTTCTGCTTGGGGCATCGCGGGTGTCGCAACCTATGTGGACCGTGCATTCGCGGGCCGTGTTCATCGCCCGGCTGACTACTTCGGCGAGCGGCTCATTACGGTAGGTGAGAGCACGTATCAGCATTGGCAGGCTCACGCCGGACACGCCTTCGACGCGACCGGGACGCAGTAACCGGCTGGCGATGTTGGAAGGAGTCGCACCGAGTATGTCGGTGAAAACGATCACACCGTCACCGTCGTCCAGCTGGCGAACCAATGCCTGGGCCTTTGCCAGTATGGTGTCCGGGTCATCGTGCAGCGTGACCCCGAGCTGGTACATGTTCGGGGGCCGCTTGCCCAGCACGTGGCTGGCGCCGTGAATCAGCGCTTCGCCGAAGCCGCCGTGGGAGACTATGAGTATGCCTATCATTGCTTATCGGTCCTGCGAGGCGCGGCGCACGCGGCTTCGAGCGCGTCGGTGAACATTGCGGCGACGTCAAAGCCCGTCTGTTCGTTGATTTCCCGGAAGCAAGTGGGACTCGTTACGTTGATTTCAGTGAGATGGTCGCCGATTACGTCCAGTCCCACCAGGAGCAGGCCGCGGCTGCTGAGCTCCGGACCGAGCGCGTGCGCGATCTCGAGGTCGCGCGCAGCGAGTGGTCTGGCTACGGCGGTTCCGCCGGCAGCGAGATTGCCTCGGGTTTCGCCGGGTCGGGGGATGCGCGCCAGACAGTACGGTACCGGCTTGCCGGCAATCAGAAGAATCCGCTTGTCGCCGTCGCGGATCTCGGGGATAAAGCGTTGCGCCATCACGGTGCGCGCGCCGTGCCGCGTAATGGTCTCCACAATGACGTACCGGTTGGGATCGGTGTCGGTCACTCGGAACACCGACTCTCCGCCCATGCCGTCGAGCGGTTTCACGATGACGTCGCCATTGGCGTCGATGAAGTCATGGATCTGCCGGCTGAGCCGGCTCACCATTGTCGGCACGCTGAATCGGGCGAACTCCAGGGTCGCGAGCTTTTCGCTGTGATTTCGGATTGCGCCCGGATCATTGAATATACGCGCCCCTTCGCGCACTGCCAGTTCGAGCAACCAGGTGGAAGTGATGTATTCCACGTCGAACGGTGGATCCTTTCGCATCAGCACCGCATCGAAGTCGGCGAGCGGCGTCTCCTCGGGCGGCGCGGCTTTGTACCAGCGGTCGTTGTCGCCGGTGAGCGTGATACGCATGTTCTCGCCGACCACTCGCCCGGATTTCCACATTACGGCTTCCTGCATCATCACGTATATCTCGTGCCCGCGAGCCGCGGCTGCGACCATCATCGCGAAGGTCGAGTCCTTCTTGATCTTGATTGAGGACAGTGGATCGAGAATGATGCCGATCTTCATTGGACCGACGCGGTTCGCATGAGTGCGAGCGTCCTCTTGACTTCGATTACGCGCGTATGGTGCTTCCGGGTCGGACCCGCGAAAGGATCTTGAAGACGAGGGATCATGTACGGCTTCCTGCATGCTGGGCGGGGCGGGGTTGGTCGGGAGGATCGCCGCGCCCCGGGTAACGGACCAATTCTAGCGGATGCGCCTGCGCAAGTCAGTGCGCCATCGCCCTCGCCCGGGCAGGCGTTCATGTGGCGGTTGGCTCGGATATTTCGACCAGGTTCCCGTCCGGATCGCGGATGTAGATAGAGCGCAGTGGGCAAACGGCCCCTGTCCTTGCGACCGGCCCCTCGATGATCGGTACGCCGAAGCTGCGCAGTTTCGTAATCACGCGGTCCAGCGGTATCGCCGCGATCAGACACAAATCGAGCGCGCCAGGCGTCGGGACCGAGGCTTTGGGTTCAAATTCCTTTCCTTTCACGTGCAGATTGAATTTCTGCTTTCCGAATTTGAGTGCGAGCCTTCCGTCGGCGAATTCTTCGAGCCGCATTCCGAGGATACGACTGTAGAAATCGACGCACATGTCCAGGTTCGCAGTGGTGATGACTAGATGGTCAAGGTGATCGATCACGATTCGTGGTTCTCCTGCGGTTCAGATTGCGCCCTCCCGTGCGAGACGGTCAATTTGGCTCGCGCCGAAGCCGAATTCAGTCAGGACTGTGCGTGTGTGTTCGCCCAATGAAGGAACCGGTCCCATACGCGGCTCGATTCCTTCCATGGTGGTCGGAGGCAACAGCGCCGGTAGCGGACCCTCGGGCGAGTCGATTTGGCGCCATCTGTCCCTCGCTTTGAGTTGGGGATGTTCCCAAAACTCCTGAGCGGTATTGAGCCTCGCATTGGCGATGTTTGCCGCGTCCAGCCGCGCGATTACCTCGCCTGCGTCCAGCGTCATGAACACGTCCTCGATGATGCCGACCAGCTGAGCGCGGTTGGCCACGCGCGCCGCGTTGTCTACGAAACGCGGATCCGCGGACAGTTCAGACTGGTGCAGCACCGAAGCGCAGAAATTCTTCCACTCGCGCTCGTTCTGGATGCCGAGGAACACAGGTTTCCCACCTGCCGTACGGAACGGGCCGTAGGGGCAAATGGTGGCGTGGCTCGCGCCCGTGCGCGGCGGCGCCGTGCCGCCGCAAGCAGCGAAGTAGGCCGGATAGCCCATCCACTCGCCCAGTGCCTCGAACATCGATACTTCGAAGGCGGTGCCTTGGCCGGTCTTTTCGCGCTGGTACAGTGCGGTGAGTACGCCTGAGTAGCCATACATTCCCGCGGCGATGTCAGCTACCGAAATTCCCGCCTTGCTCGGCGCCTCGGGCGTGCCGGTTACCGAAACGACGCCTGTTTCGCACTGAATCAGGAGGTCATAGGCTTTCTTCCGCTTGTAGGGGCCGTTTGAACCGTAGCCCGATATGTCGCAAACGATGAGGCGCGGGTACCTCGGCCGCAGAACCGAGGCGTCGAGACCGAGCCTGCCTGCGGCGCCGGGTACGAGATTCTGCACGAACACGTCGGCGCGCTCGAGCAGCCTGGCAATGATGAGGCCGGCGTCGGCGTGCTTGAGATCGAGCGTCACGCTTTCCTTGGAGCGGTTCAGCCAGACGAAGTGCGACGATTGACCGCGCACTGTCGCGTCGTAACGTCGCGCGAAATCGCCTTCTCCGGGCCGTTCGATCTTGATGACGCGCGCACCGAGGTCGGCGAGCTGCCGCGTGGCGAATGGCGCTGCGACCGCCTGCTCGATCGAAACAACCGTGACGCCCTGCAAGGGGAGCATCGTATCCGGCGACCTGTCGGTAGAAATGTTTGTGCCCCCAAAGCGCGAGCGGGGCGTTGTGCGCCCCGCTCGTGAGGGGCCGTTGCAACGCTATTTCGACGGTGTCTCGCCTCCGGCGCGGCCGAACATGTACATGATCGCACCGGTAATCTCCTTGTCGGTCAGCTCCGCCAGCCCGCCGCGCGCGGGCATGCTGCCGTGCCCGCGAATCGCCGACCGCGTCACCGCGTCCACGCCCTGCGAGATGCGCGGCGACCACGCCGCCTTGTCGCCGATCTTGGGTGCGCCGTTCAGCCCGGTTTCATGACAGCGGAAGCACGCGGCCTGCACGACCTGCTCCCCGGTTCGCTCGGGCGCCTGGGCTGCCTGCGTTGGCGCGGAGGGTTCCTTGAACGTGCCGCCTGACTGGTTGGCCATATGCACGATCGCGCGCGCCAGTTCGTAGTTCGACAGGTCTGCCGCGCCGCCCCGCGGGGGCATGGCTCCCTTGCCGGTTATCGCGGTCTTGAGCATCTGATCCAGTCCACCGCGCAGGAATTTCGCCCACGCCGCGTTG
Source organism: Betaproteobacteria bacterium RIFCSPLOWO2_02_FULL_63_19 (assembly GCA_001770415.1). Lineage (GTDB taxonomy): Bacteria > Pseudomonadota > Gammaproteobacteria > Burkholderiales > SG8-39 > JACQTO01. Next base: position 37,316 of record MEQX01000063.1, on the reverse strand, counting down.
TCGCCAATTTTGGGTGCGCCCGCCGCGCCGGTTGCGTGGCAGGCGACGCAATACTGTTTCACGATCTGCTCGCCGGTTCGCACGGCAGGGGCCGCTCCCGCTCCGGGTTCGGCGATGACGACACTGGCAACAGGCTTGATGCGCGCTTCGACCGCACTGGCCTGAAGCGACGACTGATCGGGGTCGATCTTCTTGCTGCTGGTCACCACGAAATGGGCAAGCAACGCCACACCCAAGACCGGCACGAGGAAACCAAGAACTATGATCGCAATGAACTGCCCAGGCGTCTTGATGAGCGACCCGTCGGATTTCTCACCGCTCATGAAAACTCCTTTCCGAGGCACTACGAGAGACATGAATTGTAGCTCCAAGCGCAGTTACGGCGCTACGCTTGGTGAGACTGCCGGATGCGGGATGAATGACAGCCGACGACAGCGGGGGTATCCTACGCACCCCACGCGCCCGTAGCTCAGTTGGATAGAGTACTGCCCTCCGAAGGCAGGGGTCGGACGTTCGAATCGTCTCGGGCGCGCCATCGAATCAAAGAGTTAGCGGAGACAGCGGTATAGGTACGGACGAACGTGCCGATACTCGCTGCGTCTCCGCGCCTCGATTCTCAAGCATTGAAGCTTGACCGCAATGCGCATTTTCCAGCCCGCATTTCGCGCGCGCGGATCCCAATACGTGCTCGCACCATCGGCTGTCTATAAGAATAACAATGTTCGGTCCGGCGATGACCTTCGTATTGAGAGCCGTGAGACCGCCACGAAAATTCCGCGCACGGAGCAAATCGTGTTCCTTGTTTCACCACCGTATGTGACGTCCGAACACGCCGATAACAGCGCTTCCGATCTAGCATGAAAATTCATTGCTGTAGAGTCAGCCCTCTTATCGCATCACCCATTCGTCCGATTTCGTTAGAATTCGGCTGGAAAAGACGAATCAGCGACATCGACCACGTAATAACGCAATAGTCAATGGAGAGTCAATGCAATGACCGCAGATGCCGACGCCAAGAAACACGCAGGGATGCCCGGTGGCACCAACGTTCTCGTCTCGATAGACGACCACATTGCATGGGTAACGCTCAACCGGCCCGACAAACGCAATGCCATCAATCCGGGGATCGTCTTCGAGATGGTCCAGGTGCTTGACGCGCTGGAGATGGACGACCGCGCAAAGGTGCTGGTAATTACCGGTGCCGGCGAAGCCTTTTCAGCCGGCCAGGACCTGAAGGAATATTTCCGCGAGCCCGACGCCGGGGATCCGATGCTGCGCGAGCGCTTGTACCGGGCGAACGCTGCCTGGCAGTGGCGCCGGCTGATGTATTACCCCAAGCCGACCATTGCGATGGTCAACGGCTGGTGTTTCGGCGGCGCATTCCAGGTGCTGATCGGCTGCGACTTGGCAGTGGCTTCGAATGACGCAAAGTTCGGACTGTCGGAAATCAACTGGGGCATCATCCCGGCCGGCATCGTCACCAAATCGGTGGCGATGGTATTGAGCCAGCGAGCCGCGCTTTATTACATCATGACCGGCGACACCTTCGACGGACAGACCGCGGCAAACCTCGGCCTGGTGAATTTCTCGGTTCCCGCATCGGAACTCAAGGAGCGCACCCGCGCGCTGGCCAAGAAGCTGATGGAAAAGAATCCGCATGTTTTGCGCGCCGCCAAGACGGCGTATCACCATGTCCGGGAGATGTCCTGGGACACGGCCGCCGAATATCTCGCGTCGAAGTCCGATCAAGCCAAGTTTCGCGATCCCGAGAAGGGGGATCAGAAGGGAATGGCTCAGTTCCTCGACGCAAAATCGTTCCGTCCCGGCTTGGGGGCTTACAAGCGTAATGGATAGGAAGCGGGGAGGAGGGCGCCGTTTTGGGTGAGACTGCACCGACTCCGCTTGGTCGTCTGCTGCGGCCGCGCTCACTCGCTCTCATAGGTGCTTCGGCGAAGCCGTTTTCGCCAGGCGCCAACGTGCTCGAGAATCTCGACCGGTACGGCTTCGCCGGCGAACTGCATCTCGTGAGCCGCAACCAGAAAGAGATCGGTGGCCGTGCCTGTCTCTCGTCGATCGAGGATCTGCCAATCGGGGTCGATGCCGCGGTCTTTGTCGTACCGGCAGACGGGGTATCGGAGTCGCTCGTCGAATGCGCCAAGCGCGCGGTCGCCGGCGTGGTGGTTTTCGCTTCTGGCTTCGGCGAGCTCGGAGCCACCGGCCGCGCCCGCGAGGCAGCGATTTGCGCCGAAGCCAAGGCCGCCAACATCGCACTGCTCGGCCCGAACTGCCTAGGGTTCGTAAACTTCGTCGACGGCGTGCCGTTGACCTTCGAACCGATGGAGCCACGGCGGGAGACCCGCCCGGGCGTGTGTATCATCGCCCAGAGCGGTGCGATGGCCGGCAACATCCGCTTGGCGCTGATCGCGCGCGGGGTCCCCGTATCGTTCGCCATCTCAACAGGCAACGAGGCTCTCATTGGCGCTGAGGATATGATCGAGGAGCTGCTCGATGACCCGGCGGTCTTGCTGTTCTCGCTGTTTGTCGAGCAGATCCGCCAACCGGCCCGTTTTCTGAGCCTCGCCGCGCGTGCCCGCGCCCTCGGCAAGCCGATTGTTCTGATGCACTCTGGCCGCGGCGAACGCTCGCGCGAGGCGGCGAAATCCCACACTGGCGCCATGGCCGGCGACTACGCCGCTATGCGCTGCATGGTCGAGCGCGAAGCGGTGGTGCTGGTAACCACCATGGATGAACTGTTCGACACGTCTGCGCTGCTCGCGCGCTATCCGTCGCCGCCGCCGCTTGGTGCGGCGATGATGACCAATTCAGGGGCGCTGTGCGGCTTTGCACTCGATTTCTGTGAGGAGATCGGCCTGCCATTGCCGCCGCTTGGCGCGGAAGCGATCGCGGAACTTCGCAACGTGCTGCCCGATTTCGCCAGCATCGACAATCCGCTCGATGTCACCGCGCAAGGGATGATCCAGCCGGAGATTTTCGGCAATTCGGCTCGCGCCCTTTTGCGCGATCCGGCCATCGGTCCGGTGCTCGTTGCGGCAATGGGAGGTTCGCCGAGGCAACAGATGGCGAAATGGCGCTCGCTTCGCTCGGCGCTGGAGGAGAGGAATGACAAGCCGGTGGCGATTGCATTTCTCGGCGATGAAACGCCGCTCGCGGCCGATGTCCTGGCGGAAATCGGCGAATGTGGCGTGCCGTTCTTTCGGTCGCCCGACCGCGCGTTGCGTGCGATCGCCCGCGTCTGCGCGTATGGTCGAGCGCTGGCCAGACCACGGCGCAACGCCGTCGCTCGGGCCGCTGCGCCCGCGTCCCTGACGGGCCGCCGCGGCACACTCGCCGAATACCGCGGCAAGGCGATTCTGGCAGACCTTGGCATTCCCGTGCCGCAGGGGCATCTCGCCGGCAATCTCGAAGAAGCGCTGAAGATCGCCGAGGCGATCGGTTATCCCGTGGTACTCAAGGCGCAGGCTTCGGCTCTCGCCCACAAATCCGACGCCGGTGGGGTAATCGTCTCCATTGCCGATGCACGCGCGCTCGAGGCGGCAGGGGTGCGCCTGCACGAAAATCTGGCGAAGTCACGCGCCGGCCTTGTCCTTGACGGAATACTCGTCGAAGAGCATATCGCCGCCAAGGGGATCGAGATGATCGTCGGGGCAAAGCGCGATCCTGACTGGGGACCGCTGCTTCTGGTAGGTCTCGGCGGAATCTTCGCCGAGGCGCTCGGCGATGTCAGGCTAGTACCTGCGGACAGCGACGTCGATGACATCGTGGTAGAGATCGGGCGCCTCAAGGGCGCACGCCTTCTGGACGGCTATCGGGGTGCTCCGCCTTCGGATGTGGCGGCGCTCGCACAGGCGGCCGCACATATCGGCAGCCTGATCTGCGCGGAACCGCGCTTGCAGGAAGTCGATATCAATCCTCTCGTCGTCTTTCCGCGAGGCCAGGGCGTGCTCGCGCTCGACGCGCTGCTGGTGCTGGGGGAGGAATGACAACGCATACCCCCGAATTCCGGTCAGGGACGCGATGACTGACCGATCGGGAACGATCCGAGGGAGGTCAGCGGCTGTTGGCGGGGCTGACCGCAACCTGCCTGTTGCCCAGTAGCAGGTCCTTCCAGAAGCACAGCGCCATCCCCAGACCCGACGGGATCAGCAGAAGCAAGGATTCCGGTCCGGTCCACAGAAAGGCCAGGCCAATGGCGAGCCCGGCAACAATAAAGCTGATTCCTCTGAGAAGCAGGCCGGCGCGCATGGTGTGAATACCTGCCGATTGCATGCCCATGGCGATGACCAACGCCGCAACCGTGGTTGTGAGCACCGCGAGAATCACTTGCTGCCACGATCCCTGCAGCAGCAACGCCGGATTGTAGACCCACAGGAACGGCAACAGGTAGGCGAGCGCCGCAAGCTGTATGCCGGACCAGCTGGTGCGCCACATGCTCGCTTTTGCCAGGCCGGCGGCGACGAAACTGGAGACCGCGACCGGCGGCGTGAGGAACGACAGCACGCCGAAATAGAATATGAAAAGATGGGCCGCCAATGTCGCGACGCCCATCTTGACCAGCGCCGGTGCAATAACGATCGACAGAACGACGTAGATGGCCGTCGTCGGCATGCCCATGCCGAGCACGATCGACAACAGCGCGGTGATCATCAGCATCGGCAACAGGCCGAACCCTTCACCTGCCTGCACCAGCACGAAGGAGATCGATTGACCGAGTCCGGTCGCATTCATCACGCCGACTACCACCCCGGCTCCGGCTCCGATGAGCACCAGCGGGATCATGCTGGCTCCACCGCCGAAAATGAAATCTGACCAGTCAGCGCAGGAAAGCATGCGCTTGCGCACAAAAGCGAACAGGAGAAGCAATGCCGCCGAACTCAAGGCCGCCAGCGACGGCGTGTACGCTTTCCAGAATAGCAGATAGATCAGCAGCGCCAGTGGAACGATGAACACCCAGCCCGTTTTGAGCACCCTGCGGAGCATGGGGAGTTCGCTTCTTGGAAGCCCGGCAAGGCCGCGGCGCGCGGAAATCGCATCGATCTGAAAGAACAGGCAAAGGTAGTAGAAGAAGGCTGGCAGCGCCGCCGCGATGACAACTTCGTAATAGGTGATCTGCAGAAACTCTGCGATCAGGAACGCGGCCGCGCCCATGACCGGGGGCGCTATTTGCCCGCCTGTCGAGGCAACCGCCTCGATCGCTGCTGCCTGATCGGGACGAAAGCCGGTGCGTTTCATCAACGGAATCGTGATTACGCCGGTGGACATGATGTTGCTGACCGGCGAACCGGAAATGCTGCCGAACAGACTGGAGGCAATCACTGCGACTTTGGCCGGACCACCCCGCCGGTGGCCCATGGTCGCCAGTGCCAGGTCGGTAAAGAAGCCTGTCGCACCGCTCACTTCCATCAGTTTTCCAAGCACGATGAACGCCAGCACCAGCGAGGCGATGATAATCAGCACCAGACCTGGGACCGCGTTCGTGTCCGCATAGAGATACATGACATAGGAAGGAATCGGCAGCCGGTCCGCCTGGAACGGTGGCGGCAGCAGATGACCAACCAAACCGTAGAGAATCAGCAGCCAGACAAGAACGGTGATTGGAAGGCCGCAGGACTTGCGCAGCGCCTCCATCATCAGCATCAGGGCGACGATCCCTGGGACGTATTTTTGCGGTGTATAGCCAGCGAAATCGGTCAGCCAGACGTTGTAATGGGCAGACATCCAGCTCCAGACGGCGATCGCGACAACGCCCAAAACAACTTCCAGCAACCCCGCTTCGTTGCCATAGGGATGTTGCAGTAACGCCGCGGCGATGCCGACGGCCAGATAGACGCCGAGCCATTCGGCGGCGATGATCGGCACGCCAAGATACTGGGGAACATTCATCACCCAGGCGATACCGCCCAGGATCAGAAATGCATAACAGGTCTTCTTGAGTCCGGTTGCGAGCGTACTCACAATGTCCGGACGGACCATGCGCCTATTTGGTCATTTGTGCCAGCAGCGCGTCCTGCTGCGCCTTGTGCGCGTCGCTCCAAATCCCAGCTTCCCTGAAATAGCGCACGGCGCCTTCGTGGAACGGGTGGCTCATCCTGACCGGCACAAGGTCGGCCGGCTTGACGCCGCGCAACGGCGGCATTTGCTTCTGCATCGCGCCCCAGTTTTCGTACACTGTCTTTACCACCTTGTACACGGTGTCGGCCGAGATGTCGGAACCAGTGTTCAGATAGACATCGAAACGCGCCACCTTGGTTGGTTCCTTCACGCCGACCAGCGGCTTGGCGGGCTTGAGGATCATGGTCGTGATGCCACGCAACTCGTCGAGCTTGGCGTCGTTCGGGCCGAACGCGAGAACGCGAATGCCGCCGGGAATTGCCGCGTCGGCCTCACGCAGCAGCGGAATTCCGAGCAGGAGAGGCGCCGCGACCACCTTGTCTTCGGTGACCGAGCGCACGGATTCCACAACTCCGGAAACCGTGACCGGCGAAACGTCGGCAGGCGTCAATCCGGCCGTTGCAAGAATCGCCTCGTTGAACTTGTCGAAGGAGGCGATCGCTCGCTGGGTGACGATCACCTTCTTTCCCTTGAGGTCGGCGATCGTCTTCATGCCTGAACTGCTCTTGGCAAAATACCCGTACGGCGCGCGATAGACGAGAAGCGCAGCACGCACATGATTCAGAGGCTGCTTGTAGACTCCTCCTCCGGTGTAGGCATTCGAGGAATCGAGCGCCGAGTTAATGCCGAAGGTGATCTCACCGCGGTGCAACTGCGGAAGATAGACCGACGTTCCGGAGAATGGCCGCGACGTGCTCTGCACGCCGGTCTTGGACTGGACCAAGGTTGCCATCAGACCGCCGATCTGATTGTAGAAGGTCCCGGCCTGATTGGTGCCGATGGTGACGCGCTGCTGCGCCCAAACGGGGGAAGCAAAACCAATACTCACGACCACGGCAGCGGCACTTAGCGTGGCAATCGTGTTGCGACGTTCTTGAAACATGTTTTCTCTCCTCGCCAACCAATTGATCGAATATTCGACGAATATATCATGGACGAATTGATGAGTAACCATGTTCAGACGGCACACCATAATTTGGCCTGGACGCCGGGGTCGCATCGGGAACCGGAAAGCAGGCTCGGATGCTCCAATCAGCCCGACTGCTCGAGAGATTCTGACTATTCGTGCCTTTGGGACGCCTCTGAACGCGCTGTTGCCGCTACGGGTGCCGGGATGGCCGCAGCAGTTCCCAAAAGTCGCGTGGCGCTACGTCGTTTGCGGTGAAATCCTGCACCGGCGGAGCGATTTCACCATGTGGCCGCCGTTCCGTTCTCGGATCGCGACGCAGGATCGGGCTTTTTGGAACAGGGACTTGATTTCAGTCAAATTGTACGAGCGGGTATCAATAACAATGGCGGGTCCGCCTATTGCCGTGTCTGACAAGGACGCCATTTCTGAATAGGGATTTGAAGGCCATGCGTGTTTCGAGAACTGCAGTATGGATATTGACGGGGGTTCTTTGTTTGGCGACCGCGCCGTTCCTGTGGACGGCGTTTGTCAACGCCGCCGATACCACTGCTGCTGCCGTGAAGACCGACAAGGCTTCAGCGCCCGCCAAGGAGGCAGAACCCGCGGCTATTCAGATTCCGAGCGAACTGTGTTTGGGTTGTCATGCCAATCCTGGATTCGGGGTGCCGGGGCCCGATGGAAAAATGCGCCCGTTGGATGTGAACAAGGACAAGTTCGAGAAAAGTGTGCACGGCAAACGACTCTGCGTTGAGTGCCACAGGAACATCACCGAAATTCCGCATAAGCCGGGGATCGAAGTCAGGGTGAGCTGCGTGGAGTGCCACGAGAGATTGTGGGCCGCCGCCGTGAAGGAGAGCAAGACTCAGCAGAACGCGAGGCTGGGGGTCGTGGTCGAACAGATCAAGCACTACATGAAATCCATTCATGCGCGGCCGAGTCGCGCCGACCAGTCGCGCACCAATGCAACCTGCTACAACTGTCACGAAGCCCACTACGTGTATCCGAAGGGCAGTGCGGAGCGCACGCAATGGCGCGTGAGCGTCCCGAACGCCTGCGGAAAATGCCATGCGAAGGAGCGCAAGGAGTACGCGACCTCCGTGCATGGCAAGGCGGTTCTGGAGCAGGGCAACCCGTATGCCGCCATTTGCGCGGATTGCCATACCACGCACGACGTCGAAGATCCGGCGAAGGACGCGACCAGGGTAGCGATCACCCGGAATTGCGGAAACTGCCATACCGAAAGCCTGAAGACCTATACGGAAACCTATCATGGCCAGGTGAACTGGCTGGGATACGCCCACACGGCCAAGTGCTTTGACTGCCACGGCAGTCACACAGTACAGCGCGTGGATAATCCCAATTCGACGGTACACCCGGACAACCGGCTTCGAACCTGCCAGAAATGCCACACGGGAGCGACCAAAGGTTTTGTCACGTTCGAGCCGCACGGTACGACCCACGACTTCGGCCGCTATCCCTACATATGGATCGCGTCGAAGTTCATGCTTCAGCTACTCGTCGGTACCTTTGCATTCTTCTGGACTCATTCGGCGTTGTGGTTCTACCGGGAATACAAGGACCGTCAGGAGCGCAGGACCCGGCCGCACGTAGCGGCGGAGGCCGTTGCGGGGATCAAGGGCAAGTATTACCGGCGTTTCCCGTTGATCTGGCGCATCGCCCATCTCACGTTCGCGCTGAGCCTGATGTTGCTGACTTTGACCGGAATGTCGGTGTTTTATTCCAAGACCGCATGGGCGCCGGTGATCATGAACGCGCTTGGAGGTCCCATCGCGGCGGCGTACATACACAGGGTGTCCGCGGTGATATTTGTGTCGGTCTTTTTCGCGCAACTGGTCTATTTCGTGATTCGAATCGCCAAGAACTGGCGCGAGTTCGACTGGTTCGGACCCAATTCGCTGGTTCCACGCCTGCAGGATCTCTGGGACATCATGGCCATGTTCAAGTGGTTCTTCGGCATGGGGCCGCGGCCTGTATTCGATCGCTGGACTTACTGGGAGAAATTCGACTACTGGGCACCCTTCTGGGGCGTCACCATCATCGGAGTCAGCGGCGTGATGCTGTGGTTTCCGAACGCGACGGCCTCGTTCCTGCCTGGTTGGGCGTTCAACGTGGCAACGATTTTCCATGGCGAGGAGGCACTTCTCGCGGTACTGTTCCTGTTCACGGTTCACTTCTTCAACAATCACTTCAGGCCTGACAAGTTCCCGTTGGATACCGTGATGTTCACCGGTGCGGTGCCACTGGAGGAGTTCCGACACGAGCACACGGTGGAGTACAACCGGCTGGTCAAGACCGGGGAACTGGAGAAGTACTTGGTGGACGCGCCGTCCGCCCCAATGACACGGGGCTCGAAGATACTCGGATTTACGCTGATATTCTTCGGCTTGGTGCTGCTCGCTTTTGTACTGATAGGGGTCTTGGGTGATCTAAATGGCGGTTGAATCCGTACGCGAAGGGGAATTCAGGGACGCCGGCGAGCTGCTCCGCTTCGGGACTGAGGAGCCTTGCGTGGACCGATGAAGCGCGCGGGAAATTCTCGAATTCGCGACGCGGCACCGTCCTGACCTCGGGTACGATTCGCACTATGTTTCCGTCTGTCATCGGAATAAAATGGTGCAGGTGCAAACGGCTTGAACCAGCATGCCGAAAGCAGTAGTTGAACCATTAATCATTCGAGATTTCCAATGAAAAACTTCTTCATAGCCGTCGCATTGTCGGCCGTCCTTGTTGCCTGCTCGGATAAGCAGGAACCTACCGGGAAGGCCGAGGCTGCCAAGCCTATCGGTGACGTCAACGCAGGCAAGATCATCGCCGAGAAAAGCTGCAAGACCTGCCACGGACTGGACGGCAAGGGCGTCGCCCCTGCGATTCCGCATCTGGCTGCGCAGCGGGCGCGCTACCTGCTTGCCTCGCTGATCGAGTACAAGAACAGACAGCGCACGCATGCTGCTCTCAGGGACCTGACGAGGGACATGAGCGATGCCGACATGCGCAATATCGCCGCGTACTATGCCGCTCAGCCGCCGGTGGTGAACGCAGCGGCCAGCGACGTGAAGCATTCCTCGGCTTACGAGGCGGGCAAGAAGCTCGCGGCCGCATGCACCCAATGTCATGGCGCGGACGGTAACTCTACGGTTCCCGGTACGCCGTCGCTGGCGGGTCAGCAGCCGCATTATCTGGTCGCCGCGATTCAGGAATACCACCAGGCTGAGCGGGCTACCCCGGCGATGAAGGGCATTCTGGGCAATGCGAGCAAGCTGGAGCTGGAAAACCTGGCGCTGTACTTCGCGGCGCAGACGCCCGTGAAGCGGACTGACAAGAACCATGGCGGCAACCCGAAAGCGGGAGAGCCGCTCACCGCGATGTGCGGCGGATGCCATGGCACGCGCGGCGTGAGCGCCGATGCTGCCACGCCGAGTCTCGCCGGACAGGACGCAGAGTATTTAATCAGGTCTACGAAATCCTATCGGACCATCCGCAAGAACTGGGGCATGCAGCGCTACGTCGCCGGACTCAGCGACAAGGAAGTCGAGGACATTGCAGCCTTCTACGCGACGCAGGAGCCCCGGGCTGCGGATAAGGTGCCGACTTCCACCGAGGAACTGGCTGAAAAATGCAATCGGTGCCACGACCACGAGAACCCCGGGATGGCTGCGCCGAAAATGCGGGGACAGGACAAGGATTATCTGGTCATGGCGCTCAGAGCGTACCGCGACGGCAAGCGGGAAAGTTCCACCATGCATCGGATGAGTTCTCCGTACAGCAATGCGATTATCGAGAGCTTGGCGGCCTGGTATGCAACTCAGCCGGCAAAGTGATCGGTTGGACAGAAAGTAGCGGCAGAATCGCATCGCCGCAGTTCCGGCGCGGCCGTACGATAGGACGGCCGCACGCAATGATTCCGGGCGTGGGACGCCGAAATGGCGACGGAACGCTTGTTACGTCTCCGGCGTTCGCGCGTTCGCAGGTCCCGTCGATGTCATTAAAGGCCGACCGACGCCGCTATGCTGGCACGAGGACCCTTGCGCGGGACTAAGATGTCCGAGACCTGCGGGAACCGCCTACCCGACGATGATTTCCTTGACGCCGTGCCGCGCGGCGACGGCTTCGGGCGTCCCCGAGAACCACATCTGGTACATGGAGATGAGCCACATCGTCGCGAAGGACGCACCCATTATCCCGCCGGAAGCCATGGTGACGTACGCGAACGGGTGATACACCTTGACAAGATACCAGGAACTGATATCCACAGCCTCGCAAACGAACGGCAATGCGATCAGCACGTACTTCAGCCATAAGGGACGGAGGAACGCGTGGCTGAAAATGCTGCCGAGGATGAAGAAAATGAAGGTCATCCCGAACAGGTGGATATGGGAAACGCGAACGAGCGTAAAGATATCGGTTCCCGTGTCTTGTTCGGTTACCTTCTTCATGAGGTCGTAACCGCCCAGGTTCGCCAGGTGCGGGTTGCTGCCGTCATGGCAGGACATGCAGCGCTTGTCGATGGTTGGTCTTATGAACGATTCGTAGGTGCTGCGTTCCGCGCCTTTCTGCGCCCAGCTCACCAATGCGTTGGCCTCTTCAGCGGGCAGCATGCTGGACATCGGACCGCGCAGCGCGGATTCCAGCCGCGAGCCTTTTCCGCTGCCGGTGTAGGCGATGACCAGGTCTTCGTAGGACAGGGTATTCGGGTTCCCGTCGCGGCCCGAGTAGACATGAACAAGGTAAAGCATGCCGAAGAGGTACCCCATGCCCAGTATGCACAGCGCCGCCGTATACACGATGCGCATACTGACAGGCAGCTCCGAATAATGGTGGTAGAGCCGGTGTAACGGGGTCTCACTCATGACGGTTTCCTTTGATTATTCGGGTGGAATTCCGTGGTCACTGAAGCATCCTGAGCCCCGGATCCCGCTTTGAAATCTGGCGCCGCTATTCTAACGCGTCCCGCTTGGCTCCGGCCGCGTTTGGCCCGCCCTCGAACACACGGTCACTATTTCGATGGCAGGGGAACGTAGACGACGGTTCGTGCTTTTTGACGTGAATAATGGGCCGCGAGCTCCTCGATGGCCTCGTCGCTGACATTGTCCAGCATGGCGGTCATCGCAGTGCTCCTGCGGTCGCCCTTCCGGTACGCGCGCATGACCGTTTCGAGATAATCTGCTCTCTGCGCGGCGAGCGCGGGCGAACGCGGATCGGTGCTGTTTCCATCGACGCCGTGGCAGCGGTCGCAGCGTTGGGCCAGTTCTTCCGTGGTAAGGGGTTTTCGGAACTTGGCCGGTTGAGGCGTCTGGCTTGCGTAATAGGCGCCCATATTCTTGATGGCGGTATCGTCAACGGAAGCGGCAGGTCCCTTCATCGTTTGATCAGCGCGGGATCCGTTCTTGTATTCCTTCATCGCAGAGGCGAAATATTGGGCGTCCTGCCCGGCGAGGCTTGGAGCCGAGCCCGTGCTTACACCACCTTCGCCGTGGCAGCTCGCGCAAGCGCTGGCCGCCGCCTTGCCCGCGGTCTGATCGCCCGGCGAAGGGGTCTTTGCCTTTGCCGGTTTTTGCATTGCGTAGAACAGCGCAATGCTCTCGAGCTCCTTGCCGCTGATCGCCGAGACCAGCGTTTTCATCATGTCGTGCTTGCGCTGGCCGTTCTTGTAGGCGTTGATGGCGGCGACGAAATACTTTGGATCGAAGCCAACGAGGCTTGGCATACCCGGAACGCTGCTGATGCCGTTCTCGCCGTGGCAACCCCCGCAACCGGCCGCGGCGGCCTTGCCGGTCGCAAGCGGATCGCGTTTCGCAGTCGCACGTTTGGTGTTCTTGGGAGCGGGCGGCGCTGAATCCAGGCTTGCGTAATAGGCGGCAACCTTGACCAGCGCATCGTCGCTCAAGAACCGGACACTGTTGTTCATCGGCGTGTTTCCGCGCCCGCCCGACTGGTAGACGCGCAATTCCATGTACATATAGCCGGGACGCTGTCCGGCGATATGCGGTGTGTCTTTAGCCCTGGAAATGCCGTCGATCCCGTGGCAGCCTGCACAGGACGCTGCCGCAACGCGCTTGCCTTCGGCGATGTCTTGGGAGGTAGCGTACGCAGCCCTGAGTTCGTCGTTGCTGCCGGGCTTGAGCGGCTTTTGGGCGCTGCCGTCGCGCGAGTAGCCGACCACGGCGATCCCGGCCGCAAGCATCGTCAAGAAGAGCTTTCGCACGCTTTGTTTCATCGACGTTTCCTCAAACCGTTGTCTGAATCCGCAGCAAGCGATCCCTCATCACAGCCTTAACGCCGCCCCGCGCGCGACGGGAAATAACGAGCTAGTTCAATCAGATGCTTGCTTGCTGCACTGCAACCGCGAATTCTATCATGAACCCGCCAACTGCTCATCCACCCGAGTCGAACGCGCGGCAATCGCTGCGTTGCCGCGCGTTGACGGTCCTGCCGTTTCGATTTCTGCCCGCGAGCCGCTGCGCTGGGCCGGGAATCGAGTGCCGAGTCAGGGAAGTACGCGTTTCGTCAGATTCCTCAGTCGCGCCCGCTCAATGAGCACGGTCGCTGCAATTGGGCCCGTTCATTCCTTCAAATCGTTCCGCGTACCGCGCACCGCCAGCATTGCCGCCTCGACGCGACTGCGCACGTGCAGCTTTTCCAGGATGTTGGTGACGTAATGCTTGATCGTCTTTTCGGAAAGGTGAAGTTGTTCACCAATTGCGCGATTGGTCATTCCACGGCCTACCAGTTTCAAAATCTCCGACTCCCGCTCGGTCAGTCCCTCAAGAGGATCCTGCGGCGAGTGGTTGCGGCTCAGCGTCACGAGTATTCCCGCAGCGAGAGAAGGTGTCACATAGACCTCGCCTTGAGCCACGGAACGCACCACGCTTGCCAGTTCGTGCGCCGACACTCCCTTGAGCACATAGGCCCGGGCCCCCGCCTTGAAAGAGGCCAGCAACTTGTCCTCGTCTTCGAGGACGGTCAACATCACGATCCTGGTTGTCGGGCACGCGGAGGCAATCTTCTCGGCGGCAACGATTCCGCCCCAGCCCGGCATTCCGATGTCCAGCAGCACAACGTCCGGAAGCAGGTCACGCACCATACCGAGGGCTGCCTCTCCGCTCGAGGCCTGTCCGACGACGGTGAAGTCGGATTCGGCGGTAAGCGAATGCACAACGCCTTCGCGAAACAGCGGGTGATCGTCTGCAACCAGGATACGAACGTTGTCAGACATGCGCCTCTCCCGGCTCGAGTAAAGGCAGCGATGCCCGGATGTGCGTCCCCTGATTCGGCGCGCTGCGGACCTCGAAATTCCCGCCAAGCAGTTGTACGCGCTCGCGCATTCCATCCAGACCAAAATGTCCGCCGGTGTTTGGCACGCTGGGATCGAAACCTCGGCCATCGTCCGCAACTTCAATTCGGAGCTGCTCCGCCAAACCCTTTACCGCAACGCGCTGGTTGCGGCCGCCGCCGTGACGAAATCCATTGGCCAATGATTCCTGCAGCAGGCGGAAAAGCGCGATCCGAACCGGCAACGGTGCGGTATCGGGTATGTCTTGGCACTCGAGAGGGACCTCCTGGCCTGTCTTCCTCTCATGATCGTCGAGCGCGCGCTGAATCGTTTCCCTGACCGAAAGTTGCTCGATCTCGGGCAGCTGCAGCCCGCGAAGGATCGCGCGCAAGTCCCCGAGCGCGGACTGCAGCGCCAAATGGATGGTGTTGAAATCCTCCGCCACGCTGCGTTCCCTTCCCAACGAGTTTTCGCATCCTCCGCACGCTTCGGAGAGGGATTCGATGCGCATCGAGGCAAGTGCCAGGCACTGGCCGGGCCCGTCGTGGAGATCGGTGGCGACGTGGCGCAGAAAACGCTCGTTAAGCGCGGTCGTGCGCGCAGCGGCGCGGCTGACTCGTTCATGAAGCTGTTCGTTTTGTGCCAGCAGGGCGGTGAGTTGGGTGACTTTCTCGTTCAACTCGCGTCGCTGCGCGTCGATGGTGTTATCTGCCTTCTTAACGAGGGTCGTGAGCAGGATGAGCATGACCAGCGTGACCGCGCCGTGCACTGCCCAGCTGCGCAGCTGGGCGGCGCGTACGCCCTGCTCCAGACTCTTTGAGGTCTGGTAGAAACCGGCCACGGCAATAATCGAGTTATCGCGATCGGCGCGTATTGGCGCGAAGGTTTCGATCAGTCTGGACCATCGCGGGTTTTTCAACTGGTGTTCAATTTCATCCTTGTCGACGACGCGTGAACGGACCTCGCCTGCGAACGCCTGCGCAAGCGCCGGCTCCATCGCGAATCGACTTCCGACCAGCGATGGATCGGGGCTGTTGTAAATCACATGTCCGTCACGCCCCCAGATCTTAAGGGCGACGACGTGCTCGCCAAGGCGGGACCCGGTCAGCAGCCGGTTGAGCGCAATGCGATCGGCGTCCTCAAGCGATCCACCGCTTGCCAGTGATTGCAGCCGCGGCGAGATTGCGCCGTCGAGGTACAGATTCGTTACGACCCCGGAGCCGTTGATGATGCCAGCCTCGATCTGGCTGCCGACCCAGGTGCCGATCACGGCCATCCCGGCGAGCAGCACCAGCAAGCCGACCAGCAAGAAGCGGCGTACCAAGTTCAGTTTGGGGAACGCGCTCATAAGGATAAGTTACTGATATTTCTAAACATTGGTTTGGCTGCACCATCGACCATGGTCTCGGACCATGGTCCGGGCGCAGGCGCTGAAATAGGGCCGAGGGTCCATTGTTCACCTAATCGCGTGTGACGCATTATGCGCAGAACGACATGTTACCAACATGGCTTCACCTCATTTTTTCGATGGGCACCGGGCACGTGGCTGCACTGCAGCAGTTTCACGCTCGCGTCTGGCTCTGCTCGGTAATGCATAAGGACCGCGTAAGCGCCGGCAAGGAGAAATGCCATGCGACTGCGCTACCTGCTGTGCACCAAATTTTTGGTATCGGCGTTGTCGATCGTCGTGTCGGTCTGCGAGGGTGCGCCAGCGGAGGTGCCCTCGAAGGCGAAGCTTACCGTCTTCGAGGCGACTTTGGAGGCCGAGCTTCGGACAACGCCGGAGTTGTCGACGAACGAATTCAAGGCGTTTCTGGCCAAGAGGGGCGTCGTCGTGTTTGACGCGCAGGCTGATCGGGAGTTCGCCGCGGCTCACGTTCCGGGAAGCATCAGCATCGAAGAAACAGGCTTTTTACGCTTGGTACAGGCATATCCGGATCGAAGCACCGAAATCGTCGTCTACGCGAACGGGCCGTTTGCCGACAGCGCCAGACGCCGCGCGGACGAACTGGTGAACCTTGGGTATACCAAGGTGCGACGCTACCAGCTCGGCCTGGCGGTATGGCGGGCGCTCGGGAATACCGCCGAAACCACGCTACAGGGGTTCCGGCGCATGTTTTCCGAAAACAGTGCGGTGATGATCGACGCGCGCAGCCGTGCCGAATTCGCAGCGGGCACGATACCCGCGGCGGAATCCATACAGCCGGGGGAGGCGGGCCAAGCCACCCGGGACCCCCGTCTTCAATACTACGACCGCAACACCCGAATCGTCGTTTTCGGGAACAGTTCCGACGCAGCCCGTCGGGTTGCCGAAGAAATTGCGCGGCAAGCCTACCCGAACAGCAGCTATTTTGGTGGTACCTATCTCGAGTTGAAGCAAGCCAAGTTCTTCTCGGAACGAAAGCCATCCGCTTCGACTCTTCGTGGTCTTAAGCACTGATCTGAAAGGCGAGCATGCCCAAACACATATTTCGACTTATCGCTCTGATTATCGGGTTCGTGATCGTGGCGGTGATCGCCGTACCGATCCTCACCGTCGATTCGTTCTACAGGTTCGGTCATTACCGCGCGAATTCGGTCACCGAAATTGCGTCAGAGGCGCCGGTCTATCAGACCTCGCGCTATTGCCTGGCCTGTCATACCCCGCGCGTGGCACTGTGGTCGGCGAACAGCCACAAGACCGTCGCCTGCGAAGTCTGCCACGGGGCCGCGGAGGGTCATCCGGCCAAAGGCAAGCTGCCGATTCCCAAGGACACCCCCAAGCTGTGCACGCTGTGCCACGAGGCCATGCCGGCGCGGCCACGTACGCAGCCGCAGATCGACCCGACCAAGCACAACCCGAGTGGGCAGCAGTGCACCGCCTGTCATAACCCGCATTCCCCGAAGATCGTCATCAGCGCGGCGCAGGTGAAAGGCGATGTTGCGGCGGGCAAGAAGCGCGCAGAGGAGGCTTGCGCCAGTTGTCACGGCGCCCAAGGTATCAGCGACAACGATATCTGGCCCAGTCTTGCCGGACAGAAGGCGGCCTACCTCGCCCGAATTCTTGCGGCATACAAGTCCGGCGACCAGAAGGACGTCGTGATGACGCCGCTCGCGCAGGCGCTCAGCGACGCCGATATCCAGAATCTTGCCGCCTACTATGCCGGCCTCAACTGCGGCGGCGCACGAAGCACCAAGCTTGCCGGTAATGCGGCGGCAGGCAAGGAACTGGCGAAGAACTGTGCGGGGTGCCACGGCGAAACGGGCATTTCGGCCAATCCTGCCTGGCCGGACATCGCCGGCCAGAAACCCGGGTATCTGTCGAACGTGCTCAAGTCCTTCCGGGCTGGATTGCGCAAGGACCCGATGATGGCCGGCGTTTCAAGAGGACTGAGCGACGCGGATATCGAAAACCTCGCCGCCTATTACGCCGGGCAGAGCTGCAAGCCCTAAACGCAAAAAGGGAATACACCATGAACGACGAGAAGACCAAGCCGTCACTTGATGCACGGCGCACCTTTCTCAGCAAACTGGGATTAGCGGCAACCTGCACGGGAGCCGTCGTAGGCCTGGGCGCTGCGGGTGCGCTCAAGACGGCGATCGCGAAGAGCGAATCATCCTCAAGCGGCGGCCAGGCAAAACCAGGTGCGGCCGCCGACCGGAAGTCGTTTCCGACGCCGGATTACGACTGGAACAAGCACGAGTGGGCTTTCGGCGTCGATGCCACCAAGTGCATCGGCTGCCTGCGCTGCGTCGAGGCGTGCAAACGAGAAAACGACGTGCCCGCCAATGCGCATCAGTTCCGCACCTGGGTCGAGCGATATGTGTACCTCGCGGACGATAAGCACGTGCACATCGACAGCCAGCATGACCCGGTGAACATCGAGGCGTCCGGTTCCGAAAAGACGTTCCGCTTTGCGAATCGTTACAAGGACAAGAAGGTGGACAAGGCCTTCTTCGTGCCCAAGCTGTGCAATCATTGCACGCATCCTTCCTGCGTACAGGTGTGTCCCACGGGGGCCACCTACCGTACCGAGGACGGCGTGGTGCTGGTCGATGAAACCTATTGCATCGGCTGCCGTTATTGCGTGCAGGCCTGCCCCTATGGCGCGCGCTTTTTCAACGAGGAAACGGGTGTGGCGGACAAGTGTACCTGGTGCTACCACCGCATCACCAAGGGACTGCAGCCGGCCTGCGTCGAGGTATGCCCGGTGGGCGCGCGTATATTCGGCAACACCAAGGACAAGCAAAGCCCGGTCAGCCTGTTCATACGCAACAGTCGCGTACAAGTGCTCAAGCCCGAATCGGGCAACGCACCGAACGTTTTTTATGTCGGTATCGACAAAGAGGTCAACTAATGGAACCGGTACTTCAATTGGTCCCTTACACGGGCTGGGTCTATCCGAATGAAACGGTATTCGAGTGGTCGATACTTATCGCCGTCTATCCCTATATCACCGGGCTCGTTGCCGGCGCGTTTACGGTGTCCAGTCTTTACCAGGTGTTCGGTTTCGAGAGGTTGCGGCCGGTGGCGCATCTCGCGCTGCTGACGTCTCTCAGTTTCATGATCTTCGTGCCGACGCCGCTGCTGCTGCACCTGGGGCATCCCGAGCGCGCGTTCAACGCCACCATCACGCCGCATCTTACCTCGGCGATGGCGATGTTCGGGTTCTTCGCGAGCTTCTACGTTGCGCTGCTGATCGTGGAGGGCTGGTTCGCAAACCGTCCGCACATCATCGAGCAGGCGCAAAAGAGAACGGACCTCCTCGGGAAATTCTACCGCGTCCTGACCCTGGGTTCCTACGACCTTTCGGAGTACGCGATGCGTTTCGACAGGAAATGGATCTTTGCGCTCGCGGTGATCGGCATCCCGGGAGCCCACGGTCTGCACGGTTACGTGGGATTCATGTACGGCTCGGTCAAGGCGCGCGAATGGTGGTCATCGGATCTGATGGCGGTCATCTTCCTGTTCTCGGCGATCATCTCCGGTGTATCGCTGCTCGCGGCGCTCTACGTCGCGACGTGCAAGATGCGCAAGGTACCGATAGATCTGGCTTGCCTGAAAGGGCTGGCTTACACGATCTGGGCCTTCATCATGGTTGCGCTGGTGCTTGAGGGCCTCGAATTCGCCAGCCTGGTCTATAAGGGTCGCGAGGGCGTGGACATGATCATGCAGTACGTGACCGGACCGCTGCTGATTCCCTATTTCATACTGCAATTCGCGATCGGCGCTATCTTGCCGTTCCTATGGTTGTCGTACATGATCTGGCGCGGCACTAGCGGCAAGGCGTTGGTGATAGGCGTGACGGTGTGCGCCTGCCTGGTGCTGTTCTCGGTCTTCATGATGCGCTGGAACGTGGTTATCGGCGGCCAGGAGATCTCCAAGACCGGTAAAGGTCTGATGAGCTATCAACTGCATTTCTGGGGCAAGGAAGGCGCGCTGATGGCGATTATCGTGACCATGGCGCCGCTCGGCCTGCTGTATATCCTGACCCGACTCTTTCCACCCTGGCACGACAAGGCAACGGATGCGCACTGAGGCAACGAAGTTTTGCATAGGGTAGCGCGCGTTCAGGAACTAGCCGCCAATACTCGCCCGGTTAGCGAGGTGGTTTGAATTTGCTTTGCGCCGCGTTGGACCCTGACCGCGCACGGGTTGCCCACCGCGCCGGTCGTCCTGGGCCTGATTGGGGCCCGCGTCGGCACCGTGGACAACTCGTCACTCGGACTTTGAGTGTCGCTTGGAACCCGAGCGCTGAAGCGTCCACGGTAACGGGTAAGTCCAAGTTCAACGTGCGCGAGGCCGGGATCACGACAGCGATAGACACTACCCCTAACGCACCCAACAGTTTCCGTCGATCGTCGTTTACGCAGGATGTTGCCTTCGGTACTGCCACGGCGTAGATTGCTGAGACGTCTAGCCTATCGTCCTCGCACCGCGGGGGGCCGGGCGTCGGACGCGCTAGCAGTGGACTGAAACCACAGTTTGTGAAGCCTGCGAAGCTTCCTGACAGATGCCAGGCGCGGAATATCGTCGCAGGCGGCGTATCGTCGTCACGTGCGCAGAACAGGAGGGGAACATGAGACGGATTACCATTCTTCGGGCGTGCATCGTCGCGCTCGCTTTGACGGCCGCGTACGCTGGCGCGCCGGGCGCCCTTGCGCAGGAGGCGGTACGCATCGGCACCTCGGCGGTCGGCAGTTCGCTGTACGTGGTCGGCATCGGCATGTCGAAGATGATCCAGGAAAAAGCCGGCATCAATTCGAATATCGAGCCGCTCGGCGGCTCGCACGCGAACATGTTCGGCCTGGAGCGCAAGAATATTGAACTGGCCATCGCGAATTCCGGAGCCGCCTACGACCGGTACATGGGCATTGCGCCGTTCAAGTCAAGATATCCGATCCGACTGCTCGCGCAGGGCCAATCCTCGTTCCGCTGGATGCTGGTGCGCAAGGGTTCCGGAATCTCCAAACCCGAAGACCTGGTAGGCAAGACCATCGCCGCGAACCGCAAGCCCCTGCCCGAGGTGGCGCTGGTTGCCAGCGCCCTACTCAAGGAGTTCGGCATCGCCAAGAACCGCCTGCGCATCGTTTCGACGGCGGATCTCGAGGCCGAGAATCGCGGCTTGCGCACCGGGACGATCAGCGCGGCCGTGATGCCGTTCAGCCTGAGCCAGCCGGTGACGGTGAAGCTATTTTCCGATGGCGTCGTCGAACCGCTGATCATAAGCCGGGATCGCTTCGACGCGATTAAGAGTGCATTACCGGACATCTTCTATACGCAGGTGATCAGGGCCAATCACTACAAGAATCAGCCGGAGGCGTTCCCGGTACTGGCGATGAAAATCCTGCTTGCGGCGGGCGCCAGCCTGTCGGAGGACGCCGTCTACAAAGTCACCAAGGCGATCATGGGCCACCACGACGAGTTCGCGAAGATTCACGCCTCGGCGCGCGCCTGGACCGTGAAGAACACCCTCGCCGAACCGAAGATACCGTTCCATCCGGGCGCAATCCGCTATTACAAGGAAATCGGCGCCTGGAACGCCGAGATGGACGCCGTGCAGAATCGACTGCTCGCTCGGTAAGTGGTTGACGGGCATGAGCGGGACCCCGGCTCGCCTGGGTGCCTTCACCTGGGTGGCGGCGGCAGTCGGGGCCTACCACCTCGCAGTACTCAGCGAGATCCCCGCCTATCTCGGTTTCTTCATCGACGGCCAGGTGCACCTGGCAATCAGCCTCGGCAGCGCCCTGCTGCTCATCTTCTGGAGCGTGCCTTGGCGAGCGCGCCACGACGGGGCGGCGCGTCCGGCCGGCGAACGGCCGCCCTGGTTCGATCTGGCACTGATCGGCATCGCCCTCGTCGGCACGGGCTATGTCGTATTCAACCTCGACGCCGTGCTTGCCTACGGCATGTACGGCGAACTCGATACCAAGGGTATTGCGCTCGCTCTGTGCGTCGTCATTCCGCTCGTCGAGGCACTGCGACGCAAGACCGGCTGGGTGCTGCCTGCTGTCATTTTCGTTTTCGTGCTCGGGACCATCTTTCAATACCAGCTGCCGGGACTGCTCTACGGCAAAGGCTACGACGCTGATCGCGTGCTCTTTGCCGCCTACGTCGGCAACAGCGGCGTCTTCGGCCTGCCGCTGCGCGTGTCGGCAACGATCGTGATTGTGTATCTCGTTTTCGGCGCCCTGATGGACGCCGCCGGTGCCGGACGCTGGTTCATCGATCTCGCGGTATCGCTGACCGGCTGGAGCCGCGGGGGCCCGGCCAAGGCAGCCGTCGTCTCGAGCGCGCTGTTCGGGTCAATCTCCGGCTCACCGTCGAGCAACGCGGCGACGACCGGCGTATTCACGATCCCGATGATGGTGCATGTCGGCTACCGGCCGGCGTTTGCTGCGGCAGTGGAGGCGGTGGCCTCCACCGGCGGGCAGATCCTGCCGCCGGTCATGGGGGCGATCGCCTTTGTCATGGCCGAATGGATCGAGGTACCGTATTCATCTATCGTCGTCGCCGCGTTCGTGCCGGCCCTCCTTTATTATCTGATCGTCTTCGTTTCGGTGCATTTGCAGGCTTACCGGGACGGCGTGCGGGCATTGCCGCGCGCCGAGATTCCACCGATTCTGCCTGCATTGTGCGCCGGCTGGATGTACGTGATCCCGATCGTGGTTCTGGTCTGGATGCTGATGATCGAGGACATGCCGCCCGGAATGTCGGCGATGTACGCTTGCGCGGCGCTCGTGCCCGTCTCGTTTCTGTTTCGCGATCGATCGCGCTGGCTGACCCCGCGACGCATCGTCCAGGCACTCGGCGACGGCGTGCGCCGCTGGCTCGGCGTCGTCGTGATCACCGCCTCGGTCGGCATCATGATCGGCGCGCTGGAACTTTCGGGCGTCGGCATCAAGCTCTCGGGCTTCATCGTCGAGTTGTCCGGGGGAAACCTTTATCTCGCCCTCGTGCTGGTTGGCGTCGCGAGCCTCATCGTCGGCATGGGCCTCGATTCGATACCGGCCTACATCACGCTCGCGACGCTGATGGCGCCGGCGCTCGTGGAGATGGGCGTGCCGGTGGTGGCCGCGCATCTGTTCGTCATCTACTGGGGCCTCGCCTCGTTCTATACGCCGCCGATGTGCATTGTCGTCTACGTCACGACGGCAATTTCGGGAAGCCGGATCTGGGAAACCGGCTGGGAGGCCGTCAAGCTCGGCATCGCCGCGTTCGTCATTCCTTATGCCTTCGCAATCAACCAGGGACTGCTGCTCCAGGGCAGCCCCGGGCGGATCGCGCTCGCCACCTCGACGGCGGCGATCGGTTCGACATTGGTCGCCTGCGCAGTGAGCGGCTACCTGATCGGGCCGATTGGCGCGCTCGCGCGAACGCTGACGTTCGTCGCCGGGGTGCTGTTTATCGCGCCCGGCGTCGAACTGCCGCTCGCCGGACTCGTCGTGCTCGTTTCGGTGCTTGCGGCAGGAATACTCCGAGGAGGAAGAACACCATGATCATCGACGCCGAACACCACCTGTTTCTGCACGAATTGACGAAAGGACGGTTCGAGTCGGGCAAGATCTGTGAACGCTACTGGGAAGGTGGGCGAATCCGCATTCGCATCTCCGAGGAGGCGGCGAAGGTCGAGCGCTGCATCCGCTTCATGGATGACGCAGGTATCGACAAGGCGCTGCTTACGATCAATCAGGTACGCACGCTCGATCAGATGAAGCGATGGAATGACCTGTGCGCTCAAACCGTCGCGAAATATCCGGACCGGTTCATCGGGCTCGCCTCGGTGCCGGCGAGCGGCGGGCCGGCCGCGCTCGAGGAACTCGATCGTGCGATCCGCGGGCTCGGGTTGCGTGGCGTGCATATCTGGACGCGCGCCGATGGCGCGTTCCTCGATTCGCGCGAGCTCTGGCCGTTCTATGAACGGGTAGCGACGCTCGACGTGCCAATCGACGTGCACATCCTCGGGGAGGCACCGGGGTTCGACGCTTTGCAGGCGCCCTACGGGCTGTACTACGTGGTAATGCGCGAATTCGAGATGGTCAATACCGTGCTTCGCGTCTGCCTCGGCGGCGTGCTCGAGGACTTCCCCGATCTGAAGTTCATCATGAACCACTTCGGCGGTGGCGTGTCTTCGATCATCGAGCGGCTGGATGCCTACACGAGTTATGCGCGGCAGCCAGGGTGGCCGGGATTCTACGAGGGCAAGCCGCTGATCACGAAGCCGTGGCGAACGTATTTCGACAAGCTCTATTTCAACATGGCCGGACGCGAAGTCGGCCTGGAATCGCTGCGTTGCGCGCTGACCAACATCAGCCCGCAGCGGCTGCTTTTCGGCACCGACTGGCCATTCAATTTCGACTACGAACCCGGCGAGGTGAAGCGCTATGTCAAGGGCATCCGGGCACTCGATCTGCCCGCCGCGGACATCGAAGCGATGCTCGGTGGCAATGCCGCGCGCCTGTTTCGGATCTGAGGCGGGAAAGCGGCGATGAGCGGCACGGGCGCGATCACACCAGGCGACGGCGCTCTCGGCGCCGCGGCGAAGAGCAGGGGATGATATGCCTGGCCGACTGACGGCAGCCCGGTCAAGTCCCTGGCGGCGTCCTAAGTTGCCCGCCAGCCGTCGCTCGGACCCCGAATGCAAGCAGTATCGGTTTGCTGAACAAACTCCTCGATGCGGTTTTCTCCTCGTCGCGGGGGCGCCTGGCAGCCATCCCGTCTTGGCGGCAACGCGCCGGTGCCTCGACTGGAAACAGGTTCTGACTGAAAATGTTTGCAGGCGGCGTTGACAGGTCGAGCAGTCGAGGCGTCAAATAGACGGACCCCCGGTATGCGCAGCAGCGCTGCGCGCTCGCCACGGCTCGCGGTTGGGCGAGAAAGACTCATGATTTTGTTGGCATAAACGCGAAAGGAGACTTCGATGTTCAAGATTAAGACCGGTTACAGCATGTCGGTATCCGCGGCGGTGATCGCCGTCGCATTCGCTGTTTCAGCGGTGGGGCCGGCCGCCGCACAGGAGCGCAAGTCGATCCGCTGGGCCACCTCGAGCACCTCTTCCTACGGCTACAAGGTTGCCGCTGCGATGGTCAAAATTGCCGAGGAGGCGCTCGGCGGGGAATACACCGTCACCGTCAATCCGTATCCCTCAACCACCGGCGCGATGAAAGCGACGATGGATGGCAACGGGGAAATCGGCTACACCGCAGATGTCGGCATGACGCAGGTCTATGCGAGTGAAGGCGGGTTCAAGAACTATACGCCCAAGAAGGGGAAACTCGTGCATGCCTGGTACTCCTATCCGATGGAGTCGTTCATGGCCACCTCGGACAAGCGGGCCGGCGATTTCAAGTGCTGGGGCGATTTCAGCGGCAAGCCGGTGTTCTTCACCACCGCGGGCTTCATGAACTGGCTGAACTTCATGCGTATCTACAAGGCGCTCGGCTACCAGTTCAAGCACGTTCAGATCGACGCCAAGACCAATAGCGACGCATTGCAGAGCGGCACGATCGTCGGCTCGGTGGCCTATACGACCGCAGGCCGTTCGCTCTCGAGCTACTGGAAGGAAACCGATGTCCGCATGAACGTGAAGGTGATCAATCCGTGCCCCGACGAGGTCGCCAAGCTGAAGGCGGCCGGTCTCGCCGTCGTGAACGTCGATCCAACGAAAGCGTTCAGCAAGGACGTCGGGGTCAAGACGATCCAGGGCGTGCCGATCCTGTTCGGGTACAACATGCGTTCGGACATGCCGACGGATGTCGTCTACAAGCTGTTGAGCGCGTTCTATGCGAACCGGGAAAGCCTCGCCAAGGCCGATCCGGGCTTTACGCCTTTGGCGCGCGATTTCGTCGGCATGCAGGTGCAGGGAATCAACGCCAATCCGCATATTCCGGTGCATTCGGGAATGGCGAAGTTCCTCAAAGAGCACAATGCCTGGAACGCCAAGTGGAAAATCGCGAATTGAACATGTAATTAGGGCCGCTGGGGGCGGGGACTGCGGCGGTGCAGATCCCCCCGCGCGGCATCCTTGTCGATTTCACGCGCAGATGCCATAGACGGCGCACGGGCGCCATGGGGCCGTGGCCGCGGGAAGGCGGGCAGCGCGTCGAGCGTGGCCCCGCAATGCGCCGAGCGTAGCAACGTGTCGGGCTGGCGTTTGTCGCAACGCGCATGCCGCTTTCCACTAACAGGAGAACATTCATGCCGATTGACTGGCTGAAGCGGCACGCGAATCTCAGGAACCTGACCTTTGCTTTGTCGATGGTCATGTTTTTCTGGGTGATCTGGTACTGCTACACCGGCTACGGTGGCGCGCAGGAACTGGTGTCCCGGCTGTTGCCGGTCGCGTTGATGCTGCAGATCCTGTTCATGTACCAGAAGGACTTCCTGTACAAGTGGCTGCCCGCCATCGCAAACCATCTATTGGTGACGATTTACATCGGCATCTGCGTCTATGGTTTCATCTACTTCCTGTACGAATACGAACAAATTTCGATTTATCGGCAGGGTTCCTATACGACGCAGGATTTTGTCGTCGGCCTGCTCATGTTCCTGCTGGTGATGGAACTGTCGCGCCTGGCGCATCCCACGCTGTTCTGGGTCAATCTGGTGCTCATCTTCTACACGCTGTTCGGGTATCTGAGTCCGCTCGACTTCTTCTGGCATCCGGGCACGACCTTCTATCGCGTGGTTACCTCCAGCACGGTTGAAATGTCCGACGGGATCTACGGGATCTACGGCCAGATTGCATTGACGCTGATCTCGGCGTTCTTACTGCTTGCCGCCGTCGCGAACGGATTCGGGGCGCAGGGTGCGATGATCCGTTTCATGCAGAGGATTGCCGGAAATTCACGTCAGATGGTGCCGCAGGCGGCAGTGCTCGGCTCGCTGTCGATCGGCATGGTGAGCGGCAGCGGCTCGGCCAACGCGGTGGTGGTCGGCAGCATCACCATTCCGCTGATGAAACGTTACGGCGTGCCGGGAGTGTTCGCCGCCGCAACCGAGACCGCGGCTTCGATGGGTGGCCTGCTGATGCCTCCCATGATGGGCGTCGGCGCGTTCCTGATGTCGGAGTTCCTTGGCGTGCCGTATTGGGACGTGGTGACGCGAGGGTTTGCGCTGGCGTTCGTCTACTACGCATCGCTTTCCTTTGCGGTGTATCTGTTCTGCGTGCGCCTGTTGCCTCGCGAACCGATCGAGGCGCCCGCGGTATCGGGGTACGACCAGGTCAAGACCCTGATTTTCTTTCTCGCGGTCGTGTTTCTCCTGGCGCTGATGGGCGGAATCGGCATGGGGGAACTGCGTGCGGCGCTCTATACCGCATCCTTCCTTTTCGTGCTGCTGCTCGTCAACTTCGTCTACTTCAAGCACGCGCTGAAAGATCCGGCGGTCGCCGAGGAGACGTTCCTGGGCAATGTGCGTCTGAGCATCGAGACGCACGCGGACATGACCTCCTATCTGACGCTCCTGCTCGCAACGTTGGGCATCATGATCGGGCTGTTCACCGTGACCGGGTTCATCAACCGCATGGGCGGCATGCTGCTCGACCTCGGCTCATGGAACATCATGGCGATGATAGGCATGTCGTTCATTTTCGGCTGGCTGGTCGGCCTGGGTCTGCCGCCGACGGCGACCTATATCATCGGCGCGGTAGTGATCGTGGGTCCGTTGACCAAGCTGGGCGTTAACCCCTGGGTCGCGCATTTCTTCGTCTTCCTGCTGTCAGTCTGGGGCGAACTTTCGCCGCCGACATCGCTCACGGCCGCCATTTCCGCGCGCATCGCCGAGGCATCCTTCATGAAGACCATGTGGGAGGCGCTCAGAATCTGCCTGCCGATTACGCTCATGACCTTCGGCATATTTTCGCGAGCCGAAATGGTGGTGCATCCCGGCTGGACGCAGATCGGCAGTACCTTGGTCGTCGCAATTGGCACGTGTGCGACTGCGCTGGGAATGTTCGGGTGGTTCGTGGAAAACAAAGCTGCGGACCTGCTGTTGCGAGGCGTGCTTATTCTCGTGGCCTTCGTCGCGCTGTTCCATCCGGACGACAAGGTGTCGGCGATCGTCGCCGGGTTCGTACTGCTGGCAATGATCTTCGGCGTTTGGCGCCACAGGAGGATCGCGCCGGTTTTGCAGGCGCGTGCCGGCCGCAGGCCCACGGCTACAGGCGAAGAAAGTAGCCCGCGGGCGGCTTTGTAGCTGCTGCGAACGGTCATTTGGCATCGGCGTGCACGCGGTTTGACCTGTTGGAACGGCTAGAATGGGATCGCAAGCGACCCCATTCGGCAGCCGTTTCCGCCCAGTGGAGAACCCGATGAGCGCACCGACCCCCAAACACGCCGTCTCCCGCTATCCCGTCCCCGCGCTGGAGGGCCTGCCCGAGGATATCCGCAGCCGCATCCTCGCGGCTTACATTCCGCACATCTGCGGACGCATTTCCGCGTAATTTCCCGGCGCGCGCCGGGCCGAGGTTCAGCGATCGCGCGGCGCTTCGGCCTCGATAAGCGCCGCCTCCTTGGCGCTGAGTTTGGGCCTTTCGATGCCAGTTCCCGTTACATGAGCACGATCTCGAACTGCTCTTGACTGCAGCTCGATTCGACTTGCAGCGATACCGACTTGCCGATGAAGTCGCTGAGCATTGCGAGCGACTGCGATTCTTCTTCCAGGAACAAGTCGATCACCGACTGCGAGGCGAGAATGCGGAATTCGCGGGCGTCGAACTGGCGCGCCTCGCGCAGGATTTCGCGCAGAATTTCGTAGCAGACCGAGCGGGCGGTCTTGACTACGCCGCGCCCGGCGCAGGTTGGGCACGGTTGGCAAAGCACGTGCTCCAGGGATTCGCGGGTCCGCTTGCGCGTCATTTCCACCAGCCCGAGCGCCGTGAATCCATTCAAGGTGATCTTCGTGCGGTCACGGGACAGCGCCTTCTGCAGTTCCGCGAGCACCGCGCGCCGATGATCCTCATTTTCCATGTCGATGAAATCGAGAATGATGATTCCGCCGAGGTTGCGCAGGCGCAGCTGGCGCGCGATCACCTGAGCGGCCTCCAGGTTCGTCTTGAAGATCGTGTCGTCGAAATTGCGCACCCCAACGAAGCCACCGGTGTTGACGTCCACCGTGGTCATCGCTTCGGTCTGGTCGATGATCAGATAACCGCCGGACTTGAGTTCAACCCGGCGCGCCAGCGCCTTCTGGATCTCTTCCTCGGCGTTGAACAGATCGAACAGCGGGCGCTCGCCGGAGTAGTGCTCCAGCCGCGGCAGGACGTTGGGCATGTACTCGGCGGCGAACGCTTGCAAGCGCGAAAAATTCTCGCGCGAGTCAATGATGATGCGGGCGGTATCGTCGTGGACCATGTCGCGCAGCACGCGTTGCGCGAGCGACAGGTCCTGATAGAGCAGCGTCTGAGGGGCGGAAATGCTTCCCCGCGCGCGGATGTCCTGCCAGAGTTTGCGCAGGTAATGGACGTCCGCCAGCAGTTCGGCTTCGGTGGCGGTTTCCGCGACGGTGCGAATGATGAACCCGCCGGTCTCGTCGGGTGGCAGTACCTGCTGCAGCATGTCGCGCAGGTGCTGCCTTTCGATCTCATCCTCTATTCTCTGCGAGATGCCGATGTGCGGGTCCTGCGGCAGGTAAACCAGCAGGCGTCCCGCGATCGATATCTGCGTCGACAGTCGCGCTCCCTTGGTGCCGATCGGGTCTTTGATCACTTGCACCATGAGCGGCTGGCCGTCGGCGAGAATGGTTTCGATGGGCTTCGGCTCTGCACCGTTCTGGCGTTGCTCCCAAATGTCGGCGACGTGCAGGAACGCGGCGCGTTCCAGGCCGATGTCTACGAATGCCGACTGCATTCCCGGCAATACGCGGGCGACTTTGCCGATGTAGATGTTGCCGACCATGCCGAGCGATTGCGCCCGTTCGATGTGCAATTCCTGGACTACGCCGCTCAGGACCACGGCGACGCGTGTCTCCTGGGGCGTGACATTGACGAGGATGTCTTCGCTCATGTGCGACGGGCATCCGCAAAGTGTTTGACCAGCTCCGCGGTCTCGTACAGCGGCAATCCCATTACGCCGGAGTAACTGCCGCGCAATTCCTGAACGAACGCTGCGGCGCGGCCCTGAATGGCATAGGCTCCCGCCTTGTCCATCGGCTCGCCCGAATCGACAT
The DNA here is from genome assembly GCA_001770415.1 of Betaproteobacteria bacterium RIFCSPLOWO2_02_FULL_63_19. Lineage (GTDB taxonomy): Bacteria > Pseudomonadota > Gammaproteobacteria > Burkholderiales > SG8-39 > JACQTO01. The sequence goes on along the minus strand of MEQX01000063.1, from coordinate 7,340 downwards.
AAGTCGCGATCTCGACCGCGTTGAGTTCACGGAACCGTACCGCGGTTTCATTGACGGCCATTTCGAATCGTTCCCCGAACTGCATTGCAACTGCAGTGAATACCTGATGCGTTCTTCCGGACAGAAGCTCCAGCATGCGCACGGCGTCTATGCGGCCGCTCGGCTTGCCTAGTTTCGTGCCTTCGACGCTTACGATCGTATCGGCTGAAAGGACGGGATACAAGCGTATGCCACGCTCCTCGACGCGCGTCCACGCGGCTCGCGTCTTGGCCCGGCACACTCTGCGTACGAAGTCTCCCGCTGATTCGCCCGGAAATACGGTTTCGCTGACATCGGGACCGCGCGGCGAGCGCTCGCGCAGCAGCATCACCTCGAAATCGATACCGATCTGCCGCAGCAGTTCGCGACGCCGCGGGCTGCGCGAGGCCAGGTAGACCTTGAATCCAGGATGGGACATAGCATTCAGATGCCCGAATTGAAGTTCAGTCCCGATGATACGGGTGGTTCTGAAGTATCGATACCGCCCGGTAAAGCTGCTCGGCGAGCAGCACCCGCGCAAGCCCGTGCGGGAGCGTCATTGCCGACAGGCGGATGACCGATTCGGCCTCGTCTTTGAGCGTCTGTGCAACGCCGTCGGCTCCACCGACGACGAACGCCGTGTCGATGTTGTCCTCGATCCGCCGCTTCAACCAGCGCGCGAAAGCTGTCGAGTCGTACTCCCTGCCGCGCTCATCCAGCACCACCGTCTTGGCGCGCGGGGGAATTGCTGCCGCTATACGCCCGGCTTCCAATGCGAGCATCTGCTTCACCGTCTTTCCTTCCACGCGAGGCTCAGGCCGTACCTCGACGAGTTCCAGTCTTGCCGTGCGTGGCATGCGCTTGGCGTATTCGGAAAACGCCTGGTGCACCCAGCCGGGCATCCTGAGCCCGACCGCTACGACCAGGAGTCTCACCGGGACTTCGCCGCGGCCGCGGTGCGCGCCGAGCGTTTGCGCGGCGCCTTGGGCTTTGGATGGTTCCAGAGTTCCTCGAGGTTGTAATACGCCCGCACCGCCGGGAGCATGATGTGAACCACGACGTCGCCGAGGTCAACCAGGACCCACTCGCCGGTGTCGTCGCCTTCGACCCCGTAGACCGGCGCGCCGATCGCTCGTACCTTGTCATGCACGTTTCGCGCGAGCGATTTGGATTGTCGCACCGAATCGGCTGTGGCAATTACGACGCGGTCAAACAGTGACGTGAGATGCTTGACATCGTAGACCTGGATGTCGCGGGCTTTGATGTCCTCGAGCGCGGTGCGCACGGCCTTGTTCAGTTTGCGTATATCCATCAGCGGGAGTCCGTCTCCTTTGAGTACAGTTGTTGCGCGGCAATATAGTCGAGAACCGCGTCCGGGAGCAAATAACGCGGGCTTCGGCCGGAGGCGATGTCGACTCGTATCGCGCTTGAGGAGATGTCGAGCGGCGTCATCTCGAAGGACGCGATTCTGCCCGCGGGCGAGGTCGTGATGTCGACCTGTGCACCGGCTCGTCGGGCATATTCGAGTGCCAATTCGCCCCTGAGGGCGCCGGATTTGAGTTCGAAGCGCGGGCGCTGCGCGACAGCGACGTGCGCCAGATCGAAAAGGCGCTTCCACTCCCACCACGTGTCCAGAGCAAGCAGCTGATCGGCGCCGATGATCAGTACCAGCGGCACTTCGGCGCCAAGTTCCGTTCGTAATCGAGCGAGTGTGTTAACCGTGAAGGTGGGGACCTCGCTGCGCGCATCAGCTGCATCGAGCATAAAGTGCGGGTCATCCGCGATGGCGAGCTGCAGCATCGCCAGCCTGTGTTCCACGGCCGCCGCCGGCGGGCCGCGATGACCGGGTTGTCCCGATGGAATCCATCGCACAGTGGCGAGCGCGAGCCGCTCGATCGCGACTTGGGCGAGCCGCAGATGTGCGAAATGCACCGGATCGAACGTGCCGCCCAGCAGCCCGATCGCATCTGTCATAGATGGGCCGCCGTGCCCGTGTTCAAGTGCGGATTTGCCCCGTGCCGAAGACGACGAACTTTTGCGATGTGAGGCCCTCGAGCCCCACGGGGCCGCGCGCGTGCAGTTTGTCGGTCGATATGCCGATTTCCGCGCCCAGCCCGTACTCGAAGCCGTCGGCGAAACGTGTCGAGGCATTCACCATCACGGAGCTGGAATCGACTTCACGCAGGAACCGCTGCGCACGCTCCGGATCGTCGGTGACTATCGCGTCGGTATGCTGCGATCCGTACTTGGCGATGTGTTCCATGGCCGCATCCAGGCTGGCCACCACCACTACCGAAAGGATGGGCGCAAGGTATTCGGTGCCGAAATCCTGTTCAGTGGCCGCCTTGACGAGCGGGGAGTTGCCGGCCTGCGCGCGCACGATTGCCAGCGAGGCCGCATCGCAGCGTAGCTCGACGCCCTTGTCGAGAAAAATCCGGGCCAGCGGGGGCAGTACGCGCGAGGCAATTGCTTCGTGCACCAGCAGCGCCTCCATGGCGTTGCAGGTGCCGTAGCGCTGCGTCTTGGCATTGTCTGCGATGCGGATCGCGCGTTCCGGATCAGCGCGCTCATCGATGTACACGTGGCACACGCCGTCCAGGTGTTTGATCATCGGGATGCGTGATTCGGCCATGACCCGGGAGATAAGCCCTTTGCCTCCGCGCGGCACGATGATGTCGACGTACTGGTTCATGCGCAGCAGTTCACCCACCGCGGCGCGGTCTGGCGTATCCACGACCTGCACCGCGTCCGCCGGCAGGCCGGCTGCGCGGAGGCCCTCGTGAACGCAGTCGGCCACCGCGCGGTTGGAGCGGATCGATTCTGACCCGCCGCGCAGGATGGTCGCATTTCCCGATTTCAGACACAGTGCCGCGGCATCCGCCGTGACATTCGGGCGCGATTCGTAGATGATCCCGATGACACCGAGCGGGACGCGCATCCTTCCGACCTTGATCCCCGTCGGGCGCTCGCGGACCTCACTCACCTGGCCCACAGGATCGGCCAGCGCTGCAACCTGGTCCAGGCCGCGCGCCATGGCGTCGATGCTCGTTTGGGTCAGCGTGAGGCGGTCCACGAAAGCTGCGTCCTTGCCTGCGGCCCTGGCCGCAGCGACATCCGCGGCGTTCGCGGCGAGCAGCGCCGCCGTATCGCGGCGCACGGCCGCCGCCATGGCGGCGAGCGCCCGGTTCTTGGTCGCCGTGTCGGCGCGCGCGACCAACCGCGCCGCGGCGCGTGCGCGCCGTCCGATGTCTTCCATGTACAGCTTGATGTCTACGGGCGCGTTCATGGCCAAATTCTACGCTGAGCCGGCGGGAACGTCATTGGCCCGCCGCGCTGAAGCGGGGCTAAAATGTTTATCGGGCCATTCCAGGCAGGCCGAACAACAGGGGATGGGCCAGAAACGGGAGACGCGCGAGCAGATCGGTATCCTGCTTGAGACGACGGGATGGCTGGTATGCGACGTGGAAGCGACCAACTTTCTCGCCACGCACGGCGTCTTTATCCGCGAATTCTATTAGGATCAAGTTCGAAATGGCTCTACACCCGGACTTTCCGCGCTCGCCCTATTTGGCGCTTGTACCGGATCAGCGCTGGTTTCCGGCTGCCGAGGAGCTTCGAAGCACCGCGTACGAAAAGCTGCTGCCTCCACTGGTCGCCAAGATTCGTACCGAGGTGTCGGCATGGCGGCACGAGGGGTACGCCGGCGCATCGCCTACCTCGATATCGCTGCTGCGCTGGTGGTTCGACGGGGATCACTTGGTAGAGCAATCGAACGGTTCGCGCTCGCCGTTTCGCTACTACTTCGCACAGCGCGAAGCGGTGGAAACCGTCATCTGGCTCCACGACGTACGCCGCGTGCGGGACAAGTTCGACCTGCTCCGCTTCGACGCGTCGGGCGCTGTCTCGGCCGGAATGTTCGACGAGGAGTGGTCGCGCTACGTGATCAAGATGGCGACCGGCACGGGAAAGACGAAAGTGATCTCGCTGCTGATCGCCTGGAGTTTCTTCCACAAACTCTACGAATGGGACTCGGTACTTGCCCGGAATTTTCTGGTCATCGCCCCGAACATCATCGTGCTCGACCGCCTGCGTGCCGATTTCGACGGCCTGCGCATCTTCTTCAACGATCCGATCCTCCCGGACAATGGCTACGAGGGCTGCAACTGGCGCGATGACTTTCAGCTCGCGCTGCACATCCAGGACGACGTGCGCGTCGTACGCGACACCGGAAACCTGTTTCTGACCAATATCCACCGCGTCTATCTAGGCGAAGTGCCCGAGCCGTCGCTGGAGGACGAGGACCTGCGCGAATATTTTCTCCGGCCCTTCGGCCCGAAGCCGGCCGGCAAGACCACCGACAGCAACACCGATCTGGGCGAGATCATCCGGGAAGTTGGGGAGCTGGTGGTGTTTAATGATGAAGCGCACCATATCCACGACCCGAAAATGGCCTGGTTCAAGAGCATCCAGGATATTCACCACCGGATGCTGCAGAAGGACGGACGCCTCGCGCTCCAGGTGGACGTGACAGCCACACCCCGCCACGACAACGGCGCGATCTTCGCGCAGACGGTGTCCGATTACCCCCTTGTCGAGGCCATCCACCAGAATGTGGTCAAGCACCCCGTTCTGCCGGACGCTCCGAGCCGGGCGCGGCTGCACGAGCACAAGAGCGCCATTTTCACCGAGCATTACGCCGACTATCTGCAACTCGGGATCGAAGAGTGGCGCAAGAGCTATGCCGATCACGAGCAACTGGGCAAGAAGGCCGTGCTCTTCGTGATGGTGGACGACACGCGCAACTGCGACGAGGTGGGCGAATACCTTCAGAAGATCTGCCCCGAGCTTCAGGGGGCGGTGCTGGTCATTCACACCAAGAACAACGGCGAAATCTCCGAGGCGGCGTCCGGCAAGAGCAAGGAGGAGTTGGAGGTGCTCCGCAAAGCCTCCAACGAGATCGACACCTGGCAGAGTCCCTGCAGGGCGATTGTCTCCGTGCTGATGCTCAAGGAGGGCTGGGACGTGCGCAACGTCACCACCATCGTCGGCCTGCGCGCCTACACGTCGAAAAGCAATATCCTCCCGGAGCAGACTCTCGGCCGCGGCCTGCGGCGAATGTATTTCGGCAGCGACACGCACGAAACCGTCTCGGTCATGGGCACGCCCGCCTTCATGGAGTTCGTCGAATCGATACAGAGCGAGGGCGTCACGTTCGAGCGGGTGGCGATGGGCGCCGGGGCGGATCGCAAGGATTCGCTCGTGGTCGAAGTGGATACGCAGGATTCCACCAAAGACTTGGACGCACTCGACATTCAGCTGCCGAAGCTGACGCGGCGCTTCAACCGTGAGTACAAGGACCTCGATGCGCTCGACCCCGCCGGGTTAGGCAACGCCCGGCTTCCGCTCAAACCGTTCACGCCGGAGGAGACGCGCGAGATCGTCTTCAAAACCATGCTGGACGCCGAGATCGATCACGTCATCCAGTTGGACAGCGCCGGTCCGGCGGACTACCGCTCGGTCGTCGGATTCTTCGCCCGGCAGCTCCTGAAGGAGTTGCGGCTGGTCGGCGGCTACGACGTGCTCTACGGCAAGGTCAAAGCGTTCCTGCGCGAGCATCTCTTTGCGGCGTCGCCGGTGGACCTCGAAGATCCGGTGGTGCTTCGCAACCTGTCCGAGCCCGAGGCAGGGAAGATCCTGTTCGACAGTTTCAAGGCCTCGATCAACGCGCTGACGGTTCGGGACAGCGGTGCTGCCCGGATCGAAGACCGCATCCGGCTGCGCGACACCCGGCCCTTTCGCACCGAGCGCCGGCCGTATATGGCACCGAAGAAGTCGGTGTTCAGCAAGATCGTGGGCGAGCCGCAGGCGGGCGGCTTCGAGCTGAAGTTCAGCCGCTTTCTGGACGACGCGACGGACGTCGCCGCGTTCGCCAAGAACTACCTCGCCGTCGGCTTCAAGATCGACTACGTCAAGGCGGACGGCGATCTGTCCACTTACACCCCCGATTTCGTCGTGCGCACCGCGGACAGCACGGTCTGGATCATCGAAACCAAAGGACGCGCGGAGCTCGATCTGCCGCAGAAAATGGCCCGTTTGCGTCAGTGGTGCGCGGATGCCACGACCGCAGAGCGTGCGGAGGGTGGGCCTGTCTACCGTTTCGTCTATGTGGACCAGGAAGGCTACGAGCGCAATCCGCCACAGACCTTCGCCGCGCTAGCCGCAGGTTTCACCGAATATCAGGAGGATTGATGCGATGGTGACCCAGGATTCGTCCGAGCCGGGCGGCGAAATCATCCTCTACCAGACCGACAAGGCAACCTGTAAGACTTACTTACAAGTTCGCCGGGAAGGGGCGCGCAGGGTGCAGCGGCAGGTATGCCATTACCGGCTGGAGTTCGTCTTGGCGGTCGGCTTCCGCATACGCTCCCATTCGGCAGGAGGCAACTATTCGGAAACTCCGAATAGTTCATCCCGAGGACCGTCGGCGCTCCTCTCCCCTTTCACAAGATATCCAGCCTATTATTGAGCCTCATGACGACCCTCACCGACACCGAACTTGAAGCCTTGCTGGACGATCTCGAATCGGATCGAGTCGAGCGTAAGGAATCATGGTCCGGAGACGCACCCGAGAAAGGCCCCCAGGCCATTTGCGCATTCGCGAATGATCTTCCGAACCATCAGAAGCCCGGGGCGCTGTTTATCGGCGCAAGGGACGACGGCCAGCCTACAGGCCTTGAAATCTCCGATCAGCTGTTGACGACACTTGCGGATATACGTTCGAACGGCAATATCGTTCCTCCTCCGACACTCTATGTAGAGAAGCGGGTACTCAAGGGTGCGGATATGGCTGTTGTCACGGTGTTGCCGGCGGACGCTCCGCCTGTCAGGTACAGAGGGCGTATCTGGACTCGAGTCGGCCCCAGCCGGCGACTCGCCACCGCGCAGGACGAGAGGATTCTCAACGAGAAGCGACGCTATCGTGACAGATCGTTCGATATTTGTCCCTTGCCAAGCTGCCCGTTGGACGAACTGAACCGTGTGGTCTTTGAGAATGAATACCTTCCGCAAGCTGTCGCTGCGGACGTGCTGGCGGTGAATGACCGGTCTTTTGAGGAACGACTGGCGTCCACCGGAATGATCGCTTCTGTCGAAGACCCTCGCCCGACGGTTGTCGGCGTGCTGACTCTCGGCAAAACGCCGCGGACCTGGTTGCCTTGCGCCTATATTCAATTTCTGCGCATCGGCGGAACGGAATGGGGTGACCCGATTGCGGACGCACAGGAAATCGACGGTACGATCGACCAGATGCTGCGAAGGCTCGA
>MEQX01000062.1:5147-6419 GCA_001770415.1 Betaproteobacteria bacterium RIFCSPLOWO2_02_FULL_63_19 | reverse complement strand
AGCGCTTCGTGCCCGTTGCCGGCGCGGTCCTGCAGGCGGAACGTAAACCCCGACGCCGTGCCCAGTTCCGGTATCGGCGGCGGGCTGAGCGGGAAGATGAATGCATCGCGTATGCGCATCAGCGCGCCGAACGCACGCCCGGCGATAGCAGGAGCCGCATGCGCCGGACCCTTGCGCTCGGACCAGTCCTTCAGCGTGACGAACGCCAGCGCCGCGTTCTGGCCCAGGCCGGAGAAGCTGAAGCCCAGTACGCCGACCATGCTCTTCACCTCCGGCTGCTTGAGCATGTAGCCCTCGACCTGTTCCATGACCGCCAGCGTGCGTTCCTGGGTGGCGCCCGGTGGCAACTGGATGTTGACGATCACATAGCCCTGATCCTCGCCTGGCAGGAACGATGTGGGCAGTCGAAAGTAGAGGAACCCGACGCCCACGATGATTGCCAGATAAATGATCAGGAAACGCCACGCGCGTTTGAGTATGCGGGCGACCCAGCCTTCGTAACCCTTCGCGGTGCGCGCGAATCCGCGGTTGAACCAGCCGAAGAACCCCCTTTTCGCGTGATGGTGGCCCGCTTCGACGGGTTTGAGCAGCGTGGCGCACAGGGCCGGCGTAAGCGACAGGGCCATGAAAGCCGATATTCCGATGGACGCCAGCATCACGACGGAGAACTGCCGGTAAATGTTGCCGATCGAACCCGAAAAAAAGGCCAGCGGCACGAAGACCGACGTCAGCGCCACGGTAATTCCCACGATGGCGCCCTGAATCTGCCCCATCGCCTTGCGTGTCGCCTGCAACGGCGGCAGTCCTTCTTCGCTCATGATGCGTTCGACGTTCTCGACGACCACGATTGCGTCGTCAACCACGATGCCTATCACCAGAACCATGCCGAACATGGTCAGCACGTTGATCGAAAATCCCAGCGCAAGAAGCACCGCGAAGGTGCCCAGCAGCGCGACAGGCACGACGATGGTCGGAATGATGGTGTAGCGGATGCTCTGCAGGAACAGTAACATCACCAGAAACACCAGCCCCACAGCCTCGATCAGGGTGATCGCCACCTCGGTGATGGAAATCCTGACGAAGCGCGAGCTGTCGTACGGAATGTCGAACTTCACGCCGCGGGGGAACAGCTTCGACAGCTCGTTCATGCGCTCGTGTACCGCCGCCGCGGTCGCGAGCGCGTTGCCCGTGGGTGTGAGTTGCACACCGATTCCGGTCGAAGGCTTGCCGTTCAGACGGGCCGAAGTCGCATATGCCTGTCCGCCGAGTTCG
>MEQX01000062.1:0-5104 GCA_001770415.1 Betaproteobacteria bacterium RIFCSPLOWO2_02_FULL_63_19 | reverse complement strand
TCGATGCGCGCAACATCGCGCAGCCGTACGGTGGATCCGTCGGCGTTTGCGCGCAGCACCGTGCGCTCGAATTCTTCGACCGACGTCAGCTCGCCGTTCACCACCACGGTGGCTGAAATGCGCTGGCCTGGCACATTGGGCAGTTCGCCGATGGTGCCCGAGGATACCTGTGCGTTCTGGGCTCGGATGGCTGCCACGACCTCGGACGTTGACAGGTTGAAGCCCTGCAGTTTGGCCGGATCGATCCAGACCCGCATCGCGCGTTCAGTGCCGAACAGCCGTGCCTGACCGACGCCGGGAATGCGCTGGATCTCGGGAAACACATTGCGCGCGGCGTAGTCGCCCAGTGCGATCGGATCGAATTGCGGGTTGTCCGATGACAGGATGGTGAACAGCAGGAAGTTCGAGCGTGCCTTTTCGACGCGCACGCCCTGCTGTGTAACGACCGCGGGCAGCCGCGGCGTTGCGCGTGCGAGACGGTTCTGCACGTCCACCTGAGCCAGATCCGGGTTGGTGCCGGGCTCGAAACTGAGCGTGATGCTGCCGGTGCCGTTTGCCTGGCTCACCGATTCCATGTACATCAGCGCAGGGGAGCCGTTCATTTCGCGCTCGATGACGCTGATCACACTGTCTTCGAGCGTTTGCGCCGAGGCGCCGGGGTACACGGCCGAAACGACGATCGATGGCGGCGCCACCGAAGGGTACTGCGCAATCGGCAGCTGCGTGATGGCCACGGCGCCGAACACCATGATGAACAAAGCGATTACCCAGGCAAAGACCGGGCGGTCGATGAAAAACCGTGCCATGAACGCGGCTCCCTACTTGCCTGCGGCTGCTGAGGCGGCGGGCTTGGCCGCGTCGCGCCTGCCTGCTCCTGCGGGCTGCCAGGGCACCGCCTTGACGGGCGCATTGCCGCGAAGTTTCTGGAAACCGTCCACCATGACCTGCTCGCCGGCCTTCAGTCCATCGAGCACGATCCACTGCCCATTCTGTGCCGGGCCGACCTTGATCGGGCGCGGCGACACTTTGCCCTCGGCGCTGACCACCATCACGCTGTCGCCGGTTCCGGACCGCATTACCGCCTGCTGGGGCACCAGTATCACTTCGCTCGCCTGTGCCTGTTCAATTCGCACGCGCACGTACATGCCGGGCAGCAGTATGGCTTCGGGATTCGGCAACTCGGCGCGCAGCATGATCTGTGCCGAAGTCGGATCCACCGTCAGGTCCGCGAACAGCAATTTGCCAGCCTTGGGGTATTCCGTGCCGTCTTCGAGCACCACGCGCACGCGGGCTGAATCGCTCGCAGAGGCGCGTTTGAGTTTGCCGCTCCTGATCGCCTTGCGCAGACGCAACACCTCGCCGGCTGATTGAGTGAAATTCACGTACATCGGATCAACCTGTTGCACTACCGCCAATTGCGTCGCTTCCCCTTGTCCCACCAGCGCACCTTCGGTGACCAGCGCGCGGCCGATGCGCCCGGATATCGGCGCTGTCACGCTGGCATAGCCAAGATTGATCTGTGTCGTCTGCAACGCGGCCCTGGCCGCGGCCACGTCGGCTTCGGCAAGGTTCCGGGCTGCGACCGCGTTGACATAGTCCTGTTTGCTGACTGCATTGGCTTCGACGAGCGGCTTGTAGCGCTCGGCCTGCGCGGTGGCCTGAGTGAGGTTGGCTTGCGCGCGCGCCAGCGATGCCTCGGCACTCGCAACGGAGGCACGATACGGCGCGCTGTCTATTTCGAACAGCAGCTGACCTGCTTTGACGTCGCTGCCTTCGCGGAACAGGCGCTTCTGCAATATGCCCGCCACACGGGCGCGCACTTGTGCCACGCGCGAGGCTTCCAGCCGGCCGGGTAATTCGGTGATCAAACCCACGGTACTCGGCGCGACCGTTACGACGCCGACCTCGGGGGACGGCATGCCGCCGCCGGAGGGGCGACCCTGTGGGTCGCTTTTCGCACCGCAGCCCGCCAGCGCCAACGCAACCGGCAGTGCCAAAAAGGCGGCGCGGCACGCACCGAAAGTTACGGAAAGGGAGACCTTGCTCTTCAGTGCGGCCATGGATTGCCTTCGGCTAAATAGTGCCCCGCGTGAAGGCGGGCGCACATGCATTTGGGAGGTAACGCTGAGTCGAGCGCGAGATTATATCTTACGCAATGCAACGCTTTCCCCCGGGCTGATGTCATGCCCCAGCCGGACGAGCCGGCAACGGTCGGCTTGGCTTGCTTGGGTGATCTTGCCTGCTCAATTCCGGGTCGCGGGTATAAAGCACGCGCGGGTCCTTATCGGACCGTTACGATTACTTGCAGTTCACTGCATTGCTGCATCGCGGCCGATGCTGCGGGTACAATACACCGCAACGCGCTCCATGAATGGCACTCCAGGCGGCGCCGCGGCCGTGCCCAAGCAGCCCGGCCGTCGGCTGGACCATAATCGTTCCGACCGTGCGAACAAGGCGGCAACCGATCCTATTCGGCGTGTGGGTCGTCACGCCCGTGGGGCTGTTTTCGCTGCGTCTCGCCGTTGGCCACATTGTGCTGCGGCCGATCGCCAGGTCGCCGGTCGAATCAAGAATGCCTGAAATGCCCGGTTACGGGGTGGAAATAGGGGCGGTACGCAAAGGGCACATGCGACCGCCGGAGCCGGAGTTCGCCGGATGAAGCTGGTTGCGGGCCTGTTGCGGCGTTTCGACACCGTCGTCTGGGGCGCGCGCGAGCAGCCCCTGCTTCCTTGGGCGACGCGCGGACTGAGGGTCGTGCGCACCGTGCTGGTGCTGGCGCGAGACCTGGCACGCGGCCAGCTCACGCTGCGTGCGATGAGCCTCGTGTATACGACGCTGCTGTCGATCGTGCCGCTGCTCGCGCTGAGCTTCTCCGTGCTGAAGGCGTTCGGGGTCTACAACCAGATCCAGCCGATGCTGCTCAATTTTCTTGCGCCGCTTGGCGAGAAGGGTGAGGAGGTCGCACACAGGATCGTTCAATTCATTGAGCGCATGAACGTCGGCATGCTCGGGGCGCTCGGCGTCGGGTTGCTGGTCTACACTGCAGTCTCATTGATGCAAAAGATCGAGGAGTCGCTGAACTACATCTGGCACATACCGTCTCACCGCAGCTTCGGCGAGCGATTCAGCCGCTACCTCAGCGTGCTGATGGTCGGGCCGGTGCTGGTATTTTCCGCGCTTGGAATCACCGCGACCGTGATGAATATCGAGACCGTACGTGAGCTGCTCGCAATCGGCGCGCTGGGCGGGACCGTGCAGGCGGCAAGCCGGCTGCTGCCGTACATCCTCGTGATCGCGGCGTTCAGTTTCATCTACATGTTTATTCCGAATGCGCGGGTGCGATTCGGGCCCGCAGTCATCGGCGGCGCGGTCGGCGGAATTCTGTGGCAAAGTGCCGGATGGTTGTTCGCGGTGTTCGTGGCGTCGACGAACAGATACGCGGCGATCTATTCAGGCCTCGCGATTCTGGTGTTGTTCATGGTCTGGGTCTACCTGAGCTGGCTGATCCTGCTGTTCGGCGCCAGCGTCGCGTTCTACGTTCAGCATCCGGAGTACCTGTATGCGGGGGAGGGCGAGCCGCGCCTGAGCAACCGCATGCGCGAGCGGCTCGCGCTGTCGTTGATGAGCCTGGTGGCCACGCGGTTTCTGTCCGGGGAGCGCATGCCATCGGCGACAGAGTTGACGCGCCTGCTTGGCGTGCCGATGCATGCGTTGCAGGCGGTGCTCGATGCGCTGGAAAGCCGGGAATTGCTCGTGCAAAGCGGTGCTGATCCGGCGCAGTATCTGCCTGCGCGCGACCCTTCGCTGATTCCGGTGGCAACGGTACTGGAGACCGTGCGCGCGGCAGGCGAGGACCGTTTTCTTTCGCCCGCGGAATTGCCGGTGCCGCGACCCGTTGACGGGGCGCTCGAGCGCATGCGGCAGGCAATCGAAAGCTCGCTTGGTAATATGACGCTGCGCGATCTGGCTGGCCGGGCCGAGGAGCTTGCGTTGCGCGACGGCGTCGATGCGCAGGACCGCTGACGCTGTTTCGCGAAGCCCGCGACGGGGGAACTAAACGCTCCGTGCTGCGTCGCATGTTATTTTGAGATTCGCATGCTGTATGCCTTCGCGCTTGAGCAAGGAGAAATGATATGAGGGCCAAATGTTTCCGGTTCATCGTTGGCATTGCGATCACCGCGGCGCTGCCCGTTTATGCAGGATTGGTGCGGGCCGACGTGGTGACGCTGGATAACGGGGACCGGCTCAGCGGACGCGTCGAGCACAAGTCGGGAAACACGCTGATATTGAAGACCGAGTACGCGGGCCGCGTGTCGATCGCCTGGGACCGGGTGAAATCGATCACCACGGACAAACCGGTGCGCGTGATGCTCAAGGATTCGGATCGCGTGGTCGCCTCGCGCCTTTTGCCGGGCGGTGCCGGTGCCGCGACGCTTGCCCAGGTGGCATACATCAATCCGACGCCGGCCGAATCGGGAATGGGCGTGACTTTCAGCGGGCGCGCCACGCTGTCTTCAGCATATGTGCGCGGCAACAGCACGAACAGTCGCTTGTACGCGCAGGGGGAACTCACGGTGCGAGCCCGCGCGTACCGTTACACGCTGGGACTGAAAGGGGAGCGCAGCAGCGATTCGGGGCAACGGACCGTGTCGAACTGGCTCGGCGATGCCAGCCTGGACCGATTCATCGACGAGAAGCGTTTTTACTACGGCCGCGTGTCGTTGGAAAACAACCGCTATAAGGACCTGAGCCTGCGATCCACGCTGGGTGGCGGCTACGGTTTCCAGTTCTTTGAAACGGAACGCACCAAACTCTCGCTGCGGGGCGGCCTGGACTATGTCGCCATCGACCGTAAGACCGGGGAAGACGACCGCTACCCGGCGGCCGGCTGGGGCCTGAAGTTTTCGCACCTGCTCCAGGCCTATCCGCTCGAACTGTTTCACGAACACGACGGATTCCTCAGCCTCAAGGACACCGACAGCATGACGCTGCGATCGCGCTCCGGGCTGCGCATGCCGATTGCCGGGGGCTTGAACGCGTCGCTCCAGCTCAACGCGGACTGGGAGCGCAGTCCCGCTCCCGGACGCAAGTCCACCGACACGAC
>MEQX01000061.1:17610-55588 GCA_001770415.1 Betaproteobacteria bacterium RIFCSPLOWO2_02_FULL_63_19 | reverse complement strand
GACGTGATGGCGCTGGTCCACGCCGAGCCCGCGCTCGTGCGCGAGCACCTGCTGCGCTGCGCGGCCCATCAATTCCGCGAAGGCGATGTCCAGCACTGGTGGCATCCCACCTCCGGCCGCGGCGTGCGCACGCACTGTTCGGACGATTTCCTGTGGTTGCCGCTGGCGATGTGCCGCTATGTCACGACTACCGGCGACACCGGGGTGCTCGATGAGTCCATCGTGTTCCTCGAAGGCCGCGCGGTGAGCCCGGAAGAGGACTCGTATTTCGACCTGCCCGGCCAGTCGCAAGAGTCGGCCACTTTGTATCAACACGGCGTGCGCGCCATCCTGCGAGGTCTTCGCTTTGGCGAGCACGGCCTGCCGCTCATCGGCTCCGGCGACTGGAACGACGGCATGAACGCCGTGGGCGACCAGGGCAAAGGCGAAAGCGTGTGGCTGGCTTTCTTCCTGTACGAAGTGCTGTCGCGATTCACCGAGCTTGCGCACCTGCGCGGCGACATTGGCTTCGCCGCGCGCTGCGAGAAGGAGGCCGCACAATTGCGGCTGAATATCGAGCACAGCGGCTGGGACGGCGAGTGGTACTTGCGCGCCTACTTCGACGACGGTACGCCGCTGGGATCGGCGGCCAATGCGGAATGTCAGATCGATGCCGTCGCGCAAAGCTGGGCGGTGCTGTCCGGCGCCGGGAATGCCGCGCGCGCGCGCGCAGCGATGGCAGCGGTGGATCGGCGCCTGGTTCGCCGGGAGTCGGCGCTGATCCAGGTGCTGGACCCGCCGTTCGACAATTCGACCTTGAACCCGGGCTATATAAAGGGCTACGTGCCGGGCGTGCGCGAAAACGGCGGGCAGTACACGCACGCGGCGATCTGGACGGTGATGGCGTTCGCGGCGTTGGGCGACAGCGCTCGCGCCTGGGAATTGTTCGGCATGATCAACCCGGTCAACCATGCGAGTTCCGAGTCGGCGATTGCAACCTACAAGGTGGAACCCTACGTGGTCGCAGCCGACGTCTATGCGGTTGCGCCGCACACCGGCCGCGGCGGCTGGACCTGGTACACGGGGTCCGCCGGCTGGATGTACCGGCTCATCGTGGAATCACTGCTGGGGTTGAAGCGGGAAGGCGACACGTTGCGCTTTGCGCCGTGTGTTCCGGCGGACTGGGAAACGTTCAAGCTGCATTACCGCCACCGGGAGACGGTCTACCACATCATTGTTTTCCCGACACAGGCCGCGGACCACAAAACCCGCGTTACGGTTGACGGCGTCGAGCAGCAAGACGATACCGTTTCTCTGGTTGACGATCACCTGCAACACGCAGTCGAGGTAACTATTCACCGGGCCCCAGGCTGAAAGGTGACCGAGCCAGTGATCGACCTGCCTGGTGCATTGTCGGGCTCCGTCACAGGCACATCGCAAACCCGAAACAGTCACTCAAGCTGTCGAATCATCGACGCGAATCAAATTGCCCCCTCTACTTTTGGCTTGATACATCGCAGTATCAGCGCGCTTGAGGATGTTGTCCGGACTCGATTCATGCTCGCCAAACAACGCCACGCCGATGCTCGCCGTGCACTGATGCTCGACGGTGGTTGCTGCCGCCCCCTCCTGCGGAATCTCAAGTAGATAAGGCATGGCCAGCGCGGTGCCGATCTTCTTGGCCACACTCTCGGCGTGCCCTCTTGCTTTGGTCTTGTCCGCATCCAGATTGCCAATCAACACCACAAACTCATCACCGCCGAAGCGCGCCACGGTGTCCATCTCGCGCACGCAGCTTCTCAAACGGACCGCCGTCTCGATCAACAGCAGATCGCCCACCGCATGCCCGTGCGCGTCATTGACCAGCTTGAAATCGTCCAGATCAAGGAACATCAATAGGGCATAGCACCCGCTACGCTTGCAGGCGGCCATGGTCTGGCCCAGGCGGTCGCCGAGCAGGCGACGGTTTGGCAATTGGGTGAGTTCGTCATGGAACGCCAATTGACGTCCCAGGTCTTCCTTCTGCTTGCGCTCGGTGATGTTGCGTATGTTGCATTGAATTATCGTGGTGCCGTCACAATCGTACGTATTGCTGACGAATTCAACCGGGATTATTGCCCCGGCCGTTGATTTCAGCGGAAGATCCTCATATCGGACATACCCTTTCGATTGCAGCTCCGCGAACATTTCCTTGCTTTCACCCCTGTCGGCAAACGGGCCCACCTCCCATAGTTTCTTTCCCAGAAACTCGGCGTGCGAATAGCCGAGCATTTCGATCATGTAAGGGTTGACGTCCTCGATCTGGGCCGTATCGGCGTTGAGCAGCGGAATGCCGTCGCGAGCGGTCTCGAACAGCCGGCGGTAGCGGCTTTCCGATGCCCGCAGCGCTTTGAGCATCGGATCGCTCGGCGCGTCCGCAGCCGATGTCCTTGCCGGATGGGTTGCGGGGATATCCTTCACAAGAATGGCCCTCGTACTCTTGCAGATTTGCCAGCATCCGTTTGTCTGCCGTGGGGGTCTGTGCGCTAGCGCACACACGCCGCAGCGGCACTGGGGCGCCGGAGGCGGGCCGGTTCAGACCGGCGGCGATCAGGCCGCGGGGGCGGCCGGGCACCGTCACTTCGGGGCCGATGCGAGGCACGGTGGGCTGGTTCGGGAGTGCGCGCCATGGGTTCGCTGTACTACGTGATGTACGCGATACAGCGAGGTCTGTCCGAAAAGCCGGCCCCGGATCTTATCCAGTTGACGCTGATCGCCGTATCGCTTTCGATTCTCGTCCACGGAACCAGCGTCAAGCCGCTGCTTGTGTCATCGCAGCCCTCTGCCGACGATATCATCGCCGCGGCTGCCTTGCCCCAATGCAAAACGGCCCCGAAGGACCGCCTTGACTGTTGGCCGCCTCGGGCCGCTACGCTCGCGGTTCGCCACGCTCGTTGACGGTCACTGTGCGTCCGGGAGGCGAGGTCACTTGCATGCGATGCTCCTGGCCGCGGAAGGTATAGCTGACGTCCCAGAGGTCGGGTCGGACCTTGCCGGCCACGTTTTCGCAACGCTTGACATCCCGCGTGGACGCCGCCTGCCCGTCGCCGCGACCGACATTGGCGCCCACCGCGGCCCCGGCGACGGCGCCGCCGACCGTGGCAAGATCGTTGCCCCGTCCTTTGCCGACCTGGTGGCCGAGAATGCCGCCGATGAGAGCGCCGGCGATCGCGCCGGGGACATTGGCTTTGCCTTGTTCCTGCGCGACCTGTTCCTTCTCGATCCAGCAGCGCTGCTCGGGCGGACCGACCACCGCCCGTACCGATGTGACGTTCGCCTGGTACAGACGCTCGTCGCCGCGCCGGCGGTAGTCGTACGCCGCGACCGGTGCGGGCGCGTAACGACGGTCCTCGATGCGCTCGTCCCCGCGAACCGTACGCACCGATGAAACGCGGTCGTTCAACCCCATCGCGGCGAGCGACGGATACCTGCCCGGACGCAATACGGCGCAGCGGCCGCTGAACCGGGCGCTCTCGCAAACCTCCCACCGGTCGCCCGTCACCACGACCGACGAGGCGCGGTCATTGAACCCATATCGCCTGAAGTTGCGAACCTGTTCTTCCGTGGTGAACGACCGCCCTTCGAATCTTTCGCGCTCATAGAATGTGACCTGCGCGTTCGCGTCGCGGTCCCTGACCGGTGCGGGCGCATAGCGATGATCGTCGATGCGCGCGTTCCGGCTTACGGCGCGCGCGGATGAAACGCGGTCGTTCAAGTCCATCGCCGCCAGCGACGGATACCTGCCCGGCCGCAACACAACGCAACGTCCGCTGAACCTGGGGTCTTGGCAAACCTCCCACCGGTCGCCGACAACCGCAACCGACGAGGCGCGGTCATTGAAGCCATAGCGCTGGAAGTTTCCGACCTGGCGCTCCGCGGTGAAAGACCGGCCTTCAAAGCCTGGATATTCGTAAAAAGTGACACTTGCGACCGCCTGTGTGGCGAGGGCCACTGCGGCCATGGCCAACGCGGCTCTGATGATTGCTTTCATTGATGTCTCCTGTAGAAGCATTGGGCTTGCCGGGGCCGATGTCGAATCCCGGCATGCGGTGCCGCCCCGGCACAATCCCGGCTTGCCGGGCCCACGTCGGCACTTCGCAACGAGCTTAAGCGAACTGCCCGGCCGCTTCCGTTCGCTGGCGCGCATAGGGCGGATTCTCTTCAGCGTGATACGCGTGCTTGCGGCGGACGGCCGAAAGCGGCGGATACCCTGTGACCTCCATGGACCGACGATCGATGCTCATCGGTTCGCGGAACAAGGCGGAAATCATAGCCGCCGCTCCGGCGCCAGGTTCAGCCGGCGTCCGGGCCTTCCTCGACCAGCTCGCGCCGGATCGCCAGCAATTCCTTGCGGCGCTTCGCGTCGGTTTCGGGGTAACGCATGTCGAGGCTTTTAAAAGTATCGACGATGATCTGCGCAATAATCAGCCGTGCGTTCTCCTTGTCGTCGGCAGGCACCACATACCAGGGCGCCGTCTTGGTGCTGGTCGCGGCCAGACAGGCCTCGTAGGCCTGCGTGTACTGCTTCCAGAATTTCCTTTCTTCGATGTCGGCCAGGCTGAATTTCCAGTTCTTTTCGGGCTCGTCGATGCGATCGAGAAAGCGCCTGCGCTGCTCTTCCTGGGAAAGGTGCAGGAAGAACTTGATGATGCGCGTGCCGTTGCGATGGAGATGGCTCTCCAGGTCGACGATGGAACGGTAGCGCTCCTGCCAGATCGTCTTCTCGTCGAGCAGCCCGTCGGGAAGCCGCTGTTCGTGGAGTATTTCCGGATGCACGCGAACGATCAGCACTTCCTCGTAATAGGAGCGGTTGAAAATGCCGATGCGGCCGCGTTCCGGCAGCGCCTGCGTGGTGCGCCACAGGAAGTCGTGGTCGAGTTCCGTCGCGCTCGGGTGCTTGAAGCTGAATACCTGGCAGCCCTGCGGATTGACACCGGACATCACGTGCCGGATGGCGCCGTCCTTGCCGGCGGCGTCCATCGCCTGGAAAATCAGCAGCACCGCATAGCGGTCGGACGCGTAGTGCAGACGTTGCAGCGAGCTCAACTCCTGCACCTGCTTTTGCAGGAGTTTGCCGTACGCCTTCTTCGACTTGTACGAAGGCTTCACCAGCGTCGGCCACTTCTCGAGGTTGACGCGCTTCCCCGTCGGGACGCAAAAATCGCTGGAATCGATCTTCAATTTGACGCCTCCGCTAATGCTGGTTTCGCCTTCCGCTTTCCAGGCCCCGATTGCCTTGACGGAATTCGGCACGGCGAAACTCCGACCGGCGGCGCACGCGCGCAACGCGGCACTCAGTGCTCGTCGCGCATCATACCGCGCACAATGACGTCGACTTCCGCGCGCTCGTCTTCGACGTCGAACATGTTCGCGCTGGCACGATCGTCATAGGTGTCTGCGGCGTCGGCACGCAACGCGGCGTATTCGGCCTCGCGCCAGGGGTTCGGAAGCCTCGTCGTCTTGCGGGTACGAATCGCGTTGCGTTTCATGATTTG
The DNA here is from genome assembly GCA_001770415.1 of Betaproteobacteria bacterium RIFCSPLOWO2_02_FULL_63_19. Lineage (GTDB taxonomy): Bacteria > Pseudomonadota > Gammaproteobacteria > Burkholderiales > SG8-39 > JACQTO01. The sequence continues at coordinate 50,075 of MEQX01000061.1, read as the reverse complement.
CTCTCCGGTACGGGTCGCCAAGTTTGGAGCAGCATGGACTGAAATCCGGCGCCGATCTGTGCGCAAGCACACAAAGCGGCTGGATCTTCCACGCGGCGCGTTTCGCCCTGTCACGTCGCGACGTTGTGGAATACCCCGGGCGCATGAGGATCCGGAAGGTCGGGGCGCTGCCCTCGACGCGCTCGAAATCGGACCTGATTTTGCGCCGGCCGGTGCGGCGTGCCGTCGCCGAAACAGGCGACTTGCGCAGCGCGATACCCACCGCACCCGTGCGCGATAACTCTGCCCGCTATCGGTTCAGATCCTGGATGCTGTCGATCGCCGATCCCGTCCCGACCGCGATCAGCAAGATATGAGCGGCCGCGTCTTGCGGTGGATTGGGGATGCGAGGATGGTCATGGCATATCGCTATCGAGGCCGACCGGTCACGCAGCTTCGGAAACTTCCGCTTTGCGCGCCGCGGGGACGGACTGCACGCCGTCGTGCATGTCCCTGACGACCTCGTAGCATTGGCAGGCCGCGGTTTCGAGGCCGCCACGGTCAAGGACGGTGATGTCGCCGCGGCTGTAACGGATCAGTTTGCGCTCCTGCAGCACCTGGGCGGCTTTGGTGACGCCGACCCGCCGCACCCCAAGCATATGGCCGAGGAATTCATGCGTCATGTGGAATTGATCCGATTTGACGCGGTCGTGGGTCATCAGCAGCCAGCGGGCGAGACGCTCTTCAACCAGGTGAAAGCGATTGCAGGCGGCGGTTTGCGAGATCTGGGCCATCAGCGTATGGGTGTAGCGGTACAGCTCCTGCCGCAACGACGGGCTGAGTTTGAATTCCGCGAGAAACTGCGCTGCCTCCATCCGCAAGGCCGTCCCGGCCCCCTGCACCAGCGCGCGAACCGACGATTCCTTGTGTCCCAGTATCAGCGGAACGCCGACCACGCCATCGCGGCCAATCAGGCCGACTTCCAGCGCCAGGTGGCCGTCCACCAAAGTCAGCAATGACACCAGGGACGAACCGGGAAAATAGACGTGCCGGATCCTCTCCTCTGGCTCGTAGAGCACCTCGCCGAAGCTCAGCGTAACCGGTTCGAGTCCGCCGAGCAGGCGCGAATACTCCTTGCGGGGGAGCGCGGCCAGCAGGCTGTTTTCAATGGATGCACTGCGCGCCCCCGCCCCCTGCGAGCACGCCGCCGGGCGTCCGGCCCGCGGCGCCGGAGGAGGATTGTGCAACTTCTCGTTCATGATGTACGGCCACCAGTCGTGGTCTTGCCGGAAAACGAGCGCCCGTATCGTGTAGCCGGCAGTGCAGCAAGGATGGGGGGCTCCCTGGGCGTGTGCAGTGCGAGCATGGTGACCTGATGGATTCGCGCGCCGACCCCGACGGGATCGCCAGGGCCACCTTCGGTTCCACGGTGGGTTCCACGGTGGATCCAAGCGTAGTCACAAAAACACGCACTGTATGTACGCCAGCGCACGGAATATCGATTTCATGGCGAACACAATGCATCGAATCGGCTCCCCGAGGCGGGAGGAATCACCGCCTTCGCCGAGAGCCGGTGTCTGATTAACATTCTTCTGGAGAATTCAGCCATGCCGCAACTCAAACGCTTTTCCGCCTTTTTCTTCGCGATCCTGCTGCTGTCCATGCTGGGCTGCGCATCCTCGTCGACGCAGGAGGGGACGGGTGAATACGTCGACGACACGGTCATCACGGCCAAGGTGAAAGCGGCGATCTTCAACGAGGCGACGCTGAAAGTCGCCGAAATCAACGTCGAGACCTTCAAAGGCGTCGTGCAATTGAGCGGCTTCGTGCGCTCCAATGCCGCTATGAACAAGGCCGTCGAGATCGCGCGCAGCGTCGGCGGCGTGACCTCGGTTAGGAATGACATGCGTCTGAAGTAACCGGACTCGAAGGACACTGCAATGATGGATCGGTCAGTACAGGAATTGGAGCGTGCCGGGGGCAGAATGGCCGGCGATTTGCGGAGCATGATCGCCGACAGCGAGGATCTGCTGAACGCGGCGGCGACGGTCTCCGGCGAAGGCTTCGCGGTGGCGCGAACTCGATTCGAGGAAAAAGTGAAACGCGCCAAGGCCGCACTGGCGGAGGCTTCGCAACCGGTGTTTGACAGGACCAGGGAAACCGTGGCCGTCGCAGACCATTACGTGCACGACAACGTATGGACTGTCGTCGGTATCGCGATTGCGACCGGCGCACTGATCGGCCTTCTGGCCGCAAGGCGCTAGGCGGCCGAGTCGCCTAGCGCCTGCCGTGAACGAGCCCGTTGTTCCGGCCGCGCAACCCGTGGCGGGCGAGGCGGCCGCGGCGGTTGTGGCCGTCGCACCGAGCTACTCACCTGTTCACCTCGCCGCCGGTGTATTGGCCGTTCTCGCCCTGGTCGCCGCGTTGTACCTGGCGCGCGGTTTCTTCGTCCCGCTGCTGATTGGCATTCTCGCGAGCTACGCGCTGCACCCGCTAGTGGACGGACTGCAGAAGTGGCGCGTGCCGCGCAGCGTCGGTGCGGCACTGGTGCTGGTGCTGCTGGTCGGGAGCGTTTCCTGGATCGGCTTCTCCGTGCGCGGCGACGCCGAGGCGCTGATCAAGACACTGCCCGAGGCCGCCCGCAAGCTGCGCAGGGACTTGAACACCGCGCGCTTGCAGACCCCGACCGCGCTGCAGAATGTGCAGGAAGCAGCCAACGAACTCCAGGGGGCGGCGTCCGATGCGGGCGCGCAGCCCACGGCAGCCGGGAAACAAAAAACAGGCGCGGGAAGACCCGCAAAGCCGGCGGTGTTTGCGGCCGCGGCCCCGGCGCCCGAGCCCACCTGGCTGCGCGACTACACGCTCGCGCAGTCGGCATTGCTCGTTACAGTCGCCGCGCAGACCCCGATCGTGCTGCTGCTGACCTATTTCCTGCTCGCGTCCGGGGTGCATTTCCGGCGCAAGCTGGTGCAGCTCGTCGGGCCGTCGCTGTCGCGCAAGAAGGATGCCGTGCGCATCCTCGAAGAAATCGACGTGCAGGTTCAGCGCTACCTGCTCGCAACGCTCGCGTCCAATTCCTTGCTCGCCGTCGGCACCTGGCTGGCGTTTCTGGCGCTCGGCCTGGACCAGGCGGGCGTCTGGGGCATCGCGGCCGGGGTGTTGCACTTCGTGCCCTATCTCGGCCCGGCGCTGATCGCGCTCGGCAGCGGCGTGGCCGCGTTTCTGCAGTTCGGTTCGCTGCTTCACGCGCTCGCGGTGGCGGGCGCGTCGATGCTGGTATCGGGCGCCGCCGGGTTCTTGTTCATGACCTGGCTGCATAGCCGGTTCGCCCGCGTAAATGCCGCGGTGCTGTTCATTGCGCTGTTGTTCTTCGGCTGGCTTTGGGGCGTGTGGGGGCTGCTGCTCGGCGCGCCGCTGGTAGCCATCGCCAAGGTGATTTTCGATCGGGTCGAATCGCTGAAACCCGCCGGCGAACTGCTCGGGCGGTAGACCTCCGTCCCGGTCAACACGGTTTTCCGGAGAACAGGCCGTGCGGAACCGGTTGCCGGAAGGCCCCAACCCTGGGCGGCTGGCGATGCAGGTCTGCCTGCCGACCATCGGAGGAAGAATGACCTTTGTGCGGTAGCGCACATTGAACTAGACTGTTCTCAATTGCAATTGATAAGGGATCACCCTGCGAAGGGCTCCCCGCACTGATCCGTGCCGACTACGAACAAGCCGTCCACGCCGCAATCGCCGCAGAACAACCACCTGCTCGCCGCGTTAGCGCCGGCGGATTACCAGCGGCTGCTGCCCCATCTGGAACTGATACCGCTGCCTCTCGCCTCGGCCCTCTACGAATCCGGCGACGCGCAGGGTTACGTGTATTTCCCCACCGACAGCATCGTCTCCCTGCTCTACGTCATGGAGGACGGCGCCGCGGCGGAAATCGCGATCGTAGGCAACGAGGGGCTGGTCGGCATCGCGCTGTTCATGGGCGGCGAAACCACACCGAGCCGCGCCGTGGTGCAGAGCGCGGGCTATGCCTACCGGCTCAGGGCCGGCGTGCTGAAAGCCGAATTCGGCCTGGGCGGCGACCTGCAGCACCTGCTGCTGCGCTACACGCAGGCGTTGATCACGCAGATGGCGCAGACCGCGGTGTGCAACCGGCATCATGCGGTCGAGCAACAGCTGTGCCGCTGGCTGCTGCTGAGCCTGGACCGACTGCCTTCGAACGAACTCGCCATGACCCAGGAGCTGATCGCCAACATGCTGGGCGTGCGTCGCGAGGGCGTGACCGAGGCCGCCGGCCTCCTGCAGGCGGCCGGAATGATCCATTACCGCCGCGGCAGGATCACCGTGCTGGACCGCCCGAAGCTCGAAGCGCGGGTCTGCGAGTGTTATGCGGTGGTCAAACGCGAATACGGGCGGCTGCTTCCGCCGATCAGCGCAAGCTAGAACCGGGGTCGGGTCTCTGGACGCCCCTCAGGTCCGCTATCGAAGTTCGGGGCAGCTGGCTCTATCTGCGCGACAATATTGCGTCAATTGACTGACCGCGTCAGCGGCCGGTCGATGCGGCGGATCGATCGGGCCGATCTACTGCGTGTCTTTGAGAACCATATCGTTCTTGACCGATTTCACGCCCTTGACGCCCTTGGCCACTTCGACGGCCTTGTCGATATCGGCGCGCGACCGGACAAAGCCGGCCAGTTGAACCGTGCCCTTGAACGTTTCAACGTTGATCTCGGCCGACTTGAGCGACGGTACTTCCAATACTGCCGCCTTCACTTTGGCAGTGATGAGCGTGTCGTCCAAATATTCGCCGGCGGATTCCTGTTTCGACGTCGATGCGTTGGATTGCTCTTTGACCGGTTCATTCGCGCCCGTCGTCCGCAGCGGCGCGTTTGCGCCAGCCTGTGCGCCTGCGGCGGCTGTCTTATGACATTTTGCACAATCGGTCGTAGCCTTGACGCCGAACGCTCTCTTGCCGTCATGGCAACTGGCGCAGAACCCGCCTTCGTTCATCGCGGCCATGCCTATTTTGTCGCCGCCCTTTTTCATTTGGAACAGCTTGGGCTTGACGTGGCAATCGGCGCATTTCAAGTTCTTGTCCGCATGCGCCTTGCCGTCGAATGTCACTTTGCCCATCGGGCTGGCAAACTCCACGGTCTTTCCTGACGGAACCGCCATGACGTTCCCGATCGAAAACGAGAGGACCGCAAGTACTGCCACCATTCCCGCAAATTTGATACAGAGCACTGTCTCGCAGCCTGCAAAAACGGATTGGGCTCGCCTTGGGTCCGTGGGTCCTATCGTGGCTCAGGACTGCGGCGTGCCTGAATCCGCCTCAGGTCCGCGATTACCCCGGCAACGGCCTGCTTGCGGATTCGTGCCGCATCGTGCGGGTCCTCGCCCCGCCCGTCGTCGCGGGTCTCCATGTCGGCCAATTTGTCGAACAGCCCCATCGCGCGTTGCGGATCGTATCCGGACGCAAACAGGATGGCCGCCCCGACCGTGTCCGCCTCGCGCTCCTGCCGCTGCAGAGTGGGTTGAAAGACGGCGGCGTAGGAATCCTTGGCAAGATACTCGAGCAGGGCCGTGCGCGCGGTGGGGACTTTTCCCTTGCCGAGAAATTCCGCCATGAACGAGAGCTTCGCCGATGCGTGACCGGCAACGACATGCGCCGCCTCGTGGGAGAAGATCAGTGCGAGCTCGTCGTCGTTGAGTTTCAGCGTGCGCACGAACTTCGCGTCGACGAGAATGATTTCCCCCGGGAAGGCCGCCGCGCCGTGGCCGAAGTCCTCGATCAATATCGCCCGCCACGAGGAATCGGCAAAACGCCGATCGATGGCCGCCACGGCCGTGCCCACTGCGGCCATGACCGTGTCGACACGTGTGTTCAACACCGGGTCCGTGTCCAGCGTGTGGGTCCTGGAAGCCTTGCGCACATAGCTCGCCGCGAGCCCCCGCCATGCGGCTTGCGCCTCCGACTCCGGGTAGGCCGCGTGCGGCCCGCGATCGGGCGACGCCTGGGCAAAGCAGACACCGCCGAAAAGCGCAAGCAGCATCGCAACGCACGTTTTCATGGCTTCCCTCCATGTATCCGCAGGCTCCCGCGTTTTTCAACGGGATGCCGTTGCACTGCGACTGCGAGTATGTCCCCATATTTTCCGGATCACAACGGAATAGTTTCATCTGTGCGTTGCCGCACATATGAGAAAGTTTTTTTGCCGCCCCCCCAGCCGGCGCCGTCGGCCCACCCGGCGCAAGCGGGCGGGACCCACGAAGCCACGTTGTTTCTTCCCCAAACCTGGTCGGCCGGCTGTTCTCTATTCCGCGCGTAATACGGCTGCGGAAGGGCGCCGACACGGCGGTTGCGGGGCGCGCTGCGCAGGCAACCCGGAGGACCACGCCAGCAGGCGTGCGGGTGCGGCCGCGTCCACGGGTCGGGGCCGGACCGGCCCGGTCCCAGCCGCTGGCGTGCGCGTGAACAGGCGCCGCTGAGGGCTCAGCGCCATTCGACCGCGCCGAAGCGGTCGTGGCCCAGAAAGGTGTAGAAGATGCCGACGGTCTCGCGAATCTGGGCCCTGTCGCCCAGGGTCGTGTAGCTCGCGTCGCGCCGGTTTCCCAGGTACCGGATCGAGATGGCGTGCGGACCCTGGACGCGCCAGGTGAAGGCGAGGTCAATGCGCACAATGTTGTCGTGCCCCGGGGTGACACCGCCCGCGCCGGTCACGAAATACTCCCGGCCGGTCACGTCGAGCGAGGCCTTGTTGCCGAAGATCAGGCGCAGCGCGAGCAGGGCCTGCGGTGTGACGCCGTAGTGGTAGTCGCCTTCGCCGGCGCCATGCAGCGTACTGACAGCGGCGTAGCCCATGCCGGCAAGGGCCGTACCCTGCACCGCGATGTCCTTCGTGAGCCATGCCTGCGCGGTCGTACCGATGGATAGCGCGGTGGTCGAAATCCGGTAGGTCTGGGGCGCGATGTAGTCGTAGCTGCCGTAGATCCCCCACACGCCGCGCACATTGCCGCGCGGCTCGTAGGTCCTTCCGTACAAGAGCCCGCGGGTCATGACATTCTCGAACAGGTTCGCGCTCGAGGCGGTGGCCTGGAAGGTGAACTGGTCGAACGCACGCGTGTACCCGTAGCCGGGCTGGCCCGGCATGCCGTAATCGAAGGAGAAGTCCGCGAGCGCCTCGCCCGGCCTCGCCTTGGTCGATGAACCGGCGTTGTTAAGCGTTGCGCCGCTGAAGCCCAGCGACAGGCGGCTGTAATAGGGCGCTCCGCGGCTGGAAAAAATCGAGTTGTAGCCCATGACGCGACGGTTGAAACCCATCGACGGGGAGATCGCGGTCGCGGCCCATTCGCGCCAGAACGGCGACATGCCGCCGCCCTGCTCCAGCACCAGGTTTGCCATGCGGAACAGCGCCTCACCGAAAAACGAACCGGCGACGCCGCTGGCGATCTGGTCGTTCATCGAGGGCGGCGTGCGCTCGCCCGCAACCTCCCAGAGCGCGCTGCCCGCGAACGTGTACGCGGCCGCTTCCCAGTACGACAGGCCCGCGGACCTCGCAAAGCCGTGGTACATCGAGCCCTGGTACGGGTGCCCGATCTGATTGACCTTGTACGGGTCGTTGTCTACCTCCCAGTTGCCGTGCAGATTGTTCCTGGCCGTCGTCAGGTTGGCCGAGTAGTCACTGCTGCCGGCGCCGCCGATGTGCCGGTTGATCAGGTTGAGCAGCGTGTCGAAGCCGACGATTTCCATCGCCGGGATGGTGTAACTCCGGGGGCGTCCCGGTCCCGATGGCGAGGGCACAACGGCCTGGCGCTCTGCCGCCTCTTCGACCCTCTGTGCGTTTGCCTGTGCCAGCCAGGACGGGGGAATCCGGAGGCCAGAAGCGCGGCTTCCCGATGGCGACGGATCCACCCCGGGCATCACGGCCGCTGCCTGCGCCAGCCGGGATTCGGGAATCCGAAGGGAGGGTCCCGATTGTTCCCGAGCCTGCGATGCGTTCGAGCCCGTGGCGATACCCGCGATGAGAACTGCGGCGAAAATTGCGCCGAGCCGATCGGTCGGGGCGAGAAACCCGGACAGGATGACGGGCATTCGATTCATGGTCTCCTCAAGACGATCTCGCTTCGAGGCCTGCCGACGACAGACATTCGCCGCGCCGCGCCTGCATCGATGCGCGAGGACATTAAATACCGTGCCGCAGGGGTTTCTCCGTGCGGTAACGAACATAAAGAACTGATGCGCGCCATGTGTGGCGCCGGCACATGCGTTCCAGCGCGTTCGAGCGCAAGGCCCCGCTGGCCGCTCTATCCCGGAATCTGTCATCGAAGGGGCCGCGTCAGCCCCCCCGGCCGGCAGCGAACCCAACCGAAGGCTTCCTAAACGTCGTCCCTACGTACGCCACCGCACGGAATGCATCGGTTAATACGCCTATCGTTTGCCCTGCGCGGCACGAGACGCGTGGCAAAGCGCGCGAATCGACTGGGCCGTTTATCAACCCAATGGAGTCCAACATGAATACCAAGACAATTATTTCCGTCATCATCGCGATGTCGCTGGCCCAGGGAGGCATTGCGTTCGGACAGGGTCGTGGGGACCACGGCGATCGCGGTCGCGGCGACGATCGCGGGCGAGGCGCACAGGCGCGTGACCACCAGGATCGTCGCGGCGATGACCGCGCGGGTCGACACGATGACAGAGGCCGCGCGGCTCGTTATGAGCGGCACGATGAACGTGGCGCAGGCCCGAACCATGCGTTTCACAGGGGCGGGTACCTTCCGATCCAATACCGCCACTACAATTACGTGGTCAATGACTGGCGCGGTCACCGCCTGAGCGCTCCGCCGCGCGGTTACCATTGGGTTCAGACCGGCAGCGACTACGTTCTGGTCGCGATCGCCACCGGCGTCATCCTGCAGCTCTTGCTGAGCCGGTGATGGTCGGATCCTGCGCGTTACCCGGCGCCCGTTTGGAATCCGGAAGCGATGACCCATCCGAGGGACTGCAACCGATCCCCGCTATTCGTCGCTTTGATGTTTGACCCGCCTTGGACACCGCCTTGGTCACCGTATGAGCGCGCCTCCCGGATCAAGCCCCGCGGCCGGTGCCACTGAAGTGCTGTCCGCGGCCCAGTTTCAGGACGCGCTGCGACAGGTCATTCGATATCGGCAACAGCTTCCGGTGGACGATCCGCTGGCCTCGACGGTCAAAAGCATCGAACAGAATCCGGCATTCTCCCAATCGCGCCTGCTCACCCGCGTTCTGGACGCGCTGGCGTACCAACGCGGCGAGTTTCGACGCGCGGAGATCGACACCCTGGATGCGCAAACCCTGGCCATGGTGATCACGCTGATCGATGCGTACGCTGCCGGGACAGTCACGCGCGTGGCGCTGGAACGCGCGGTCGCCGCGGTCAAGGCCGCCGAGCTTGGCGCGTAAGATGGCGTCCGGTCTTGCATTGATGCAAATGCGTCATCGCAGGATTTGACCCCGCTATCCCTGCCGGATTACCACGCGGTGCGTACGGGGTAGCGCGAGATGAGCGGGTCCGGGGTGAGCAGCGTGAAACCGTGGGCGAGCGCCTGGCACACCAGCATACGGTCGAAGGGATCGCGGTGATGGTCGGGAAGTTTCCCGATCTGCATGACCGCATCCTCGTCGAGAGCGAGGCTTTCGATACCGTGGCGCTCGCGCAGGTGCGGCACGTAGCGATCCGGCGCCTCGGGCAGCGGCAGCCGACCGAGCGCATGCTTGACCGCGATCTCCCATGCGCAGACCACGCTGAGGTAGATGTCGTTGGCCGGATCCGCGAACACTTCCCGCGCCCTTTGAGACAACTCGCTCGAATCCTGCGCGATCCAGAGGAAGGTGCAGGTATCGAGCAGCAGGTTCATGAGGCCTCGGATTGGCCGGCAAATGCCGCGACCAGATCCTCCGGCAGCGGGTCGAAGAAACTCGCCGGAATGGTGAATTCGCCCGCCGCCAGGCCGATCGGGCGTTTGCGCGTGCGCGGCTGGCGCAGCGGACGGATTTCGGCGATCGGGGTATTGCGCTTGCACAGCACGATGGTCTCACCCTGGCGCAACCTTGCGAGATACGCGGAGAGATGGGTCTTGGCCTGGTTGATGTTCAACTTGATCATGGTTCGATAGTAGACCATGTTAAAAACCATGTCAAATATGCAATTGGGTATCGGTAAGACGCTGCCTGTGGGCAAATCCAAGCGTGGCACGGCTCAGAATTCAGCATTGTGCGTCTCGTTCGCCGCCGCACGTACTGGCGCGCATTTCTCACTGAGGTAGCGGCAAAGAACCGCTTCTTTTGGCATAACTGTGTCGGCGAACAAGCAGTCTTGACCAAAGAGGAGGCGGTATTTGCCACGACTGAGTGTAATGGAAGGCGATTTGAATTTGGACGTCATGCCGGCCTTGCAAATCCGGGCCTTTGCGCGACGCGGCTGAAAGCCTTTCGCAGCGCCAACTGATCTACCGTAAAACATCCTGCCGCCGATGCGGGTACTAGTCTGCTTGATCATCCTGCTTCTGCTCGGGATTCCCGACCCGATCACGATGCGGCTGTTCAATTTCGCGCTCTTTGGTGGCGATTCCAGGAAGCTGCCGCCGGGCGACCCGGAATTCACGGCCGTTGTGCTCGTGAGCAACATCCTCGAGGAATCCAGGGGTCGCGCCCGCGCGGCGTCTGAACCATCTCGTTAACCAACCGGAAACTCACGCCATGCAAGACCTTCCTCATCACTACAGAGTCGCAGCGAGCGCGCAGCCAGAGGGCGATGTCAATCTCACCAGCGACAGACTCGCCGCGATCCCGTCGGCAGCGCCGGTCGAGTTTGGCGGGCCTGGAAACCGCTGGTCCCCGGAAACGCTATTGACCGCCGCGGTCGCGGATTGTTTCATCCTCAGCTTCCGCGCCATTGCCAAGGCCTCCAAGCTCTCGTGGGTATCGTTGCAATGTACATGCGAGGGAACCCTGGAACGCGTAGACGGCACGACGAAATTCACGCAGTTCGCGATCAACGCGACCCTCGAGGCTCCGCAAGGCACGAACGAGGAGCGGGCCCATCGTCTGCTCGAGAAGGCCGAGGCCAGCTGCCTGGTAACAAGGTCGCTGTCGGGCCCGACGCATTTGAATGCGGTTGTGTCGGTGAAGCCCCAGGGCGCAATCTGACAGTCACATCGAAAACGTCTAATATTGATCGGATGCGAGCGGGGAGGCGAACCTGTGTCAGATGAAAGTGAAATACGCGAGGTGATACAGGCCTATTTCGACTGCATGTTCGAGTCCGACAGCGACAAGGCGTACCAGGCGTTCCATCCAAACGCCAGAATCACCGGCTACAATCGGGGGCAGTTGCAGGAAATGGACGTCGCGACATTCGCGACCTTCGTCGCATCGAAACGGCCCTCTGCAAAGGAGAAGGGAGAGGCGCCGATGCTCGAAGTACTCTCGACCCATGTTGCAGGAGAAACGGCCGTTGCCCGGGTCAGAGACGTCTATCTCGGGCGGACCTTCATCGATACGCTTTCTTTTCTCAAGTCCGATGGCCGATGGCAGATCTACAACAAGCTGTTCCACGTAGAGGGTTAGCGGCGGCGAGAGAAAGCATCGCATGGCTTGCAGCAGAAGTCACTGGGCGCGAGCGCCTGCTGACCGGGCGCCAGTGCGCGAGCTATGATTGATCCGAGTCGTCTTTTCGCGAGGGAGGCTACATGCGGCTTAACGTCATTGCTTTTTCTCTGACATCCGGGCTGGTCTGGGGCGGCGCGATCCTTATCGTCGCGACGGCCAACGCGATCTGGCCCAACTACGGCCGTGCGTTCCTCGAGCTTGCCGCGGCGATCTACCCGGGCTACCAGCCCGCCGCTTCAATCGGGGCGATCGTGACCGGAACACTTTACGCGTTGGTCGATGGTGCGATCGGCGGCGCCGTGTTCGCCTGGCTCTATAATTTGCTGGCGCGCAGGTTCGCGGGCGCATCGGCCTGACAGCCGGCTGCGGCCGACGGCACCGCACGCCGCCCGGCCGCCATGTTAGGCTGCCGATACCTGACGCAGGCACCGCGAGGATCCGATGGGGCTGTATGACAGGTACGTCCTTCCGCGTGTCATCCACTTCGCGTGCGGCTTGAAGCCGACCATGCGCCAGCGCGAGAAGGTGGTGCCGGGCGCCCGCGGGCGCGTTCTCGAAGTCGGCATCGGCTCCGGCCTGAACCTCCCGTTCTATGACGCGACCAAGGTCGACAAGGTCTGGGGCCTCGATCCTGCGCCGGAGTTGACCCGGATCGCGGGACGGGCCGCGCGCTCGCTTCCGTTTGAAGTGGAATTCATCGGCCTGCCAGGCGACGAGATCCCGCTCGAGGACGGCAGCATCGATACTGTAGTGGTGACCTATGCGCTCTGCACGATTGCCGATACGAGCGCCGCACTCCGCCAGATGAGCCGGGTGCTCCGGCCGAACGGCGAACTCGTTTTCTGCGAGCACGGCGCGGCACCCGACGCGAATGTCCGCCGTTGGCAGGATCGCCTGAATCCACTGTGGAAGCGGCTCGGAGGCGGGTGCAACCTGAACCGGCCGATCCCTGCACTCATCGAGGCAGGAGGGTTCCGGATCAGGAAGCTGGAGACCATGTATATCCCGGGCTGGCGGCCGGCAAGTTTCAACTACTGGGGTAGCGCCGTACCGCGATGAACGACGCCGCGCCGCTGGCCCAGTGTCGTTCGCCACAGGAGGATTCATGACAGTTCGCGTTGTACGTCTGGGAACTGCAAGGGCATCCGCTGAAGGCACGCGTATCGGAACGGTCCGCAGGCCCCCGCGGGGCGTCCCGAAGGCAGAGTTCGCATCGCAGAACTGGTACGACGTGTGGTTTCCGTTGCTGGCGCCGAGTGCCGAGACGGTAAAGTTCGGGCAAGCGGCCGAAACCGCCGCGCAGTGGCAGGCCTTCAAGAAGAAGTACCGCGCCGAGATGGCCGCGCCGGAGCCGGCACGATCGATCGAGTTGCTCGCCGCACTGTCGCAGCATTCGAACTTTTCCGTCGGCTGCTACTGCGAGCAGGAAGAACGCTGTCATCGCTCCGTTCTGCGCGAGCTGCTGAAAGAACAGGGTGCCAACCTTGCTGCATAAGTCGCACTCAGCGCTGCGCCTGTGGGAACGCGCCGGATTAGCTGCGCCACTGAGTGCCATGGAGAGGTATTTGGCGCGGTTCGGGGCGGTCTATCTGTTTCTTCGCCGCGGAATCGACAGTCGCTTGCGCGCATCGATTTCGGGGCTCAAGATTGCGGCCGAAGGTTTCATCGAGGAGATGGTTCCACGAGGCTTCGTCCCCGGATCCAGGTTCCTCCGGGCAAGCTTGGAGGACGGGCAGCTGTATCCGGCATCACCGAGATCATGGAAGTACGACTCCCACGCACCGCCGATGCAGATCGACTCGCCGCGCTGAACCGCGAGCTGGGCTATGCCGTGGAACCGCAGGAGATGCGTTTGCGCATCGAGCGGCTGACTGAGATGCGGGAGCACTACATCGCAGTCGCGGAAGTGGAAGGCGATGTGGTGGGATGGGTTCACGCGGAGCAGCGGTTCAGTATGGAGTCAGGCGCAAAGGCGGAGTTGGTCGGCCTGGTCGTCGGCGCCGGCCGCCGCCGCAATGGCATCGGAAGATCGCTGGTACGGGCGGCCGAGGAATGGGCCGCCGATCGCGGCCTGAACTCGATCGTGGTCCGCTCGAACGTTGTGCGACCCGAATCCCACGACTTCTACCGGCGCATCGGGTATGCACGGGCGAAGACGCAGCACGTGTATGTGAAGCCGCTGCAGCCGGGAACCGACGCCTGACGCCGCGGCCGATCGGGTACCCCGCACGCAAGGACCGCGAACCATGACAGACGATGATTTTCGGCAATGGCTCGATCGCTACGGCGATGCCTGGAGAGAAGGCGACCCGGACGCGGCCGCAGAACTGTTCTGCGCCGGTGCTGCCTACCATGAAACCCCTTTCGACGCGCCGATGATCGGGACTGCGGCGATCCACCGGTACTGGACCGATGGGGCGAAGAATGCGCAGACGGCCGTGAGCTTTGAAGCGATGCCGATCCTGCTCAAGAAAAACACCGGGTTCGCCCACTGGCGGGCGACTTTTCGACGCGTGCCGTCGAATGCGTACGTCGAACTGGACGGCGTCCTGTCGGCCCGGTTCGACAGTGCGATGCGTTGCGAAGAGTTCCGGGAATGGTGGCATCGGAAAGAGACGCAGGCAGGAAGCGGCGACCCGACCCGGACCCCTTGAACCTTCGCTGAGGCGCACGGGATGTGCAACAGCGCAGGATAATGCGTGCCCCTGTCGGGCAAACCCGTCAACAGGCCCTAACTGGAACTCTATGGATATCGCATACCGTGACGACGCCAAAATCAGCGTCGACGCTGCAATCGACCTCTACCGGCGATCTACGCTCGGAGAAAGACGACCCATCGATCGGCCGGACATCTTCGAAGGCATGATCAGCAATGCGAGCCTCATCGTTACGGCATGGCATGGCGAGCGCCTGGTGGGCATCTCGCGGTCGCTCACCGATTTTGCGTATGTCGCCTATCTGGCCGACCTCGCCGTCGACAGCGACTACCAGCGGCGTGGCATCGGGAAACAGCTGATCGAGGAAACGAAGCAGAGGCTCGGAAGCGAGTGCATGATCGTATTGCTCGCCGCGCCGATGGCCAACGGGTACTACCCCAAGATCGGTTTTGAACACAATCCGCGCGCATGGATGCTTCGCGGCGGGCTTTCGCCGTTTTCGCGATCAGGGTCCTGAAATCCTGCAGACGTTCGCGTGACTTAGCGCGCTTCGGACAGCAATCGCCCGATCATCGCCTGAGCCTGCGCCGCATAGCCACCGCCAAACAGGTTGGCATGGTTGAGCACGTGGTACAGGTTGTACAGATTGCGCCTCAGCGGGTATCCCGCATCCAGCGGCCAGGCCTCGGCGTAAGCCGCGCGGAAGTCGCGCGGGAAGCCGCCGAATAATTCGGTCATCGCCAGGTCGGCTTCGCGATCGCCGCAGTACACGGCGGGGTCAAACAGCACCGGCGATCCGTCGGCGAGAAACGCGGCGTTGCCGCTCCACAGATCGCCGTGCAGCAGCGACGCCTCGGGCGCGCGTGCGCCAAGCAGCTTCGGCAGCGATTCAGCGAGCTTCTCCCCGGAGTCGATCAGCGTCGGGCCGAACCCGTTGCGCACGGCCAATTCGAGCTGCGGCAGCAGCCGGGCGTCGCGCCAGAATGCGATCCAGTCGTCGTGTCCAGGGTTGGCCTGCGGCGTGGCGCCGATGAAGTTGTCGCGTCGCCAGCCGAACGACCCGCCAGTTCTTCGGTGCATCGCCGCGAGGGCGCGGCCCATCGCCGCCCAGTCGCCGCTGCCCCGCAACTCGAGGAATTCCATCACCAGAAACGCGCGATCTTCCGCCACGCCCTGGCCCAGCGGCCGTGGCGCGCGCATTCCAGCCCCGATCAACGCCTCGAGCCCGTCGGCTTCGGCGGCGAAGGCATCCTCGAGCGCGGCGCGGTTGGTCTTGACGAACAGGCGCTCGGAGCCCGAGTCGACCACGTAGGAGTCATGAATGCAGCCGCCGCCCGCAGAGGAGATGCGCGCGATTGGCCGGCCCGGACCGAAAGCGGCAACGACGGCGGCTTCGAGGGCCGCCCGGGTATCTGGCGACATCGTCAGGTCCTAGACCGAAGTGAGGCGCGTGTTCGCGAGAGCCAGTCGCTCGACCAGGATGCCCATGAATGCGCGATCGAAGCGGTGCCGGCATCCATCGGAGGCCTTCTCCAGGTCTTCGGTCTTGATTTTGATGAGCTGCGACTCGCTCGTGGTGGACACGTCTGCGGTGCGTTCGTTGCCGGAGCGCGCGAGGTAGGCCATTTCGCCGAAGCACTCGCCGGCGGTGAGCACGTTGAGCAGCTTCTTGCGCTTGGTCACCTTGACCTCGCCGGAGGCAAGTATGCAGAAGAAGTCGCCGGTTTCCCCGTCGCGCATGATCACCGTGTTCTCCGGCAGGTTGGCCCAGTTCGAGATTCGCATGACCTCCCAGAGCTCGGCGTCCGTGAAATCGTTGAAAAAAGACAGCGAGCGCATGATGTTGAACTTGTCGGTGTCGGCAACCTCCTGCGTGCGCGGGGCCAGGTGCTCGTTGCGAAATGCCTCGGCAAGGTCGAACGAGAATTCGCCCCAGGTCGCATAGCGCCGTTCGATATCCTTGTTCATCGCTTTGCGCACGATTCTGTCCACGGCAAGCGGAATTTCCTTGCGGTAAGAGGAGGGCAGCGGGGGTTCGACGTTGATGATCTGGTACATCATCGAGAAGTTGTTGCTGGCCTGAAATGGCAGCACGCCGGTCAGCAGCTGATACATCACCACCCCCAGCGAGTAGATGTCGGTCTGGTGGTCCAGTGGCTGTTCCTTGATCTGTTGCGGCGACATGTAGGCGGGCGAACCGATGCCGGTGACCTGGGTCTGCTCGGTTGAACTCATCAGCGCGGCGCCGAAGTCCGAAATCTTGATGTCGGATTCGCCCGAACGCAGTATGTTGGCCGGCTTGATGTCCCGGTGCGTGACGCCGAGCTTGTCCGCAAAATCCAGTGCCCGCGTGCACTTGAATATGATCTCCACGATCTTGTCGATCGGCAGCACCGTCGCAGGGTCGCAGAACGGTTCCAATGTACCGCCCGGCACGTATTCCATGACGATGTAGCTCAGCTTTTCGTCGACCACGGCGTCGTAGATCTGGACGATGTGCGGATGACTCAGCTTGCCGGCGAGCGAGGCCTCGGTGATGAACAGTCTCTTGGCGAGCTTGCCGCTTTCGGAGTCGCGTATCTTTTCTTCGACGACGAGCTTCAGCGCGACATCCCGGTCGTTGAACGAATCGTGGCAAAGATAGACCTCGCTCGTGGCGCCCTCGCCGAGTTTCTTGATGACCTCGTATTTTCCGATCTTGTCCATGCAGCGGGCCCGGCGTTTCGTTGCCGCCCGAGTCCTCAACAACCGGTTTCGGGCGGGCGGCAGAACCGAACGCGCTCGCGGCCGCGGCGCAATCTCTGCCGCGCGCTCGCTTCGAGCGGGCTAACTGCGGCCACGGATCATCCTGCGCGCCTGCCTGATTGCCGCGCGAACCTGGGCCGGCGCGGTGCCGCCGATGTGGCGCCGGGCCGCAACGGAGCCTTCGAGAGCAAGAACGCGGTGGACATCGGGACCGATGCGACCGGAAAACCGGCGCAGTTCGGCGGTGGTCAGTTCGGAAAGGTCGCGCCGCTTCATCTCGGCGAACCGCACCGCCTGCGCAACGGCCTCGTGCGCGTCGCGGAAGGGCACGCCCTTCTTCACCAGATAGTCTGCCAGATCGGTCGCCGTCGCATGCCCCTCCGCGGCGGCGCGGCGCATCGCGTCCGGATTCGCGGTGATGTCCGGCACCAGTTCGGTGAAAATCGCCATCGTGTCCTTGAGGGTGTCCACCGTGTCGAACAAGGGTTCCTTGTCTTCCTGGTTGTCCTTGTTGTAGGCGAGAGGCTGCGATTTCATCAGCACCAGCATCCCGATGAGATGTCCGAGCACGCGGCCGGACTTGCCGCGGGCGAGTTCGGGCACGTCCGGGTTCTTCTTCTGCGGCATGATCGACGAGCCGGTGCAAAACCGGTCGGAAAGACTGACGAAGCCCAATCGCGGATTCATCCACAGGATCAGCTCCTCGCACAGCCGTGACAGGTGCACCATGAACAGCGCGGCGAAGGCACAGAACTCGATCGCGAAATCGCGATCCGAGACCGCATCGAGCGAATTTCGCGCCACCGAATCGAAGCCGAGTTCGCGCGCCACCCGGGCGCGGTCTATCGGGAACGTCGTTCCCGCGAGTGCCGCAGCGCCCAGCGGCAGCACATTTACCCGCGTACGGCATCCGGCAAGCCGCTGGTAGTCCCGCTCGAACATCTCGAAATAGGCCAGCAAGTGATGTCCGAACGTGACCGGCTGCGCCACCTGCAGGTGCGTAAACCCCGGCATGATCGTTGCCGCGTGGCGCTCGGCGGAATCGATAAGCACGGCCTGCAAACGTGCGAGTAGGCCTGCAATGGTATCGATTTCGTCGCGAAGCCACAGGCGCACATCGGTGGCGACCTGGTCGTTTCTCGAGCGCGCCGTATGCAGCCGCTTGCCGGCGTCACCGATCAGCGCGGTGAGCCGCTGCTCGATGTTCATGTGGACGTCCTCGGCGTCCAACGACCAGGCAAAGCGGCCGCTGCCGATCTCTCGCACGATGGCGGCGAAGCCCCGCTCTATCGCGTCCAGATCAGCCGCCGAGAGGATGCCGGTTGCGCGCAGCATCCGCGCATGAGCGAGCGATCCGTGGATGTCATGGGCCGCGAGTCGCCGGTCGAATCCGACCGAAGCGGTGTAGCGCTTGACACGCTCCGACACGGGCTCGGCGAAGCGCCCCGACCAGACAGCGTTAGCGTAGGTCCGGACCGTTCTTCCGCGGGACCTGGAGTCCGGCTGGCCGCGGCGATTCTCAGCGCTCTTGCGACGCTTTTTCGCCTCTCCCGCGCGGTCGGGTGTCGGCGCGGAACGCGCGCGGGTTGTCGGTTTGGCTGCCATGGTTGACTGTAGAATGCGACGGTGATGCTGCTTCGCGGGCGTTGCCCGCCCCTTCGCCTTGGTCGAGCCTAAAGTGTTGAGTATAAGGCAAAACGAGCGCACCGACGCCCTGCCGGACTTTCGCAATCTGGGAGTGCTCGCACGCATTCTGCTGGTTGTGAACGCCGCGGCTCTTGCCGTTGCGATGGTGCGCGCGCAGCGACCGGCCGAGGTCACAGTGCAGTTTTTCGAGGTTGTTTTCTGGGTCGAACCCGCGTTGTTTGCGATTCTCGCAGCACTGTATGCGGCAAACGCTGCGCTTGCCAGGCTCGGATACGCGGCTGGCCTCGTTTGCACGCTTGCGATCGTCGCTGCGCTCGCGGGGGCGACCTCCGCAGCTCAGACGTGGCTTGGACGCCTGCCCGACTGGTCAGGGCTGTTTTACGGCGTGGTCCTCGCGGTCGCGCAGGCGGCGCTGCTGCTCGAATACTTTCGCGTGCGCGCCCGCGCGTTCTCGCCGGCGCTGGCCGAGGCGCGACTCCAGGCCTTGCAGGCGCGCATTCGACCGCATTTTCTGTTCAACAGTCTGAACGCGGTTCTGGCGATCATTCGCGGCGACCCGAAGCGTGCGGAAGGCGCGCTCGAGGATCTTGCCGACCTGTTTCGCAACCTTCTTGCCGACAATCGGCAGTTGATTCCGTTGCGCAGAGAGATTGCGCTTTGCCGCCAGTACCTCAATCTGGAACATCTGCGCCTTGGTGAGCGGCTGCAGGTGCGCTGGATTGTGGACGCCGACGCCGAAACCGCGCTGGTGCCGCCGATGCTTCTGCAACCATTGGTCGAGAACGCCGTCTACCATGGCATCGAGCCGGGGGTCGGGCCCGGGGCGATAGAGATCGACGTGGGGTCGGACGGCGATCGCCTGCGGGTCGCGCTTTCCAATCCCTACTTCCCTGAACACCAGCACCGACAAGGCAATCGTATGGCGCTTGCCAATATCCGCGAACGGCTGCAACTTCACTTCGACCTCGAGGCAACGCTCGACGCCGGCGTCGAAGCCGGGCGCTATCGGATTGTCATGCTCATGCCCTTGCGGAGCGCGCCTTGAACGAGACGAAGCACGACGGCGCGATGGCACCGCTCAGGGTGTTCATCGTCGACGATGAACCGCCCGCGCGCGCGCGTTTGAGGGAACTGCTCGATGATTGCCGGGCGGAGGTGCCGAACGTCGTCGCCGGCGAGGCAGGGAACGGAATGGAGGGCCTGAAACTGGTCGCGTCGTGTGCGGTGGACGTGGTGCTGGTCGATATTCATATGCCGGGCATGTCGGGAATGGAATTCGCGCGTCATACTCAGCTTCTCGAGACCCCGCCAGCGGTGATATTCGTTACATCCTACGACCAGTACGCGGTCGAGGCATTCGAACTCAACGCGGTGGATTATCTGCTCAAGCCGGTTCGGGCCGGCCGCATCGCGGCGGCCCTGAGCAAGGCTGCGGCAGGTCAGAGAGCCGCGCGGGAGGTCCTCGATCGCGTGGATACTCAACCGCGGCGCTACCTGAGCGTAAACGAGCGCGGCCGAATTACCCTGGTGCCTCTGGCCGAGGTGATCTACCTCAAGGCGGAACTCAAGTACGTGACCGTGCACGCATGTGCCGGCGAGTACCTGGTGGAGGAATCGCTGGCGCAGCTCGAGGAGGAATTCGGCAACTTCTTCGTGCGCGTGCACCGCAGTTGCCTGGTGGCGCGCGACCGGATCAGGGGATTCGAGCGGGCAGCCGGCGACGACGCCGAGGCAGGTTGGGCGGTAGTGCTCGACGGTTGCCAGGAGAGACTGCCCGTCAGCCGAAGGCAGTGGACCCAGGTGAAGGCGCTGGCGAAGTCCTGAAGGGCGACGCTGCCGGAACATCGGCACCGCGAGGACGCAGCGGTCAGCGCGCAGGCATCCGCACGAACCTGAGGCAGCTGGGGGCCATGCTAAAATCAGCGCCCGCCAGGCCTCGAATCCTTCCGAGAGCAACCTCCCCCCAATGTCACGCATGCCGAAACGGATCGTAATTGCTTCCCGCAGGAGTCGCCTGGCGATGTGGCAGTCGGAGTTCGTCCGGAGCGAGTTGCGGCGGCTGTTTCCGTCGTGCGAGGTCGAAATTCTCGCAATGAGCACGCGGGGCGACGAGATTCTCGACGTCTCGCTCGCCAAAGTCGGCGGCAAGGGGCTGTTCGTGAAGGAACTGGAAGCCGCGCTCGCAGATGGCCGCGCCGACATCGCGGTGCATTCGGCGAAGGACGTACCGATGGAATTGCCCGAAGGCTATTGCCTGGCGGCGATCGGCGAACGGGAAGATCCGCGCGACGCGTTCGTTTCCTCGCGCCATTCATCGCTGGACGCGCTGCCCAAGGGCGCACGGGTCGGGACTTCGAGCCTGCGCCGGGAGGCGCAGCTTCGCGAAAGGCATCCGGGGCTCGAGTTCGCAGCGCTGAGGGGTAATCTCGATACGCGTCTCGCGAAGCTTGATCGCGGCGACTATGATGCCATTGTGCTCGCCGTTGCGGGACTGAAGCGTCTTGGACTCGAAAGCCGGGTGCGCGCGCTGATCGAACCGGAGGCGAGCCTCCCGGCCGCAGGCCAGGGTGCGCTTGCGATCGAGTGCCGCGCCGATCGCGCCGATCTGCTGGAACTGCTCTCGGCGCTGGACGATCCGGCGACCGCGGTGTGCGTGCGCGCCGAGCGTGCAGTGAGCCGTGAACTTGGCGGCAGCTGCCAGCTTCCGCTGGGCGCCTACGCACAACTGGAGGGCGCGGACACTATTCGCTTGCGCGGCCTGGTTGCGGCGCCGGACGGTTCGCGGATCGTTCGCGTCGAAGCACGCGGGACCGCCGAGGCGCCGGAGGCGGTCGGAAGGCGGCTAGCGCGATCGCTGCTCGAGATGGGCGCCGACTCCATTCTTTCATCGATTCAATGAGCTCCGCACTGACCGGGCGCGCGGTGCTCGTAACGCGCCCGGCCGGCGTGGCCGAGCGGCTGGCGGCACTGCTCGGCGCCAGCGGCGGCGAAGCAGTGCTGTTGCCTGCGATCGAGATTCTTCCGCCCGACGATGGCGCTGCGCTGGATGCGGCGATAAACGACCTCGATGCGTTCGACACCGCGGTTTTCGTGAGTCCGACGGCAGTCCGGATGGCCAACGCCGCTGTGAGCGCACGCCGGGCGTGGCCACCCCGGATGAATTTCGCTGCGGTGGGAAGTGAAACGGCCCAAGCGCTGCGCCGGATCGGCATTGCCGAAGTGTTGGCGCCGCAGGGGCGCGGTGATAGCGAGGCGCTCGCTGCGCTTCCCGAACTGGCCGAAGTTGCCGGACGTCGCATCGTGATCTTTCGCGGGCAGGGGGGCCGCGAGGCGCTTCGGGAAGTGCTGATCGAGCGCGGAGCAAAGGTCGAATACGCGCAGTGCTACAGGCGTGCCCGGCCGCGGACCGACGCGGGCGCACTGGTTGAGCGCTGGGAGCGCGGCGGAATCGATGCCGTGTCCATCACCAGCGTCGAGGGATTGGAGAATCTGTTTGCGATGCTGGGCGACAGTGGGACCTCGGGTCCGGCGCTGCTTCGCACTACGCCCGTCTTTGTACCGCATCCGCGCGTTGGCGAGGCCGCACGATCGCGAAACGTCGGGCGCGTGATCGTCACCGCAGCCGGCGACGAAGCGCTGGTAGAAGCACTCGTCGCCTTTTTTGCTAAAGTGTGAATTCCGTCAAGCGGATTCGCCCGGCACCCCACATGGAAGAACAAAGCGCGCTGACAAGACCCGATCCGGTCGGCACACGCCTGCCGATGGCGCGTTTGGCCAACCTGCTTGCCATCGCGCTGGTCCTGCTGGCTGCTTTCGTCGCGTGGCAATGGTACGACGCCGGGCTCCACAGCACGGCATTGCGCGAAGAGCTTGCCCGCCGGCTGCGTGACAGCGATAACGATAGTCGCGACGCCAGAAACACTGCGCGTCAGGCCCAGGAGGCGGTCCGCGAAGCCCAGTCCAGGCTCGCTCAGATCGAGGCAAAACTGGTCGAATCCCAGAATCAGCAAGTGGCTCTCGAGGCGCTCTACCAGGAGCTGTCGCGCAGTCGTGACGAGTGGGTTCTGACCGAGGTAGAGCAGATTCTCGCCATAGCGGTACAGCAGCTTCAGCTCGCCGGCAGCGTGAATGCGGCCCTGGCCGCACTGCAGACCGCGGATTCTCGCCTTGCGCGTTCGAACCGCCCGCAATTCGTTCCGCTGCGCAAGGTGCTCGCCCGCGACATCGAGCGCTTGAAGGGAACTCCCGGCGTGGACATCGCGGGGCTCGCCGTGCGGCTCGATCAGGTGATTGCGAGTGTGGACAGGTTGCCGCTCGCGACGGTGGAGTTGCCGAGGTCGGAGCCGTCCCGCTCCAAAGCGCGCTCGGAGGAAGGATTCTGGAAGCGCCTGGGATCGGACATATGGAGCGAACTCAGGCAGCTCGTGCGCGTGAGCAAGCTCGAAAATCCCGCACCGCCGCTGCTGTCGCCTTCCCAATCCTTCTTTATGCGCGAGAACCTCAAACTGCGCTTGCTCAACGCCAGGCTTGCGCTGCTTTCGCGCGACCAGAACGTCTTTCGCGCCGATCTCAATCAGGCTTCAGCGTGGATCAGGCGCTATTTTGACGTGCGCGCGCGCCACGTCGCGGCTGCGCTCGCGAACCTCAAGCAGATCGCGGCCAGCGGTATCGATATCGATCTGCCAAATATCAGCGATAGCCTGGAGGCTGTTAGAAATTACAAGGTGTCGCGAGAGAAGGTTGCGCGATGAGGGGGCTGCTGTGGCTGATCGCCGCGTTTGCGCTGGCGGCGGGCCTGTCGGTCGCGATGCATGAGAACGACGGCCACGTGCTGTTCCTGTATCCGCCCTGGCGGGTCGACCTGTCGCTCAATCTCTTTGTGGCGCTGCTCGTCGCCGGTTTTGTTGGCGCCTATTTTCTGGTTCGCGTCATTGCGCACACGCTCGGGCTGCCGGCGTACGTGCGCGCATACCGCATCCACCGGCGCGAGACCCGCGCTCGTGAGGCTATCGAGCAGTCATTGCAGGCGTTGTACGAAGGACGTTATCCGCGGGCGACGAAATTTGCTTCACGTGCATACGAACTCGGGCGGCCGCAGGCGCTCGCGGCGATCGTCGCGGCGAGCGCAGCGCAGCGCCAGCGCGAATTCGTGCGGCGCGACAAATGGATCGAGAAAGCGCATTCAGCCGAAGCCGACTGGCGGCAGGCGACGCTGGCGACCGAGGCCGAATTCCTGCTCGGGGAGCGCCGTTTCGACGAAGCGCGTGCGGTGCTTCGGGAACTGCAGGCGGGAGGCGCACGCCATTTCGCCATGCTGTCGGCGCTGTTGCGCGCGGAGCAGGGCGTCGGGAACTGGAGCGAGGTCATCCGGATTGCGCAACAGTTGGAGAGGGACGACTCGATGCCGCGCGAGGCACTCGAAGGCGTGGTCATCAATGCTCGCGTCGCAATGCTGTCGCGCGAGGGGCTCGATGCGCTCGGGCTCGCCGATTACTTGCGATCGGTACCGGCGGCCGAGAGGCGCGTGCCCCGGATCGCCGCCGCAGCGGCGCGAGCCTGGATGCGCGTCGGTGACGAACGCGCCGCGCGGGGGGTCATCGAGTATGCATTGAACTCCGAGTGGGACAGGGATCTCGTGCTGCAATACGCCGAATGTGGCGATGACGAGGCGGTACCGCGCATCGAACGCGCTGAAACCTGGCTGGAACAGCGCACCCAGGACGCGGAGCTGTTGTTGAGCCTCGGACGTCTGTGCGCAAAGCGCGAGCTCTGGGGCAAGTCCAGGAGTTATCTCGAGGCGAGTCTCACGGTTCATCGCTCAAGCGATGCACACGTCGCGCTGGCCAAGCTGTGCGAACGTATCGGGCTCGCCGACGACGCCAACCGGCACTATCGTGCGGCGGCACAGGTTTCGGATCAGGCCGACGGGGCGATCCAGTCCCGGGGCTTGAGAAAAACGTCGTAAAGGCGGGCCTCGGCGCTCCCCGTTTCGGGCCTCCAGTCGTATCGCCACTTCACGACGGGCGGCAGCGACATGAGTATGGATTCCGTGCGTCCGCCCGATTGCAATCCGAAGAGCGTGCCCCGGTCGTAGACCAGGTTGAACTCCACGTAGCGCCCGCGTCGATAGGCCTGGAACTCGCGCTCGCGTGAGCCGAAACTCGTGTGCCGGCGCTTTTCCGCAATCGGAACGTATGCAGGAAGAAAATGATCGCCTACGCTCTTCATGAGCGCGAAGCACTCGTCGAATCCCGGTTCGTGGAGATCGTCGAAAAAGATACCGCCGATTCCGCGTGGTTCGCCGCGATGTTTCAGGTAGAAATACTCATCGCACCAGCGTTTGAAGCGCGGATGAAGATCCTCACCGAAAGGATCGAGCGCGGCCTTGCAGGTCCGATGAAAATGGGCGCAGTCTTCTTCGAAACCGTAACAGGGCGTGAGGTCCATGCCGCCGCCGAACCAGAATACGGGTGCTTCGCCCTCGCGGAGCGCGACAAAGAAGCGCACATTCATGTGCACCGTCGGAACGTAAGGATTGCGCGGATGCAGCACCAGGGAAACCCCGATCGCCTCGAAGCCGCGTCCGGCGAGTTCAGGTCGCGCGGCGCTCGCTGTAGGGGGCAATTCGGTGCCGCGCACATGGGAGTAGGCGACCCCCCCGCGCTCGATCAGCGCACCTTCCTCGATGATGCGGGTGTCGCCACCGCCACCCGCGAGGCCGCCGGATCGGTCCTCGCTGCGCCGCCACGTGTCGCTGCGAAACGAACTGCCGTCCAGCCGCTCGAGTTCCGTGACGATGCGGTTCTGGAGTCCGGTCAGGAAATTCTTGACGAGATCGATATTCAATGGATTGGCACCGCGGAGCCGGTCAGCAGCTTCAGGTTCGAGCGCGCTGCATCGACCTAGGTCTTCGGCGGCTTCGACGCGCGGCCGCTAGCGCGCTTCGATGGCACGGTGCCCGATGTCGCGACGGCACTGCATGCCTTCGAAGTGTATGGCATCGACGACGTGATAGGCGCGATCGCGCGCCATCTTGACGGAGTCGCCGAGCGCAGTGACGCACAGGACACGCCCGCCGCTGGTGACGGGTTTGCCGTTGGCGAGGGTGCTCCCGGCGTGGAATACGCGCACATCCTCGACCGGAGCCGGCAGGCCTTCGATCGGGTCGCCTTTCCTGGGCGACTCCGGGTAGCCGGCTGCAGCCAGCACGACGCCGAGCGCCGCCCGCCGGTCCCAAACCGCCTCGACCGCATCGAGTCCGCATTCGACGGCATGCTCCATCAGGTCGTAAAGGTCGCTCTTGAGTCGCATGAGTATAGGCTGCGCTTCGGGGTCGCCCAGGCGGCAGTTGAATTCCAGTACTCTCGGAGCGCCCGTCCTGTCGATCATGAGCCCGGCGTAGAGAAATCCGCAGTAGCGGTGGCCTTCGGCTGCCATACCGGCCATCACGGGTTGGATCACTTCGCGCACGACTCGTGCGTGTACTTTCGGCGTAACCACGGGTGCCGGCGAATAGGCACCCATGCCACCGGTGTTCGGGCCTCGGTCGCCGTCGAGTAGCCTCTTGTGGTCCTGGCTTGTGGCAAGCGTAAGCACGTGTTCGCCGTCGCACATGACGATGAAGCTCGCCTCTTCGCCTTCGAGGCAGTCTTCGATGACGACGCGATTTCCTGCATCGCCCATCAGATGCCCCACGAGCATCCGGTCGATCGCGTCGTGCGCCTCTTGGAGGTTCGCAGCCACGACCACGCCCTTGCCTGCGGCAAGCCCGTCGGCCTTGATGACGATGGGCGCGCCGCGCGCGTCGACGTAGGCGTGAGCGGCCTGCGGTTCGGTGAAACACGCAAATGCGGCCGTCGGTATGCCATGGCGCTGCATGAACGCCTTGGCGAACTCCTTGGAGCTTTCCAGCCGAGCGCAGGCGCGGTTGGGCCCGAAGATGCGCAGGCCGCGGCTGTGGAACAGGTCGACGACGCCTGCGGCCAACGGCGCTTCCGGTCCCACCACGGTAAGATGAACCTGCTCCTTCAGCGCGAAATCGGCCAGATCCTCGATCGAATCGAGCTTGAGATTTTCAAGGCCAGGCTCCAGCGCTGTGCCGCCGTTGCCGGGCGCGACGAATACTTTCTGTACGCGCGGGCTTTGCGCCAGCCGCCACGCGATCGCGTGTTCGCGTCCGCCGGAACCGATGACGAGCAGCTTCAATGGCGGAAGTGGCGAACGCCGGTAAACACCATTGCCAGACCCAGCTCGTCGGCGGCCGCTACGACTTCATCGTCGCGCATGCTGCCACCGGGCTGGATGACCGCCTTGGCGCCGGCCTGCGCGATGACGTCCAATCCGTCGCGGAAGGGGAAGAACGCGTCGGAGGCGACCACCGACCCGGCGAGCGAGAGTCCGGAATTGCCGGCCTTGATCACTGCGATACGGGCGCTGTCCACGCGGCTCATCTGTCCCGCGCCTACGCCGAGGGTGCGCATGTCGCCGCAAAAGACGATGGCATTGGACTTCACGAACTTCGCGACACGCCAGGCGAACAGCATCTGTTCGATTTGTACTGCGGTGGGCGCCAGCTTTGTCACCACCCGCAGGTCGGCGGCGGCGACGTTGCGCCGGTCGAGCGACTGAACCAGCAGGCCGCCGCCAACGCGCTTCATGTCGAAGGCGGATGCACCGGTGTCCATCGGGACATCCAGCACGCGCACGTTCGCCTTCGACGAGAGCGCTTTTCGTGCCGCCGCGGTTAGCGCCGGGGCAATCAGGACCTCGACGAACTGCTTGGAGATCGCCTCGGCTGCGGCGCCGTCAAGCGGCCGGTTGACGGCGATGATGCCGCCAAATGCCGCCACCGGGTCGGTAGCGAATGCGCGCTCGTAGGCTTCCTTCAAAGTCTTGGCCGTCGCCGCGCCGCAGGGGTTGGCATGCTTGATGAC
The DNA here is from genome assembly GCA_001770415.1 of Betaproteobacteria bacterium RIFCSPLOWO2_02_FULL_63_19. Taxonomy (GTDB): domain Bacteria; phylum Pseudomonadota; class Gammaproteobacteria; order Burkholderiales; family SG8-39; genus JACQTO01. The sequence continues at coordinate 22,476 of MEQX01000061.1, read as the reverse complement.
GACGCATGCCGGCTCATCGAAGGTCTTTACGCATTCCCATGCGGCATCGCTGTCGGCGACGTTGTTGTACGACAGTTCCTTGCCCTGCAGCTGACGATAGCTTGCCAGGCTGCCCTGGACCGGCGTCGCGTCGCGGTAAAATGCCGCGCTCTGGTGCGGGTTCTCGCCATAGCGCATGTCCTGCAGTTTCTCGAACTGAATGGTCAGGCGCTCGGGGAAGGCCATGCGAGCGCCATCGGCGGCGAGCCCGGTGAGATAGTTGCTGATCGCTGCGTCGTATGCGGCGGTGTGAGCAAACACCTTCTTGGCCAGTGCAAAGCGTGTTTCAGCGCTAATGGCGCCCTCGTTGGTGCCCATCTCCTCGAGCAACGATGGGTAGTCGGATGGATCCACGACTACCGCAACGCCGCCGTGGTTCTTCGCTGCTGAGCGCAGCATGGTCGGGCCGCCGATATCGATGTTCTCGATCGCCTCGTCCAGCGTGCAATCGGGCCTGGCCACGGTCTTCGCGAATGGGTAAAGATTGACCACGACCAGATCGATGGGCTCGATGCCGGCCTGCTCGATTGCGGCCATGTGCGCGGGAACATCCCGCCGCGCCAGCAAGCCTCCATGAATCTTTGGATGCAACGTCTTCACGCGTCCGTCGAGCATTTCAGGAAAACCGGTGTGATCCGAAACCTCCTTGACCGGGATGCCGTTCTCCGCCAGCAGCTTCGCCGTCCCGCCAGTGGACAGGATTCGCACGTTGAATCCGGCCAGGCCGCGGGCGAATTCGATAAGCCCCTCCTTGTCGGAAACGCTGATCAGGGCTTGGCGCACAGGTTGGTTCATTGCGGGTGATCCGTGGGCAGTGCCGGAGCAGAGCGCGCGCAGGCGCAGCTTCCGCGTTGTCTCAGGGCCGGATTTTCAGGGCGTGCATCTTCTTGCGCAGTGTGTTGCGGTTGATGCCCAGCATTTGCGCGGCGACCGTCTGGTTGCCATCCGCGCGATCCAGTACCAGTTCAAGCATGGGCTTCTCGACGTTCTTCAACACCATGTCGTAGATGCGGCGCGGCTTTTCTCCATCCAGGTCCTTGAAGTAACGTTCTAACGATCGGTGGATGCAATCCGCGATTTCGCTGGTCTGTCTCATGCTGCTGGCTCCCATGGAATTCTGTTCTTATATGTACCGTCGTGTCGGGGTGCTGTCGTGTCGGCGGCCGGCAGCAATCGCGGCCGCTCGCATCCCCGCTATGCGGGGCCCCTGCTCCCTGCTCATGCTGCCGCCTCCGATTCAACGTCCGTTTCCACGATGTCCGCGTAACACAATCGCCGATGCTGCTGCTCGAGCTTTTCGAAGAAAGCGTTGACCGCATCGAACTGCTCCGCGCAGGTATCGAGCTGATTCATGTGATGTCTGAAGCTTGCCGAACCCGCAAGGCCCTTGGTGTACCAGGAAACGTGCTTGCGTGCGACCTTGACGCCGCGCTCGCGGCCGTAGAACGCGTATAGATCCTGCAGGTGTCCCAGCAGCACTTCGCGGATTTCGCAGACGAGCGGTGCGGGAAGTCGTTCGCCGGTCGCGAGGTAATGCGCGATTTCGCGAAAAATCCAGGGGCGGCCCTGCGCTGCGCGGCCGATCATTATGCCGTCTGCGCGCGTATGTTCCAGAACGTGTCTTGCCTGTTCGGGGGTTGAAATATCGCCATTGGCGACCACCGGCAAGCTGCTGGCCGCCTTGACCGCGCGGATCGTGTCGTATTCCGCCCTGCCGGAAAATCCGCAGGCACGCGTGCGGCCATGCAGCGACAGCATCCTGATGCCGCTCTCCTCGGCGATTCTGGTCACTCGCAGCGCATTTCTGTTCCGACTGTCCCAGCCGGTGCGGAACTTCAGGGTCACGGGAACATCGACTGCCCTGACTACCGCTTCGAGAATGCGCCCCACCAGCGCTTCGTCGCGCAGCAGCGCCGAACCGGCCATGGCGCTGCAGACTTTCTTCGCCGGGCAGCCCATGTTGATGTCGATGATCTGCGCACCCTCCTGCACGTTGTAGCGAGCCGCGTCGGCCATCATTTGCGGATCGGCACCGGCGATCTGAACCGAAATGGGTTCGGCTTCGCCGTCATGGTTGGCACGCCGGCGGGTCTTTTCGCTGCCCCGCAACAGCGAATTCGAGGCGACCATTTCGGAAATCGCGAGGCCGGCTCCGAATTTCCTGCAGAGCTGGCGGAAGGGGCGGTCCGTGACGCCGGCCATCGGCGCGACAACGAGATTGTTAGGCAAAACGTGGGAACCGATTTGCATGGTCGCGCGCGAGGTGTGTCAGATCTGGGAGGGGAGACAATCTTATACCGGATTGCGCGTTCAAAGAAAACAGAATTGCGCACAATTTTTCCGCCGTTGCGAAAATATGATCGCTCACATCAGGAATTGTTGGGGACTTGACAGCGTTTGTGACGCAATGACGCGGGCTACGGCAGACCGCGCGCACCGAAGATCATTCTGCGAGCAAGAAATTTTCGTGCCGGCGGCAACACGTCGAGCAACGCGAGTGCCGCGCCGCGAGCCAGGCCCAGCGTCGCGCTGGAATTGGAGAACAGTCTGACCAGAACATCGGTGAAGTGGATTCCGGCAGCGCGGTCCAGTTTGCGCTGCAGCGAATAGCGCGTGAGAAACGCGATGCTTCCCAATTCGGCATTGGGAGTGCACCCGACGAGTCGCGCGAGTTCCGCTGCGTCGCGCAGACCCAGGTTGAGGCCCTGGCCGGCCACGGGGTGCAGCGTCTGGGCGGCGTTGCCGACGAGTACGGTGCGCGAGGAAGGGTCGGCACTCCGTCGACGGAGTGCGAGCGGAAACGCCGCACGCGGGCCCGCACCCAGGAAAGCACCCAGGCGACTGCCGAAAGCGGCGCCAAGCCGGTGCAGAAATTCTGTTTGCGGCATTTCGAGCAGCCCGCGGACCGCGCCTGCGTCGATGCTCCAGACCAAGGCGTGGCGGTCCTCATAAGGCAGCAACGCGATCGGACCGTCCGAGGTAAATCTCTCCCAAGCGATGTTGTGATGCGCTTGTTCGGTGCGCACGTCGGCAACGACCGCGTGTTGGCCGTAATCGCGGCCGCTTGCTTCGAGTCCCGCATGTCCCCCGTCGGCAAGCACCAGCATCCGCGCGCGTCGGCGAGCCTCGCCGCCCGCGCTTAGTCCGATGCGCACTTCGATATGATCGGCCGCAGGTTTCCAACCGATCACCTTGCCGTCCAAACCGCGACGAACAGCGTCCGCGGCTGACAACCAGGCGTGGATCGCCGAATACGGCGCGACGTAACCCAATGCCGGCAATTCGCAATCGGCGGCGCGGATCAGCGTGCGGCCGAATCCGCCTTGTTGTGAGACGTGGATTTCACAGATCGCCGTGGGCGGAGACTCGGGCCATGCACCAACGCCCTCCAGCAGCAGGCGGCTGCCGTAGGAAAGCGCGATGGGACGCTCGCCCTGCATCGTAGGGTCGACCTGCACCTGGAGCGTTGACGCGCCGGATCCGCGCAATGCGAGCGCGAGCATTATGCCGACGGGGCCGCCGCCGGCGATCAAGATGTCGGTGATTTCCGCATCAGCCACGGCCCACCATCGACTCGATCTCGGACACCGATTTTGGGGTCGCGGCGGTGAGCACTTCGCAGCCGGCGTCGGTCACCAGGACATTGTCCTCAACCCGCACGCCGATGTTCCAGAACGCCTCCGGTACATTGTCCGCCGGCTGGATGTAGCAGCCGGGCTCGACCGTAAGGGTCATGCCCGGCTCCAAAGATCGCCAGTTGCCCTCGATCTTGTACTCGCCGACGTCATGCACGTCCAGACCCAGCCAGTGGCCGGTCCGGTGCATGTAGAAACGCTTGTAGTCCTCGGTTTCGACGACCCGCTCGAGCGGACCGTCGCAAAGGCCAAGATCGATCAAGCCGCGCGCGATCGTCTGTACAGCGGCTTCGTGCGGGTCGTTCCAGTTGCTGCCGGGCCTGACTTTGTCGATCGCCGCAGCCTGCGCCGCGAGCACCAGTTCGTAGATGTCGCGCTGTGCGTTTGAAAATCGCCCGTTGACCGGGAACGTGCGCGTGATGTCCGCGGCGTAACCGTCGAGTTCGCAGCCAGCGTCTATGAGCAGCAGGTCTCCGCTCGACAGTGGCGCGTGATTGTCGCGATAGTGCAGCACGCAGGCATTGGGACCTCCTGCGACGATGGGCCAGTAGGCGGGAAACTGTGAGCCGGCGCGGCGGAACTGATAAAGCAACTCGGCCTCGATCTCGAATTCATTCCTTCCCGGGCGTGTGACCTGCATGGCGCGCTGGTGCGCCACCGCGGAGATTGCGGCCGCGCGGCGCATCGTGGCCAGTTCGGTATCGTCCTTGAAAAGTCGCATTTCATCGAGGATCGCTCGCACGTCGCGTATTTCACTGGGCGCTCTGACGCCGGTACGCGACTGGGCGCGAACCTGATTCAGCCAGTTCATTACGCGCGCATCCCATCCTGCATCGGCTCCCGGGGCGTAGAACAGCGCGTGCCGGTCGGCGATCAGCCTGGGAATCGCCTCCTCGAGCGTGCCAATGGATGCAGTTTCATCGATTCCAAAAGCATCCCTGGCTCCATCCGGACCGTGCCGGAACCCGTCCCAGAGTTCACGCTCGGGGTTCTTGTCCCGACAGAACAGTATCGACCTCGCGTCGGAGCCGGCGATGACGACGAGCAGTGCTTCGGGTTCTTGAAAGCCCGTCAGGTAGTAGAAATAACTGTCGAATCGGTAAAGGTAATCGCTGTCGCGATTGCGGATGCGCTCGGGCGCGGTCGGTATGATCGCGACGCCCTTTTGCATGCGCCGAGCGAGCTCGGAACG
>MEQX01000061.1:0-17604 GCA_001770415.1 Betaproteobacteria bacterium RIFCSPLOWO2_02_FULL_63_19 | reverse complement strand
GGCGCAGCGCGCGAGATCGATCATCGGATTGCCGGTAGGTTGGAAAGAGCGCCGATTGTCGGCTGCTTTCGCACCGCGATCAAGCGCTTGCTCCGTCCGCGGCGTGATTCGTCTATGTCTCCGACGCGAATTCGATCGCGGGAAGGTTTCAGTGTCGTTCTCGACTGCCCGGTTGCAGGGTACGGTTCGCGGCTTCCAGCCGCTCCCGGGTGCCTATGTCCAGCCACGTCCCGCGGTGGACTTCTCCGCTCACCATGCGGCGCGCCATCGCCGAGCGCAGCAGCGGCGCAAGGCTTGCTTTTTCCCCGGGGAGTAGCGGGGCGAATAGTTCGCGACGATAGATTCCGATACCCGAGAATGTGCGGCGCGGTCCGACTGCGTCGTCGACACGCCCGTCCCGGATCGCGAAGTCACCCTGCGGGTGGTGTCCGGGATTGGCGACCAGAACCACGTGCGCCAGATCGTTGCCCAGGTTTTTCGTGCGCAGCGCGGCAAAATCGAAATCGCAGAATATGTCGCCATTGACGGCGATGAAGGGCTCGCTTCCGAGCAGCTGCAGCGCGTTGGCGATTCCTCCCGCCGTTTCCAGTGCTTCTTTCTCGGGTGAATAACGGATCGACACCCGCAGCCGGTGTCCATCACCGAGCGCGGCTTCGATCATGTGCCCCAGGTGCGAGTGATTGATGACCAGTTCGACGATACCGGCGCGCGCAAGCTTCTCTATGGTCCACTCGATGATCGGCCGCCCGCACAGCGGCAACAGCGGCTTGGGAACCGTGTCGGTGAGGGGGCGCATGCGTTCGCCGCGGCCTGCCGCGAGTATCATGGCTTTCACGATTTCACCGGGGTCCGTGACGCGCTTGCGGGCGCGGCTTCTCAGAAGGTAAAACCGACGCTCTTCGCGGTCGGTTCCAGTTCGTCGAGCAAACGGGCAAGCGGCGCGAGTTCACGGTAGCGTTCGCACGTCTGCCTCAGGTAGCGCATCACCAGCGGCTGGTCACGCAGATAAGCGTCCTTGCCGTCGCGGTGGAAAAGGCGCGCGAATATTCCCAGAACCTTTAGCTGGCGCTGCGCCCCCATCCATTCGAAATCACGGTAGAACTGCGCAAAATCAGCGGCGACCGGCAGGCCGGCTGCGCGCGCCTTTTCCCAGTACCGGACGCACCAGTCGATGACCTGTGCCTCCGGCCACTCTATGTACGCGTCGCGCAGCAGGGACACCGGATCGTAGGTGATCGGTCCGAACACCGCATCCTGGAAATCGAGAATTCCCGGATTCGGTTGCGCTATCATCAGATTGCGCGAATGGTAGTCGCGGTGGACGAATACCTGCGGCTGTGCCAAGTTGTTCTCGAGCAGAAGGGAAAATCCCGTCTCCATCGATTCGCGCTGGGCTTCGGACAGCTTGTGTCCGAGTTGCCGTTCGCAGTACCAGTCCGGGAATTGGGCCAGCTCGCGAGCCAGCAGCTCGCGGCTGTATTCGGGCAGCACACCCGGGCGGCTGGCCAACTGGATGCGAATCAGCGCGTCCAGCGCATCGGCGTAGAGGGATCCAGCCCTGTCAGGCGCCTCGGCGAGCGCATTGAGGTACGTCGCGTCGCCAAGGTCGGTGAGAAGCAGGAAACCCTGCTCGAGATCGCTCTCGATCACCTCCGGGACATGCACTCCGGCGGCGGCGAGAAGCTCCGCTGCGTGGACATAGGGCCTGCAGTCCTCGCTCTCGGGCGGGGCATCCATCGCAATGCGGCTTGGTCTTCCGTCATCGAATCGCAGGCGGTAATAGCGCCTGAAGCTTGCATCGCTCGACGCCGGTGAAATTTCGAAGCCAGTCTCGCTCATGACGCAGACGAGCCAGCGCCGCAGCGATTCGATGCGTTCCATCCGCTGATTGCCTTCCCCGGGGATTTATGACATTTTAACAGTCAACCCGGCGCCACCATTCGGAACTTCAATCGATCATTCAATGCCTTTTCCCGCTCTGCGCCGACTGGCGCTCGTCGTCGCGCTCGCATGCGCCCAATCCGCTCCCGCCGACGAGCCGGGGCGCAAGCCGCAGCGCACCCGGACCGGTTCCGCGCCCGACGCGGAGGCGCCGGTGTTGCTTCGCGCCGATCGCATCGAGGGAGTCACCGCAAGGGAATCCGTTGCCGAGGGCAATGCGGAACTTCACAAGGGAAACACTTCGGTATATGCGGACCGGCTCAGGTATATCGAGGCGACCGAGCAGGTCGAGGCGAGCGGGCACGTGAGAATCGAACGCAGTGGCGACGTGATCACAGGACCGTCGCTCAAGTATCGCGTCGACGACGCGACTGGCGTTTTCGAGAGGCCCGAATTCACGCTCTCGCCGCGCGCACTTCGCGGGATGCGACCGGTGACCGGCCGCGGGCACGCCGCGAAGGCGAACTTCGAGGGCGAAGACAAGTACCGGCTTTTCGATGCGTTCTTTACCACCTGCAAGCCGGGCAACGACGACTGGCACCTTGATGTGGGCGAACTGGACCTGGATTACACGCGCGACATCGGTGTCGCTCGCCAGGCCACGATCTATTTCAAAGGCGTGCCCGTAATGATGACGCCTTTCATGGATTTTGCGCTCAACAACCAGCGCAAGTCGGGACTGCTGCCCCCTTCGCTGGGCACCAGCGGAAAGAACGGGACGGAGATCACGCTGCCTTACTACTTCAGTATTGCATCGAACCGCGATCTGACCATTGCCCCGCGTTTCATGCAAAAGCGCGGTCTGCAGCTTGCCGGTGAGTTGCGTTTTCTCGAGCCCAAATACCACGGCACGGCAAGCTTCGAAGTCCTACCCAACGACCAGATACGCGATCGCAGCCGCTCGGCCGTTTCGCTGGTCAGCAATTATCACGAGCCAGGGCGCATCGACGGGGCGCTGAATATCAATCACGTGAGCGATGACGATTACTTCCGCGATTTGTCGAGTCGCATAAATATCGCCGCACAGACTGCGTTGCCGCGCGAAGGGCACGTCACGTATTACGGCAACTGGTGGAACGGGGGCTGGTGGAACGCGACCGGCCGCTTCCAGAGTTTCCAGGTGCTGCAAGATGCCAACAGAAGCATTCCTGTGCCCTATTGGCGCGCGCCCCAGCTTGTCCTCAATGCCGGCAAGCAGGATCTGGGTGGCGGACTGGATCTGGATTTCCGCGGTGAAGTGGTCGATTTTCACCACCCGACCAGCGTAGTCGGAGTGCGCAGCACGCTTTATCCGTCGCTCAGCGTGCCCATCATCACGGCCGGCGGCTTCCTGACGCCGAAGATCGGTGTGCACGCCACCCAGTACGTACTCGGCGCGAACGGAAATTCCTCGCTTGAAGACGCTTTGGCGGGCGTTTCGGAGTCGCCCCGTCCCGCGGCCGTCTCGGGGACGCTGGCGCGAACGCTGCCCGTGCTCAGCGTCGACGGCGGACTCGTCTACGAACGCCCGCTAAGCTGGCAGGGACGGAGCCTGTATCAGACCCTCGAACCCCGGGCCTATTACCTGCGGGTGCCGTACCGCGATCAGAGCCGCATTCCGCTGTTCGATACGGCCGTAGCCGATTTCAACTACGCGCAGATATTTTCCGAGAACAGTTTCGTTGGCGGTGACCGCTTTAACGATGCCGATCAACTGACGCTCGCGGTTACGTCGAGGTTGCTCTCGGCAAGCAACGGCCAGGAAGTGATTCGAGCAACGGCCGGTCAGCGCTATTACTTCAGCGACCAGAAAGTGACGCTGGACGCGTCGGTGCCGCCGCGGACCTATCGCAGCTCGAATTGGCTGGCCGCACTGTCCGGAAGACTGACTCGGGAATGGACCGCCGAGACCGCCGTGGAGTACAACGGACGCGAAGGGCGGACCGAGCGCATCGCGATCGGCGTGCGTTATCAGCCCGAGATGCTTCGAACCTTGAACGTGAGCTATCGCTATTTGCGCGATCAGTTGAACCAGTTCGACGTGTCGGGTCAGTGGCCGCTCGGGGGCGCCTGGTATGGTGTGGGCCGGTTCAACTACTCGATGATGGACGGAAGAGTCGTCGAGGGACTCGCCGGTTTTGAATATAATGCGGATTGCTGGATCGGTCGGCTGGTGGTGCAGCGATTCGCGGTGGCAGCCGGCAACGTGACCCAGACAATTTTCCTGCAACTCGAGTTGAACGGTTTTTCGCGCATCGGGTCCAATCCGCTCGAGGCCCTTAAGCGAAGTATTCCGGGGTACGCACAGCTCAACCAGGTGGCGCCGTCGGGCCGTCGCTAAGACGTTGGTGGTTAGATTGATTCGATCGTTGATCGCAGCGGTGTTATTGGTCGCGGCACTGTTCCCCTGGAGCCTGGCCGGCGCTCAGTCGGGTCGGGGCGCCCGGGTACCCGAGCGCACGGTGCTGGTCGATCGCATCGTCGCAGTTGTCAACAACGAGGTACTCACGCTCTACGACCTGAACAATCGGCTAACGCGCGCGCTGCAGGAATTGCGCAGCCGCAACATACCTGCCCCGGATCGGAACGAACTGCGCAAGCAGGTGCTCGAACGGATGATCATCGAGCGCGTGCAGCTTCAGTTGGCGCGCGAGACGGGGCTGCAGGTGGACGATCTGCAGCTCGATGCGACCATTGCGCGGATCGCGGAGAGCAACAACATGACGTTGATGCAATTTCGCCGCACGCTGGAGCGAGACGGAATCCCGTTCGAAAAGTTCCGCGAAGAGGTGAGAATGGAAATCATCCTGTCGCGGCTGCGCGAGAGGGACGTGGATAACAAGATCAACGTCGCCGAGTCGGAGATAGACAACTTCATCGCGGACCGGAAGGACGTGAAGAATAAGCCCGCCGAATACAATCTCTCGCACATACTCATCCGGCTGCCCGAGCAGGCTCGCCCGGAACAGATAGCGCGGCAGCTGGCGCGCGCCGAAGAAGCCGTGAAACGGATCGGGGCCGGCACCGATTTCGCACAGGTCGTGGCCGCGTATTCCGACGCGTCCGATGCGCTGTCCGGTGGCAATATGGGATGGCGCACGCAGGACAGATTGCCCGAGCTGTTTGCGAAAACGATCACCAGTCTCAAGCCTGGCGAAATCAGCAAGATCTTGCGCAGCCCTGCCGGATTGCACATCGTCAAGCTCAACTCGCGGCGCGGTGCCGGAGCACCCTATATAGTCGAGCAGAACCACGTCCGGCACATTCTCGTGCGTACCAGCGAGACGATGTCCGATGATGAAGCCAAGTACAAACTGCTCTCTTTGCGCGAGCGCATCGTCAACGGCTCGAGTTTTGCCGAACTGGCGAGGCTGAATTCCGAGGACCCGTCCGCGGGCCGGGGAGGAGACCTCGGCTGGATCTATCCCGGGGACACGGTCCCGGATTTCGAGCGTGCAATGAAGGCACTGAAGGTGACGGAGGTGAGCCAGCCGGTTAAGACGCAGTTCGGCTGGCACCTGATCCAGGTACTGGAGCGCCGTACGACGGATGCCTCGGCGGAACGCGAGCGGCTTGAGGCACGCAATGCGCTGAGGGAACGCAAGAGCGACGAGGCGTATCATGAATGGCTGCGCCAGCTGCGTGACCGGGCGTGGGTGGAATACCGTCTCGATGAAGGGTGAGGAGTGAGTCGCGGTGACGGAGCGGGTGCGCCGGGTCCCGGTGCGGCGCCTCACCCGGTGATCGCCGTCACTTCGGGGGAGCCGGCGGGAATCGGTCCGGACATCTGCCTTGCGCTTGCCGGACACGTGTTCCCGGGGCGGCTGGTCATTCTCGGGGACCGCGAGACGCTCGAAGAGCGAAAGCGCATGCTCAATCTGCGGCATGCGATCGCGGAGTTCGATGCTCGGCGCGCACACGAACCTGGCGCCATCGAAGTGCTGCATCTGCCGCTTGCCCGGCCGTGTCGTCCCGGCGTGCTCGACCCGGCGAACGGCCGCTACGTGCTGTCGGTGCTGGAGCGTGCGATTGATGGATGCATGAGCGGTGAATTTGCCGCCATGGTCACCGCGCCGGTTCACAAGGGGGTGATCAACGACGCGGGAATCGCTTTCACCGGGCACACCGAATTTCTCGCCGAGCGCACCCGGACCGAGCAGGTGGTGATGATGCTGGTCGGCGGCGGGATGCGCGTGGCGCTGGCGAGCACGCACTTGGCGCTCAGGGATGTTCCGCGCGTGATTACGCCGCCGGTGCTCGAGCGCGTCCTGAGGGTGCTGCGTGACGCCTTCGCACGGTACTACGGCATTTCAAACCCGCGTTTTCTCGTCGCGGGGCTCAACCCGCACAGTGGCGAGGGCGGGCACCTTGGACGCGAGGAACTGGAAGTCATCATTCCGGTGCTCGATCGCATGCGTCGCGAGGGATTCCGGCTGCGGGGACCGCTGCCCGCGGACACGTTGTTTACACCGGCGAATCTGGAACACGCGGACTGCGTGCTCGCGATGTATCACGACCAGGGGCTGCCCGTGCTCAAGTATGCAAGCTTCGGTACCGGGATCAACGTCACGCTGGGCCTGCCGATCATCCGTACCTCGGTCGATCACGGTACTGCGCTGGAACTCGCGGGAACCGGTCGAGCGGAGTCCTCAAGCCTGTGCGCGGCGGTGGCGGCGGCGCTGCAAATGGTCGATGCGCGCGCCGCAAGCGATGCGCGTTAGACGGCGGTTCGCGTCACGATGAGACATGTTCCACGCCGGCGTTTCGGGCAGAATTTCCTCGTCGACCGCTCCGTCATCGCGCGCATTGTCGAGGCGATAGATCCCAAACCTGACGACACTCTCGTCGAGATCGGCCCCGGACTGGGCGCTTTGACCGGGCCGCTGCTCGAGCGCGTAAGGGTGCTTCACGTCGTCGAACTCGACCGGGACCTCGCGGCGCGTCTTCGTGCCACCTATCCTTCCGAACGCCTGGTGGTGCACGAGGGGGACGCGCTGAACTTCGATTTCGCGACGCTCGGAGCGCCGTTGCGCGTCGCAGGAAATCTGCCCTACAACGTGTCCACACCGCTCTTGTTCCACGTGGCGACGTACACGGGGCGTTGTTCCGATCTGCATTTCATGCTTCAACGCGAAGTCGTCGAACGCATGATCGCCGGCCCCTCGACCCGTGCCTATGGGAGGCTCTCGGTGATGCTCCAGTACCGGTTCCGGATGGAGCGGTTGCTGAATGTCCCGCCATCGGCCTTTCGCCCGGCGCCGAAAGTGGCCTCGGCAGTGGTGAAGCTCGTACCGCTGGCGTCTGCCGGTCGTCCGCTCGCGCGCGATGAATCGCTTTTCGCACAAGCTGTTACGCGCGCGTTCGCGCACCGGCGCAAGACGCTGCGCAACGCGCTCGGGGGACTTGTGACCGAGGCGGAGTTCGTACGCGCAGACGTCGATCCTGACCTGCGCGCCGAAAACCTGTCGGTGGTCCAGTTCGTCGCCCTGTCGAACTGCCTGGATCGGGGTACGGGATCCGCCTGGGGGACCGAGGGAGCGCGTCGGAGCGAAGGCCTTTAAAATAACCCGTGGTGCTGGCACAATCTCCTACCTTGAAGAACCCGCGCGATGATTGCATACAACGAGCACGGAGCCGACGATGGGTCTGCTTGACGATCTAAAGAAACAGGCTGAACTGGTCAAGACCCAGCAGATTTCCCAGGAGGCTCTGCTGGAGGAGAACGTCGAGCGCGTCGAAGAGAAGATGAAGCGAACGTTCCAATACCTGAACGATCTTCTAAAGCAGCTCGCGGTGCTCAAGCCCGTCAACCCGAGGGTCTTTTCGCTGCCCGGCCTGGGTGATCTCAAGAACCTCGGCTTCGCCGAATCGTTCATCGACTGGCGAAAGAAGCGCTTGAATGACCGCGACCACTTCGATTCCATCAACTTCTTTATCCGCTGGGGATCGAGTGAGCTCCTGGTTATCGAGCGCGACATGCCTGCGGCGGCCCAGAAGGTGCGGGACGCGCTGTTCGGATACCGGCTGAAGTTCGAGGAGGAAGAAATCAAAGGGCAGAAGGGCACGGCAACGAAGTGGCGTTTCACGTCGCAGTCGGCCGTCGTCACCGACGTGAAGATACACGCCGAGCACGAACGGGGCACGCTGTTCATCACCGCCAAGAACCTGGAGCGGATGGGCATCGTCGACGCGTTCGCGGTGCCTGCCCAAGAATTCGACGATGCGCTGCTGGAAGAATTCGCCAAGACGCTGCTCGGCCAGCCGGGCACATTTCGCAAGTATCGCGTCGCTCCCGGCGCGCGCCCGGCTTGACGACGGCAATCGGCGCTTTCGGCTACCGGGAACGCAGGCGCCTAGTTTCGTCCTCGATGACCCGCCGGGCGAGCGGATCAATGGCCACGCTGTAGATCTCCCGCGCCTTTTCCACGCTGACGTACTCGTTCAACACGTCCCAGAGCACATCCTGGGGATCCCTCTCGGCCGGATTTCCGACCCCCGCGCCGCCGCCGGTGAGTTTGAGCAGGGTGTCGCCGGGCTTCAGCTGATACAGCCTGTGCCCGCGGACCACGCTCTGCTCGGCTTCGCGTATCAGGAAACCGCGGTTGTTTCGGGTCGGCTCGCCACCGAGCGCTCCGGGGCCCCGGACAATTTCGCCGTCGGAACTTCCTGTCGCAACCCCTGCTTCGCCGCCGTCGTTTCGCACCTCCCAGTGCATGCCGCAGCCGCCGCGCCATTTACCCGAGCCTGCGCTGTCCGCGACGAATTCCCAGCGTTTGTACGTCCAGGGGAAGCGCATTTCCAGTTCTTCCACGTTCCCTTTGTTGACGGTGCCCAAGGAGCCCATGCCACAGGGCCCTTCGTGGCCGTCGTATCCGGACACGGCGCCGGTGCCGCCATCCATGTCGAAGGTCGTCGTCACGTAGCGTTCCGCCGAGCGCGGATCAATGCCGAATATGTAATGCCCGTTGCGCATTCCCCACGACGTGATGGCGTGATCGGGCATCGCCTTGGACATCGCGCTCATCACCGCCTGCAGCGTCTGGCTGCCGACGCTCACCGGCGAAGCCCCCACCGTCGCCGGATACTGGGCGCTGACGACCAGGCCGGGAGGCGCGACGACCGTGATCGGCCTGATGCTGCCCTCGTTGTGAAATTCACCAAGGTCGGGATCCATGAACATGAACGCGCCCATCAGCGCGTTGGCGTAGGTGGAGTTGTAGATGCTGTTCACGAATCCCTTTCGCTGTTTGTCGCTCTTGGAAAAATCGAAGGTCAGCGTGTCGTCCTTGACGCAGACCTCGACGCGCACCCAGACCGGCACGTCCAGTTCGGTGCCGTCGTCGTCGGTGGCCGCTTCGCCGAAATAGGTCCCGTCGGGAATCTTCGCGATGGTCGTTCGCACCGCCCGCTCGGTGCGGTTCATCATTTCTTCCACGCAGGCCAGCACGGTCTGCTTGCCGTACTTGTCCAGAAGCGCCACGATCCGCTGCTCGCACAGCCGCACCGCCGCGATCTGTGCATAGTTGTCGATCCGGGTCCCCTGCGGCCAGCGGACATTGTTCAGGATCAATTCCATGACATCCTCGCGCTCCCGGTCCGCCTCCATCACCTTGATCCCCGGAATGGCCAGCCCCTCGGCGTGGATGTCGTAGCCGTTCGGGAAGTAGCCTCCTGGGAAGGCGCCGCCGGTGTCCATCTGATGGGCGCGGCATAGCGTCCAGAACAGCAGTTCGCCCTGGTAGAAGATCGGGCGATAAAAACCCCAGTCGGGGAGATGGCAGCAATAGCCGTGATACGGGTCGTTGACCAGGATGACGTCCCCGGGATTCAGATTTCCCTTGAACTTTTCGAGTACGTATTCGACCGCCAGCTTTCCGCCCATGTACTGGACCGAAAGTCCGATCGGGATCGACACGGTGCGGCCCTTTGCATCCCAGATTCCGACCGACAGGTCATGAAGCTGGGCGATCAGGTAATTCTGGCAGGTGCGGTCGAGCACGTGCCGCATTTCCTTGCAGATGTTCTGGAACGAATGCCAGACCGTGGAAAGCGTGAGGGGATCCACCTGGGCCATGACCTTACCTCCGGTTCAGTATGTAGTTCTTGACGTCATCGACGCTGCATTCATACGCGGCCGGAACGACAACCGTCGTCGCGCGCTCTTCGATCACAGCCGGACCGGAAATCCGGTGGCCCGCGCCCAGTCGTTCGCCGTCGTAGACCGCGGTATCTTCGTATCCGACGGCGGGATCCCACAGCATCGGCCGGCGTCGTTTCAAACAGGCGTCCGCGCCATTTGTCGCGCGCGCAAGCTTCGCCAGCGGCAGCGCCTCGCGGCGCGCGGTGGCTTTCACGCAGGCGTTCAGGAACTCGACTTCCCGGCCCGGCATCTCGAACGTATAGAGTTCCTTGTGACGGCGATGGAACGCTTGGACAATCGATTCCAGTTCCTCGGCACCGATGTGCCCCAGCGGAACGTCGGTCACCAGCACCTCGTGAAACTGCCCCACGTAGCGCATTTCGATGGATCGTTTCAGCACGATGCCCTCGGCCGCGATGCCGAGTTCTCCGAGTACCTGCCGGCCTTCGTGCTCCATCTCGTCGAACAGCCGATTGACCCGCGCCAGGTCGATCAGGCTGCGGCGTGAAATGATCGAACGGGCGAAATCCCGGCCAACTTCCATGTTGAGCATTCCGAAGGCGCTGTAAGTCGCCGCAAAACGCGGGATGATGACCTTCGGGATGCCCAGCAGCTCGGCGACGTGCCCGCCGTGCAGCGGCCCTGCGCCGCCTCCCACCACCAGCGCGAAATCCCGGATGTCGTAACCCCGCTTGGTGGAGATTTCGGTCATCTTGTCCGCCATCACGGAGTTGACCGTCGTGAATATCGTATAGGCGGCCGTGGGGATATCCAGCCCAAGCGGTTCCGCGACCTTGCCGATTGCCTTGCGGGCCAGATCCTCGCTCAGGACCATCTCGCCGCCGAGGAAATAATCCGCAGGCAGGAAGCCGAGCACCAGATCCGCGTCGGTCGTCGCGGGTTCGCTTCCGCCTCGTCCGTAGCACGCGGGGCCGGGGTCGGCGCCCGCGCTTTGAGGCCCCACTTCGATCAGTCCCAGCGAGTTGATCCACGCGATGCTGCCGCCGCCTGCGCCGACGCTGGGCACGTCCACCAGCTTCATCGCGACCAGTTCCTCTCCGACCCAATTCATGTCGGTCGTGGGTATGACGCCGTTGCGGATGAGGCAGACATCGTAGCTGGTGCCACCCATGTCCACCGAGAAAAGGTTGTCGGTGTCGATCGATTGGCCAAGCCGGATGGCACCCGAAGGTGCCGCAGCCGGTCCCGAGCAGATCAGCGAAACGGCTCTGCGGGCCGATTCCTCCACCGATTGAACCATGCCGCCGCCTTGAACCATGTAGAGCGTCCCCTTGAAGTTCAGATCGCCCAACTTGCTGCGCAGCGTCTTGAGGTACTTTTCGGTAATCGGACCGACCGCGGCACTGACCACGGTGGTGCTGAAGCGCTCGAATTCCCTGAATACCGGTAGCACCTCGTGCGAGGCGGTGACATAGGCGCCTTTCAGCTCGGCGCGGCAGATTTCCAGAGCGCGGCGCTCGTTCAGAGGATTGAGATACGAGTGCAGGAAACACACGGCCACGGCCTCGACCTTTTCGTCCTTCAGGCGGGAGACGGCGCGAAGGACGTCCTCTTCGTGAAGCGGAATCGAGACTTCTCCGGTGTAATGCGTTCTTTCGCGGATTCCCAGCCTCAGGTAGCGCGGAACCAGCGGGCGGTAGGGCGGCACGAACAGGTTGAAGCGGGTCGTGTTGACGTTCTTGTAGCCGCGCCTGATCTGCAGCGTGTCGCGAAACCCCTCGGTCGCAAGCAGTCCCACTTTCGCAATCTTTCCGGTCAGCAATGCGTTGGTCGACAGCGTCGTGCCGTGGGCGATCAGCAATCCGGGATCGGACAGGAACTGCGGCAGCTTCAAGCCGAAGTGGTGTGCCGCCTTGTCCAGTACATCGGTAAATCCGACCGTCGGATCGTCCGGTGTCGTCGGCGACTTGAACGCGTGAATGTCTCCGCCCTCGTCGAGCACGAGACAGTCGGTAAATGTTCCTCCTACGTCGATGGTCACGCGTTTCATCGCTGTTCTCTCCGTTTGTCGAACGCCTGATCCGCGCGAGAGGCCCGGTGCAACAGGCCCTAGTGCTTGCGCTGGATCAGCTCGATCTTGTATCCGTCGGGATCCTCGACGAACGCGATGACCGTGGTGCCGTGCTTCATCGGCCCGGCCTCGCGGGTCACCTTGCCGCCGCGCTTCTTGACTTCGTCGCAAGCCTGATAGGCATCGTCGACAGCGATTGCGATGTGGCCGAACGCGTTTCCAAGCTCGTATCTTTCCACGCCCCAGTTGTGCGTCAGCTCGATCACGGCGGTCTCCGATTCCTCGCCGTAGCCCACGAACGCAAGCGTGAATTTCCCTTCCGGGAAATCCGAGCGGCGCAGCAGCTTCATGCCCAGAACCTCGGTATAGAAGCTGATCGACCGGTCGAGGTTGCCAACGCGCAGCATGGTGTGAAGGATACGCATCGAGACTCTCCTAAGCGCTATGGTCTAAAGCCGGGGCAACGCGCCGCCCCATCGGGCCAGGTCGCGGCGGGCCGAAAGGTAATCCGGAAATAACTGCGCAACGATAGCCCAGAAACGCGCGGAATGATTGGCTACGCGCAGGTGGGCCAGTTCGTGCGCGACCACATAGTCGGTGAGGTGCCGCGGCAGTTGAACCAGCCGCCAGTTGATCAGCACGCGGCCGGCGTCGTCTCGCGCCTTGCGGCAACTGCCCCATTGCGTCTGCGCGTCGGACAGGCCCAGCGAGGGCTCGCGCACTTCGAGTACTGCCGCGTAATGACGGATGCGCTCGCGGAACATTTCGAGCGCTGTCGCGCGCAGCCATTCGATCGCGATCGAGCGCCAGCGCGCGAATGCGCTGCGCGGGAGCACGAGCCGGCCGCCGGCCAAATGGACCGCTGTCGAGCCGGGCGACGCGGTGAGGCGCACCTGCTCACCGAGCACAGCGAGCCATTCGCCCTCGACCCAACGGATTGCAGGCGGTTCACGGGCCGATTCGGCCAGTCGCGCGGCGATCCATTGCTCCTTGCTGCGGATGAACGACTCGACCTGCGCGCGCCCGACGCGGCGCGGCGCGCGCGCTTCGACCAGCCCGCGGCGCACGACAATGCCGATGCTGCGTCGCCGTGCCCATACCAGGCGATAGTGCAGCACGCGCTGCGCCAACACGACACGGCGCAGCGTACCTGGCGCGGCCGGCGAAGGCGCCGCGTCAATCGGCAGGTCGTGCTGCGTCAGTGTTATGTGATTCAAGTGTCGCTCGTACGGACGAGATGCATTGTTATATCAATCTCGCTGTTTCGTGCGGTTGCGCAGTTTGCAACTGCACGAAACAGCGAGAAAAGTGGCGTCCATTCAAGCCGCATTGCTCGCAGCCCGCGATGCGCGCTCACGCCGGACACAATTCCGCCATCCGCGCCTCGATCCATTCCTCCGCCTTTGCGGTGACCGTCTCGGGTTTCATCCCCTGCGGATAGATCGGCTCGCCGATCCGCACCTTGATCTGACCGGGACGCTTGAGAAACTCGTTCTTGCCCCAGTAAAGACCCGCGTTATGGGCGACCGGGACAACCGGGATGCCCAGTCGACACGCGACCCAGGCGCCACCGACGTGGTACTTGCCGCGCTTTCCGGGACCTATGCGCGTGCCTTCGGGATAGATCAGGATCCAGAAGCCCTGCGCAACGCGTTTTGCTCCCTGCGCGGCCATCTGCTTCAGTGCGCCGCTGCCCCGGCTGCGGTCGATCGCGATGGGGCTCATCTGCGCCAGTCCCCAGCCGAAGAACGGAATCCACAACAGCTCGCGTTTGAGCACCTGCACCTGCGGCGGAAAGATCAGCTGGAACGCGATCGTCTCCCAGGCCGACTGGTGCTTCGACAGTATGACCGCGGGTTCCTTGGGCAGGTGTTCAAGCCCCTCGACCTGGTAGCTGATGCCCGTGAGCACCCGGGACAGCCAGATGACGGCGCGCGCCCAGCCCGACACCACGCGCCAGCGCGGGCGCGGCCGCAGCGCAAACAGGGCCAGCGCGACGCTCGAATAGAACAGCGTGACCAGAACCAGCGCGGAGGTGAACGCGAGCGATCGGAAGAACATCAGGCGGACCGAATCCCTTTCTATCCGCACAGCGCCTGCGTCACGGCGGCAAGGTCGGCGAAGACCTGCGTCGAGGCGGGAAGATTCCCTTCCTCCATTGTCGTCTTGCCTTTGCCGGTGAGCACAAGGATGGGTTGCGCTCCGGCGGCTTCGGCGGCCTGCAGGTCGCGAAGTCCGTCGCCGACGGCGGGCACGCGCTCAAGGGACACGTTGAAACGTTCGGCGATGGCGTGAAACATCCCCGGATTCGGCTTGCGGCACGGCGAACTCGAATCCGCCGCGTCCGGGCAGTAGAAGATCGCGTCTATGCGTCCGCCCGCATGCGTCACGGCCTTGTGCATGCGTGCATTGATGGCGTTCAGCGTCGCCATGTCGAACAGCCCCCTGCCGATGCCCGACTGATTGGTCGCGACGATGACGCGATAGCCCGATTGAGTGAGTTTGGCAATCGCTTCGGGGCTTCCGGCTATCGGGCGCCATTCCTCGGGGCTCTTGATGAAGTGGTTGCTGTCCGCGTTGATGACGCCATCGCGGTCGAGGATGATGAGTTTCACTCGCGTGATCCTCCGTCTGCGCCGCTATGCGGCGAGTTTGGAGATGTCGGCGACACGGTTCATGGCCTGGCGCAGGTCGGCAAGCAACGCAAGCCGGTTTTCGCGCAGCTTTTTGTCCTCGACCATGACCATCACCGTATCAAAAAACGCATCCACCGGCTGCTTCAGCGATGCGAAGGTCTTCAGGTATGCGGCAAAAGCTCCCGATTCGAAAAGCGGTCCGGCCGACGCGACCGCGTCCCGCAAAGCTCGCTGGAGGGTTCGTTCCGCCGGTTCGCTGAGCACCGACGCGTCGGCGCCGATGTAGGACTCGCCCTTGGCCTGCGCCTGCCTGAGGATGTTCGCGATGCGTTTGTTCGCCGCGGCCAGGCTTGCCGCCTCCGGCAATGAACTGAACTGGTGCACCGCTTCGAGCATGCGCGGCAGCAGGTCTATCCTCACGGGACGCAAGCAAAGCACCGCTTCGACCTCGTTGGCGGTATAGCCTTGCTCGAGCAGATATCCGCGCGCGCGCTCGAAAATGAACGTTTCCAGATCGGTGCGCGCATCGCCGATATTCTTATCGAAACCCTCGAACGCCGCTTCGACGAGCGCGTCGACCGGCAGCGCGATCGAACCCTCGACCACGATCCGGATGATGCCGAGCGCCGCGCGGCGCAGGCCGAAAGGATCCTTGTCCCCGGTGGGCTGCTGGCCGATGCCGAACAGGCCGGCGAGGGCATCGAGCTTGTCCGCGAGCGCCACCGCGCAGGCGACGGGTCCTTGAGGCAAGGCGTCGCCGGCGAAGCGCGGCAGATAGTGGCCGCGAATCGCATCGGCAACCTCGGGCGGCTCGCCGTCGTGCAGCGCGTAATAGCGACCCATGATGCCCTGCAGCTCGGGGAACTCGCCGACCATGCCGGTGAGCAGATCGGCCTTGGCGAGCCACGCGGCGCGCTCGGCGAGCTGAGCGTTCGCGGCGAGCCGGCGCGCGATTTCGCCGGCCAGCAACTGAATGCGCTCGACGCGTTCGAGCTGCGTGCCGAGCTTGTTGTGGTAGACCATCTTCGCCAGAAGCGGCACGCGCGCTTCCAGCCTGGTGCGACGATCCTGGTCGTAGAAGAAGCGTGCGTCGTCCAGCCGCGGGCGAACCACGCGCTCGTTGCCGGCGACGATGTGGCGCGGGTCGGCGACCTGCATGTTGCTGACGATCAGGAACTGCGGCAGCAGTCGCGCCTGCGCGTCGAACAGCGGAAAGTATTTCTGATTCTGCCGCATGGTCAGGATCAGGCACTCCGGCGGCACCTCCAGGAACGCGCTATCGAACGCGCCGGCGTACACGCTCGGTTGCTCGACCAGCGCGGCGACTTCGTCGAGCAGATCGCGGTAGTCGCCGAGGCTTGCATCGCGGCGCGCCGCCTCGGCTTGCAGCGCCTGCTCGATCGCGTCGCGGCGCTTTGCGAAGTCGGCGATCACGTTTCCTTCGGAGGCGAGGCGATCTTCGTATTCATCGGCGCGCTCGAGCGTGATCTTGCCTGCTCCGAGGAAGCGGTGGCCGCGCGTCGTCCGGCCCGACTCGACGCCGAGCACCCGGCCCGGCACGAGCCGGTCCCCGTGCAGCATCACCAGACCGTGCACCGGCCGCACGAACTGCGCGTCGCCCGAACCCCAGCGCATCAACTTCGGAACCGGGAGTTTCTTCAGGGCCTGTTCGACGATGCCGGCCAGCACGGCATCGAGCCGAACACCCGGCAGCGTGAAATTCGCGACGACGATCTCTCCCTTGTCCGACGGGCGTCGCAGCAGCGCTTCAGGCGGCAGCTTGTGCTTCTTCGCGAAGCCGTCGACGGCCCCGGCATTCGACGCGACGGGCCCGTCGACCGAATGTTGCGAATCGGCCGCCTTTTCCTCCACCTCCGGTATCAGGACCGCCAGCCTCCTCGGCGTCGCGAATGCCTGCTTCTGCGGGACACGATCGCTGAGCCGGTGCTTGATGATCGCGGAGACCAGCTGGTCGGCGAACGTCTCTCCGAGGAGCTTCAGCGATTTCGGCGGCAGCTCCTCGGTGAGCAGTTCGATCAGCAGCGGCGCTTGCATGGTTCAGTCCGCCTTTTCCGAGGCGGCGAGCATCGGAAAACCGAGCGCTTCGCGCGATTCGTAATAGGCCTGCGCAACCAGGCGAGCCAGTGCGCGCACGCGGCCGATGTAACCCGCGCGCTCGGTGACCGAGATCGCGGCGCGCGCGTCGAGCAGGTTGAAGGTGTGCGAGCATTTCATCACCATCTCGTAGCCGGGCAGCGCCAGCCCGGCCGCGATCAGTCGCCGCGCTTCGGATTCGAAACCGCCGAACTGCGCGAGCAGCCATTCCGGGTTCGAATGCTCGAAGTTGTATTTCGACTGTTCCACCTCGTTCTGGTGAAAGACGTCGCGATAGGTCACGCCGGGCGTCCAGACCAGGTCGAACACGTTCTCCACGCCCTGCAGGTACATCGCCAGGCGCTCCAGCCCGTAGGTGATCTCGCCCAGCACCGGCTTGCAGGCGAGGCTTCCCACTTCCTGGAAATAGGTGAACTGGGTCACTTCCATGCCGTCCAGCCACACCTCCCAGCCCAGGCCCCACGCGCCCAGCGTGGGCGACTCCCAGTCGTCCTCGACGAAACGGACATCGTGCGCCGCGGTGTCGATACCCAGCGCGCGCAGCGAATCGAGATAGAGGTCCTGGATGTTGTCGGGCGAGGGTTTGAGCACCACCTGATACTGGTAGTAATGCTGCATCCGGTTGGGGTTGTCGCCGTAGCGTCCGTCCTTCGGGCGGCGCGAGGGTTGCACGTAGGCCGCGTTCCAGGGCTCGGGGCCGATCGCGCGCAGGAAGGTCGCGGTGTGAAAGGTGCCTGCGCCGACTTCCATGTCGTAGGGCT
>MEQX01000060.1:3318-5289 GCA_001770415.1 Betaproteobacteria bacterium RIFCSPLOWO2_02_FULL_63_19 | reverse complement strand
TGCATGCCAAGTGTTTCCAGCAGCGACAGCATGCCTTCGGCAACGCCTGGCACGCTGCGCTCTTCGTCGACGTCTTCGAGGCGGACCAGCCACTTCCCCTCGTGGGCTTTGGCGTCGAGATAGCTGGCCATGGCGGCGACCAGCGAGCCCGCATGAAGTGGACCAGTCGGTGACGGCGCGAAGCGGCCGATGTAGCTAGATTTCTGCAATTGAAAAATGCCGCCTACTTCGCCGCCGGCTTCGCGTCGAAGTCCTTGATCACCTTGCTCACCTGGTCGGCAACCTCGTTCGGCACCGCGATCGACAGCTGGTAGTGTTCGATCTCGAAGCCCTTGTCGGTCTTTCGGATGACGCCGCTGGCCTGGCACACGCCCATCTGGGTATCAAGCAGTTCATCGAACCAGATGAATTTTTTATCCGCCGACACATACACATTGCGTTTGGTGGCCTTGAACGTCCAGGCCGATTTGCGGTCGAAAAAGCGCTTGGACCACGCCTTGAACTGCTCGCGGTTCCACAACTCGGACTTGTCGGTGCCGATGTAGATACCGTGCGGCGCAATTTTATCGAAATAAGCCTGGCGCGCGCTGGCGGCGTCGTCATGCCATTCGTCGACGAAGGCGTTCACCTGCTTTTTCAGCGCTGCGTCCGAATCGGGCTGCGCGGCGCCACTGACACTGGCCAGGCACAGACAGCAGGCAAGAAGGAAGTTTTTCATCGTCAATTCCGTGTCGGTTTATGCACATCGATTGTACACTTCCTCGAAATGTAACTATTCTTTTCACATAGCGCATTCGTCAAGAAAAGGCGTACATTAGACTGCCGCCCGCACCATTGTTGAAAAGGGATAGACCATGTTGATGTTTGTCGCCGCCAGCATGCTCGCCGCGCAGCTTGCAGGGCCCGCCTCGTCGCCGCGAGCTGACGTGCCCGTCGTGTCCGAAAACTGGAGCGCGCCAGCGGCGCCAGCCAGGAAAGTGATCGCCGCGGCCGTGCGCGAGACCATCGCCGAAGAAAGAAAACAGGAAGCGGCAGAGGAAGCCGCACACCGCTACGATACCTACACCACCTTCCGCACACGGCCCGACCAGTACGAAAAGTTCGACCTCATGTTCGCCGACGCCAAGGTGCCCGGCTGCCTGCGCCCGGACGGACTGAAGCGCCAGAGCACGCTGATCTTCGGCGGTCTGCTGGCGCTGCCGTTTATCGCAGTGGCCAAGCTGCGAGGCAAGTGCAACTAGGCGCGCAATAAAAAAGCGAGCCATCGGCTCGCTTTTTACAGGGACTGACAACAATTAACGCTTGTCGATTTCCTTGACGTCGCGGGTCGTCGAACCGACGAACAGCTGGCGCGGGCGGCCGATCTTCTGTTCCGGGTCCGAGATCATTTCGTTCCACTGGGCGATCCAGCCGATGGTGCGGGCCATCGCAAAAATACCGGTAAACAGCGACACAGGAATGCCCAGCGCCGACTGCACGATGCCCGAGTAGAAGTCGACGTTCGGGTACAGCTTGCGCGAGACGAAGTATTCGTCTTCCAATGCAATCTTTTCGAGCGCCATGGCCAGCTTGAACAGCGGGTCGTCCTGCAGGCCCAGTTCTTCCAGCACTTCGTGGCAGGTTTCGCGCATGAGCTTGGCGCGCGGATCGAAGTTCTTGTACACGCGGTGACCGAAGCCCATCAGCTTGACGCCGGAATTCTTGTCTTTCACCTTGGCGATGAAGTCAGGAATATTGTCGACAGTGCCGATTTCCTTGAGCATGTTCAGTGCCGCTTCATTCGCGCCGCCGTGGGCAGGGCCCCACAGGCAAGCGATACCGGCAGCGATACAGGCGAACGGGTTCGCGCCCGACGAGCCGGCCAGGCGGACAGTCGAGGTCGATGCATTCTGCTCGTGATCCGCATGCAGGATCAGGATGCGGTCGAGTGCGCGTACCAGCACTTCGTTGACCTTGTACTCTTCGCACGGG
>MEQX01000060.1:794-3224 GCA_001770415.1 Betaproteobacteria bacterium RIFCSPLOWO2_02_FULL_63_19 | reverse complement strand
CGACCAGGGTCGGCATCTTGGCGATCAGGCGGATAGCCGATACTTCGCGGTGATGCGGGTCGTTGATGTCGAGCGAGTCGTGGTAGAACGAGGCCAGCGCGCCGACGGTGCCGACCAGCACCGACATCGGATGCGCGTCACGGCGGAAGCCGCGGAAGAAGAATTGCATCTGCTCGTGCACCATGGTGTGCTTGGTGACGGTGTCGCTGAACTTCTGGTTTTGGGCCGCGTTCGGCAATTCGCCGTTCAGCAGCAGGTAGCACGTTTCCAGGAAGTCGCAATTGACGGCCAGCTGCTCGATCGGGTAGCCGCGGTACAGCAACTCGCCCTTGTCGCCATCGATGTAGGTGATGGTCGAGTTACAGGCGGCCGTCGACATGAAGCCCGGGTCGTAGGTGAACTTGCCGGTCTGGGCGTACAGCTTGCGGATGTCGATGACGTCCGGGCCAACCGTGCCCTTGTAGATCGGCATGTCGACGGCGGGGCTGCCATCGGAAAAGGACAGTGTTGCTTTGGTATCAGAGATGTTCATGGCACTTCCTTCTTGGGAGGTGAGGTCTACACAATTAAAAAAATTACAAAACTTGCTATGCCTGTCGCAAGCGCGCCAGCAAGGCGCGCACATGCGGCAGGTCGACGTCACCTTCAGGCTCGGCGCGCGCCAGGATCAGGTCCATCAGCGGGTTATCGGCCAGATCAAGCAGGCGCGAGAGCGCATCGACTTCCTCGTCTGTCAGGCTGTCCTCGTACGCATCGAGGAAGCGCGTGAGTATCAGGTCGTTCTCGAGCAGGCCCCTGCGGCTGCGCCAGCGCAAGCGCGCGCGGTTGGCTGGATCGGATTGATGCGTCATGAATCGGTAGCCTGTCGTTCGGTCAACACTATACCCCGGCCGCTCCAATTAAGCAGTACGGTACTTTTACTGTACTTATACGCTTTAAATCGCGCGCCTTACCATCAATTCCTTGATCTTGCCGATGGCCTTGTTCGGGTTCAGGCCCTTCGGGCAGACGTCGACGCAATTCATGATCGAGTGGCAACGGAACAGGCGGTACGGGTCTTCCAGGTTGTCCAGGCGCTCGCCGGTGGCTTCGTCGCGGCTGTCGGCGATGAAACGGTAGGCTTGCAGCAGGCCGGCGGGACCGACGAACTTGTCGGGATTCCACCAGAACGATGGGCACGAGGTCGAGCAGCAGGCGCACAGGATGCACTCGTACAGGCCGTCGAGCTCTTCGCGCTCGGTCGGGGTCTGCAAGCGTTCCTTTTCCGGCGGAATCGAATCGTTGATCAGGTAAGGCTTGATCGAATCGTACTGCTTGAAGAACTGGGTCATGTCGACGATCAGGTCGCGGATCACCGGCAGGCCGGCCAGCGGACGCAGCACGATCGGCTGGGTCAGTTCGTTCAGGTTGGTGGTGCAGGCCAGGCCGTTCTTGCCGTTGATGTTCATGGCGTCGGAACCGCACACCCCTTCACGGCAGGAGCGGCGCAGCGCGATCGAATCGTCGACGTCGGACTTGATGCGCTGCAGCGCGTCGAGCAGCATCTTGTCGGTGTCCTGCAGTTCGACGGTGACGTCCTGCATGTACGGCTTGGCGTCCTGGTCGGGATCGTAGCGGTAGATTTTCAGTTTTACGGTGCGTGTCATGATCTGACCTTAGAAAGTACGTGGTTTCGGCTTGAAGGTATCGACCGTCAGCGGCTTGGTGATGACAGGCTTGTATTCGAGGCGGTTGCCTTCCGAATACCACAGCGTGTGCTTCATCCATACGTCGTCGTCGCGCTTCTGGTAGTCGCTGTGCGCGTGGGCGCCGCGCGATTCCTTGCGGGCCTGGGCCGAGGTGATGGTGGCCTTGGCCGTTTCCATCAGGTTGTCGAGTTCCAGCGCTTCCACGCGGGCGGTGTTGAACACCATCGACTTGTCCTTGAACGCAACATGCTTGCGGCGCTCGTCGAGCACCATGATTTCCTTCAGGCCCTGCGTGAGCAGCTCGTCGGTACGGAACACGCCGCAGTACTTCTGCATCGTGGCGCGGATGTCGTTGGCGACGCCCTGCACTTTTTCCGAGCCGGTCGAGGTTTCCAGGCGATTCATGCGCTCGAGCGCGAAGTCGGCGGCATCCCTGGGCAAAGGCTTGTTTTCCTTTTGCTTCAGGTTGGACGCGACCACGTGGTTGCCGGCGGCGCGGCCGAACACGATCAGGTCGAGCAGCGAGTTGGTGCCCAGGCGGTTGGCGCCGTGCACCGACACGCAGGCGCATTCGCCGATCGCGTACAGACCACCCACAACCGAAACCGGATTGCCATCCTTTGGCGCCACGACCTGGCCGTGGATGTTGGTCGGGATGCCGCCCATCTGGTAGTGAATGGTCGGCACCACGGGAATCGGTTCCTTGGTCGCGTCGACATTGGCGAACTTGTGGCCGATTTCA
>MEQX01000060.1:492-780 GCA_001770415.1 Betaproteobacteria bacterium RIFCSPLOWO2_02_FULL_63_19 | reverse complement strand
GCGCTTGGCAATGGTGTCGGCGCCGATATGGCGCAGGTCGAGCAGCACGTGGTCCTTGTTCGGACCGCAGCCGCGGCCTTCCTTGATTTCCTGGTCCATCGAACGCGACACGAAGTCGCGCGGCGCCAGGTCTTTCAGGGTAGGCGCATAGCGCTCCATGAAGCGTTCGCCGTTGCTGTTGATCAGGATACCGCCCTCGCCGCGCACGCCTTCGGTGATCAGGACGCCCGCGCCGGCCACGCCGGTGGGATGGAACTGCCAGAATTCCATGTCCTGCAGCGGCAGGCC
>MEQX01000060.1:0-442 GCA_001770415.1 Betaproteobacteria bacterium RIFCSPLOWO2_02_FULL_63_19 | reverse complement strand
TCGATGCCGCGAAAATGCGGCCCGCGCCGCCGGTGGCGAAGATGGTGGTCTTCGCTTCCAGGATCATGCATTCGCCGGTTTCCATTTCGAGCGCAACCACGCCGACCACGTCGCCTTCGGCGTCACGGATCAGGTCGATGGCCATCCATTCGACATAGAAGTGGGTACGGGCGCGCACGTTGCGCTGGTACAGCGTGTGCAGCAGCGCGTGGCCGGTACGGTCGGCCGCCGCGCAGGCGCGCTGGACCGGCTTTTCGCCGAAGTTGGCGGTGTGGCCGCCGAACGGACGCTGGTAAATGGTGCCGTCCGGATTGCGGTCGAACGGCATGCCGAAGTGCTCGAGCTCGTAGACGACTTTTGGCGCTTCGCGGCACATGAATTCGATCGCATCCTGGTCGCCCAGGTAGTCGCCGCCCTTGACGGTGTCGAACATGTGCCAGTA
>MEQX01000059.1:43759-66323 GCA_001770415.1 Betaproteobacteria bacterium RIFCSPLOWO2_02_FULL_63_19 | reverse complement strand
CGAACACTGCGCCCGCATCGTGCTTGGCCTGCTATCGTGTGAACGCCAGGGACGACATGTCGAACGGGTCGAGGGCCGCAGAAAACTGCGCGAGCTACACCCGGCGCTGTTCGCGCGCTACATGCAAGGCAGATAAAAGGAAACTTCTTGGAATGGCATGACATCGGCACCGCCCTGTCGCGCATGGCGCCTGCTTTTCCAAGCGGCGGAAAAGAGTGGAAGTCGAACCCACCGGAGACGTCTGACGCGTCTCGCCGGATTTGAAGTCCGGGCGCCCCACCGGGGTGCGAATCTCTTGCGTTATCGACGTCCGGTCTATTTCTCGGACGGGTGTTGCATGTCAACGAACGCTTCATTCGCCGGGCGCAGGACCTCGCGCGCATCGCCGACCCGCCGGGTGAATTTGACTCGATCGAAGAATTCCAGCACTTCTTATGGTCAGATTGCGGCCGATCCCGGAGCGGTCGCGAAAAGCGGTGACCGTTACCCGGCCCTCGCCGCTTTGCCGCGCGAGTTCCCGGGCGACGGCTGCGACCGCCTGGCCTGCAAGGCGCAAGTCCGAGCCGTGCAGAATGCGGTCTTCCGCGGGACCGACCGAATCCGGGGCACGCCGATGCCAGGCGCAGAGCGCGTCCACGATCGCGATCCGAAGCTTGTTCCACGCTGTGGGGGTCCTTCCGAGACATTGACTTCAGTGCCTACGAAGCCGACCAGGAGGCGACGAAGGAGGCGAAGGCGGCTGCTCAGTCCATTACCCACGCAGCGAGCGGGGAGCCGACGCTCAAAGATGCGGTAGACCAGATCATTGCTGCCATCCAGGCGCACCAGAAGCCCACCGTGCAACTGATCCTCTTCCTGTTCTTCCGGAGGGTGCTGGACTGGTTGATTGGGGGGGCCATCGGCGCCGTGCTGGGGTACTGCGTGCCACATGTGCTGGGCGAAAGCCCGCAGACCGCCTCTAAGGCAGTGAAGCAGATCGCACGTGAAGCAGTCGGCGCGCCGGAACTTCTCGTTGAATACAGGTATATCGCGGCCAAGGTGCTCATCGTTCGGCGAAACCCGCGGGCGCTCTCGCCGGAGGTGGGGCGGCTCACGTTCGGCAAGGTCGTGAAGCTAGTAAGAAAAGACAAGGATTCCACCTTGGTGCTCTGGACTGATAAGGAATCAGGGGCGGAGATACAGGGCTGGGTCTTTTCCCGGTACTTGGGCAACTTCAACTGAAGCCGGAACGCTCAGAGGCAAACGGCCGCTTTCGCTGCTCAGCCGGCTGCAACCAACCGATGACCGTGGCGCGCAAGCGCGCGATCAAGCGGTCCCGGGCGTTCGGATTCTCTACGCTCTCGGCGCGGTGAAACAACGGGCACACAATCGCAGTGTGCGCTGGCATTTGGTAATCGGCTGAAAACGCCCGTCCCAATTGGGTTGGCGGGTATTGCGCCTTACTCCTCAGTGCCTGCGGCGATTCCTCCATAGGGTACTGAAAAACCGTGGCCTTCGCAGGTCACTATCCAATGGTCCAAAACAAAACGGGTACAAACGGCTGGAGCGTTTCGAATATTTATGTATAATCGAAACACACAAATCTGGAAGGATAGCAGCTATGCCAATCACCACTGCCCCCAAATCATCGGCCAAACGTACACCTGCTCTGCGAGGGGCGTGTGAGAAGTCTGCTCGCGACGTTGTGTCCGTCATCAGCCGTACCGGCCGAAAATCTCCGGCGGCGCTGACCGACTTGGTCGATTCGCTGACCGGCGTCATCGAGCGCACAACCGAACTGCTTCTTGCGGGCAAGGGTGTACGTATTATCGAGGACGACCGGGCGCTGACTACGCAGCAAGCGGCAGACCTGCTCGACGTGTCCCGTCCTCATCTGGTCAAGCTGCTGGAGAGGGGTGAAATCCCGCAGTTGCCCAAGGTTGGTCGTCACCGCCGCGTCTCCCGGTTCGAGGTGCTCAGCTATAAACGCGAGCGCGACGCAAAACGTGAAGAGGCGCTTGGCGAGCTAACGGCCCTGTCGCAAAAGCATCGCCTCGGCTATTGAGCGCGACGATCGATGACGACCAACCATCAGGTGTGAACTACGCATAGTTGAGTCAGAAGGAACCGCTGCAGCCGAACGGGCGCTCGGAATCGGCGTAGCGATGCGCAGTGCTGTTGCTCTCGTGGCACATCCGGGATGCAATGACGTTGAAGGGTACGCCGGACGATTTCGCCTGGTTTCCCGCCTGGGCGCTCGTCGCCGACAGCCGGCTCGCGGAGCGTCTGCGGCTTTCCCAGGCGGGCGCGAATACGCGCTCCGAACGCTGCGCCCGCGTCGTGCCTGGCCTGCTATCGTGTGAACGCCAGCGACGACATGTCGAACGGGTCGAGGGCCGCTGGAAACTGCGCGAGCGACAACCGGACTCGGTCGCCGCGAACGCCGGACAGGGAACCGGCAACGATCACGAGCAGCTTCGATTCGGGATTGGTCCTGAGCGCCGGCAGGACGCAACCACGCCGGTTCGATCTCGATCAATGGGCGTTGGCGATCGGCGATCTGCGCACTCACCAGGTGCCGAGGACCATGGCACTGAATCTGGCACCCGAGCGCATGGTGATCGGCCCCGACGGCTATCGGGTCGGCATCGGGAACGCCAGACAGGACGTGGTCGCCGTGGTGTCGACCCTCGATTACCGCGAGATGGCGCGGGTCGGCGGGTTCGTCGAGCCGACCAGGCCGACCTTCGGCTTCGACGGGTCGCAGCTTTACGTGACCGACTCCGCGACCAACCGACTGGCGCTGATCGACATGTTCGTCGGTGAAAACGATCCGGTCTGGCTGGACCCCATGCTGGAGACAAGGGCGAGGCTCGAATCCATTGGGATCGATGTGTTCTTCCGGTCCTTACCGAAGAACGGACATTTCTTGCCTGACCTTTCGTTCGAAAATAGCGGCAGGATTTCCGATCGTGTAGGCGGCGGATGATCGACGGCCCGCGCCAGGAAGACTGATAACCCTCCATTTATTCCCCGCTTTCCAACCGATCTATTTATTCAATAGCAGACCGGAAGAACCGGGAAGCGACTGTCCATGCCGATCGATCGCGGCATCCGGCAAGCGAGGGCATCAATCGCGCCGCACGCCCGGCCTGCCGCGCACAGCCGACGTCGGTCTGCTCGGGACCGGCTCAGCGATTGATACGCTCACGCCTGGCCGCCCGCGCGCGGCGTTGCATCCAAACCAGAATCGCGAGCGCGCCGAGCAGCAGCCAGAACCAGTTCCATGCCGTCAGGGCCAGCATGTTGTCGCCGAACACATTGAGCATGATCGTGAGCGGAAGGATCCCGAGTCCGGTGGCCCAGATGAAGGTCCACCAGGAAATATCCGTCAGCGCGGCGCCGTAGTTGAGCAGATTGAAGGCGATCAGTGGGATCAGGCGGCCGATCAACAGCGCGCGCCCGCCGCTCGCCTGCGACCATTCGGACAATTGCGCCCGGTGGCGCTCGGACAGAACGCGGTGGACAAACGGCCGGCCCAGCAGCCGCGCCAGCGCGAAGGCGACGATTGCGCCGAGCATCGCGCCGACCCAGGTGATCACGCTTCCCCAGAACGGCCCGTAGAGCATGCCGTTGGCCAGCGCGATGATCTCCGAGGGAAACGGCAGGAACGAGTGCGCCACCATCAGGCCGATCGAACCGGCCACACCCCATGCGCCCCAGGAACGGATCAGGTCCTCGGTCCCCTCTATCGAAAGATTCAGTCCCAGCGCTGAGTCCAGAGGCAACAGCCACCACGCGAGCGCACCGCACGCAAGCAGCAGGACCAGCCCGACCGAGAAGACGATGACGACGGCGTCAAGCGGCGCTCTTGCCGGTTCGGCAGTCACACAAACCTCGGTGCAGATTTTTCCACGCCCTGCACTACCTTCTTGTCACGCAGCGTCACGAACTCTTCCGCCGCCGTCGGGTGAATGCCGATCGTCGCGTCGAACTGGGCCTTCGTGAGCCCTGCCTTCACCGCAATCGCGATGCCCTGGATGATTTCAGGCGCATCGGCGCCGACCATGTGACAGCCCAGCACGCGCTGCTCGACCGGTTCGACCATGAGTTTGACCAGCGTGCGCTCGTCGCGGCCCGAAAGGGTGTGGCGCAGCGGCTTGAACGCGGTCACGTAGACCTCGACTTCACCGAACTTCGCGACGGCCTGGGCCTCGGTGAGCCCTACCGTACCGACCGGAGGCTGGCTGAATACCGCGGAGGGCACGTTGTCATGGTCCGCGGGGATCCGCGTCCCGCCAAACAGCGTCGTCGCGACTGCCGTGCCCTCCCGTATCGCCACCGGAGTCAGCGCAATCCGATTGGTCACGTCGCCCACCGCAAAGATGCTGGGAACACTGCTTTGACCGTACTCATCGACGATCACGCCTCCCTCCTCGTCCAACTCGACCCCCGCCGCCGCCAGTCCCAGCTGACCGGTGTTGGGAACCCTCCCCGTGGCGTACAGGACGGCATCGCAACCGTATTTCCCGCCCGGCGCTCCCGACACCGCGACCTCGAGCGCGCCGTCGGAACCGCGATCGATGCGCACCACGTTGCTGTTCAGCAGTATGCGTGTGCCCTTCTTGCCCATTTCGTCATGCAAGTGGCGCCGCACGTCGTCATCGAAGCCGCGCAGGATCTGCGGGCCGCGGTAGGAAAGCGTCACCTCCGAACCGAGCCCGCGAAAGATTCCGGCGAATTCCACCGCGACGTAGCCGCCGCCGACGACCAGCACCCGGCGAGGCAGCGTCTCGAGTTCGAACGCCTCATTTGAAGTGATTGCATGCTCGATTCCCGGGATCGCCGGCTTGTGCGGCCAGGCGCCGGTGGCAACGAGCAGATACCTTGCCGTCAACTCGCGCTCCCCGACCGCTACCGTATGCGCGTCGACCAGCCTGGCCGCGCCAAGAAAGACGTCGACACCCGAATTCGCGAGCAGGCCGGCATAGACTTTCGAGAGCCGCTCGATTTCCCGGTTCTTGGCGTCGATCAGCGCGGGCCAGGAAAATGTCTTGCCGTCGAGGGTCCATCCGAAACCGCGGGCGTCCTCGAAGTCCTCGGCGAAATGGGCGGCATAGACCAGCAGCTTCTTCGGCACGCAGCCGCGGATCACGCAGGTGCCGCCGATCCTGTGGTTTTCCGCGATCGCGACGCTGGCACCGAAACCGCGCGCGATCCGGCTGGCGCGTACGCCTCCGGAGCCGGCACCGATCACGAACAGATCGTAGTCGAACTGCTTCATGCCGTTTTGATCCGTAGAAGCTGGTTTCAAAATGAGCCACATGCAGGTTGCCGAGGCGCTCCGGCCTCCCTCGGAACGGACTTCGGCAAACGGGAGCGGGCGCCCTCCCGAATCGAAGGGGTCGATACCCGATGGAATCAGCGCTGGTCGGCGGCGTCCTTTTCGAAGGAGGACTCAACCCATTCCGACATCGCGCGCCTGAGGAACCGATACTGTGCGTCGACCCGGCGGCACCCTTCGCAAAGCGCGAGGTGCATGCGCAGCAGCACGCGCTCGCGGAAGCCCAGCTTCCGGTCCAGCGCCTCCGAGCCGATCCGGCTCGCTTCCTTGCAGGTAACCATCAGTATCGACATGGCCAATCCTATCTCCGAGTCCTTGCCCCGAACCAGCGCTCGTTCAGACACAAGCGCAGCGCCGTGCGGGCGCGGTACAGCAATACGCCACAG
The DNA here is from genome assembly GCA_001770415.1 of Betaproteobacteria bacterium RIFCSPLOWO2_02_FULL_63_19. Lineage (GTDB taxonomy): Bacteria > Pseudomonadota > Gammaproteobacteria > Burkholderiales > SG8-39 > JACQTO01. Next base: position 60,614 of record MEQX01000059.1, on the reverse strand, counting down.
TTAGTCGCGCTGATGCCCGTTTCCTTACAGATTTCCCCGGTGTCCATGCCCATGATCTCGCGCATCGCGAAGATCCGGGCGGTATTCTTCGGCAGGCCGTCCATGCAGCGTTCGAGCACCTCGAAAAATTTCTTCTGCGCCAGAGCCGTTTCCGGGCTGCCCCAATCGGACGGCTTTTCCGCATGCGCGCCGCGCTCGTTGAACAGCGAATCGAAGTCATCCCCCGATCCTTCCTCGTGAACGGCTTCGGTGGCGATTTCCCTCACGGACTTGCGAATCTGGTCGATGATCTTGTGCTTGAGAATGCCGGTCAACCACGTGCGAACCGATGCTTGACCGGTGTATCGTTCGGCACCCTGCATGGCGGCAAGCAGCGTTTCCTGCACGACATCCTCGGCCTGCGCTTCGTCGCGCAGCTGCAGCATGGCAAACTTGAACAGCGACCGGCGGTGTCCCTCGAGATCCTCGAGCTTGAACCGGGTGACGGACTCCGAGGGCTTGGTCATGGCACGGCGCAATGATCGCAGGAAGTACTTGGATGCGGGAAAATTGACGGTATAGTATCCAAACTTACGCGGCGATGCGAAATGAATTCGGCGCCCGCCCGGGGCACGAAGCCGGAATTGGCCGCAGCTGTTCGAATTCATCCCTCATTGCCGAGGATCTCGCCATGAATCCTGCCGAACACAAAAGCACCGTCGAGGCCGCACCGGCACGTCCTTCCGATTCCTGCGCCATGGTGATCTTCGGGGCCGGCGGCGATCTCACCAAGCGCAAGCTGATCCCGGCGCTGCACAATCTGGCGCTGGACAATCTGCTCTCGCGCCAGTTCGCCGTGATCGGCTTCGCGACGACCGCATTCGACACCGAAAGCTTCCGTGGCAAGCTTCGCAAAGACCTCAAGGAATTTTCCTCGCGGCCGATCGACGACGAGATCTGGGAGTGGCTCGCGCGCCGCATCTACTACGTGCGCGGCGCGTTCGACGATGCCGACGCCTACAAGAGGCTCGCGGCGAGCATCGCCGAGGCCTCGGCCGAACACGGGGTGCATCCCAATCTGTTTCATTACCTGGCGGTAGCGCCGCGATTCTTCGGCGCCATCGTACGTCAACTCGAAGTTGCCGGCCTCGCCAAGGAAGATGGCGGACAGTGGCGCCGTGTCATCGTCGAAAAGCCGTTCGGCCACGACCTCGAAACCGCACGCGCGCTCAACGCGGAGATCAAGCAGGTGCTCGATGAGCGCCAGATCTATCGCATCGACCACTATCTGGGCAAGGAAACGGTGCAGAACCTGATGGTGTTCCGGTTCGGCAACGGTATCTTCGAGCCGATCTGGAACCGGCGTTACATCGATCACGTGCAGATAACGGCGGCCGAAACCGTCGGTGTCGAGCAGCGCGGCGGCTACTACGAGACCGCCGGCGCACTGCGCGACATGGTACCGAACCACCTCTCCCAACTGGTGTCACTGACAGCGATGGAGCCGCCGTTCTCGTTCGGCGCGGACGCGGTGCGCGATGAACAGTCGAAAGTGCTGCACGCGATTCAAGCGTTCACGCCGGAAGACGTGCTCTCGAAGACGGTGCGGGGACAATACGGCGAAGGGATGCACGGCACGGAATCCGTGCCCGCCTACCGGGCCGAACCGCGCGTGGCGCCGGATTCGCGCACCGAAACCTATGCCGCGCTGAAGCTCACGATCGACAACTGGCGCTGGGCCGGCGTGCCGTTCTATCTGCGCACCGGCAAGCGCATGGCCAAGCGCTGCACCGAAATCGCCATTCAGTTCAGGCGCGCGCCGTTTTCACTGTTCCGCAGGGCCGGCGCCGACAACCCGACGCAGAACAGGCTGGTGATCCGCATCCAGCCCGACGAGGGCATTGCGCTCACGTTCGGCGCAAAAATGCCCGGTACGATCATGCGCCAGGGCGAGGTGCACATGGATTTCAGCTATGCCGACCAGTTCGGCGGTCCTCCGAGCACGGGTTACGAGCGGCTGCTGTACGACTGCATGACCGGAGACCAGACGCTGTTCCAGCGCGCGGACATGGTCGAGGCCGGCTGGGCCCTGATACAGCCGATCCTCGACGTATGGAGCGTGCTTCCGGTGCGAAACTTTCCAAATTACGCGGCGAGCACCTGGGGTCCTGCCGAAGCAAATGAACTTCTCGCCCGCGACGGACGGGCCTGGGGAAAGATGCCGCGGTGATGCGCGCGCAGTACAGCGTCAGCACTACGACGCGTCGCGCGGAAAGCTCGCCCCCGCGCGTCGCGTGAGTTCACGATCGTGACGCCGGAAATTCGGATTCTGCGGCGACCCGAGGAACTGTTTCAGGCAGCGGCGGAACTGTTCGTGGGCGCCGCGCAACGGGCGGTCGCCGACCACGGCCGCTTTTGCGTCGCCCTCGCCGGCGGATCGACTCCGCGAGCGCTCTACCGACTGCTCGCCGAGGAGCGCGCCTGGCGCGAGGCGATGCCTTGGGAAAAGTCGCATTTCTTCTGGAGCGACGAGCGCCACGTGCCGCCATCGCATGAGGACAGCAACTTCCGCGTGGCCATGGAAGCGATGCTGTCGAATGTCCTCGTGCCGGCCGCCAATCTGCATCGCATCGAGGGCGAGCGCGAACGGGCCGAAGAAGCCGCGCGACTCTACGAACGCACGCTGCGCGAGTCGTTCGGACTCGCGCCCGGCCAATTCCCATGTTTCGACCTCGCGCTACTCGGCATCGGAAGCGACGGCCACACCGCGTCGCTGTTCCCCGGGACACCGGCACTCGATGAGCGCGACTGTCTGGTGGTCTCGAACCGCGTCGAAAAGCTTCGAACCGAACGAATCACCTTCACGGTCCCGACGCTCAACAACGCGGCTCACGTCGTGTTCCTGGTGAAGGGCGAGGACAAGGCAGCCGCGCTAGCCGCCGTGTTCGAAGGCCCCTACGAACCGGCGAAGTTCCCGGCGCAACTGATACGTCCGGTTCACGGCCGGCTGACGGTGCTCGCGGACGAGGCCGCCGCCGCAGGACTCGCCCGGGGCGGCGCCCGCGCCCCGGCCGGCGACGGTTGTCCGTCCCGAAACTGACGTTGTCAGCATATTGTAAGACTTAGGCCCTCTTCGATGCACCACAATGAACGGGTGGGTCAACGCCTGAAGAGCAGCGACGCTGGCGAGCATTGAACCCGCTCCGGCGCGTGTTCCGACACGTGCAACACGCCGGCCGGGTGAACTTCGCGCCGAATTGATAGTTGCCGCATCATCCGCGATGGAGAATCACGATGAAAATTTCTTTGCCTAAATCGATCGTCATACTGGCCGCCCTGGCAGTCCCGCTTTCCGCGACCATTGCGCAGGAAAAGTTTCCCTCGGAGCCGATTCGCCTGATCATCACTCACGCGGCGGGCGGGACCACCGACATGGCCGCCCGGGTGATACAGCCCTACTTCCAGAAGGCGGTCGGGGTGCCGGTGGTGATCGAGAATATGGTTGGCGCCGGAGGCAACATTGCGCGCGGCTACGTCTTCAGGCAAAAGCCCGACGGCTACCATCTCCTGGTGAGCCAGCAACCCTCCATGTCGAGCGGCGAGATCGTTTCGGGCGGCAAGTTCAAGGTGCTCCAGCTGACGCATCTCTACAACATCGCGGGCAAGAACTACAACTGCGTGGCCGTCCCTTTTGATTCTCCGATCAAGACCATCGAGGACATGAAGAAGGCTTCCCAGCGTGAGCCGCTGACGACTGCCGGCACAGGCATCGGTTCCAATGCCTATATCGTGGCCATGCTGATAAAGGAAAGAGTCGGGGTCAACGTCACCTATGTTCCGTTCAACAGCGGTGCTCAGGCAGCGCTTGCTGTCGCCGGCAACAGAACACAGATGGGAGCGGGTGCTCTCGACAGTTATTTTCCACTACATGCGCAAAAGAAACTGAGGATCCTGGCGGTGACCGGCCCGGCAAGGGACGAGTCGCACCCGGAGATCCCAACCATGAAGGAACTGGGGTATCCGCAGGTTACACTGGATCAGATGACAGGCGTCTTCGCTCCTCCGGGGCTGCCAAAAAACAGAGTCGATGTATTGATCGCGGCATTCCACAAGGCAATGGAAGATCCGGAGTTCAAGGCCGCGGCGGCAAAAGCGAAAATAACGCTTCAACCGCTGGCGGGCGAACAGTTCCTCAAGGCATCGCACGAAATGTACGACACCATCCAGGGCCTTAAAGACGTTCTGAAATCGGGCGTCAGAAAGAAGAAAAAGTAAGCTCTCGCCGTTGCCGGCTGTTCCGCGACATCCCTCGAGATCCTAATGTCGCGGGGCCGACGGCCGAATCACATCGACTTTCTGTCCGGCTGTCTTCAGCCTATGCGCGCGGAAAGGCGGGGTTACGCAACGCGTGAACGCTAAAACCGAGTACACGGGGAGAACCTCGGCATGAAAGGGAAATCGTTTTTTCTCGATCCGGATATTGTGTTGCTGGTGGCGCTTGGCGTCTTTGCCGGAGCATTCCTGGCCGAAACGCGGTCATACAATCCCACTGCGGCGCTCTTCCCCCGGCTGGTTTCCATCATCACGCTGATCCTTCTCGTCTGGGCGATCGCGCGACGCTGCTTGGCGCTCTTGCCCATCGTCAGGTCTTCTTCGCAGACAACGGCGAAAAGCGCGCCGGAAGGGACGCTCGCGTGGTATTGGACCCTTGCGTCCATGCTCGGCTACTTCGTCCTGATCCACATTCTGGGCTTCATCCCCGTGAGCCTGATCTATCTTCTGGTCCTGCCGGTTCTGCTGGGTTACAGAAGGTACGGGGTCGTTCTGATTACCGGCGGCCTCATGACCGCGAGCTTCATCGCCGTGTTTACCTACGTCCTGCATGCCCGCATCCCCGGGGGAATCGTCTGGAGCTTGCTCCGCGAGTTCCTGAAGGCGTCGTAATCGGGGAATCTTGCCGATGGAGATGTGGCTCGAAGGATTCGGAATTGCCTTCCAGGGGCAAAACCTGCTTTATCTGCTGTTGGGGACGACCATCGGACTGGTGGTGGGTGCCATGCCGGGTCTCGGCCCGCTGTTCGGTGTCGGCCTCATGCTTCCGTTCACCTTTGGAATGCCACCGGCCACGGCGATCATCTTTCTCGCGGCGGTGCACGCCGCTACCGCTTACGGAGACTCCATCGCGTCCATCCTGATCAACACGCCGGGAGGGGTCGGGTCGGTCGCCTCCTGTTGGGATGGCTACCCGCTCGCCCAGCAAGGCAAGGCGGGGCTGGCCCTGGGTGTCTCGACAACCTCCTCGTTCATCGGCGGGCTGATCGGTTGGGTCTCTCTGGTCGTGATCTCGCCGCTGCTGATCCTGGTGGCGCTGAAGATGGGGCCTCCCGAGTATTTCATGGTGGCGCTGCTTGCCCTGTCCCTGCTCGCCATGGCCGCGAGCGGGAAAGTCGTCGGCGGGCTGGCGCTCGGCGGTATCGGCCTGCTGCTCGCATTCGTCGGCAGTGATCCGATCACCGCTTCGTCCCGCTTTACGTTCGGCACCGACTACCTGGAAGACGGGCTTCCGCTGGTTCCGGTCGCGGTCGGGCTTTTCGCGCTGTCCCAGGCGATCATTCTTGCCGAACAGGGCGGTACCATTGCGCAGATCCGATCGATAGGAAGCATACGCGAGGGATTCGGCGCGACGCTGCGCCGCCCGATGACGATCCTGCGCGGAAGTGTCGTCGGCGTTCTGCTTGGCGTCATGCCGGCATTGGGACTTTCATCGGCCAATATCGTCGCCTACCTGGTCGAAAAGAGAGCGTCGAAGAATCCGGAATCATTCGGCAAAGGAAACATCGCGGGTCTGGTCGCACCCGAGGTCGCAAAGAACACCTGCATCCTGGGCGATCTCATTCCCACCTTCACCCTCGGGATTCCCGGGTCCTCGGTGACCGCCTTGTTTCTCGCGGCCATGGTCATGCACGGACTGCAGCCGGGCGTCGATTTCTTCAAGGCTTCGGGCGCCCTGCCCTATGCCATTTTCGCGGGGATACTGCTCGCGCAGTTCGCGTTCTTCCTGATGGGCCTGTTCTTCGCCCGCTATTTCGCAATGACGGTCCTGGTGCCGAATGCGTTCATCGTGCCGCTGATCGTCTTTCTGTCCTTTGTCGGTTCCTTCGCCATGCGCAACAGGGTCGAGGATATCCTGGTGACCATACTATTCGGCGTGTTGGGTTACGCCCTATCCAAGCGAGGGTATCCGGCCATCTGTCTGTTGCTGGGCTTCGTGCTGGGAGACCTGACCGAAGCGAACTTTCAACGATCGGTCCTGATAGGGCGCGGATCCTACGGGATATTCGTCGACAGCACGATCTCGGTCGTGCTGTTGAGCCTGACCATACTGGCCCTGATCGGTCCGTATCTGGTCAGGCTTGGCAGGAGCTTACTGACGAAGGCGGAATAACGCTCGCGTTGCACCTCACATCTTCACGCTCAGCGGTAGTCGCCCGCAGGCAATGAGGCGATGCGCACCGCACACTTGAATGCCAAGATGACGGGCGCTGGCTGGCGGAGGCTCCTCGGTTGCCGGGTGTATTGGCGGACGGAGCGCTCGTCGCGACCGACTCGCTCGGCGCCGCTGGCGCATTTGATCGGAGAATTTGCGACTCGGGACACTGGCCGTCCCTCATTTTCGTGTCTGGACCTTCCCCCCATCTCGCGGGGCAGCCCTCACGACTTCCTGATTACGTCACGCTCCTTTACCAGGCCATAGATTGCCGGAATCACGATGAGCGTCAGTATCGTGGAGGAAATCATTCCACCCACCATCGGTGCGGCGATGCGTCGCATCACTTCCGAGCCGGTGCCGGTGCCCCACATGATCGGAAGCAGCCCGGCCATGATCGCGAACACGGTCATCATCTTCGGCCGCACGCGCTCCACTGCGCCTTCCATAATCGCTTGGTAAAGGTCGGGCAGGGTCGCCCTGCCGCCATTGGACGCGCGTTGCGTCTTGATGCTCTCCCAGGCCTGATCGAGGTAGATCAGCATCACGACGCCGGTCTCGGCGGCTACACCGGCGAGCGCGATGAAACCCACGGCCACCGCCACGCTCATGTTGTAGTCGAGCAGCCACATCAACCATATGCCGCCCACCAACGCAAACGGCACCGACAGCATCACGATGACGGTTTCGGTTAGCCGTCTGAAATTCAGGTAAAGCAGTACAAAAATGATCAGCAGCGTAAACGGCACGACGTACATGAGCTTTTCTTTCGCCCGCTCCATATACTCGAACTGGCCGCTCCAGGTGGCGTAGTAACCCGGCGGGAATTTCACCTGCTCGCGCACCGCCTTGCGCGCGTCGTTGACATAACCGCCGATATCGCGACCGCGAATATCGACAAATATATACGCGGTCAGCAGCGCGTTCTCGGTGCGGATCGCCGGAGGCGCCTGCTTCAGGCGCACGCGCGCGATCTGCCCCAGCGGAATCATGCCGCCGCCCATGATCGGCACCAGGACCTGGGTGGCGATAGCCTGCGGGTTCTGGCGCAGCTCGCGCGGGTAGCGCACGCTGACGCCGTAGCGCTCCAGCCCTTCCACGGTGGTGGTCACCATCTCCCCGCCCAGGGCGGTGCCAACCACATCCAGCAGCTCGCCTACGTTCAGGCCGTAGCGCGCCAGTTCGACGCGGTCCGGTTCGATATCGAGGTAATAGCCGCCGGTAACGCGCTCGGCATAAGCGCTGGTGGTGCCGGGTACCGCTTTCACTACGGACTCGATCGACTTGGCCAGTTTCTCGATCTCGACCAGGTCTTTGCCGAATATCTTGATGCCGATCGGCGTGCGGATGCCGGTTGCAAGCATGTCGATGCGCGCCTTGATCGGCATCGTCCATGCGTTGGACACGCCGGGAATCTGCACCGCCTGGTCCATTTCCGTGATCAGCTTGTCCATGGTCATCCCCGGGCGCCACTGCTTCTCAGGCTTGAGATTGATCACCGTCTCGAACATTTCCAGCGGCGCCGGATCGGTGGCGGTGGCGGCGCGTCCGGCCTTGCCGAACACCGATTCCACCTCGGGAAAACCCTTCAAAATCTTGTCCTGTGTCTGCATCAGTTCCGCCGCCTTGGTGATCGACAAGGACGGCAGTGTCGCCGGCATGTAAAGGAGCGAACCTTCGTTCAGCACCGGCATGAATTCCGTCCCCAGTTGCATCGCGGGATAGGCCGACGCGCCCAGCGCGACCATAGCTGCGGCGATGGTGAGTTTCCTCCAGCGCATCACCCAGGCGATCACCGGCCGGTAAATCCAGATGAGGAAGCGATTCACCGGGTTTTTCTTCTCCGGCATGATCTTGCCGCGGATGAACAGCAGCATCAGCACCGGCACCAGCGTGATCGACAGCAGCGCGGCGCCTGCCATGGAAAACGTCTTGGTGTAGGCGAGCGGCGTGAACATCCGACCTTCCTGGGCTTCGAGCGTGAACACCGGCAGGAAGGACACGGTGATGACCAGCAGGCTGAAAAACAGGGCCGGCCCGACTTCGCGGCAGGAATCGATGATGATCTCCAGACGCCGTGCCTCCGGCGGCGCGCGTTCCAGATGCTTGTGTGCATTCTCGATCATGACGATGGCCGCATCCACCATTGCGCCAATGGCAATGGCGATGCCGCCGAGGCTCATGATGTTCGAGGTCAGTCCCATCGCCTGCATCGCAATCATCGCAATCAGCACGCCGATCGGCAGCATGACTATGGCCACCGCCGCGCTGCGCACGTGCAGCAGAAACACAAGGCATACGAGCGCCACGATGACACTTTCCTCGATCAGGGTGCGTTTCAGATTGTCGATGGCTCGATAGATCAGGTCCGAGCGGTCGTACACCGCCTGTATCGACAGGCCCTGCGGCAAGCCGGCGGAGATTTCCGCGATCTTGGCTTTCACATTGCCGATGACGTGGAGCGCGTTCTGGCCGTAGCGCGCCATGGCGATGCCTGCGACCACCTCACCTTCCCCGTTCAGCTCGGTCAGGCCACGACGCTCGTCGGGCACCAGTTCGACGCGCGCAATGTCGCGGATCACCACCGGCGTTCCCTTGTCGGTCTTCAGCACCAGATTCTCGATGTCGGACACGCCGCGCAGATAGCCGCGGCCGCGCACCACGTATTCGGTCTCAGCCATCTCGAGCGCCCGGCCGCCGACGTCGCGGTTGCTCGAGCGGATCACTTCCACCACTTTCATCAGCGGAATGCCGAACGCCTGCAGCTTGCGCGGCTCCACCGTGACCTGATAGGTCTGGACGAACCCGCCTACGCTGGCCACTTCCGCCACGCCTTGGGCCTTGGTCAGCTGGTAGCGCACGAACCAGTCCTGAATGCTGCGCAACTCCGCCAGCGAGCGGTCGGCCGCGAGCAAAACGTACTGGTAGACCCAGCCGACACCGCTGGCGGCCGGTCCCAGCGTCGGCGTGACGCCGCGCGGCATGCGTCCGGAAGCGAAGTTCAGGTATTCCAGCACTCGCGTGCGCGCCCAGTAGATGTCGGTGCCGTCCTCGAAAATCACATAGATGAAGGAAGCGCCGAACACCGACAGTCCGCGCACCACCCTGGACTTCGGCACCGAAAGCATGGCCGTGCTTAAGGGATAGGTGATCTGGTCTTCCACCACCTGCGGCGCCTGGCCCGGGTATTCGGTGTAGATGATCACCTGCACGTCCGACAAATCCGGTATCGCGTCAAGCGGCGTGCGCATGACCGCGTGGACGCCCGCGGCAACGACGATCACTGCGCCCAGGAGCACGATAACGACGTTGCGCACCGACCAGTCGATGACGCGTCCGAGCATGTCAGCGCCCCTGCTGCGCGGCGGCAGCGGGCTTTGCCCCGGCCGGCTGGATGCGAATGATGGTGTACTCTCCGCCGGGCTCGCCGACCATGTCGAACACGATCCTCTGGCCCGATTTGAGCGCGCGCAACAGCGCTGCATCCTTGGCCTTGAATTCCATGGTCATCGCCGGCCACTTCAGGCTGGCAATCGGCCCGTGCGCGAGCGTTATGGTGGCGCCGGCGGGATCCATAGCCTGGACCGTGCCTTCCCCGCGATGCGTCGCCGCCACCGCAGCGGCAGTCGCGCCGGGTTTAGTCTCGACCTGCCGATCCGGTTTCGCGCTGTCCGCGCCTTGACCGAAGCCGCTGAATGCCGCCTTAAGGTTGCTCTCCGCGTCGATCAGGAAGTTCGCACTGACCACCACCCTCTCGCCCACCTTCACACCCTCCAGAACTTCAACGTAGCCGTCGCCGCGCGCCCCCAACTTGACCGGGCGCGGCTCGAATTTCCCCTCGCCGCGCTGTACCAGCACCAGTTGCCGCGTGCCGCTGTCCAGCACCGCTGAGTCGGGCACGGTCAACGAGGGCTCATTGGCGTGGATGGAACTGAACTCCGCCCGCCCGTGCATCGATGGCTTGAGCAGAGCCTGCGGATTGGCGAGCTCGATCCGCGCTTTGGCAGTGCGGGTTTCGTTGTTGAGAGTCGGGTAGACAAACGTCAACTTGCCGGCGAATACCTTTTCCGGATAGGCATCGACCTTGACCTGCACCGACTGCCCAACGCGCACGTGCGCGAGGTCTCGCTCGAATACCTCCGCCAGCAGCCACACGCTGGACAAGTCGGCGATCTGATACAGCACCTCTCCGGCCATGAAGCGCTTGCCCTCGATAGAGGGCTTGTCCAGCACCACCCCGTTTGCCGGCGAACGCAGCGTCAGGTACTGCCGCGCCTTTGCGTCCTGCTCCAGACGCCGCAATTCGGGTTCCGAAATATCCCAGTTGCGCAAGCGCTGCAGGGCGCCGTCCGCCAATCGCCGCATGCTCGCCTGCACCTCCTCGCTGCCGCCCGCGAGCGTTTGCACGCCGCTCCTCGCGATCAGGTATTCCTGCTGCGCCGCGATCAGGTCCGGGCTGAACACATCCATCAGCGGCTCACCCATCCGCACCGCCTGCCCCGTGGTATTGACGTGGAGCTTCTGGATCCAACCGTCGAACTTTGAGGTGACGGTATGCAGCAAGCGCTCGTTCGCCTGCGCTGTCGCCACCGCCCTTACCGTGCTCCTGAGATCGCGCAAGGCGACCGCTTCAGTTTTCACCCCGAGCTTTTGCACCTTGTCCAGGCTGAGCTTGACCAACGGAGCGCCGGGGGCGGGGCTCTCATCTTCATCCGCATAGACCGCGATGTAGTCCATGCCCATCGGGTCCTTTTTCGGAACCGGCGACGTGCCGGGCAGACCCATCGGATTGCGGTAATAAAGGATTCGTCGTTTTGCGCCGGCCGCAGGGGCTGCCGCCGGAGCAGTCGCCGCCGCGCCGCCGGTAACGGCCAACCCGGCGCCCGCAGCAGTCTTGTCCGGCGCGGACCGGTGTTCGGCCGGGGTCGATCGATTCGCGCCCCACCAATAACCGCCGGCGAGCGCCGCGGCGAGCAAAATCAGGGTGGACAAAATCCGGGCCATTTGTTTCATGGGTTCTTCCTCGACATTCTCTAGAACATCTGCCTGCCGGCTAACAGTTCAATCTCGGCCAGCGCCTTGTTGAAATTGACCAGTTCCCTGGCGCGGCTGATCTGGTAGCCGAACAAGGTCATCTGGCTGTCGAGCAGCATCAGCAAATCGACGCGGCTCACCTGGTAGGCCGAGAGCGCTGCCTCGACCGCGAGCCGTGCCTGCGGCAGGATGGCAGTCTCGTACAGGTGCACCGAATTGCGGCTTTGCTCGATGACCGCGACCTGTTGCCGCAGCTTTGCCAGCACGTCGTTCCGCTGTGCCTGATGTACCTGCAGCGCCTGGTCACGCATTGCCTGCGCCTCGGCGATGCGCGGCTCTATCTTGTCCCTGCGCCATACGGGAAGGTTGATCGCCACGGTAAGGCTCACCACGTCTTCGCGCGGCATGTTGGCGGGGTCTCTTTCCCTTTGGCCGTAGGAAAAACGCAGATCGAAATCCGGCAGCGTCTCCTTGCGTGCAAGTTCCAGCGCCTTCGTGCTGCGGTCAATCATGCTTTGCAATCCCATCAATTGCGGGCGATCGCGCAGCGCCGCCTGCTGCAGCGCTTCGAGGCTGAACACGTCCGCACGCAAACCGGGCAGCTGCGCGGAGATGGGCGGAGCGCTACCGCTGCGGCCGAGCAAGCGCGCGATCTCGGCCTCGATCACCGGGCGTTCGCGCTGCATACGCACCAACTCCTCGTTCATCCGGCCAAGCTGGGTCTGGGCTTTCAGCACCTCGGCCTGGAAGGCCTGGCCAACGGCATAGCGGCTCTCGGCGATACGTAGAAACTGATCGAGAATCTGCCGATTGCTTTTCAGGAGCCGAATGGTTTCGCTTGTCAACGCGAGGTCGAAGTAAGCGAGTTTGATCTCGCGGATGACGCGGTTTCTGGTTTCTCGCAGTCCGTGCCTGGCGCCTTCCGCGTCTTTCGCCGCCAGTTGCTCGCGCAGAGCGCGTTTCCCCGGGTAGGGCAGCTTCTGCGACAAACCGAGCATTTTCATGGTCATGTCTTCGCGGTTGAGTCGCCAAGGCTGGATCGGAACGTTGATCAATCCCGCTTCCAACATGGGATCCTCCAGCGCGGCTGCGGAACGCACCCGCTCGGCCGCGGCCTCGGCCTCCTTCGCCGCTGCGCGCAACTCGGGATTGTTTTGCAGAGCCTCTGCCACAAGCGCGGCGAGCGCCAGGGGCACGGACTGCACACTTCGGTCTTGGTCTTGGGCGCGAGCAGAATCGCCGAGGACGATCGCTGGCAACACCACGCAATAGATGGCGGCAACAAGTTTCGCGCTGTGCATTTGAATCTCCCCTCGCTATCGAGAAAATCAGCGTCCGAGTAATGAAGTTACGATGTCACGCCGAAACCGACAAAAGCGGTGCGTAACGATCCCGGCCGCCCGGCGGATTTGGCTGCGCGAACACGAGGTCAGTAGATGGGAAGCGTCTATATTGATAGCAGATAGACGGCGACTGGCGACGGGGTAGCTGGATAGACTGGCGGTTTAGGTGGTCGTTCGCGAACCGCGGCTCCGCGCCTATTTCGACTTCTCCAGGCGGATCACCGTGAATACGCCGCCGACGGATTCCACATCGAACCTGATCTTATCGCCGGATTTCAGGTGTTCGAGCACGGTCTTGTCGTTCACCGGATAGGGCATGGTCATCGGGGGCATGTCGAGTTTTGGCAGCGCGCCGTGCTTGATCGTGACCCGGCCTGCCGCCTTATCGACCCTCGCCACCTCGCCCTCGGTCCATGCTGCGCCTGCCGGCGCGGCCGGTTTTGCCTGGCTTGTCGCAAGCCGCTTCTGGCCGACGTCCGCACCCGCGTCGAGCGCGAATCCGGCACCAAGAAACCATATCGCGATAAAGATCGAATTGCGCGTCATGCCTCTGCCCTTCAGTCGGTAGCCCTTCAATCGGTAGTCCAATGGGGCGCGCAGTCTAGCACCTCTGTTGAAAAAACGGTAAACCATTCGGCCGACAAGCGCGCGACCGCGGATGCAAGAGGCAGGACTTGATTCCGAGCCCGTAATTGCGGGACGATGGATGCGTCCGGTAAGGGGGTGCTGCATTATCGTTTCATGCTCGTTTCATGCGACTTCCCTGTCGCCCTTGTGGCGAAAAACACACAGCCACGGGTTCGACACATCCGTGTCGTAAAACGTTCCCCGCCCGCGTTTGATCTGGGTCAACGCCTTTTCCATGCCAAGCCCCAGCGGGTATGGGCTGCGCGCGGACACGCCGACCTCGACCGGCGAGCCGTCCGTGCGCAGTGCGGTGAAGCGGTAGTTCATGCTCGAGGTGTCGCCTGCGAGCAGCCGGCGGCCATTGCCCCGCATGCCGGCGCTGCTCGGCCGACCCCGCGCAGCCTCAAACTGTGCGCGGCACCACCAGGTTGGTCAGGCGCGCGATCAGGAACACCGAAATCGCGATCGGCACCAGCGTGACGACGAATACCGACGTCACCGCCTGAGACACGGTCGCGGCATCGATGATGGTGCCGAGCCCGGCGATGTTCGCCACCATGCCGGCGGCGGCGGTGCCGATCGCCTGGCCGAGCGAGCGCACCATCGGCATCGAGGAGGCGGTGACGGTCTCCTCGCCTTGCTCGGCCGACCCCATGATGTGCGCGCCAAGATGGACATGGTGCACGCCGATGCCAAAGCCGAAACAGAAACACGAGACCAGCAACAATACGAGCGATCCGATCCACATCGCGGCGAGAAAGCCGGCCACCGCAAGCAGCAGGAATACCGGACCGCCGCGCATCGCCAGGCGTTCGCGCGAACCGACCCAACCCGCGACGATGAAGGTACCGATCGTCCAGGCCGTTGAATTGATCAGATTCGTGGTGCCGACGAGCAGCGGTGTGACGCCGTGCACGATCTGCAGCGTCAAGGGCAACAGGATGGTAATCGCCGCCTGCGCCCCTCCGACGATGATCAGCATCCAGTAGCCGAGACCGACAGCGCGGCGGATCGACAACGGCTTCGAGGGAAATAGACGCTGCGCCGCGCCGGCGTCCACTCTGAACGTAAGCCCGATGAGCGCGATGGCGGCGCCGACCAGAAGCGCCCTGCCCCAAACCGCGTCGAACCGGCCAGCGTCGGCCACCGCGAGCACGCCGAGGGTGAGCATGCCGATGCGCAGCAGCGGAAAGCCCGCGCCGGCCGCCTGCGTCAGCCGCTTCGGAATCTTCCACCACGCCATGGCGCAGAAGCAAAGGATGAACGGCAGCGCGGTCCAGAAAGCTCCGCGCCACCAACCGACCTCGGCGAACGCGCCGCCGAAAAATGGTCCGACCCAGGCCATGACGGTCCAGGCGCCCTGGTACATGGCGAGAATGCGGGTGCGCTGGTTCGCGCGGAATACCCGACTGACCAGCCCCATGGTGCCGCCGATGATGAGTCCGCCGCCATAGCCCTGTACGCCGCGCGAGAGTATGAGTTCCAGCATACCGGGCGACACCGCACATCCGAGCGTGCCGAGCGCGAACACCAGGCCGGCCGTCACGAAGGCGCCGCGCCCCCCGGCGCGTGCCCAGACCGGACCGACACTGGCCGCGCCGACAATGGCGCCCACCTGGTAGAGCATCACGGCCCAGACGTAGTAGGCTCCGCCCCCGATTTCCGAAACCACCGTGGGCATGACCGTGACCATGACCAGGATCTGCAGCGAATACATCACGACCCCGAGCATCACCATGACGGTGTACGCGGCGTTCTCGCCGCGAAACAGCTCCGCCCAACTGGCCTTCGGAACGGCGGCGGCGTCCGCGGTGCTTGTCGATTCGCTCATCGAGAACGGAAGAAGGCGCCGCGATACGGCGGCGGGCGGCAGGATGGTCGTGATGCGAACCCTAACCTATCGCAACGCTCCCGAGCAAGCCAATTCGATGATCCGCATATTCGTGGGTCCGTCGCGACGTGACGGGCGACGTCGTTCACGGACGGCGGTGGATCAGCGGCAGCGCGATCGGTTGCAGGCGGCCGAGCGTCGTTTATCGGGTCCGTTGACGACGCAAGTGGTACTCTCTCGGCCGCTGGCAATGATTCCGGCGTAGTGGACTTATCAGAACACCCGTCGACAGATGACCCACACTAAGCCAACTGCGAAAGCCTGGGCCGCGTTAGCCTGCGCCTGGCTGCTCGGTTTTTCGATGTACAGCGGACTTCTGTGCGTTCCGCCGATGGTGCACGTCATCCGCGAAGAATTCGGCATGACGAACGCCCAGGTGGGCCTGCTGATGTCGCTCCCGCTGGCGGCCCTTGCAGTCGCCGCCATCCCCGCGGGGACGCTGGCGGACAGAATCGGCATCAAGAAAGCCACCGTGATCGGCGCGGCCATGGTGTCGGCAGGAGGATTCCTCAGAGGCGCGGCTTCGGACTACGTGCTGCTGTACCTCTCGACCGGGCTGTTCGGGCTGGGATTTACGCTGATCTTTCCCAATCTCCCCAAGATCGTGCATGCGTGGTTCGGCCGTGAAAAGGCCGGCGTGGCCACGGGAATATACACGACGGGCATCGCGCTCGGCGGCACGATCCCGTATGTGATCACGCTGCCCTTCATTCTGCCCATCACGCAAAGTTCGCAGGGCGTGTTCTACGTCTGGAGCGCACCGGCCGCAGTTGCGTTCGTCCTTTGCTGGATCGTGCTCGATGAACCCAAGCGCGCAGAAGCGCAGACCACGCCCCAGCGCGGCGACATGCCGCTGAAAGTGCTCAAGGACAGGAATCTGTGGCTGGCATCGCTGCTGATGTTCGCCAATTGCCTGCACTTCTACTTATGGGTCAGCTGGGCTCCGTCACTGATGGTGCTCAAAGGGGCCACGCCCGAAGTCGCGTCAGCCATCGCGTCGATGAGGGGATGGTTCGGAATGCTGGGCATGTTCCTCATGCCGTTGTATTCCTACAGGATCGGCTTGCGCAAGCCCTTTCTATGGGGAAGCGGTTTGCTGCTCGGCTGCGCCGCGCTCTGGGCGATCGTCATGCCGCTGGCCTGGGGGTGGGTGCTGATGTCCGCGGTGGGTTTCGTGATCAGCGGAAGCTTTGCGATGAAGCTGGCTTTGCCCTCGGAACTGTCGCGCGGAGGCGCCATCGGTTCGGCGAGCGGCATGATCCTTTCCATCGGTTATTTAGGCGGATTGATCGCGCCGTGGCTTGCCGGCTATCTCTTCGACCTGTCCAACAGCTTGAACTTGCCGCTGATGGGACTGTTCGTGATCGGTCTGGCCTGGGGGTTCATCGGTACGCTGCTGCCCGAGACCGGCGGACGTGCTTCGCCGCCCGCGCCGATCAAGTAGGACCTGAAGCTCGCAGGCTTCGGTTTCGCCCCGATTGCGCCGCCCTCGCG
>MEQX01000059.1:203-43738 GCA_001770415.1 Betaproteobacteria bacterium RIFCSPLOWO2_02_FULL_63_19 | reverse complement strand
GCCGTTACGACACGTGGTCCCCGCCTTTTAACCTGCTGCAATTGCGCCGCGCTGAGCATCCTCAATGGACTGCGGAGCAGGCCAAGATCGGCAGCACAACCCGTCGGCGGTGCGCGACCCGTTCCGGCCGGACGCTCGCCATGCGCCCGGATCGCACGCTCCGGGCATGGGGAAGTAATCAGTCCGGCCAATTGGGAGACGGCGGCACGCAGAACAAAGCCTATCCCGTGCGCGTCACGGGCATCAGCGCAACGATCGCCTCGGTGGCAACGGCTTCGATCCAAGCTCTGCCCCACACACCTGCCCCCCAATCCAGCCCCGAATCCAGCGCCACGCGCCCTCGGCTGCGCCCACGGCGCGCACAGCGCGCTTGTAGTCGCTGTCAACCGTTCCTAAAATTCCCATAGTCGCCGTGCCCCGCCGGGCTCGCGCAACCCGGCGTTCGACCGGCCCATCGCCATTGTGCTTCGAATGGCGATCAGAATAGGCCGGTCAACTTATCGTTGCCCCCAGAGCGCAGTTGCTCCCATTTCGGGAGCGCGCTATTATGCCGCATGCGCGTTATCGCGAAGCGAACCCTTCGGCAGTTCTGGCGGAGCAGTCCGCGGTACGCGGACGCTCAGGGCTCCATAGAAGCCTGGCACGCCGAAGCCTCGAAAGCCTCGTGGCGAACCCCTCAAGAAGTGAAAGCGCAGTTTCGGTCGGCCAGCATCCTTAAAGGCGCTAGGGTTGTCTTCAACATGGCGGGAAACAAATATCGCTTAGTTGTCTCAGTTGATTACGAGCGCCAAACTTGCTTTGTGAAGTTCATTGGAACCCACGGGCAATATGACTCCATTGATGCGGAAAAGGTGCAACATGAACATTCGCCCCATTCGAACTGAAGCGGACTACGACGCAGCGCTGTCGGAGATCGAGCGACTCTGGGGCTCGAAGGCGGGCACGCCGAATGGCGATCGCCTTGATGTTCTGCTAGTCCTAGTCGAAAACTACGAGTCAACGCATCATCCCATTGATCCGCCCGATCCTGTGGATGCGATCAAGTTTCGAATGGAACAGATGAGTCTCACTCGAAAGGATCTTGAACCGCTGATTGGCCCTCGGGGCAGGGTTGCGGAAGTTATCAATCGCCAGCGCCCGTTGTCGCTCGCGATGATCCGCAGCCTTCACCAGAAGCTGCATATTCCGCTAGAGAGTCTCGTCCAAAGCACGAGGCCGGTGGCCAACAAGCGGTTCCAGCGCACGGGCCGTCGCTCCGCTCCGGCCCGCCGCTGAACCGCGACGCTGGGTGCTGCAGGCCCGAGGAGCTCCAATGCTGATCTCCGGAAGCTGCCACTGCAGGAACATTTCGTTCACTCTCACCTGGGCGCCCGAACCGTCGCAGATCCCTGCTCGCGCTTGCACTTGCTCCTTCTGCACCAAACATGGTGGTGTCTGGACCTCTTGCCCGACAGGCTCGCTCAAAGTAACCGTCCGGGACCCTTCGCTCGTATCCAAGTACGCCTTCGGAACGAAGACCGCTGAGTTCCACATCTGTCACTTCGGAGATGGCGCTCCGACTCTGCAAATCGCTCGAACGAACGCCGGCGAGCTGGCTCGCGATGCAGTACAACCATGATCTGCGGCACGTGCGGCAGCGAGTTAGTCTTGCCAATGTCGAGAAGGTCAAGCTCACCGCGGCATGACGGCGCGTTGGGTAGCGGCATGACTGCCGTGCGTCGCGGAAGCGCAATGTCGGGGTGAACCAAACTCAAGTATGGTGCTACTGTTGTCGACGAAGCTGGCACGAAGCGGCCTGGCGGCAGCGTTCGGCCGCCACCGATCCATCCTCCGCGAATGACGGATAACCAAGGGAGCCATTGACATGTTCGACCCCATCACGCTGCCGTACGGCGCAAAAATGCTGTTCAATACCGTCAAGCTCAAGCCCGGCGTCACCTTCGAGGAAGTTGAACTGGCCGTGGGCGAAATGTGCAACGTCGTCAAGGAAACATACGGCGGCGACAAAGGCGGGTTCATCGCCGGCCAAGTGTTCAAATTCTCCGGATTTGTGTCCGACGAAGGATCGCTCAACGCATCGCGCACCGCGGACGAGCACTATGTCATCGTCACGTACTGGCGCTCATTCGAAGAGCACGAGAAATCGCACGCGGACACGATCTTCTCTACCAAGTTTGATGCACTGGCAAAGATGTGCTCCGATACCAAGGAGCTGGGCTATGACATGCTGTGGCAAGGAGCGTCCGAAGGACACTAGCGGCAGGCGTCAGGCCAAGGCAAGGCTCTCGGGGCAGCCGCCGCTGGCGGCCGCGCGGCGGGGTCTCGCGCCAATGTGCGCCGCGGTGGCATGGCGCACACGGCCCGTGATGACGGAATCACGACAGGATCGCTTCTCCTATCGCCGTACCTGTGCCCCGAACACCGCGACAACCGTCAAATCCTCTTCTATGTCGAAGAAGGAATGAGCGAGCGTCGCGCGGATGAAGAGTATCTTTCCAGGACCGACCTCGCGCTCGTGCCCGGCGACCCGCAGCTTGGCCCGGCCGCTCAACACGAAATAGACCTCGTCCTCCAGGTGCGGTGCCTGCATATCGGTGGAGCCGGCGGGCAATCTGTATACCATGCAACTCAATGCCGGCGATCGTATGAATTCATGTACTCTCGGCTCCGTGCCTTCGACCTTGGCTGAAAGTTCATCGAAGGAAAAAATCTCCCAGTCGTGCTCGCTCACAGTTGACCTCCAGGCATTTCTGACGCCACCGATCTTGACCATCCATCATACGCTGGCGACAAGCGCAAGAGATACATACCGGTTGTGGACAGGGCCGGCCCGCTTCCATGAACTCTCATCACGGAAGCGGGCAAAGACTCGCCTCACGCAATCCAGGTCGGGACGATCGCAGTAGCATCGAGTGCCGTATCGAGCGGCATTCTGCCCATGGATCCAAGACGTTTCGTTGTCGTGGTGCTGCTGAGCGTGTTCTCCTTGTCCGGAACGCGGTCACGCCCGCGGTAGCCGCCGGCGCACAGATCGCACGCTCCGGGCCTGGGGCAGCACGGGCCGATTGGGCGACGGTACGTTTGCGGCCTGCCGCCAGCTTCCGTATCCTCAGTCACGCCTCCACGCGTGATACTTCTGCAGCATCGCGAGCAGCGCCTGCGGCGCGTGCGCGCGCTTCCACACGCCGGCTACGTACTTGTTGGACTCGGCGAGCGTCGGATAGATGTGAATGGTGCCCAGAATCTTGTTCAATCCGAACCCGTGGCGCATCGCGGCGACAAACTCGGCGATCAGATCGCCTGCGTGATCGCCGACGATCGTCACCCCCAGGATCACGTCCTTGCCCGGAACCGTGAGGACTTTCACGAACCCGTGCGCCTCCTCGTCGGCGATCGCCCGGTCGAGGTCGTCGATCAGGTAGGTCGACACCTCGTACGAAATCCCCCGCTCCTTCGCTTCGGTTTCATTCAAGCCCACCCGGGCCACTTCGGGCTCCGTGAAAGTCGCCCAGGGAATGACCGAATAGTCGACGCGGAATTTCCGGAACATGCCGAACAGTGCGTTCACCGACGCGTACCACGCCTGGTGCGCCGCGGTATGCGTGAATTGGTACGGCCCGGCGACATCGCCGCAGGCATAGATGTTCGGATAGATCGTCTGCAGGTACGGGTTGGTCTGGATCGTACGCGTCTTTTCTAGCGGGACGCCGAGTTCCTCGAGTCCATACCCGGCCGTATTGGCGATGCGGCCGACCGCGACCAGGACTGCGTCGAACTCGATGCGCGCCTCTCGGCCCTCGTGTTCGGCGATCATGGCTTTCCGACCGTTTTCGACCAGGAACCTCTTGGCCTTGTGATTGACCAGAACATCGATACCCTCTGCGCGGAATTTTTCCATCACCATCGCGGACACTTCCGGGTCTTCGCGGATCAGGATGCGCGGCAGCATTTCCACCTGTGTCACCGTCGCGCCCAGGCGCGCGAATGCCTGCGTCAATTCCGAACCGATCGGGCCGCCGCCGAGCACCAGCAGCCGCTTCGGCAGCGTTCGCAGGTCCCAGACGTCGTCCGAGGTCAGATAGCCGACGTCATCGAGCCCCGGTATCGGCGGCACGAACGGCCGCGCGCCGGCCGCAATCACGATCGCGCGCGTGCTGAGGCGCCGCGTGACGCCGGACCCGGAGCGCACTTCCACCTCCCACGGCGACACGATCTTCGCCTCGCCTTCGAGGCACTCGACGCCCAGCTCGGTGTAGCGCGCCACCGAGTCGTGGGGAGCAACGCTCGTTACGACGCGTTGAACGCGCTCCATGACCTGCGCAAAGTCGAACTCCGCCGTCGCGCTCTTCAGGCCGTAGTCGCGGGCCCGGCGCAACTGCGCCAGCACGCGGGCCGTCTTGATCAGTGCCTTGGACGGAACGCAACCGGTGTTGAGACAGTCGCCGCCCATGCGGTGCTTCTCGATCAGCGTGACCCTCGCCTTCACCGCCGCAGCGATATAGGCGGTCACAAGGCCGGCCGAGCCGGCGCCGATGACCACCAGGTTGCGATCGAACCGGACGGGCTTTCGCCACCGGGCATACACGCGCCTGGCCTTGAAAACGTCGACCGCCTTCTTCGCCACCAACGGGAACACGCCGAGCAGCGACAGCGACAGGATCAGCCCTGGTGAGAGGATGCCGCGCAGGGAATCCAGTTTCGCGAGCTGTGTTCCGGCATTGACGAACACCAATGTCCCCGCCAGCATGCCGATTTGGCTTACCCAGTAGAAAGTCCAGGCTCGTATCGGCGTAAGCCCCATCAGCAGGTTGATGACGAAGAACGGGAAGGCCGGAACCAGCCGCAGCGTAAAGAGATAAAAACCGCCCTCCTTTTCGACGCCCTCGTTGATCGCACGCAACTGCCGGCCGAAGCGCTGCTGCACCCAGTCGTGAAACACGAAGCGCGAGGCGAGAAACGCGAGCGTAGCGCCGACCGATGACGCGAACGAGACGATCACCGTGCCCCACGGCAGGCCGAAGATCGCACCGCCGGCAAGCGTCATGATTGCCGCGCCCGGCAGCGACAGGCCGGTCACCGCGACGTAGGCGACGAAATACCCCAATGCGGCCACCAGCGGATGCGCCTCGTAGTAGGCGACAAAGGCGTGGCGCTGCGCTTTGAAGAATTCCAGATCCAAGTAACGGCCCGCATCGAGCGCAAAGAACGCAACGATCATGGCCGCGATGATCGCGACGAGCAGCAGTTTGGATCGGTTCATTGGAATTCCTTTCGGCCCGGTGCGCTCTTGGACCGACCCATCAGTCTGTCAGATTCGTTCCCCGTGCACCGGTAGGACACGCTCGCCGCGCGTCTGCTCCCGCAGGAGATAGTCGATCGTGCGGAATCGCTGCGGGCGCGCGTCCCGGTCAGCCACGCGCGGCGCGAGTGGCGGTTCCGTGCACCGCGTCGGCCAGCGCCCCGCCGCACGAGGAACCCTGCCCCGCCGTGCAAGCATAGCAATGATCGCGCACCGCGATCGGGTTCCCGCTCAGATCACGCCCTATCAATTGCGACACGTGGACCCGGCGCTCGCCAGCCTCGCGATCGATGACGAGCGGCAGATCGAGCATCTGGTTGAAGTCGCAGTCGTAAAGGTAGCCCCTCCAGTCCACCGAAACGAGCGTCCGGCACATCACCGATTCCAGATTGTCGTCCCGGTGCGCGCCTTTCAGCAGTGCCATGTAATCGTTGAACTGCCGCTTCGAGACAAGCGTGCTTCCGAAACGCTGGATCGGCATGTTGGCAAGAGTGTAAAGCTGATTGAATTCAATGCCGAAACCCGCCTTGAGCTCGCGCTTGTAGTCGAGTTCCAGCGCCGCCTGCGCCGGTGGCAGCGACGCACCCTGCGGGTTGTACACCAAATTGAGCACCAGGCCGCTGCCCTCACGCCCGTAGCCCAGCGCATTGAGGCGCTGCAGGCCACGCACGCTCGACTCGAACACGCCCTTACCCCGCTGACGATCGACGTTTTCGGCCGAATAGCATGGCAGCGACGCCACCACCTCGACACGCTGGCGCGCCAGAAACTGCGCCAGGTCTTCGTGACCCGGTTCTTCAAGTATCGTCAGGTTGCAGCGGTCGATGACATGCACGCCGAGCTCGATCGAGCGCTCGACCAATTCACGGAAATGGGGATTCAGCTCGGGAGCTCCGCCGGTGATGTCGAGCGTCTTCATGCCAGCCAGTGCGAGAACCGCAAGCACATCGGCGATGGTCTCGCGCGACATCTCCTCGGTGCGGTGCGGCCCCGCGTTGACGTGGCAATGGATGCAACTCTGATTGCATCGGTAACCGAGATTCACCTGGAGTGTTTCCGGCCGGTACCTGCTGATCGCCGGAAACCCATACCACTGCATGAACTTTATTGTCGCGTGCACGGCCTGCTCCCCACTGCTCCACCCGTAACGCGTTGGTCGGCGTTTCGGCCCTGATCTTACAGTTTTCCCGGCGTACGATCAGCGCTCCCCCGATTCCTCCTCGGTCCTGTAGAAGTTCCCGGGCACCCTCGGCCCGATGTCCGGCGACGGGGCGTTCCGGGAAGTCCCGCTGCCCTTGAGCATGCGCTCGTAGTCCGCCACGGCTTGGGGACCGGCCCGGACCAGTCCCTCGTGAAAGCGCGCCTGATCCCGCGTACTCCAGGCGGTGCGCTCGCTATAGAACAGCGCCCACTGGTTCTTGGCACGATTTGCCTGAAAATCAAGCACGCCTTCCAGCGCATCGGCCACATCCGCGGCGCTGGTCCACGCCGACTTGTAATGAATCAATCCGCCTCGCCCGATGATCCACGTCATGTTGGGCAGGAGCCCGTAGCTGCGATGCGCCGCGCCTTCCAGGTCGTCGAGAAGAATCTGCCGGCGCACCTTCGAGTGCTCAAGAAACGCGCGCGCGTTGCGGCGCTTTTCCTCCATCGAACGGTGATGCCGGTAGTTCTCTCCGGGGTGCGCTTCCCGCGTGTAAATGAACACCGAGCGCACGGCTCGGTTTGCATATTGGTCGGCGAGTCGTTCCATCGACTCTGCCGCCAACGCGCAGAACGGTCACGTAAAGGAACCGAACTCCATGACCGTCACCCCGGTGCTCCACAAATCCTTCATGTGAACGGTGGCGCCGGTCGCAAGATCTTCAAGTGGAAACGACGGCGCCCGCATGCTTGCCTTTGGCGCATGTACGGCGAATTCGAGAAACTCGTTCGGCGAGCTGACAAACTCACTGTAGTTGTACTCTGCGTTGTTCATAGGTATCGCCTTGTTCGGTTCGTTAGAGGGTCACCCGGTTCTAGGAGTTGCGCGTCTCAGCGAGGCGGAACTAACATACATGCAGTTGCATGAGCTGTCCAGGCCGCTGCACGGGTCAGGACGGCGCGAAACTGCCCGCATCCGTTCTGTTCTTTATTGCAGAGGATCCGTCACGGGAGACAGCCGGGTGCGCCCGGCAAAAATAGCGTGCGTGTTTTCGGATGTAAGGAATTACGTGCCAACCAAACAATCATGCCCTGCGCGTCATACTGTCCTGGGCGCCAACCCTAGCGCTGGCCTTGATCGTCGCGAACTTCTCTTCGCTGCTCTTGCGCGTTGCAGGCTGATCGGAGCGACTGCGCTTATTGCATTGCGGGATCTTTCGCGCAAGCGCAATTCGATGCCGGGTATACCGGTGGAAGTCAGCCGGAACAAATTCCGCCGCGGCGAAAAACTACCAGCGCAGCAGCCGCGGCCCCAGCAGCGCGCCGACCACGGTCGGGATCAGCATGCCGAGCAAATACCAGAATCCTATAAAGGGCGCGTCCATCTCCGGGCAGTGCACGCTGTACATCAGCGTGCCCACGGCTCCGGACAGTAGACCCGACGCCGCCCCCGACAGTCTCAGGCGCGTCGGCGCAAGTCCCCGCATCGCCCAGAATACGGCGACGAACGCCGGCGCCGACAGCGTGGCGATCAGGAACGGGCACGAGTTCCAGGTATCTCCGAAGAACAGTTGCGCACGCAGCGCCGGTTCCGCCCGGATCAGTACGAAGGCCGCAAGCACCCACATCGCGACCACCGGTGCGGCCAGCGCGCCCGGCAACCATGACAGCCGCATGCCCGGGCGCGACAGGCGCAAGGCCACGAGCAAACTCACCGCAGCGAGACAGGCCACAAACACGATCTTGACCCAGAACATCGGCAACAGGAACGCCGCGGCGAGATCAGGACGCGGACCGATCAGCACGAGCATCAGCGCCGCTGCACCCAATGCGCCCAGGCCGACGGCAACCGAATAGCGGCGCAGCACCTGGTTCGGCTGCACCGGACCGGTACCGGTCGCCAACATGGTCACGAGATCGTCAGTCTTCATCCATGGCCTCGGATCTAACCATCCCCGCGAGCACCTTCAATCCGCGGTGCACGCCGACCTTGACGGCGGATTCCGACATGCCAGCGCGCCGTGCGGCGTCTGCAACCGACAGGCCCTCCAGCTTCGTATAGACGATCGGCAGGCGGTGCCGATCGGGCAACCTCGCGAGCAGCTTGCCCAGATCGCGGCGCGCTTCAGCGGCCTCGCTATCGGCGGATGACGCAAGGTCATCGGCGTCGTCCAGTGGATCGGTCAGCAGGTCGCCTCGTGCGCGCCGGCGCAGCAGGTCGACGAGCTTGTATTTCGCGATCGCGTGCACCCACGAGGTCAGCGGCTGTCCGGGATCGTAGGTGTGGCGTTGATTATGTATCGCCAACAGCGATTCCTGCACCAAATCCTCCACTTCGTTCGGCAACCGGGCGAGACGTTTCCTCAGAAATGCGCGCAGGTGCCCGCTCAGGTCCTGCAGGAACGCGCGGTACGCATGCGCGTCGCCGGCCAGTCCGCGGATCAGCAGCTGCCTGAGCCGTTCTTCTGTCCGCCTACCCTGGCTTGCTTCTTCCATTCGTTGTATTGACGCCTTCGGTTACAGCCGCGCGAAGAAAAAGCCGCGCCCTTCGGCTACCAGCGAATTTTAGCCCGAGCCTGTAACCGGGCGCCGAACCGCGCCGAATTACCGCCCAGAGTGTCCGCATCGATGGCGCCGCACCGGTCTTGGTTGGGACCACCACTGCCGGTACGTCTCCTGGGCGGATGCCATCGAGCTGAATCTATGGAGAGGTTATGAATCGTCGTCAATCGCTGAAATGGCTGTTCGGCTTGTCCACGCTGTCTCTGGCGAATCCCGGCCTTTCGCGGGCGGGCACGCCTGCCGGCCCGGCGCTGCGCAAGTCCAAAGCGGAGTGGGCCGCCCTGCTGCCCGCCCCCGCGTACCGGGTGTTGTTCGAGGAGGACACCGAACGCGCCGGCACCAGTCCGCTGAACCACGAAAAGCGCGACGGAACCTTCGTTTGCGCCGCGTGCTACCTGCCGTTGTTCGACAGCAGCCGAAAATACGACAGCGGCACCGGCTGGCCGAGCTTCTGGCAGCCGCTGCCGAAAGCCGTCGCCACCAGGACCGATTTCAAACTGATCTTTCCGCGCACCGAGTACCACTGCGCAAGGTGCGGCGGGCATCAAGGCCACATATTCGACGATGGCCCGAAGCCGACGGGCAAGCGCTACTGCAACAACGGCGTCGCGCTGCATTTCGTGCCGCGCGCCGAGCGGCTGCCGGAGCTGCGCGCATGAAGACCGAACTGGCCCGTTTCACCGCTACGCTGATGCTGCTGCTCGGCACTGCCGGTCCTGCGGCCGGAGCGCCGTCGACGGCCGGCGCTGAAACGCCTACGGCGACCGCGGTATTCGCCGGCGGTTGCTTCTGGTGCGTGGAAGCGGATTTCGACAAGCTGCCGGGCGTCGTAGCGACGCTGTCCGGATACACCGGTGGGAAAGTGCCCAATCCCACCTACCATCAGGTCAGCGACGGCGGTACCGGGCACACCGAAGCGGTGCAGGTGCGTTACGACCCGAAGAAAGTGAGCTACCAACAACTGGTCGACTACTTCTGGCGCCATATCGATCCAACGGTCAAAGACAGGCAATTCTGCGACGTCGGCACGCAATACCGCAGCGCCATCTTCTGGAGCAACGAGTCCGAACGCAAGATCGCGGAAGCCAGCCGCGATGCGCTGCTGAAGAGCGGCAAGCTCGCACGAGTGTTCACGGAAATCACCAGGGCCTCACAGTTCTACGCGGCCGAGGATTACCACCAGGACTACTACAGGAAGAACCCCATCCGCTACAACTTCTATCGCCTGGGCTGCGGGCGGGACAACCGGGTGCAAGAGATCTGGGGCGAACACTAGGTGAGCGTCACACGCCGATCGCTTGCGCATCGGCGCCGCCGGTGTAACCAATCGCGGCGCCACCGTGAATTATCCCCGAACCCCTGTTGCGGAGCGATACGATTCCGATGAATAAGTCCGCAGCTTTGACTCTGATCGCCGTTTCTTCGGCATTGCTGCCGGTCGCGGGCTATGCCGAATGCGATGTACGAAGCGGGCCAAGGACCGCCGCGCTGATCGAGCTCTACACGTCCGAGGGCTGCTCCAGTTGTCCGCCGGCCGACCGGCAACTCAGCGACCTGAAGCAGGCACTGGAGGCGCAAGCCGTAGCGGTTCCGCTGGCGCTGCATGTGGGCTACTGGGACTACATCGGCTGGAAGGATCCGTACGCCCAGGCCGCGTTCGGCGAACGGCAGACCCGGCTGGCGAGCATCAACCGGAGCAACGCCGTCTATACGCCCGAGTTCTTCGTCAACGGCGCCGAACTTCGATGGTGGCGAGGTGGACTGCGGGACACGGTGCGCAGTATCAATGCGCGCCCGGCCAGGGCATCCATCCGCGTGCGGGCGCGCGTGGCGCCGACCGGGACACTCGCGCTCCACGCCGAGGCAAAAGCCGATCAGGGTTCCGAACCGGCTGCGCTGTACGTCGCGCTGGCCGAGAGCGGCCTGTCGTCGAAGGTAACCCGCGGCGAAAACAGCGGCGCGACCCTTTCGCACGATCACGTCGTGCGTCGATGGATCGGGCCGGTTCGCCTGACAGACGGTGCAGCGCGGGTGCAGCGCGAGATCCCGCTAGCGGCTACCTGGCGCCGCGACCGATTGGAGCTGGCGGCCTTCGTGCAGGGCGAGCGCACTGGACAGGTACTCCAGGCGCTAAGCGCGCCGCAGTGCGCAGGCTCCTGATCGGCGATGGATGTTCCGTGAAGCTGTGCATGCCGACCAAGCTCGGCTGCACGAATCCGAAGCACATACAGGCGATTGTCGTCACCAATACCTACCCTGGCGGCTGGAAGACCAGGGTTACAACTGGTTCGGCGGCAGCTGAGCAGGAATCAGCCGCCCTGAAGCACCGGCATTACCTTCACCCACGTTTCATTCACCAAGGAGTTCACCATGATCAAGATCACCTCAGTTCTACTCTCCACCGCTCTTTTGCTGGCCGGCGGCAACGCCGTCGCCGACGACATGATGAAAAAGGATTCGATGGCCAAGGACGACATGAAGAAGGAAACCATGGCCAAGGACGACATGAAGAAGGACAAGATGGCCAAGGACAGCATGAAGAAGGACAAGATGAAAAAGGATTCCATGGCCAAGGACGACATGCAGAAGGACAAGATGATGAAATAAAAGATCCGGCCGGATCGCGAACCGCGATTCGGCCGGGACGATCAGGGCAGCTCTAAAGGTGCTGAATATCGCCTGGGTAGAGGATGCGCCGGCGAATCCCGCGCGCATTATCTGTCCGCGCAGCACCTCCCGTCCGCGCTCGGAACATTGTGATGGTGCAAGAGTCTCGCGCGCCCGCGAGATCACCGACGTGCGCGCCGAAATCGTCAGCAGTGCAAGACGAAAGCGCTGACTTGAAATCCGCGCGATGTTATCTTGCGCCGGGGGCCTTGACCGACCGAGGCGCCGACGCAAGCAGCGAGGAACCCGCGGATGACTGAATTCGGCATTGGGAAGCGCGTCCTGAGAACCGAGGACCACCGGTTCCTGACCGGGCGCGGGCAATTCGTCGATGACCTGGGTCTGCGCGAGCAAACGCACGCGGCTGTTTTGCGCTCCCCGCACGCGCACGCGCTGATCCGCTCGATCGACACCTCGCGCGCCGCGGCGGCGCCCGGGGTACTGCTGGTTCTGACAGGCGCAGATGTAGCCGGCGATGGACTGGGCGGGCTGCGGTCGCGGTTTGCGGCGGAATTCGTCGTCGGGCGGCCGCCCTTCATGACTGCGCAGCCGCTGTTGGTCCGGGACCGCGTCCGCCACGTGGGCGACCGAGTCGCGTTGGTCGTCGCCGAGACCGCCGCTCAGGCCAAGGACGCCGCCGAGATGATCGACGTCGACTACGAGCCCCTGGCGCCGGTCATTCGCATGGACGACGCGACCGGGCCCGACGCGCCGCAATTATGGGATGGCGCGGAAGGAAACGTGTGCGTGGTCCAGGAAATCGGCGATGTCCGTGCAACCGACGCGGCTTTTGCCGCCGCCCATCATGTCGAGCGGTTGAAGCTGAAGAACCAGCGCATGAGCGCCAACTCGATGGAGCCGCGCGGCGCGATCGCCGATTACGATCCGGCGAGCCGGCGCTACACCCTGTACGGCAACACCCAGGTGCCGCACCGGCTGAAGCACGAAATCGCCCAGACCGTGCTGCACATCCCGCTCTCGGATCTGCATGTGATCGCCAGGGATGTCGGCGGCGGCTTCGGCATGAAGGGCCAGTTGCAACCCGAGGATTCGCTGCTGGTGTGGGCGGCCGGGAAGCTTGCGCGCCCGGTGCGCTGGATCGCCGAGCGCTCGGAAGGCCTGATCAGCGACACCCATGCCAGGGAACAGATGGTCGAAGCTGAACTGGCGCTCGACCGCGACGGGCGCATCCTCGCGCTGCGGGCCCGAATCGACGTCAACATGGGCGCGTATCTGGCGACGGTGGCGCTGGTGCCCGGAACCCAGACGATGGTCATGCTGTCGGGCATGTACCGGATCCCGCTCATCCACGCAGTCACCCGGTCCGTATTCACGAACACCACGCCGGTGGGCACCTATCGCGGCGCCGGCCGCCCGCAAGGCACCTATATCATCGAGCGGCTGATCGATGCCGCGGCGCGCTCGATGGGTCTGGACCAGGTCGAGATCAGGCGCCGCAACTTCATCCCGAGCGCCGCGCTCCCGTACGCAACCCCGCTGACGATGACCTATGACTCGGGCGACTTCGAAGCCATCATGGACGCGGCATTGACGACGGCGGACTGGTCCGGATTCGAAGAACGGCGCCGCACCTCCAAGGCCCGTGGAAAGCTGCGCGGCATAGGGATTTGCACCTATATCGAGGTCAGTGCGCACTTCAACGAGCGCATGGAAATCCGAGTCGATGCCGACGGCGCGGCGATGATCATCGCTGGCACGTTCTCCCACGGCCAGGGACATGAAACGGTGTTCGCGCAACTGGTCAACGAGTGGCTGGGCATACCGTTCGAAAAGATACGGCTGATTCAGGGCGACACCGATACGGTCCTGTTCGGACGCGGGACCTTCGCTGCCCGCTCGGCAACCGCGGGCGGGGGTGCGCTGAGGTTTGCTGCCGATGAGGTGATCAAGAAAGGCAAGCGTTTCGCGGCGCACATGATCGAGGTGGCCGAAGCGGACATCGAATTCTCCGAAGGACGCTTTCGCCTCGCCGGGACCGACCGCTCGGTCGAGCTGGTCGATGTCGCCCGCATCGCCCATGCCCCCTTTGGCGTCCCGCAGGACCTCGGCGTCGGATGGTCAGGCACCGGCGTCTACGATCCGAGCCGCAACTTTCCAAATGGATGTCACGTCTGTGAAGTTGAAATCGACGCCGAGACCGGCGCCGTCGCGGTCGTCGCCTACGTCTGCGTGGACGACGTCGGCACCGTGCTCAATCCGCTCATCGTCGAGGGCCAGACCCACGGCGCCATCGTCGCCGGGCTCGGGCAATCGCTGATGGAGGAAGTCGTCTACGACCCCGGCTCGGGCCAGCAGCTGTCCGGATCGTTCATGGACTATTGCATGCCGCGCGCCGACGATTTTCCGGATTTCAATATCGCCTTCCGTCCGGTGCCGACGACCACCAATCCGCTGGGCGTCAAAGGTGCCGGCGAAGCCGGAACGATCGCCGCGACGCCCGCCGCGATACACGCCATCCTCGACGCCCTCGCCGCGATCGGCGTTCGGCATATCGACATGCCGGCAACGCCCGAAGCGGTGTGGCGCGCCATCCGTTCGACCGGCGGCCGCGGGCGGCACATTGCCAAGCTCAGTGCGCAAAGTGCGGCATGACCTGCTTGCTCCAGGCCTCCGCCATCTTGCTGTAGATCTTCTCCGGTGGCGTAAGCAACAATCGGTTCATTCCGGCCTGCTCGAGTTGCTTGACGCGGGCCACGCATTCTTCCGGCGTGCCGGCGATGGAGAACCGGCGCACCAGATAATCGGTGACGAAGCGCGGGTCCACCTTTTCTTCCAGCGGCTTGTTGACGTCGAAATTCTCGATGAATGTTTTCACCCCGGCCAGTTCCTCCGGCGGCACCGTCTCCAGGCTGAAGCGAAAGTTGTGATGCGCGCGGTTGGCCAGGCGCGCGCGCACGATCGCCCGTGCCCGATCGCCGTCCTTGTCGACGCAGATCATGCCCGCCCCGAGCAGTTCGATGTCCGCGGGCGAACGCCCGAGCGCCGCGGCACCCAGCGCGATCTTTTCCTTCGCCCATTTCAGAACGCGCAGGTCGAAGCCGTTTCCCAAGATCACGCCGTCGGCATACTTGCCGGCTGCCTGCAGCCCCCGGGGGCCCTCGACCGAGGCATAGACCGGCGCGGGCAATTTGCCGACGTCGAGCCCGACCCTGCCCGGAGGAAACTCGACCTGCCGCCCCTGAAGCAGTTCGCGCATCACCCGGAGCCCCTCTTCGAACTGGGCCATCGGCGTGGCCTTTCGCCCCAGCGTATAGACGGGGCCGTCGCCGGTTCCGATGCCCAGGATCGCGCGACCCTCGGAGATCAGGTTCAGCGTTGCGGCGGAACCCGCCAGCACGGTCGGGTCGCGGTAGACCATGTTGGTCACCGCGGTTCCGAGCAGCAGGCGTTCGGTATTCACCGCACACAGGGCCAGGACCTGAAACGGGTCCAAGCAGGTCAGCTGGCTATCGGCAACGAACATGCCTTCATAGCCCAGCGCTTCGACCTCACGTGCGCGCTCGATCGCCTGGGAAACGCGTTGTATGGAACCATGCAGACTGAAACGCATTGACATGTGATTTCTCCTTCTTGATGAGAACCTGGGTTCTAGAAACCTATCTCCGGCCGATATCCCCCGCCGTCTCGCTGCAGTCGATTGACTCCCGCCGGCCTTCCTGATAATAGGAGACGGCTTCCGGCCGGCGTGGCTGCGGCTCCATTGCCGCCAGACTGGAAGGGTACGATCGCAGCATGAAACAGGCGAGGCCGAGATGACTCCGACTGCCGCGGTAAGCGAGATAGAGAACAGAAGCGAACGCTGCAACGTGCGTCTGCTGGCGCACAACGACTTGAACGGTCATGGAGACGGCATGCAGCTGCTCAAGGTCGGGCCCTATGTTTACGTCGCCCACCTCGGCATGTCTCCAATGGCGCTGACGATCCTCGATGCCACTGACCCCGAAGATCCACGCGTCGTTCGGCAGACCCCGCATGCGGAAAACACCCACGCGCACAAGGTGCAGATCGCAGGCAACGTTCTGATCCAGAATCAGGAGCGCCCGTACTTTGCCAAAGACCGGACCGTTCCCAACCAGGCCGGTATCAAGATCTATGATCTGTCGAACCCCACGGATCCGAGGGAAATCGCTTACCTGCATATTCCGGGCAAAGGGGTCCACCGCATGTGGTTCAGCGACGGGAAGTACGCCCATGTCGCGGCCGATCTGCCCGGCTATCGGGAGCGCGTCTATCTGATTGTCGATCTGTCCGAGCCGTCCCGACCGAGGCAGGCCGGCCACTGGTGGATGCCCGGAACCAAGGATGGCGAGCAAACGCCGGCAAACTGGCAGCCCTTCGAAGGGCAACACTTTTCTGTTCACGGAATCGTGCCCCACGGAAACCGTGCTTACGTGGCCTGCGTCGACGCGGGCATGGCCATCGTCGATATTTCCAACCCCGGCACACCCAGGTTGATCAGCAGGCTGGACTGGAGCCCGCCGTACGGGGGCTACACGCATACGACGCTTCCGCTGCCCGGTCGCAAGCTCGTCGTGGCCACGGACGAGTCGGTCAAGGATCTGTGCCAGGAGGGAGAGAAGCGCGTATGGGTCATCGACATCCGCGAGGAAAGAAATCCGGTAACGATCAGCAGCTTTCCGGTCCCGCAGGGAGACTTTCCGACGCGCGGCCGCCGCTTCGGCCCGCACAATGTCCACGAAAACCGGCCGGGCTCGTTCCAGAGCGAGAAACTGATCTTCGTCACGTACTACAACGCGGGGCTCAGGGTGGTGGACATTCGCAATCCCTACCGTCCGGAAGAAGTCGGTTATTTCGTCCCGCCGGCACCTCCGGGACAGGCGGCGATCCAGATCAACGACGTTTTCGTGGATGCAGACGGGCTCATTTACATCACCGACCGCTACCATGGCGGGCTTTACATTCTCGAGTACACGGGGCCCGGGATGGATTAACCGTTCCCGGGGAGCTCCTCGATAATGCGCAGTCGCTGCGGGGGAAAGCGCAGCCTGACATGGGAACCGAGTTCCAGCTTCAGGTCGATGGGGACTCTGGCCATCAGAACCTGTTGATTGACCGATACCTCGCAGAACACGTTGTCACCCAAATACCAGCGGCTGGTTAACTCGCCACGGAACGTATTCGTGTCGGCCACGGGACTCTCCCGGTCCTCCAGGACCTCGAGGTGTTCGGGGCGGATCGCGAGAATTACGTCCCGCCCGATTCCGAACCCGTCGGGCAGAAGGCATTGGATGGCACCGAGCGGAGAACTCACGGCGTCCTTCCCTTCGACGCGTACGTGCAGGAAATTCATCTTGCCGACGAATTCGGCCACGAATACGCTCGCAGGCTCCTGGTAGATCTTTTCCGGATTCCCGATCTGCAGTATCTCTCCCCGGTTCATCACGCAGATTACGTCTCCCATCGACAAGGCCTCGGACTGGTCGTGCGTCACGTAGAGCGTGGTGACCCCGAGTTCGCGGGTGAGCCTGCGGATCTCGGTACGCAACTCCTCACGCAGCCGCGCATCCAGGTTGGACAGTGGCTCATCCATCAGCAGGACCTTGGGCTCGATCACGATGGCCCGGGCCAATGCGACCCGCTGCTGCTGACCGCCGCTGAGTTCGGTCGCAGAGCGCTTCTCCAAGCCCTCCAAGTGAACCCGCTCGAGCGCCAGTTTCACCCGCCGTTCCACCTCTGCGGCGTGAGTACGCCGCCACCCTTCGGTCAACGGGAAGGCCACATTGCGCAGTACGCTCATGTGGGGCCAGACGGCGTAGCTCTGAAATACCATGCCGATATCGCGTTTCTCCACCGGGACGAAGATACCCGCTTCTGCGTCGCTGACCTTCTGGTCGCCGATGACGACCACACCTGCATCCGGCCTTTCGAGCCCCGCCACAGCGCGCAGCGTGGTGGTCTTTCCGCAGCCGCTGGGCCCGAGGAGGACGCAAAACTCCCCCTCGTTCACCCGCAGATCGATTCCGCGCACCGCTTCCACGGGTCCGTAGCGGGTCTCGTACGATTTCCGCAATCCTCGAATTTCAATCATCAGTAAGACCCGCCTTCGAAATTCAAACCACTGCAGTCAGGTAGTGATGTCCTGCAGAAACCATTCCGTGGGCAATTCCCGCCCCAATCCGCGTTCCCGGGCACGCTTGAGCACGAAGGCGCCGGCGGCGGAAAACTGAAGCCCGTGTCCCTCGTTGTTGGCGAAGTAGGTCCGCTGCGACGCACTCGTTCTGCCCACCGCATTTCCGGCACACAGTTCTCCGAGGGTGATGCCGGAGGGCAAATCCCTTTCGTCCTTGCCGCCCACGGCGGGGTTACCGGCGCTCTCCTTCACCTCCATGCCGGGTCGAAACTGCGGACCGA
Organism: Betaproteobacteria bacterium RIFCSPLOWO2_02_FULL_63_19; assembly: GCA_001770415.1. GTDB lineage: Bacteria > Pseudomonadota > Gammaproteobacteria > Burkholderiales > SG8-39 > JACQTO01. The sequence goes on along the minus strand of MEQX01000059.1, from coordinate 25,674 downwards.
AGCCGCGCTCGTGGACCACCGCCACATCGAACACCGCGAGCGGGGATCGCCCCACTTCCCCGAAGGGCCTGACGCTGCTCAGATGCATCCCGGGTTGGATCCATTCCTTCCGGACGAACGGCCGCGGCGAGTCGGTACAGGTGCAAACGATGTCACATCCCTCGAAGGCGGCCTGCGGTTCTCCGACTGGCGTCACCTCGACCCCGCACCGGGCCTTCACGTCCCGGGCAAACGCCTCGCGGCTTTCTTGCCTCAGGCTGTACACCTTCACCTTCTCGATCTCGCGGATGCTGCACATGGCCTCGACGTGAATCCGCGCCTGGTGGCCGCCCCCCACCATGCCGAGGACACGGGAGTCCTTGCGGCTGAGATGGCGTGCCGCCACCGCGCTCGTCGCGGCAACCCGCATCAATTGAAGATAGCCGTCGTTCAGTATCCCCTCCAGTTCCCCGGTCTGGATGTTGTAGAGCAGCGCCAATCCGCAGTAGGTTCCGGGCCTTGACGCGTACTTCCTGACGCGGTCCCCCGATTCATCCAGCCATTCGTTCACGTCCGAGCGCAGCCGGATGGCGTGGTAGCCGTGCTTGATGACCGTGCCCTCGAAATTCGCGAAGACGTAAGTCTTCCGTTCCCCGGCAGGCACCAGGATATTGCTGCGCCGCCGGTGCACGACCCTTCCGAGCCCGTGCTCTCGGTAGCCATCCTCGAGGATCTCTACGCATTCCTGCATCGAGATCAGTTGGGCGATTTCGTCGTTGTTCAGCAACAGGGTCATGAATGCTTCTCTTCCAGGGGATTCAAAAGGTTTGCCGCGTCCATGCGTACGCCGACTTCTTCTCGCTGATGGACAGAACCGGTTCCGAGCGGCGCATCTCACCCCTGCATCGGCGTACCCATCTGTGCGCGCACGAAGACCGTGCGAAGCACAAGCACCAGCACCAGGACAATCAGGATCATCACGACTCCAAGAGCGGAAACCTGCGAGACGTATGCGGAGGTCCACATCTTCCAGATGAGTGTGGAAATCACCTCGCTGCCAGGCGAATAGAGCACCAGCGCCATCGTCACCTCCCGGTAGGACAGCAGCGCGATCCAAAGCCAGCCGTTGAAAACCGCCGCCGCTACCAGCGGTATCGTGATCCGGCCCACCACTCGAGGGGTGGACGCTCCGCACGCGCGGCCCGCCTCCTCGAGTTCAGGATCGATCTGGATCATCGCGCTGTTCATGACCCGGGTGCCATAGCTGATGAAGCTGATCGCATGGGCGAAGACGATGATGAATATCGTCCCGTAAATCGGAAGCGCGGTGCGATAGACGAGCGCCAGATACGACAGCGCGACCGCAAACAGGATGTGCGGAACCGCATGGGGCAGAAAGGCCAGGCCATCCAGCAGTCCCCTGATGCGATAGCGCGTACGAACGACGATCCACGAAATGGCAATGCTCACCGCGATGGCCACGGCCGGCGCGAGGCCAATCAGGATGAAGGTGTTCATGAAGGGACGCAGTCCGGCGTACTCGGGAATGCTCTGGTAAGCGGCCAACGTCACCTTGCTCAGAGCGGCCATCGACGGAACCTGCAGGTACGGAAGCAGCGATGCCCACACCAGAACCGCAAAGGGCATGAATATTTCGAAAGCGAAATACAGCAGGATGAACGCCACCGCCAGATATCTGTACCGGCCCAGTTCGATGCGCTTGGGGCGGTAGCCGCGTCCGGTAACCACCACATACTTGCGGCTTTCGCGAACGATTCGGAAATAAAGTACGCTCGCCGCCACGCCGGTCACCAGCATGATCAGCCCGTAGGCTCCCGCCAACCCGTAATCGGGGAGTCCGACCTGCGGGGTGATCGCGAAATAGATCACGGAACTCAATACATAAATATCGGCCGGGAGCCCCAGGATGGCGGGCGCCTCGAAAACAGAAAACGCGGTCATCAGAAGATAGATCATGACCGCTGCAATGGCCGGAACCGTGATCGGGAGATTGATCTTGAGAAAGGTCCGCAGCTTGCTCACTCCCGAGGCGTATGCAGCTTCCTCGAGTGAAGGATCCATCGCACTGTAGGCCGCCGACAGCATGAAGAAAGCCGCCGGCACCAGGGAAATTCCCTGCACGAAGGCCATGCCCGGGATGTTGTAGAGGCTGAAGGGCGGATTTTCGAGCCCCAGCAGTTCCATGATGAGTTGATTGATCAGCCCGATCTTGGGACTGAGCAGCAGGATCCAGGCGATCGTGCGCAAGAAGGTCGGGATCAGGATCCCGGCGGTCATCAATACGTAGATCGTCTTCCTGTAAGGGAGATCCGTGCGCGTCAATAGCCAGACTATGGGAACCGCGAACAGCAGCGTGACGACGATCGTCCCCAGCGCGAAGAGGGCGGTGTTCAGCAGAACCTGGTAGGTGAACGGATCGAGGAAGACCTCCTGGAAATTTTCGATGGTCAGGGGTCCCGAGCGTCCTGGCAAACCGGTCCGCAGGCTCATCAGGAACACGGTGATCACCGGAATGCAGACCACCAGCCCGACGAGCAGCGTCACCACTGCTACAGCGATTTGGCCTGTCGTCGCCCGGCGCACGCGCCGCCGGGCGACTATGGGACTTCGCGTACCCTCGATGGCGTCAGACACCTCGGGGTTCGATGATGCGGACATGACCACTGCTCCTCGCTCCCCTCTTCGGCGTGTCTCCCCAAGCACCGAAACGGGGAGTCGGTCCCATCATCGATATCCGAGCATCTTGCCGTATTTGCGGCTCAATTTGCCCAGTTCGGTTCTGGCGAACTTGGCATCCAGCGCGATCACGGTGCCCTTCTGCGCGCGTTTGTAGGCCGACGTGCCTTTGATATACATCGAGGTCTGCCCCATGATCTTTTCCCACACCGCCTGCCCCTCGTCGCTGGAGAGGAAAACCGTCAGCAGAATGGCGGCATTCCTGTGTTTCGCTTTCTGCAGCGGGGCACCCAACCATTGTGTGACGATCACCGGATCAATATTCTCCACGAAGACCACCGGAGCCCCGGTTCGCCTGGCCACGATGATGTAATCGTCCACCATGGTCGCGGCCACCTGAACTTCGCCCAATTGCAGCCGGGTGTAGATCTCGGGAACCCGGCCCTTCATGATCTTCTGCTCAGCCAGCGCTTTAACGAACTGCGTGGTCTTCTCGTCGCCCCAGAGCTGGGCAAGGCGGGCCCAATGGTGGGTGGATGACGCGACGCCGATCTTCCCCTTGAGTTTCGGATCCAGAAGGCCGTCCCAGTTCTTCGGGGCGTCCGACGGTTTCAGCGTTTGCTTGTTGTAGGCAGGGGCGACGAATTGCGAGGCGACCGTCACCGCCAGTCCGCCGTAATAAAGCGACTTGGGTTCGAGCCCGAAACTTCCCACCCAGTCCACCCGATCGACGGCGTCGTTCTTCGTCAGCGTGTTGTAGTGAGCGTCGTTGACGATCATGATGTCCCAATCGGGAGGCCCGCCTGCCGCCAGCGCAGTGGCCACTTTGGCCACATCCCTGGTCATCGAGCCCGAAGGCGTGTAGTGAAACTCCAGCGCGACGCCGTACTTCTTGTTGAGCGCGTCCTGGATGGCGATCGCCCCTTTCGGTCCCATGGCCGACGAGGCGTAAAAGTTCAGGGTCCCTTCCTTCTTGGCGCCGCCGATAACCGACTGCAGCGAACCTTTTTCCGCTCCCGCAGCCTTCACATCCTGCACCATACCTGCCCCACCGACAACGAGGGCGATCATGGACAGCCAACCCGCCAATCGCGCAATCACGTTTTACCCTCCTATAGTTTCGACGATACGATCATCGGTCAAAGGACCGACCAAAACAATACTTGTTTCCCACCCATGGCCTTCTCAGCTGAAGCCCAGGAGTTTCCCGTACTTTCGCGTCAGCTTCGCATACTGGCCCAACGCGAACTGTGTCCGCAGCGCGACGACTTGCTTGTGCGACGTCCCGGGTCATCGAGCCCGACCCCGTATAGAAAACGTTCGGGTCGATCCCATACTTGCCCTTGATGCCCTGCCGAAGAGCACGGGCGCGGCCAGGTTTCAACGTCGAGGGAGCGTACAGATCGAGCGTCCCCTCCTGCTGCGCGCCATCGATGACCGATTGCAGCGCGTTGCTGAAAGGAGCAGCCGCCAATTGTTGCGGCGGAATCAGCACGATGGCCGCGAGCGCCAGAAAGCACGCCTTTCCAGGCTTGGCCGCAAGCGAGCGGACCTTGACGATCGAGGTCGCTTCGTTCATCTCTCTCCTCCCCCTTCTCGAACTCACGGCAATCGATGTAGCGCCCGCCTTTCGACGACTCGCCACCGACTTGCTCGTCCTCGTTCCCGCTCGCCAGGCAGAGAGACAAGTTTGTTTGAATTGATCTTGCAGCGTAAAGGACCCTTCCCGGGGAAGTCAAGCTGGGAAGTCAAGCGGGAAAGTCGAGACGTTTCCTATGGACCGGCGAGCGGCGCGATGCGCCCGATCAGAGTCCGCCACGGTACAATGCGAGCAGATCGCGCTGAATGGCCGACGCGACGAACAGCGGCCGTCTCGGGTAACGCGACAAAACGATGGCCGTGCCGAAAGTTGCACGGTCGATAACGTTCCGCGGGCCGGGACTGACGAAGCCCGCCCTTTGATACAGGACTGGAGCAGACCACCATGGAGCAGAAAGTCAAACCTTCCCCCCGGCTTGCACCGCTGCCGGCCGACCATATCCCCGAACTGGGCGCCATTTTCGAGGCCACGAAACAAAGGATGGGGTTCGTGCCGAACAGCATGCTCATCATGCAGCGCAAGCCAAGGCTGGTGAAAGCGTTTGCCGAACTCGGCGACGCGGTTCGCTCCGACCTCAAGATCGATCGCATGCTGATGTCGCTCATATCGCACGTCGCCAGCCGGGCTGCAGGATGCCTGTACTGCATGGCGCACACCGCGGAGGGCGCCGCCAAGGCGAAGCCCGAAAAGCTCGAAGCCGTCTGGGAGTACCGCACCAGCCCGCTGTTCACCGAAGCGGAGCGGGTCGCGCTGGATTTCGCCGTCGCCGCGGCGTCGGTGCCGAACGGCGTCACCGACGACATGTTCGCGGAACTGCGCAAGTACTACACCGAAGAGCAGGTATTGGACATCGTTGCGGTGATTTCGCTTTTCGGCTGGCTGAACCGATGGAACGATACGATGGGCACCCCATTGGAGGACGAACCGATCGAGTACGGCGAAAGATACCTCGGACCTCATGGTTGGACGCCCGGTAAGCACGCGCCGCGTTGACACGCCAGGCGCCATCCGCCCGGCACGTCGGTGCACTTGGCATAAGCGTCACCTTCTCCGCCGGGGTCGGTGTGCGATACGTCGACCCTCGCGCATTGCGGCGGGCCCTGCGCCGACGCAGCGATCATCGGAAATGGCATGATTCCGGCTGAAGAACCAACGGATCCGCGATCGTACGCGAACGTCACGAGCGCGCGCTGATTCCGCCGCGACGATCTTTCTGTCCTCCATCATCGTTGAGAAGCGCGAAATTGCCGCCCCTGTCATCAGCCGGTTCCGAATATCGAACGGTAGCCTGGTGGAGCCCTGAGGGTTCTTCGCCGATTGGCGATGAAACCGAGTTTCGTCCTGCCATCACCAACCTGACCGAGCCGGTGCTGTTGATCCGGAAAAACGGCACTGTGGCGGCCGTTCGCGGCGGCACCCTCGCGTTCTCGCCCCGGTCCTCAACTGCGGAAAGTTATCCGGTCGCCGGTTTCGCACCGGCGGTGCGGCCGGAGGATTTGGGAGACGGCGGATTTTGCGCGGATTATCGCCTTCGCTATGCGTACGTGGCCGGCGCGATGGCCAACGGTATCGCGTCGACGCGCCTGGTCGAGGAGATGGGTCGAGCGGGCATGCTCGGGTTCTTCGGCGCGGCCGGACTGAGTCTCGAGCGCGTTGAAGCGGCAATCGAGCAACTCGAGGGGTCGATGCGGGATACGCCCTACGGGTTCAATCTGATCCACAGCCCCAACGAACCTGAACTCGAAGCGGCCGTCGCCGATCTCTATCTGCGGCGTGGCATTCGGCTGGTGGAAGCCTCGGCCTATCTGCGGCTCACGCTGCCGCTGGTGCGCTACCGCGTCAGCGGCATCGGGCGAGACGCGCAGGGACGGGTCGTCGCGCCGAACCGCATCATCGCCAAAGCCTCGCGCGTCGAAGTCGCCTCACAGTTCTTTTCGCCGCCTTCCGAGGAGTTCTTGACCGAGCTCGTCGGCGCGCGCGAAATCACGCAGGAACAGGCGGTGCTCGCCGCCGCGCTGCCGATCGCTCAGGACCTGACCGCGGAAGCCGATTCCGGCGGGCACACCGACAATCGCCCGCTGGTCACGCTGCTGCCAACGATGCTTGCGTTGCGCGACCGGATGCAACGCGAGCGCGGCTACGCATTACCATTGCGGGTGGGCGCCGCGGGCGGATTGTCAACTCCCGCGGCGCTCGCCGCCGCCTATTCGATGGGAGCGGCTTATGTCCTTACGGGATCGGTGAACCAGGCTTGCACCGAGTCCGGAAGCTCCGATGCCGTGCGTTCAATGCTGGCCCGGGCCGAACAGGCCGACATCGCGATGGCGCCGGCGGCGGATATGTTCGAGATGGGCGTGCGCGTGCAGGTGCTCAAACGCGGCACGATGTTCCCCATGCGCGCGGCGAGGCTGTATGATCTTTACCGGGCGCACGCCGGCCTTGAAGACCTGTCCGAGGCAGACAGGACGTTCGTGGAAAAGCAGCTCTTGCGTACCGGTATCGAGGAAGCATGGCGCAGCACGAGGGCGTATTTCCTCAAACGCGACCCCGAACAGGTCGAACGCGCCGAAAGCGACCCTAAGCACCGGATGGCGCTCGTTTTCCGCAGCTACCTCGGATTGAGTTCGCGCTGGGCCAACGACGGCGACCCGTCGCGGGTCGTGGATTATCAGGTCTGGTGCGGACCGGCGATGGGAGCCTTCAACGAATGGACACGCGGCAGCTTCCTGGAAAAGCCGGAAAACCGGCGCGTGGCGGTCGTCGGCCATAATCTGCTGTTTGGAGCGGCGATGCAGTTGCGCTGGCAACATTTGCGCTCGCAAGGGATACAATTGCCGATGGAGGCTGTGACCGGATATCCTCTGGAGCCGGAAGCATTGCGCAAGGCGCTGAATACATGAGTAAAGACCGCAACCCGCGTAGTCCCTTGGCCATCGTCGGCATGAGTTGTCTGTTTCCGAAGGCAGACGACCTACAGGCCTATTGGGCAAACATCAAGAACGGTGTCGACGCCATCACGCCGATACCGCTCGGTACACACTGGAACGCGGCCGACTATTTCGATGCGAACCCGAAGGCACCGGATCGCACCTACGCGCAGCGCGGCGGCTTTCTTTCCCCGGTCGATTTCAATCCGATGGAATTCGGCATCGCGCCGAAGGACATCGAGGCCACCGACACGACGCAGCTTCTCGGTCTCGTCGGGGCGCAACGCGCTCTGGCAGACGCCGGCTATGCGGCAGGCAACGCCCAGGGCCGAGTGTTCGACCGCGAACGTACCAGCGTCATTCTCGGTGTGACAGGCGCACTCGAACTCGTCATCCCGCTCGGTGCGCGACTCGGCCATCCGCGCTGGCGCAAGGCGCTGAAGGAAGCCGGGGTCGAGGCCGACGTCGCCGAAGACGTGGTGCAGCGGATTTCGGATTCCTACGTCAGCTGGCAGGAAAATTCGTTTCCCGGTCTGCTCGGCAATGTTGCCGCCGGCCGCATCGCCAACCGCCTCGATCTGGGTGGAACCAATTGCGTCGTGGACGCGGCCTGCGCGAGTTCGCTGGCGGCGGTTCATCTTGCGGGCCTGGAACTGTCGGCAGGCCTCTCGGACATGGTGATCACCGGTGGCGTGGACACCTTCAACGACATCTTCATGTACATGTGCTTCAGCAAGACCCCCGCGCTCTCGCCCACCGGCAGCGCACGGCCGTTCGACCGCAACTGCGACGGAACGGTTCTGGGTGAAGGGCTCGGTATGCTGGTGCTGAAGCGCCTTGCGGATGCCGAACGCGACGGCGACCGCATCTACGCGGTGATCAAAGGACTCGGATCTTCCAGCGACGGCCGTGGCAACGCGATTTATGAGCCTCGTGCCGGAGGGCAGAAGCTCGCATTGCGGCGCGCCTACGAGGCCGCCGGCGTAACCCCGGAAACGCTCGAGCTGGTCGAAGCGCACGGTACCGGCACCAAGGTGGGCGATGCCACCGAGCTGTCCGGGTTGACCGAAGTCTTTCAGGCAGCACGATCCGAGGGAACCTGGTGCGCACTCGGTTCGGTGAAGTCGCAAATCGGACACACCAAGGCGGCCGCGGGAGTCGCCGGCCTGATCAAGGCCGCGATGGCACTGCATCATAAAGTCCTCCCGCCCACGATCAAGGTCGATCAACCGCTGGAAGGCGTCGCGCTGAAGCGTTCCCCGTTCTACATCAACACCCGCAAGCGGCCGTGGCTGCCCGGCGCGCTCCATCCGCGCCGCGCCGGCGTGAGTGCGCTCGGATTCGGCGGCACGAATTTTCATTGTGTGCTGGAAGAGCACGCAAGCGCCAAGCACTCGGTGGATTGGGACGCGGACGTCGAGATCGTTGCGTTCAGCAGCGGGCGCCTCGACGATCTGAAGGCGCAGCTGGCGGCGCACGAAACGGATTGCTCCTGGCTCGACTTCAGGCGTGTCGCGCATGAGTCGCGTCTGCGTTTTCAAAGTGCTGCCGAATACAGGCTGCTCATGGTCGCCAGCCCGCAATCCGATCGTGAAAGCCTCAAGGAAGCAGCGCTGAAAATGCTGCAGAAGAATCCGGCAAAGCCCAGTTGGACGACGCCGTCGGGGATCGCGTTCGGCTCCGGCAAGGTAATCGGCAAGCTTGGCGCGCTGTTCCCGGGCCAAGGGTCCCAATACGTCGGGATGCTGCGCGACCTCGCGTGCCAGTTTCCCGGCATGATCGACGCCCTGACCGAAGCCGATACGATCTTCGCGAGGGACCCTGCACGCGCCGGGATGCAGCGGCTCAGCGATTACATCTATCCACACCCGGTGTTCGCCGAGGACGATCGGCTTGCGCAGGAAGAAGCGCTCAAGGCGACCGAGATCGCCCAGCCTGCGCTCGGCGCGGTGAGCATGGGCGCGTTCAAGATACTGAATTACTTCGGCGTAACGGCGCAGGCTGCCTGCGGTCACAGTTACGGCGAACTGCTTGCGCTTTGCGGCGCAGGACGCATCACGCCCGAAGCGTTGCATCAACTGTCCAATATTCGCGGCCAGCTGATGGCGAACAGGATCGGCGAGGGCGATCGCGGAGCGATGCTGGCGGTCCAGGCGGACGAGGAAGCGGTTCTGGGATTCCTGCGTGAGGCGAAAAGCGATCTGGTGGTCGCGAATCGAAATTCGCCGAAGCAGACGGTCCTTGCGGGTCCGGTCGAGCAAATCAAACGCGTCGCACGCGAACTGACCAAACGCTCCATCCGGGCACGGGTGTTGCAGGTGTCGGCTGCGTTCCACAGCGCATTCGTTGCCGACGCGCGCAAACCGTTCGCTGAAGCACTCGAAATGGTTACGTTCAGCAAGGGAACAATGCCGGTGTATGCGAATTCCACCGGCGGCGAGTATCCGAGCGCGACGGCCGATGTGCTCACGCTGCTTGCCAATCAGATCGTCCGGCCGGTCAACTTCATGCAGCAGATTCAGACCATGCGTGCGGATGGGGTACGCACCTTCGTCGAAATCGGGCCTGGCCACGTGCTCAGCGATCTCGTGCAGTCCATCCTTCCCGGCGGTGACGTGGAAACCGTCCCGCTCGATTCTTCGCGGGGCACTCGTTCAGGCATTTTCGATCTCGCGCTGGCCCTCGGCCGGCTCGCTTCGCTGGGCCACGACGTCGATCTGACGCGCTGGGAGTATCGTCCCGCGACCGCCGAGGCGAGTTCGACCAAGGCGGTGTTCACGGTCCCGCTCTCGGGCGCAAACCATCGTCTGCCCCATGCGACGCGGCCGCCTTCGGCGCGCGCGCCTGCGCCGCTCACGCGCGCGCCTGCGGACCCGCCCGCTGTCCGTGCTTCCGCGTCGTTTTCACCGTCGGGAACCAGGAACCCGGAGGGAACCCCGGGGTTCGGATCCGTGCCAGCCGATGTTTCGAATAGCGACCTTAGGTCCGCCTATCACGCGACGCAGCGAGGCATACTCGCGCTGCAGCGGCTCCAGGAGCAGACAGCGCAGCTTCACAAGCAGTTTCTCGAAGGCCAGGAATCCGCGCGCCGGACGATCCATGCGCTGCTCGGTCTGCCCGGCGGCGCTCCGGGCGCACATCCGCCGGCAGCGCCGCCCGCGGAATCGGTTCGGGAAAATCGCGGTGAAGCGTTGGCCGCGGCGCGCCAGCTTGCGCCGCCGAGCGAGCACCAGGAGACCCCACCCGCACCGGCTGCGACGCGGCCGGCCGTCGCGATCCGGCGCTCGCTGCATCAGCGCACCGTGCTCGAGGTGGTCTCCGAAAAAACCGGTTACCCGGTCGATATGCTCGACGCCGGCATGGGCATGGATGCGGATCTCGGCATCGATTCGATCAAGCGCGTCGAAATCATGGCGGCGCTGCGCGCCCGCCTTCCCGAGGCACCGGAGATCAAACCGGAACATCTCGGTTCGATGCACACGCTCGATGACGTCGTCAACTTCCTTGCCGGAGACGCAAGTGGTACACCTGCCGCCAGTCACGCAGAAGCTTCCACCGGCGGCATCGCGACCGAGGAGCATCGCTCACACGCGAAGCACGTCGAATCGACCCTGCTCGAAGTGATCGCGGACAAGACCGGCTATCCGGTCGAGATGCTCAATCTGGATATGGGGCTGGACTCCGACCTCGGCATCGATTCCATCAAACGCGTCGAGATCATGGCCGCGCTGCGGGTCCAGCTTCCCGATTCGCCGGAAATCCGACCCGAGCATCTGGGTACGTTGCAAACCTTGCGCCAGATCGTCGATTTTCTCGCCGGCTCGCCCGGTACGCCGGCAGCAACGTCCGATTCCCGCACACCGGCCGACGTGGCCGAATCGCAGCCCAAAGAACTTCAAGTGATACGGCAGGTCGTTCGCCCTGCGAAGATGGCCCAGGGCGAGCCCCGAAAAACTTTCGTCCTCCCGCCGGGCGCAACCATCTGGCTGACAGACGACGGCTCGGACCTCTGCCGCAGCGTCGCCGAACGTCTGCTCGCGCTGCGCCTGAACGTGTTGAGCCGCAAGCTCGACGACGGATCCGTCAAGCATGATTCCACCGCGGGAGCCGAGGCACCCGCTGCGCTGGTCATCCTGACACCTTCTGCCGGAAGCGACGATGAATTCCTGAGCCGCGCGTTCAGTCTGATCCGTGAGGCGGGACCTGCGCTGCGACGCGCAGGCAGCGCAGGGACGGCGATGCTCGTCACGGTTTCGCGGCTCGACGGTGCATTCGGCTTTGGCGCCATGAGTGGCAAAGCCGATCCGATCGGCGGCGGACTCGCCGGAATGCTGAAGACGGCGCGCCGCGAATGGCCGGAAGTTCACTGCAAGGCGATCGATCTGGATCCGGGATCACTGCAAATCGAAGACGCGGCGGCGCAGATCGTCGATGAAATGTTTGGCGACGGCCCCGCCGAAGTCGGACTGTCCGGGCACGCGCGCGTCACGCTGGAAATCGAAGCTGCACCGATGACCGCGACTGCCGGCATGCGCATGCCATGGAACCAAGGTGACGTTGTCGTCGTCTCGGGTGGTGCGCGCGGGATCACCGGCGATTGCGCTCTCGCCCTCGCCCGCAAATTCCGCTGCACGCTGGTGTTGCTGGGCCGAAGCGCGCTTGCCGAAAATGAACCCGGTTGGCTGCAGGGTCTGAATACGGAAGCGGAAATCAAGCGAGCGCTATTCGCGCAACTGCCGGTCGGCACGTCACCCGCCGCGGTGGAACCGAAATGTCGGCAGATACTCGCCCAGCGCGAAATTCGCGCACGGATCGGGGACATCGAGGCAGCCGGGGCGCGGGCCATCTATTACGCGGTCGACGTCCGCGACGCCGATGCCGTGGCACGAGTACTGAGCGACGTTCGCCAGCGCTATGGCGCGATTCGCGGCCTGGTTCACGGCGCCGGCGTGCTCGCCGACCGCCGTATCGAGGACAAGAGCGACGAGCAGTTCGACTTGGTCTATCACACGAAAGTGACCGGCCTGCGGAATCTGCTGCGCGCGCTGGCAACCGAAGAGCTTGGCGTGATAGCGCTGTTCTCGTCGTACACGGGCCGCTACGGGCGCATCGGCCAGGTGGATTATGCGGCTGCAAACGAAGTGCTCAACAAGCTCGCACAGCAGGAGGCCCGTCGACGACCTGAGTGCCGCGTCGTGTCGATCAACTGGGGCCCGTGGAACGGTGGCATGGTGACACCGGGCCTGCGCAAACTATTCGAACAGGAAGGAGTCGGACTGATCGAACCGGCTGCCGGCGCGGCATTTCTCGTCAACGAAATCTGCGCCGCAGTCAGCGACGAGGTCGAAGTCCTGGCCCTCGCCGCCGCGCCACGGCCGCAGCGCTCGAGCGAGCCCGCGCCGCGCGAGCTTGCACAAACCAGTATCGCGTTCGAGCGCGAAATCAGCGTCAAGGCATTGCCGTGCCTTGAATCCCACGTCTTCAACGGGCGAGCCGTGCTGCCCGCAGCGCTGATGGTCGAATGGCTCGCGCAAGCCGCGATGCACGGCAATCCGGGCATGAAGTTCCATGGTCTGAACGATTTCAAGGTGTTGAAGGGAGTCGTACTCGAAGCCGACGAGTCCATCAACGTGAGCCTGCTCGTCGGTCCCGCAAAGCCGCATGACAACCTGAGCGTTCTGTCGGTGTCCATGGTCAGCCACGCGGGGAATCGAGAAGTTCTTCACGCGCGGGCCGACGTACTGCTTGCCGAAGAGACTCTCCCGGCCGCGCCTGCGGCTGAAGTGGTGAATATCTCCGGCGAAGCCATTCCCGACGCGTACGCGCTCGGAGTGCTGTTCCACGGTGTTGCGCTGCAGGGCATCGAGCGCGTCGAAGCGTGCGCCGAACGCGGCGTCGCAGCGCTGATCAAGGCGGCTTCCGCGCCGATCAAGTGGATGAGAAATCCGCTGCGCGGCACCTGGATCTCCGACCCGCTCGCGCTGGACAGCGCATTCCAGATGATGATCCTCTGGAGCGCCGCGCACCGAGGCGGTCCCTCGCTGCCCAGTGCACTGGCGCGTTACCGCCAGTTCGTCGGCGCATTTCCGAAAGGCGGCTGTCGCGCGGTGATTGGGGTCGCGCTGGGTATCAGCGCGATCGCCGTGGCAACCATCCAGTTTCTGGACCACCAGGGAAATCTGCTTGCGTCTGCGGAAGGTTGCGAATTTGTCGTCGACGAGGGTTTGCGCGACGCCTTCCGCTTGAACCGGCTGAAGCTTGATACGTGATTCGAACCCGCCGCCCCGGAGCGGCGATACACGGTTTTCCGAGCCGATCGCCATTGTTGGGATGGGAGGAATATTTCCCCGCGCTCCGGCACTGGCGGACTTCTGGAAACTGGTCGAGCAAGGCCGCGATACCTGCGGCCCGGTGCCGGCGGGACGATGGCTGCTTGATCCGGACTTGATCCGGAACGCGGTGCCCGGCAGCGCCGACGCGGTCTCCACCGATCGCGGCTGTTTCATCGAAGGATTTTCCGCTGATCCCTCGGCGCTGGGCTCGCCGCGTGAACTCGGCGCGTCGCTCGATCCCGCGTTTCACCTGCTGGCGCATGCAGGCCGGACCGCGTTCGCGCAAGCGCGCACGGACACGCTGGACCTGAGCAGAGTCGGCGTCATCATCGGCAATATTGCGCTTCCGACCGCAGGCTCGTCTTCCCTATGCAACGAAGTGCTCGCGCCACTCTTGGAACAACGGATTTCAGGTCGCGCGGGACCTCGCCGCAAGCTTGAATCGAACGCGCTCAACCGCTATTCAACCGGACTTCCCGCAAGCCTGCTCGCCAGCGCGCTTGGCCTGGGCGGCGGGTCATACGCCCTCGACGCCGCATGCGCGTCGTCACTGTACGCCGTCAAACTCGCCTGCGACGAACTGCTCGAGCAACGTGCCTGCGCGATGCTCGCCGGGGGCCTGTCACGCCCGGATTCGCTGTACACGCAAATGGGTTTTTCGCAGCTGCGCGCGCTTTCTCCCAGCGGGCGCTGCTCCCCGTTCGACCGCAGCGGCGACGGCCTGGTCGTCGGCGAAGGCGCAGGCATCGTCGCACTGAAGCGTTTGCAGGACGCACTGCGCGACGGCGACCGCATTCTCGCGTTGATCCGCGGCGTCGGTCTGTCGAACGACGTCGACGGAAATCTGCTGTCGCCCGGATCCGAAGGCCAGTTGCGCGCGTTGCGGCTGGCGTACGCTCAGGCCGGCTGGTCACCGGACATGGTCGACCTGATCGAATGCCATGCTACCGGAACGCCCCTCGGCGACGCCGTCGAATTCGAGAGCCTGACCCGACTTTGGCAAGGCGGCACCTGGCAAAGCGGTCAGTGCGTTCTGAGCGCGGTCAAATCGAACATCGGCCATCTGTTGACCGCGGCGGGCAGCGCCGGATTGATCAAGACCGTGCTCGCGATGCAGGAGGGCACGTTGCCGCCGGTCGCAAATTTCGAAAACCCCGCGGAGAAAATCCGGCTCGACGGCAGCCCGTTCTCCATACTCAAGCGCAGCCGCCCGTGGGAGCGCCGCGGCGTCGATGTTCCGCGACGCGCGGCGATCAACGGCTTCGGCTTTGGCGGGATCAACGCGCACCTGTTGATCGAGGAGGCGCTGCCCGAGCAGCTGGGTCGCTCGCGCACCGCGCGAAAGACGCATACCGCGCATTGCGTCAAGACACCCGAACCCATTGCGATCGTCGGCATGGCAGTGCATGTGGGTCGCTGGCCCGACCTGAACGCGTTTCGGGACCGCGTATTCGACGCGGGTCCCGGCGATGAGCCGGTGCAGCGTGCCGAGTGGCGCGGTTTGAGCTGCGAGGAAATTGGTGCGGTCTGGGGCGACGGCGGACCCGCGCCGCAGGGCGTACTTCGCGGCTATTACCTCGATGAGCTTTCGGTTCCCATCGATCGCTTTCATGTTCCGCCTCGCGAACTGGCCGAGATGCTGCCGCAGCAGCTGCTCATGCTCGACGTGGCCAAGGCCGCTCTCGACGACGCCGGTGGTCCCGTGCTCGCGTCCTCGCGCAGCGGGGTGTTCATCGGGCTCGGGCTCGATCTGCGCACGACCGATTTTCATTTTCGGTGGGCGGTGAAGCAGCGTGCGGACAAGTGGGCGCGCGAGGCGGGGCTCGATGCGGGCGACGCGGGCGCCAAGCAATGGATAACGCATCTCCGCGAAGGGGCAGGCCCTGCGTTGACCGCCGACCGCACACTGGGCGCACTGGGCGGCATCGTCGCCAGCCGCGTCGCGCGGGAATTCCATGTCGGCGGGCCCAGCCATACCGTGTGCAGCGAGGACACCTCCGGACTGCGCGCGGTTGAAGTTGCCGCGCGCGCGCTGCGGCGAGGCGAACTGGACGTGGCGCTCGCCGGAGCCGTGGATCTGAACGGCGACCTGCGCACGCTGCTGGCGAGCGACGCGGTTCGCCCCTATTCGCGCGCCGGCTCGGCGCGACCTTTCGATGCCGATGCCGACGGCGCCGTCCCCGGAGAAGGAGCAGCGTGCATCGTGCTCAAGCGCCTTGCGGACGCGCAGCGCGACGGCGACCGGATCTACGCGCTGATCCGCGGCGTCGGTGCAGCGCAGGCAAGCGGGGGCAGCGCGAACATGTCGGAGCCAACGGCCTATGAACAGGCCCTCGCGCGCGCCTATTCGGACGCCGGCGTAGCGCCTTCCGGCGTCCAGTTCGTCGAATCTCACGGCAGCGGGTCACCGGAAGAAGATGCCGCGGAAGCCCGTGCGCTGACTGCGTTCTTCGGCCGCGGTTCGAACGCATGCAATGTCGGCAGCGTCAAAGCCGACGTCGGCCACACTGGAGCGGCCAGCGGACTGGTTTCACTGGTCAAGGCGAGCCTGTGCCTCTATCACGAGGTGATCCCGGGACTGCGCAATTTCCGCAGCCCGCGCGGCGAACTTGACCACGCGTCCGGGGTACCCGGCGTCCGCGTGCCTCGCGTCGCGCGGCACTGGTTACGCAATCGCGCCGAAGGTCCGCGTCGAGCAGCGGTGAGTTCGATGGGCGTGAAAGGCGATTGCATGCACATCGTGCTCGATGCGTGGGAAGCTACGCCGCTGTTCGATGCCGCCGAAACCGGCCGCAACGCATCCCCGCTTCCGAGCGTACGTCCGATCCGGAGTCCGGAGGCGTTGTTCACCATCTCCGCGCAGAGCCAGCAAGCCCTTCGCGCGGCGATGAACAAGCTCGAACAACTCGCCTGCGCCGCGGCTGATGCACCGGTGCAGCAAATCGCGCAGCAATGGTGGAAATCTCATCGCGATGCCGCTCCGGGACCCCACCGAGTCGCGCTGCTCGCCCGCGATGTCAGCCAACTGGTTCGTTTGACACGACAGGCGGCATCGGCGAACGCGAACACGGACGCGCTCGCCGCATCGGGCAACGCAGAGGACCGCGAGCGGATGCTGACCCGCAAGGCGCCTGCGTCCGGGCATCCGGGGCGGATCGCTTTCGTGTTTCCAGGCTCGGGGAATCAATTCGAGGACATGGGTCTCGAACTCGCTCACCAATGGCCGGAGATATTGCGCGTGCAGGACGTGGAAAACGCTCGACTCGCCAGCCAGTACTGCGCAGACCAGTTCTGGAATGGCCCGCTGGCGGCGAACGTGCTCGCCGACCACCGCACGCTGATACTCGGGCAGGTGGCTTTCGGCACGATGGTCGCGGATCTCGCCACCCGTTTCGGCATACGCCCGACGGCGGCCGTCGGCTACAGTCTCGGCGAGTCGACCGCGTTGTTCGCGATGCGCGCGTGGCGGCAGCGCGACGAGATGCTGGACAGATTGGGCCGGTCGTCATTGTTCGCGCATGACCTCGCCGGCAAGCCGGAGGTGCTGCGCCGCCTTTGGAAGCTGCCGGAAGGCCGGAACGTCGAATGGATCACCGGAATGGTCGACCGCTCCGCCGAGACCGTGCGCGCGGCGATCGGCAGGAAGAAGCGCGTGTATCTGCTTATCGTGAACACCGCCGATGAGTGCGTGATCGGCGGTGATCGCACAGCGGTCGACGAGGTCGTCGCGGCGATCGGCTGCCACTGGTTTCCGCTGCAAGGCGTCAGCACCGTGCATTGCAATCTCGCGCGCCCGGTGCGCAAGGCTTACCGCCAGTTGCACTGCTTCGATACGAAACCACCGGCGGACCTCGAGTTCTACAGCTGCGCCTGGGGCCGAGCCTACATACCGGATCGCGATTCGGCCGCAGACGCGATCGAAGCTCAGGCCCTGGACACGATCGACTTTCCGCGCGTCATCCGCGCGGCCTACGCCGCAGGGGTACGAACGTTCGTCGAAATCGGCCCGGGCAACACCTGCAGCCGCATGATCGGCAAGATTCTCAAGGATCTGCCCCATTTCGCGCGCTCGCTCGCCGTTCCCGGGCAGCCACCGGTGACGCATTTCCTGCGCACGATCGGCCAGCTGTTCGCTGAAAACGTGCCGGTCGATCTGGACATCCTCTACGGCGGGGAAGACGCGGCTCGCGCCGGCACCGCAGCGGCCGGGCGCAGAGTAGCCGTGTCGATTACCGGAGCGCCAATCTCGGTGCCGCCGCTGCCGAGGGGCGATCGCGCACGCGGTTTCGCGGCTCCGATGACACCCGAGCGGGCCGATACCAAGCGATCGCGCACTCCCGCCCATCCGTCGTCAGATCGCGTGCCGGCAGACGAGCACGCCGTGTTGCAGGCAGCCGAAAGCGCGGAGCGCGCGACACTCGATGCCCACGAAGCGTACCTGAGGTTTTCCGAGGGTCTCGCGGAAACGCTTGCGCATGCGGTTGCGGCACAGGTTGCGCTGCTCGACCGCGCTGCGCGAGCTGGCGTCGCGATTTCCGATGAGGATGCATCGCGGCAGGAAATCACCCGCACACCAGCCGTCGAAGCGTTGTCGCCGCCCGGCCTGCCGGCGACCTCCACGGGAGCGCTCGCACCGACCAACGGGGTTCCACGCTCACTCGATCGAGCCGCCTGCCTCGCGTTCGGCCGCGGACTGGTCGCCGGCGTACTCGGACCTCGATATGCGGCCGCCGACGCGTTTCCGACGCGCGTACGTCTGCCGGACGAACCGCTGATGCTCGTCGACCGGGTCCTGCAGATCGATGGCGAGCCGCTGTCGCTGGCGCACGGCCGGATCGTGACCGAGCATGACATCACCCCGGGCGCGTGGTATCTCGACTGCGGGCGGATTCCCACCTGCATCGCCGTCGAGGCCGGCCAGGCGGATCTGCTGCTGGCGGGTTTTCTCGGTATCGATTTCCAGACGCGCGGCGAGGCGATGTACCGCCTGCTCGATGCGAAGGTCTGTTTCCATCGCAGCCTGCCCGGCGCAGACAAAGTCGTCCGCTATGACATCCGTATCGAGCGCTTTTTCCGTCAGGGCGACGCCTGGCTTTTCAAATTCGCCTTCGAGGCGAGCGTCGATGGAGAACCCCTGCTTACGATGACCGACGGCTGCGCCGGATTCTTCTCCCGGGCCGAACTCGAGGGCGGCAAGGGCATAGTGCACACGGCGCTCGACCTGAAGCCCGTGGCCGGAAAGCGCCCCGCGGACTGGAAGCCACTCGTCGAGATCGGCGTCGAGCGATACGATGAAGAACAACTCGACGCGTTGCGCGGCGGCGATCTTGCCGCATGCTTCGGCGATTCGTTTGCGGGACTTCCGCTCGCGGCCGCTGTCACCTTGCCTGCGGGGCGCATGAACCTGGTGCATCGCATCGCCCATCTGGACCCGGCCGGCGGGCGCTTCGGTCTTGGAATCGTGCGCGGCGAGGCCGACATCCATCCGCAGGACTGGTTTCTCACCTGCCATTTTGTCGACGACCGCGTTATGCCGGGCACCTTGATGTTCGAATGCTGCCTGCATACGCTGCGCGTGTTCCTGCTGAGGCTCGGATGGGTTGCCGAGCAGGGTCAGGTGGCGATCGAACCGGTGCCAGGCGTCGCCAGCCAGTTGAAATGCCGCGGACAGGTGCTGGACACCACCAAACAGGTGGCCTACGTGATTTCGATCAAGGAGATCGGCTACCGGCCCGAACCGTACGTCATCGCCGACGCGCTGATGTATGCCGACGGGAAACCGATCGTTGAAATCACCGGCATGAGCCTGCGCTATGCCGGCGTGACCCGCGAGACGCTTCGCTCGCTCTGGGCGGCGCGCAAGCGATCGGAGAAGAAACCTGCCCTGTTCGATTCCGAACGCATCCTCGCGTTCGCGGTCGGCAAGCCGTCGGACGCATTCGGAGAGCGCTACAGGATTTTCGACCGGGACCGCGTCATCGCGCGTCTGCCGGGCCCCCCGTATCAGTTCCTCGACCGCATCACCGAGATACGTGCCGAGCCTTGGACAGTCGTGCCGGGAGGCGAAATCGAGGCGCAGTACGACGTGCCGGAGGATGCCTGGTATTTTGCCGCCAACCGGCAAGGCGATATGCCGTTCGCGGTCGTGCTCGAAATCGCACTGCAGCCGTGCGGCTGGCTCGCGGCCTACATGGGTTCGGCGCTGACGAGCGATGTCGACCTTTCCTTCCGCAACCTCGGGGGCAGCGCGACACAGTTCGCTCCGGTCTTTCCCGGCAGCGGAACACTGAGCACTCGCGTGAAGCTCACCCGCGCTTCCAGTTCGGCGGGGATGATCATTCAGTTCTTCGACTACGAAGTGCGTGCGGGAAGCCGGCTAGTCTACCGGGGTGACACCTACTTCGGTTTCTTCCCGAAAATCGCCCTGGCCAAGCAGGAGGGGTTGAAAGACGCCAGGCGCTACCAGCCGACAGCGCAGGAAAGTTCACGCAGCCGCAGGATCGCTTTTCCGCAGACCGCGCCGTTTCCAGGCGACCGCTTGCGCCTGCTCGACCGGATCGAGTGCTGGATCCCGGACGGCGGACCCAAGGCGCTGGGCTACATTCGCGCGATGCGCCGCGTGGACCCTGGGGAATGGTTTTTCAGCGCGCACTTCTTTCAGGATCCGGTGGTGCCCGGATCGTTGGGCCTTGAAGCTTTCCTGCAGTTGTTGAAATTCATATCGGTCGAGCGCTGGGGCAGCCCGCCGGGCGTCCGGCATGAAGCGGTGGCCATGCACGAGCGGCACGAGTGGACCTACCGCGGGCAGGTGATTCCAGCCGATGCCGAAGTCGCCGTCGAGGCGGAGGTGACCGAGGTCGACGACGAGCGACTGACCATTCGCGCCGACGGCTTTCTATCGGTCGACGGCCGCGTGATCTATGCGATGCAGGATTTCACGCTGCGACAGCGCCGCCGCTGACGGCAGCCGACCGACCATGGCACACAACTACGCTAGCGTGTTTCTGACCGCCCTGGGTTATGAACTAGGCCCCCAGATCGTCACCTCGTCCGAACTGGAGGCACGACTTGAACCGGTGTATCAGAGCCTGAACCTTCAGCCGGGTCAGCTGGAAGCGTGGACCGGCATCGTCGAACGGCGCTGGTGGGAGCAGGGCACCCGCTTATCCACCCATGCCACCGCCGCCGCACGCAAGGCGTTGGCGAAGACCTCTATCAAGGCTGCAGACCTCGGAATAGTGATCTACGCCGGCGTCTGTCGCGAGAACTTCGAGCCGGCCACGGCCTGCGCGGTAGCCGATGCGCTCGGCGTAAGAGGCGCGGTGTCGGTCTACGACTTGAGCAATGCGTGCCTCGGCGTGCTCAATGCCATGATCGACATCGCCAATCGCATCGAACTCGGACAGATCCGCGCGGGACTGGTCGTATCCTGCGAAACGGCGCGCGAGATCAATGAACAGGCGATCGCCCGTCTGGTGAGGGACATAGGCGCCGAAGCGGGCGCCGCCCTGCCTCCCGGGTCGGGTATGGACAAGTTCGCCGAGGCGCTCGCCACCTTCACCGGCGGGTCCGGCGCCGTGGCGATGCTGTTGACCGACGGCTCGTTCCAGGGCACCCGGGGTCATCGGGTGCGCGGCGCGGTGTCGCAGGTTGCACCGGAACACCACCGCTTGTGCCGCTGGGGGTTGGAGCCGACGGAAATTCCAGACTTCGGGCACGGATACGCACACTACATGGCAACGGATTCGGTCGCGGTAATGAAGCACGGCGTCGATCTGGGTCTGCAGACGTGGCAGCTGTTCCTGAAGCAAATGGGCTGGACCCCGGCGCAGGTGGACCGCGTGATCTGCCATCAGGTCGGAAGCGGGCATCAGGACGCGATACTCAAGGCGCTGAATTTACCCAGGGCGAAGGACTACACGACGTATCGTTTCCTCGGCAACATGGGTACCGCCGCGCTGCCGGTCACCGCTGCGATCGCCGAAGAAAGAGGCGTCCTCCAGGCCGGCCAGTCGGTGGGATTCCTCGGCATCGGCAGTGGACTCACGTGCCTGATGATGGGACTGGAGTGGTGAGTCAAATGTTCGGTCCTGTACCGGGGTTCAATCACGAACTCTACCCGTTCGCCGGCGCCTGGCGCGAGGTGAACGGGTTTCGGATGCACTTTCTCGACGAAGGACAGGGTGATGCCGTATTGATGCTCCACGGCAATCCGACCTGGTCGTTTTTCTTCCGCGATCTGGTGCGCGGACTGCGCGGCCGGTACCGTGCGATCGCACCCGACTACATAGGCTGCGGGCTCTCCGACAAGCCGGACGAAAACAGCTACGAGCACACGCTTCGCCGGCGCGTCGACGATCTGGCCTCGCTCATCGAGCAACTCAACGTGCGCGGCCGCATCACGCTGATCATGCACGACTGGGGCGGAATGATCGGCATGACCTATGCCGCGCGGTTCCCGGACCGGATCGGCCGGCTCATCCTGCTCAATACGGCCGCGTTTCATTTGCCCAGGGCGAAGAGACTGCCGCTGTCGCTGTGGTTGTGCCGCGAGACGCCGCTGGGCGAGCTGATCATTCGTGATACCGGCCTGTTCATCAGCGTGCTCGCACGCTGGGCCGTCTGCAGGCCGATGGAGCAGCGCGTGCGCGAAGCCTATCTGTGGCCGTACCGGCTGCCGGAAGACCGAACCGGGCTGTTGGGGTTCGTGCAGGACATTCCGCGCAGACCTGGCGACCGCAGCTATGACCTGGTGAGCGACGTACAGGCAAGACTGGCGCACTTCAATGAAATTCCGTCGCTGATCCTTTGGGGCGAAAAGGATTTCGTCTTCGATCATCACTTTCTGCGCGAGTGGCAGAGAATTCTTCCGGACGCCGAAGTGCACCGCTTTCCGAACGCGGGACATTATGTGCTCGAAGACGCGGGCGCGGAGATCCTGCCGCTGATCGAGGACTTCATCGAACGCCATCCGTGCCATGCATGACGCGGCGCCGCCGAGCCGCGGAAATATCGCCGCGCATCTTGCGCAGATGGCAGCGCGCCAACCCGCTCGTCCCGCGGTCATCTGCGCCCGCGGCAGGGATGCGAGTGCCGAGATCGCCTACGAACAACTGACTTTCGCCGAACTGGAGGCGACCAGCAATCGCCTCGCCGCCGGCCTCGACGCAATCGGCATCCGGCGCGGCGTGCGCACCGCGCTGATGGTGCCGCCGGGCCCGGCGTTCTTCGCGCTGAGTTTCGCGCTGTTCAAAGCCGGGGCCGTGCCGGTGTTGATCGATCCGGGCATCGGACGCGACAATCTTCGCGGCTGCCTGTCGCATGCCGAGCCCGAGGCATTCATCGGCGTCTCCAGGGCTCATGCCGCCCGCGTGCTGTTCGGCTGGGCACGCCGCAGCGTGCGCATCAACGTCACAGTCGGGTCGAAGTGGTTCTGGGGTGGCCACACGCTGTCAGGCCTGATGCGCAAGACGACGTCGGATCAACACTACAGCGCGATCGAACCTGCGCCCGGGGAAACCGCCGCCATCCTGTTTACCAGCGGCAGTACCGGCGCGCCGAAAGGGGCCGTCTATACCCATGACATCTTCCTCGCCCAGGTGGAACAGATCCGCCGGCTGTACCGGATCGAGCCGGGCGAGATCGACCTGGCGACATTTCCGCTGTTCGCGCTGTTCGGCCCTGCGCTCGGCATGACCGAGGTGGTGCCGGAGATGGACGCTTCGCACCCGGCGAACGCAGATCCGGCGAACATCGTCGGCGCGATTGAAAAATTCGGCATCACGTCGATGTTCGGATCGCCGGCACTGATCAACCGCGTCGCACGCTACGGCGAACAGCGCCACGTCAAGCTGCCGACGCTGCGCCGCGCGATTTCCGCCGGCGCACCGGTGTCGGCGAAGGTGCTCGAGCGATTCGCCGCGATGCTGTCTCCGGGTGCGCGGATTTTCACGCCTTACGGCGCGACCGAGTGCCTTCCGGTTGCATCCATCGGTGCCGATGAGATCCTGAACGAAACCCGCCATCGCACCGACGAGGGAGCCGGCGTGTGCGTCGGACGTCCGGTGTCCGGACTTCGGGCCAGAATCATACGCATCAGCGACGACCCGATAGACGCCTGGAGCGATGCTCTGGAATTGCCGCAGGGTGAAATCGGCGAGATCGCAGTGCAGGCACCCCACGCGACGCGGACCTACTTCGATTTGCCGGATGCCACGGCGGCGGCGAAGATTCCGGACCCGGCGGGTGGCGGCTTCTACCACCGCATGGGCGATGTCGGCTATTTCGACCGAAGCGGACGCCTGTGGTTCTGCGGCCGCAAGGCGCACCGGGTCGTTACGCCGCAGCAGACGCTGTTCTCGATTCCGTGCGAGGGGGTGTTCAACGCGCACCCCAGGGTATTTCGCTCCGCGCTGGTCGGTGTGAAGCGAGACGGGATTACGCGACCGGTGCTGTGCGTGGAACTGGAAGCCGGTTCCGGCAGCGAATCCATGGATGCCGTTCGGGAGGAACTTCTCCGGATCGCAGCGGCGCACGAACATACGCGGAACATCGACACGATCCTTTTTGATCCCGCGTTCCCGGTCGACGTGCGCCACAACGCAAAAATCTTCCGCGAGAAGCTCGCCGCCTGGGCCGCAGAAGAACTCGCTTCGGGAAAAGCGCAGTGAAAGCCCTCGTCACCGGCGGCGGCGGGTTTCTCGGCCAGGCCATCGTTCGCGGACTGATCGAGCGGGGCGCCGAGGTGAGCAGCTTTTCGCGCAGCGACCATCGCGAACTGAGCGCGCTCGGCGTCGGGCAGATTAAAGGCGACCTGAGCGACGCCACCGCGATTTCCGGGGCGGTGCAGGGATTCGACGTGGTCTTTCACGTTGCGGCCAAGCCGGGCATCTGGGGCGACTATGCCGATTACTACCGCACCAACGTGACCGGTACGAGGAATGTCATCGAAGCATGCCGCCGGCACGGCGTCGGCCGGCTCATCTACGCGAGTTCGCCGAGTGTCGTCTTCGACGGGCGCGACATGGAAGGCGTCGACGAGTCCGTCCCCTACCCCGCGCATTATGAAGCGCACTATCCGCGCACGAAGGCGCTGGCCGAGCAGATGGTGCTCGCGGCGAACGATGCGCAACTGGCCACCGTCTGCCTGCGCCCGCATCTGATCTGGGGGCCCGGCGACAACCACCTGCTCCCCAGACTGGTCGCGCGCGCACGAGCGAACCAGTTGCGCCGCATCGGCTCCCGGTCGAAGCTCGTCGACACCATTTATGTCGACAACGCCGCCGAGGCGCACCTGCTCGCCGCCGAGCGCCTGCACCCGGGCTCGCCCGTTGCCGGACGCGTCTATTTCGTTTCGCAGGGCGAACCGGTGCCGCTCTGGGACATCGTGAACCGGCTGCTGCACGCCGTTGGCGCGCCACCGGTAACGAAGGCGGTGCCGGTGTGGCTCGCATTGTGGATCGCCGGGGGGATCGAAGCCTGGCGCCGGCTCACGAACGATCCGCGCGAACCGCGCGTCACCCGCTTCGTGGTCCGCGAACTGTCCACCGCGCACTGGTTCGACATCTCGGCCGCGCGCCGTGATCTGGGGTACGCACCGCGCGTATCGATTGCCGAAGGACTTTCCCGGCTGCGGGAAGTCAGGGGCTGTTGATATTCGCCGCGGGGGAACGGAAGGAGTCCTCGCCCAGGGCAAATCTGGACACTCTTGGTTGTTGCAGATAGCCCTTCATTAGCGGGTTTCGGACGAATATCCGCTTTGCGCCAAGGTCGGTAGACCTGGGTTCGGCCGACAGCAGAACTTCACGCAGCCAATCAAGTGGTCTGCTTATCGGCCGCAGACGTTAATCTTCGCCAAAGCGACCCGCCGTCTCCCGTTCTTATTACAACTCTGTAGGGATCTCCCTACAGACACACTTCCAGAAACTGCGCACCAT
>MEQX01000059.1:0-178 GCA_001770415.1 Betaproteobacteria bacterium RIFCSPLOWO2_02_FULL_63_19 | reverse complement strand
GCTTCAAGCTGGATTTGCTGTCGCTCTTGGGCAAGACCGGAAGCTCACGTGGTCCAGTGCGGGGGTTGGTAATCGGTCGACGCGCGCCTCCCGGCGGATGAAAGACTTCGACAGGGTACGAGCCCGGGTCGGGAGCGTCTGGACGCCGATAGGGGCAAGCATTCAAGTAGTGGCGTCC
>MEQX01000058.1 GCA_001770415.1 Betaproteobacteria bacterium RIFCSPLOWO2_02_FULL_63_19 | reverse complement strand
TGCTGCCTTTCACGTTCGACATGGACGCCTACACGGCCATGGCGTTCCTGATGGGATTGAGTGCGGTCGTATGCACTTCGGATACGATCCCGGCGGTGTTGTTCGGCGTTCCCGGGACGGTGGGGTCGGCCGCGACCATCCTCGACGGATACCCGATGGCGCGCAAAGGCGAAGCGGGACGGGCGTTCGGCGCGGCCTTTACCGCGTCGGTGCTGGGCGGCTTGTTTGGCGCCTTGTTGCTGGGCGTCAGCATTCCGGTTCTTCAACCGGTCATGCTGCGCATCGCGTCGCCGGAACTCCTGGCTTTCTGCCTGTTTGGCCTGTCGCTGGTCGTCGTGCTGGGCGGCGGCGCGCCGGTGAAGGGCTTTGCAGCGGCCTGTGCAGGGATCTTGCTGGCCAGCGTCGGTGAGGACCCGCAGACGGCCACATCGCGATGGACATTCGGCACGATTTATCTCGATGACGGCATACCCGTGGTACCGCTCGCCCTGGGGCTGTTCGCGATTCCGGAAATCGCCGACATGGTCATCAGCAGGACCAAGATCAACGCGACAGCGCAAAAGTTGGGATCCAAGTGGAGCCAGATGCAAGGGGTACGCGACGTCCTCACGCGGCCGTTTCTGCTGCTGCGCTGTTCGGCGATCGGCGCGTTCCTGGGTGCGGTGCCCGGAATTGGCGCCGCAGTCATCGACTGGATCGCGTATGCGCACGCTGCCCGGACCGAAAAGGGCGCCGGTGAGACCTTCGGCAAGGGCGACGTGCGAGGCGTCATCGCCTCCGAAAGCTCCAACAACGCCAAGGAAGGCGGTGCGCTGATCCCGACCCTGGCGTTCGGCGTCCCGGGTTCCGCCTCGATGGCGTTGCTGCTGGGCGCATTTCTCATCCAGGGTCTGGTGCCCGGGCCGGACATGCTGACCAGCCACTTGGATATCACCTACACGCTTGCCTGGAGTGTCGCCATTGCCAACATTCTGGGTGCCGGCATCTGCTTTCTGTTCGCGAATCAATTGGCGAAGATCGCGCTGGTGCGAATAGGCATCCTGGCGCCGGTGGTACTCGCGGTCACGTTCGTAGGCGCGTTCGCGTCCTCGCGGCAGTGGGGAGACCTCGTCGCGCTGTTGCTCATCGGCCTGCTCGGCTGGATCATGAAGCGGCTGGGCTGGGCCAGGCCGCCGCTCATTCTGGGTTTCGTGCTCGGCGGTCTGATGGAGCGCTACATGTCGATATCCGTTGGTGTCCACGGCGCGGCGTGGGTGACCCGCCCGCTGGTTCTCGTGATGCTGGCTGTCACGCTGTTGGGCCTGGCAAGGCCACTGATCGGAAAGTGGCTGGCGCGCCACAAGCCCCCGGTCACGCGCGCTCGCCGGCAGCTGCGGTTGGTTATAGGAAGCACCTGGCCGGATGTCGTTTTCGCCGCGCTCATGACACTTGTCTTCGGTGCTTCGCTTGTCGTTTCCTCCCGCTGGGATTCGGGCGCAAGGCTTATGCCCCAGGTGATCGGCTGGGCGGGCCTGGCCTTCGGCTTCATCGTCGCGGCCGGCCGGTGTTTCGGCTTCAGTGCTTCGGAGAAGACCGATAAGATCGCTTACCTGGACATTCAGACCGATTACCACGGCCTGAGCACGTGGACGATACTGGGCCGGTTCGCCATTTACTACCTGTGGTGCGTGTTCATTCTCGGGGCCGGGCTGCTCATCGGTCTTCTGCCTGCGCTGTTGGTGTTTCTCATCGGCTTCATGCGCGTGGAGGGAAAGGAGCGCTGGCGCATCGCGGCGCTGGTTTCCGTAGGGACCTGGCTGTTCTGTTACGTGCTGTTTCACCTGGCACTGAACATACCGTGGCCGGAATCGGTGCTCGGCGAGTGGCTTCCGTACCTGCGCTCCACGAACTATTTCAATTTGATCTGAGCCGCGGGTCCCGGATGCAAGCATGCCCCCTCGGGGCACGACGACATGGCACTCGCTTGCGCGCGCGCCGGCAACGCCTTGACGGAAGTCGTTGCGGTATCCTGTTTCGATGTTCTGCGCGCGGGAGGCAGATCCGCGCTCAGTCGCTCTGCGATTCAAGCTCGATGTGCCGGCGCAATTTCCGGTAATGCGATTCGACGTGTTCCCCGAGCAGGGGATCGGGTCGGGCCGGGACTGCCTTCGCCACGGCTGCCCAGTCCGCGGCTGTCAGGAGTTCGGCTGCGCGCGGGACGACCTCCCTGTCCTCGGCGGCAAGATGCCCTCGATAATAGGCAAGATAGGTGGCCGCCGCTGCTTCCACGACCGAACGCGGTTCCACGGTGCCGGCGAGCACTTCCTCGAGGTGCTTCAGCAGAACCCCACCGGCTATGCCAATGACGCGATGCTCCTGCGTGAGTCGGTCAATCTGCGGTTTCATCCGCGGATCTCGTTTGACCAACCTGGCAAACGCAACGTCTTCCTTGGGATGGTGTACCTGGTCAGGGTAATGCTGCAGGTAATGGACGACGTCGAGCAAAAGGTCGTAGTTCGGCTGCTCACCCGCATTGAACGCCGCCATCTCTTTTTCGAGAATGTCCAGGAGTCGGGCAAGATTGGCATGCTCGGCATGCCACAGGGTGGCGGGATCACTCATGATTTCTCTCTAGCTTTCCATTCGAGCGGCCGTGCTTCGGGGCGCATGTACTGCAATCTTCAACGAGGGTTGGGCCGGAGACTTGACCCTGATCAAACGCGCTGCACCTGTCGCAGCGAAACGGTCAAACACGCGAGCCGGAATCGATCAAGCGATGGCGTGGCACAGCGCGAACCAGTCGCGCTCGTCGGTCCACGCGCGCAGCTCGCGGAATCCCGCGCGCCGCACCAGCGCCTTGAAATCCTCGAGCGCGTACTTATAGCTGTTCTCGGTATGAATCCGTTCACCCCGAGCGAAACGACGCGCGCCACCGGGCCAGCTGACCGTGAGGTCGCGCCGCGCCTCGAGGTGCATTTCGATGCGCGACAGCGACGCGTTGAATACCGCGCGGTGCTGCCAGTCACCGACCACGAAATCGCTGCCGATCAGCGCGTTGAGGTTGTTGAGCAGATTAAGGTTGAAGGCTGCGGTAACTCCCAGCGCGTCATCGTAGGCCGATTGCAGTATGGATGCGGGTTTGACCAGATCGATACCGATCAGCAAGCTCCCATCCGCGCAGTGCGCGCGGATCCGAGACAGAAAGGCCAGCGCGTTCTCCGGCGTGAAGTTGCCGATCGAAGACCCAGGGTAGAAGAACATGCGGTTCTCGCGGCGGACTTCATCGGGCAGTCGCATGCTCGTCGAGAAATCCATTCCGACACCCAGCATTTTGATCTGCGGAAACTCCCGCTGCAGATGGAGCATCGAATGCCGCAGGAACTCGACCGATATGTCGACCGCCACGTACTGGCGCGGCTTGAGCGATGCAAACAGGCTGCTCGCTTTTTCGCAGTTTCCGGCGCCCAAGTCGATCAGTGTCGGTTCGGGGCCCACCGCGTTTGCGATATGGTCGCGGCACGATCCAAGCAGCGAGCGTTCCGTGCGCGTCGGGTAATATTCGGGGAGTTCGGTGACGGCCTCGAACAGGCGCGAACCCAGAGGTCCGTAGAGATATTTCGGTGAGACCCACGAGGATTCCGCCTTGAGTCCATCGATTACCGCAGACCGCTCCGAGCCGCTCGCGCCGGCTTCGGCAGGAACGGAGAAGAACGCGGGACCTGGCGAGCGTTTCATAATTTCCTGGTGATTTGGCCGCACGCTCGACAGCGTCAGGCTAGCACCGAATTCTATACCGCGGACATTTGACAGGTGTGAGGCGCCGGGCGTACCGTCTCGATGCCCCGGTCGCGCGCTTTCCGGCCGGCGCCATCCTTGCTCGCACCGGGTTTCAGGGTGGCAGAGCCAGTTTTTTTGATAAGGGTCCAATTCCATGATCACTCCCAAAGTCATCGTCACTGTCGCGCCCACTGGCGGGATGGCCAGCAAGAAGCAGAATCCGAACCTGCCCACGCAACCCGACGAAATCGCCGAATCGGTGTCTCGCTCCTATGACGAGGGCGCGAGCATCGTCGCGGTACACGCGCGCAGGCCGGATGACCAGGCCACGTGCAATCCGGAGATTTACGGCAGGATCAACAATCTGATCCGGGAGCGCTGCGACATTGTCATCAACAACAGCACCGGCGGCGGCGTCAGCGGAGACATGATCAAGACGCTGCGACCGGGACTCGAAGAAATCCAGTTCGAGGAGCGCCTCAAGGGGTGCGAAGCTCCGCATTGCGAGATGGTGACCTTCGATTGCCATACCATCATGGCGCAGTTCCATGGCCGCAACCTGCTGATGGTCACCGAGTCCGAACGCTGCGACCAGATGGCCAGGTTGTTCCAGCAGAAGGGCGTCAAACCGGAGTGGGAGGTCTTCAGCCTCGCGCATATTCTCCAGGACACGACCCGCCTCATCGAGGCCGGTTTCGACAAGCCGCCGTATTACGTCAATATGGTTCTCGGCGCGATGGGCTTTCAGGGCGGTTATCCCTATACACCGAAGATCCTGCAGATGATGGTCGATCATCTGCCCGAGAATTCGATTTTCAACGTGAGCGGCATCGGCCCGGCGCAACTTCCGGCGACGACCCACGCGATCCTGCTGGGCGGACACCTGCGCGTCGGCCTCGAGGACAACAACTACTACAGCCACGGCAGGCTGGCGAAGAACGAGGAGCTGGTTGCGCGCGCCGTGCGCATCGTGCGCGAACTCGGCGCCGAGCCGGCGACCGCGGCGGAAGCCCGGGAGATGATAGGACTGAAGCCCGTCAAGGCGCCTTCGCGCAAGGCGGCCTGAGCCCCCCTGCGGGCAGCGCCGGATTTGCGGGCGGCGAGATCTTTCACCGGATCCGGCAATCCTTGCGCAACGGCAAACAGACGAGGCTGAATCTTGGGATTCTTCATAGGAACTGACGTAGGCGGGACGTTTACCGACATCTGGGCGTGCGGCAGCGACGGCGAGACGCGGGTCGTCAAGACGCCGACGACGCAGGACGTTCTCGGCGGGGTCATCGAAGGGCTGCAGATCGCCGCTGGGTCCTATGGGCTGAGCTTCGAGCGCTTTTGCGAGCAGATCGAGCGTTTTGGCCACGGCACGACAGTCGGCCTCAACGCCTTGCTCACGGGCAACGCCGCGAGGACCGCGGTTCTCACAACGCGCGGGTTCGGCGATACGCTCGAAATCGGCCGTCTGCGCCGGCAAACGTCGGGGCTGAACGAGACCGAATATACCGACGCTTACCTGCGCAACCAGTTTTCGCCGCTGGTGCACCGCAGCCTGGTCATCGAGATCGATGAGCGCATCGACGTGAGCGGCGCGGTGATTACGCCGCTCGACGAGCAGCAGGCGCGCGGGGAACTGCGAAAGCTTGCGCGCGAAGGGATCGAAGCGCTTGCGATCTGCACCCTCTGGGCCACGCACAACCCCGTGCACGAAAAGCGCCTGCGCGAACTGGCGAGAGAAGAACTGCCGGACGCATTCATCAGCGTGTCGCACGAGATTTCCCCTGCGGTGGGCGAATATGCGCGCATGTCGACGACCGCTGCCAATGCGGCCCTCGGACCGCTTGCCGGACGCTATCTGGCGCAGTTGGAAGCGACGCTGCGCGCTGCCGGCATGCGTCCTCCGGTGCTGATGATGACCTGCGCAGGCGGAGTCCTGCCGACAGCCGTTCTGACCGACCGACCGGCATTCGCGCTGTTCTCGGGACCGGCCGGCGGCGTCGTGGGTTCGCTCGCGATCGGTGCGCAGATAGGGATCGATAACATTCTGACCACCGATATCGGCGGCACCAGCTTCGACGTTGGCGTGATCGTACGAGGCAAACCGATCATGCGCTCGGAAATCGCCATTGCCGGTGCGGACATCCGCGTGCATTCGATCGACGTCGATTCCATCGGTGCCGGCGGGGGCAGCATCGCGTCGGTGCAATTCGGCGAACTTCGCGTCGGGCCCAAGAGCGCCGGCGCGAATCCCGGGCCTGTGTGTTACCGCAGGGGAGGCGTCCTGCCCACCGCCACCGACGCGGATCTGGTGCTCGGGGTTCTCGATCCGGACAATTTTCTCGGCGGCCGGATGAAACTGGATATGGAAGCCGCGCGGCGCGCCGTTGCCGACCATGTGGCGAAGCCGCTTGGACTGAGCGTCGTCGAGGCCGCGTGGGGAATCCGCGAGGTGCTGGACAGCCGAATGGCAGATCTGCTTCGCCGCATGACCATCGAGCGCGGCTACGATCCGCGCGATTTTTCGCTGTTCGCCAACGGCGGCGCCGGCCCATCGCATGCGTGGGTGCTCAGTGCGGAGCTCGGTCTGGATGGGTTCATCGTGCCGGCTGCCGCGACAGCCGTGTCGGCGTTCGGCACCGGCAACTCGGACCTGGGTTTTACGACCGAGCTGCCCGCCTACGCGCGGGTGCGGCCCGGCGCCGTGCCCAGTGACGAGCAACTGAGAAAGATTTCGGCCGCAATCGCAGCTACGGTCGCCGAGGTGGAAACGAATCTCGAACTGGCAGCTGCCGCGGGCAATATGCGCATCGAGCGACTGGTCTCGATTCGATTTCGCGGGCAGACACACCACCTGGACATCCCGCTCGAGGGCAACGTGTTTGACATCGACGTGTTCAACAAGGTGGTTGCGCAGTTCGAGGCCGACTACGAGACCCTGTTCGGGCGCGGTGCCGCGTTCTCGAAGGCCGGATATGAGGTTCTTTCGGTGCGCGCGGTGGGAACCGGTGCGCTGCCGCCGCCGGCGCAGGCCACCAAGGGCGAACCGCTCGTCTATTCAAAGACGCGCAAGGCAGTGTTTCGCGATCCGAAGACGCCGGTGGACACGGCGATCTACCTGACGACCTTCCCCGCCGAGGGAGCAAGCGTCGACGGGCCGGCGATCATCGAGTTTCCCGGACAAAGCGTCGTCGTGCCGCCCGGTGCGCGCGCGACCGCCGACGGGTTCGGCAATCTTCATGTCGGGGGTGCGCCATGACCGGCGACTCGACGATCAGCGCGGTGAGTTTCGAGGTGATCCGCAACCGCCTGGTCGCGATCGCCGAGGAGATGCGCATCGCCCTGCAGAGCGTGTCGGGCTCGCCGACCGTGACCGAGGCGTCGGATTTTTTCACCGGCCTGTTCCTGCCCGACGGGTCGGTGGTGTCGATGGGATTCCAGGTCTCCTTTCAGGCCCCGGTTTCGGGCACCGTCATTCGTCACATCAATGGAAAGCCAAGTTTGAAGGTACGTGACGGCGACATGTTCATCGGCAACGATCCCTACATCGGCGCGCTGCACCAGAACGACGTGCAGATGATGGGGCCGATTTACGCGGGCGAGCAGATCATCGCGTGGGCCGGCGTACAGGCGCACCAGACCGACGTCGGCGGCATGGATTTTGCAAGCTGGTGTCCGCGGGCGAAGAACGTCTATCAGGAAGGCATCCGCATTCCCTGCGTCAAGCTCATCGATCGCGGCGAACTGCGCGAAGACGTGCTGGAGATGATCACCACCGCTTCGCGCCTGCCCGATGCGCTGGGATTGGATATCCGCGCTTTCATCGCCACGATCAACGTCGCGCGCGATCGCGTGAGCGCTCTCGTTTCACGGTACGGTGCCGACACGATCGCGCAGGCGATGCGGCGCATGATCGAGTCCTCGGAGGCGCGCACCCGCGCCCGGCTCACCGAACTGCCGGACGGCGAGTTCGGTGCCTGCGACTTTCTCGAGCACGATGGGCATAGCAACGTGCTGTACAAGATTGACGTCAAACTCACCAAGCGCGGTGACCGGATGACGCTCGATTACAGCGGTTCGAGCACACAGGCGCCCGGATTCGTCAATGCGACCCGCGCGGGCCTGATGGGCGGCGCGTGCGGCAGCGTGCTGACGACGCTCGGATGGGACATACAGTGGAACCAGGGCATATTGAACACCGCGGAGGTCATTGCGCCCGACGGACTGATCTGCACCGCCCAGTTTCCGGCACCGGTGGGCTCGGCGACCGTGGAGGCGATATGGGTGGTGGCGAACGCGACCATGCTGGTGCTGAACAAGCTGCTCGCGGCTTCGTCCAAGTACCGTCATCGGACCCAGACCATCAGCGACGGCTGCATGGCAACCTTCAACCTGGGCGGCATAAACCAGTTCGGCGAGCCCTTCGGGCTGCACTTGATGGATCCTCTGGCGGCGGGCTCAGGAGCATGGGCCACCAAGGACGGGATCGACGCCGGGGGGCCGATCACTTCGCCGGTGTCCGCGATCGCCGACGTCGAGCGCAACGAGCAGGTTTCGCCGCTGTTCTACCTGCACCGCAGGCTCGCACCGGACACGGCCGGAGCGGGAAAGTTCAGGGGCGGACTGAGCGCGGAGATCGCATTGACGCTCGGCGGCATCACCCGCGCCGAAGCGCTGGTGATGACCCATGGTGCCGAAGTGCCGAACACCATGGGGCTCGGCGGCGGCTGGCCCGGCTCGACGGTGCGACAGTCGTTCGGCCGCGGCGCCGTCAAGGATGGCCGGCCGGTGCCGCAGGGCAAGTGGGAGTCGTTCGGGCCCAAGCCCGGATTGATGGAGATGACCAACTGCGACGTCTTCGCGGTGACCTGGCAAGGCGGTGGCGGCTGGGGCGACCCGCTGGAGCGCGAGCCCGACGCCGTCGTGCAAGATCTGGCCGCCGGCAGGATATCCGATAAGGTGGCCAGGGACATCTACGGCGTCATGACGGAATCTGGACGCGCCGACGCGACGGCGACAGCGGCGCAGCGAAAAGCGCTGCGGGCGAAGCGCATCGGCGAGCCTGTCAGCGACAGGAAGAAATTCACGCAGGGCGAAACGATTGGTTCGATCAGCGAGTCGCTGCTGATCGTGCGCGACGGCAACGGCACGCATGTCGCGACCAAGGCCGGGTATATCCTGTGCACCGGCAGCACCCGCTGGCGCGCCGGCGCGGTCGCTGCGACGTTCGACAGCCTGCCGAGCGAGTATCGCATTACATTGCACGAGAAATTGTCCGCGACGGCGTATTACTGCCCGGCTTCCGGGACGCTGCTGTCGGTCGATGTCCATGAACGCGGCACACGGCCACCGGATGATGTCGTGCTCGATGTAGGCTCGCTCTAAAGGGGCAGCGGCGAGTTCCAGGGACTCAGCGGCGTTCGAGCCGGATCCAAGCGCCGGCTGTTTAGTGACAACCTGGTTAAAGCGTTACCGCTTCCGGCGCCGGTCAGCTGAAGATCGGATGGATAAACTCAACCCGCGCGGCCCCATGAACTGGGAACGACTGCTTGTTCGCGCCGCGACGCTGGCGCGAGGGGCGCTGGACGCGAGGGCGCTCAGAGAAGACGTCGAGCGCGCGCTCAAAGGCGCCGAGCAGGGCTGGCCGAACGCTGTCGACGCGCTGCACTGGGCATTCCTGCTACGCGCTTCGAGGCAGTGGCGAGCAACTAAGGAGCATGCAGGGGCAAGCGTATTTACGAGTGTGTACGCGGGCGATGGCGTGTCTACAGATAACAAGCTACTCTAGCGACGAGATATCCGTAATCGGCAGGCCGGGTCCTGCGTCTGCCTCTTGCCTATTTGGAGACGATCATGCTGACGCTTTATCACGGAAGAACTTCCGTCTGCGCGATCAAGGCGCGCATCATGCTCGCGGAGAAGGGCCTGGAATGGAACGGCAAGCTGATGACGCTGCGCGGAGACCAGTTCGATCCCGAATACCTGAAGCTGAACCCCAACGCGGTGGTGCCCACGCTGGTGCACGACGACAAGGTGATTATCGAATCCGCCGTGATCCCCTATTACCTGAACGACGCGTTTCCGAATCCGCCGCTGATGCCGGTTTCGGCGCATGAGCGTTCCAAGGTCTACATGATGAACAAGCTGATCGACGAGTACGTGCACAACGCGTGCACCACGCTCACGTTCGCGACCGCCAACCGCGCTCGGATGCAGAAAATGGGAAAGGAAGCGCTGGAGGATCAGCTTGCGAAGACGCCCAGCCCGGCCCGCGCCGAAATCAAGCGCCAGGTCGCGGAGAAAGGACTGGATGCGCCGCTGGTGGTCGACGCGCTCAAGCACCACGTCAAGCTGCTCAAAGTCATCGAGGACGCGATGAAAGGCGGGCCCTATGTTGCGGGCAATGCGTACTCGATCGCGGACATCGCGGCCACGCCCTATATCTGGCGGCTGCAGCAGCTCAGGCTCGCCCGCATCTGGGACCATCGACCCGGCGTCGCGGCCTGGTTCGAACGCATGCAGCAGCGGCCCTCATTCGACCAGGCAATCAACAAGGTCGTCACGCAGGAGGACTTCGATGTGTACCGAAACTTCCAACCCGACCCGTGGCCCAGGGTGCAAGAAATCCTGACTACGCTCTAGGGGCAACCGCCTTTAGAACCAGGTTCTTGGGATCAAATCGTGTGGCGACCGCGGTTGAACAGGTCTGTGATTTCGGTCATAGTAGCCGCGGTCAAAAACCGGGG
Organism: Betaproteobacteria bacterium RIFCSPLOWO2_02_FULL_63_19; assembly: GCA_001770415.1. Lineage (GTDB taxonomy): Bacteria > Pseudomonadota > Gammaproteobacteria > Burkholderiales > SG8-39 > JACQTO01. The sequence goes on along the minus strand of MEQX01000058.1, from coordinate 11,247 downwards.
CGATCAGCCGCAATGAAATGTCGAGTGCAGCGAGCTGATTGACGGCGCAGCGCATGACCGTCGGCGCAGATTCTTTTGTGGGTGAAGCCGTTATGGAAGTCCGATTCATCGACACGACGTTTCGCGACGGATCGCAGAGCCTTTGGGCTCTGGGTCTGCGGGTCGGGATGATCGAGGCGGTCGCGGAGTACATGAACCGGGCCGGATTCGAAGCGATCGAAGTTCCGGTCACGGGCATCTTCGTGAAGAAATTCGTTCGCGATCTGAAAGAAGACCCGTGGGAAATGTCGCGCATGGTTGCGCGCAAGATGCCCGACACCACCAGGATCTGCATCGGCGGCGCCTTTTTCCACCCATTCGAGGCGCCTCCTCCTCGATCGATCGTCGAACTGTTCTTCGAGCGTCTGGTCGATACCGGCGCACTGAACCGCATCCAGCTCGTTGCCAACACGACGGGTCAGCTCGAGAGAGCTTTTCCTTGGATCGTACCGATGTTCCGGCGACTGGGGGTACAGGTATCCCTCGCGCTTTCGTACACCATCTCTCCGCGCCATACCGACGAGTATTACGCTCGGAAGACTCGCGAACTCGTTGCCTTCAGGCCCGACACGATCTATCTGAAGGACCAGGGCGGACTGCTCACCGTCGATCGGCTGCGGACGCTGATGCCGGGGATGTTGCGCAACGCAAGCGACGTCCCGGTGGAACTGCACTCGCACTGCACGACGGGGCTGGCGCCGCTGGTGTATCTCGAGGCGCTGCAACTGGGGGTGCGCACGGTGCACACCGCGGTGCCGCCGCTCGCGAACGGCGCCTCGCAGCCATCGGTGTTCAACGTCGCCGCGAACGCGAGGCTCATGGGATTTCCAACCAGCGTCGACGAGAGCGTGCTGCGCACGGCCTCGGAGCGCCTCACCGCGATCGCGAAGAAGGAAAATCTGCCGATCGGCGCGCCTCTGGAATACGACGGTGCCCAGTACGTCCACCAGGTTCCGGGAGGCGTGATTTCGAACCTGAAGCACCAGCTCGGCGAAATGCGCATACTGCACCGGCTCGACGAAGTGCTGGAAGAAACAGTGCAGGTCCGAAAGGATCTTGGCTATCCGATCATGATCACGCCGCACTCGCAGTTCGTCGTCACCCAGTCGGCCCTGAACGTCGCCATGGGCGAGAGGTACAAGCACGTCATCGACGAGATAATCCTGTTTGCGCAAGGCGTCTACGGGGAGGATTCAGGCTATCCATGGATGGACCCGAATCTCAAGGACAAACTGCTAAACCTCCCCAGAGCGAAAGAACTGGCGGCCGGACGAAAGCGGGATATCACGCTGGAGGAGATCAGAAGGCAATTGGGCGGAACCGGTGTCTCGGACGAGGAGTTTCTGCTGCGCTACATCATGAAGGGCGAGGAAGAGATCGCGGCGATGCACGCGGCCGGCCCGCCCCGGCAATATCTGAACGCCACTGCGCCGCTGCTCACCCTGGTGCGGGAACTCGGCAAGCACGAGCGGGTGCGCTTTGTGCAGGTGCAGCGGGGCCGCGATTCCCTGGTGATCCAGAATCGATCATCGGCGTGAATGCAACTGTTATGTCATCAATGAGAGGAAATTACCGTGAGCAACACATTTGATTCGCTGAGCGACGAGGACGTCAGGCAGATTGCGCTGCTTGTCGAGACGCTGGATCGATCCACGTTCGATTATCTGCAGGTCGATGTGGGCGATCTGAAGGTGACGATCGGCAAGGGTACGCAGGTTCCGGGCATGGGTGCCGCGCCGGTCGCGCCCGCGCCAGCCGCATCGCCCGGCGTTGCTGCACCACCCGCGAAAGCTCCGGATGCTGCCGGCGCTGCGGCACCCGCTGCGGTCGCGCCGCCTGCTCCGGCGCGGGCCGAAACGGGAAAGGATTCCTCGCAGGACGGGACAGTAACGATCGTAGCTCCGCTGATGGGGCGGTTCTATGCCAAACCCGAGCCCGGAGCGGCGCCCTTCGTGTCGGTGGGCGCCGAGGTGAATCCCGATTCCACGGTCGGGCTGATCGAGGTGATGAAAGTATTTACCGCCGTGCGCGCGGGGGTCGGCGGCGTCGTGACCGAAATTTGCGTGCAGGACGCTGAGTTTATCGAGTATGGACACGTGCTTTTCCGGGTTCGGCCGGCTGCAGGCGGATCGAAAGGCTCGCGCAAGGGGCCACGCAGTTGACGGTCTCCCGGGTTCTGATCGCCAATCGGGGCGAAATCGCTGTTCGCGTCATTCGCGCCTGTCAGGCGCTTGGAATCGAGACCGTCCTTGCGTTTTCGGAAGCCGATCGCGAAAGCTTGCCTGCACGCATTGCGGACCGCGGCATATGCATCGGTCCTCCGAGCCCGACCGACAGTTACCTGAACATCAAAGCCATCGTCGCCGCCGCTATGGGTACCGGGGCGGACGCCATCCACCCCGGCTACGGTTTCCTGGCAGAGTCGCCGGAATTGGCGCAGGCATGTGCTGAACAGGGTATTACGTTTGTGGGACCGAAACCCGAGCAGATCCGGGAGATGGGCAACAAGCTGCAGGCCCGGTCGCTCGCGCGCCAATTCGCCCTGCCCATCCTCACCGGATCGGAGAAGGTTCATACCCACGCGGAGGCGGCAAGAGTCGCCGAGCGCATCGGATTCCCGGTAATGATGAAGGCCGCGGCGGGCGGCGGTGGCCGCGGAATGAAAATAGTCAACGATGAACGCGACATGGAGCAGATGTTCGGATCGGCCTCGGCCGAGGCCCGAGCGGCCTTCGGTGACGACTCTCTTTATCTGGAGCGCTATATTCCGAACGCACGTCATATCGAGGTTCAGGTACTGGGGGACCGCTTCGGCAACGTCATCCATCTCGGCGAGCGGGACTGCTCGCTGCAGCGCCGGCATCAGAAGCTCGTGGAAGAGTCGCCGGCGCCGGCGATTACCGAGGCGCTGCGGCAGGAAATCCGGCAGGCCGGCGTGACGCTGGCCCGAAGCATGCGCTACGAGAACGCCGGCACGGTCGAGTTCATCGTCGATCAGGACGCCGAGAAATTCTATTTTCTCGAAATGAATACCCGTATCCAGGTCGAGCATCCGGTGAGCGAAATGATCACCGGGATCGATCTGGTGCAGGAGCAGTTCCGCGTCGCCCGCGGAGAATCGCTGCGATTCGCCCAGTCCGACGTGATGTTCCGCGGCCACGCGATCGAATGCCGCGTCAATGCGGAATTGCCGGCCGAGGGTTTCAGGCCGAACCCGGGTCGGATCGTCCAGTGGCGCCCGCCGGAGGGTCCGAACATCCGGCTGGACACGCACTGCTATGTCGGTTACGCGGTGCCCATGTACTACGATTCCATGCTGGCGAAACTTATCATCTACGGTAAGGACAGAGCCGAAGCGCTCGAACGGATGCGGCGGGGGCTGCATCAGTTTTCTATCGGCGGCGTAGGCACGACTCTGCCCTTCCTGCAGTTCGTGATGGGTCATCCGGATTTTGCGGCTGGCAGCGTCAACACCAATCTGGTTGAACGACTGATCGAGCAAATGGCGGCCCAGCTTAGAACCGGGGGTGAGTCGAAATAGGCCGCGGGGCCGGCGACGGGGAATTTGCGCGTCGGCTCGAGTCGATGCACCGTGCTCGAGATCGTCGTGTCCCGGCAAATGATTCCGACTGGTCGGTATCCGGCGCTGAACCAGCACGGGATACCGTCCTTCGACTCGCCTGCGGTTCTCTCCTGTCCAAAGTCGATGCGCGTTGATTCGCGTTTGCGTGAGGAGAAGCTATTGTCAAGAAATTCACCGTGTGCTCTGATGTCGCACGGATGCAACGATCCGGGCGTCGAGCCCGATTCCAGCCCTGCGCCGAAGGCGCTTATCAAGGAAGGATGATCCATGCAAGGCAACGATAAGGGGGGCGCCGAAGCGCGCTACCAGGCCCAATTGAACGAGGGGCGGTTTCTGATCCAGCGCTGCAGCGACTGCAACCATCACGTCTTCTTTCCGCGCGTCGTTTGCCCGCATTGCGGCAGTGCGGCGCTCGCGTGGGTGGAACCCAAGGGAACCGGCGTCGTCTATTCGACCACCACGGTGAGGCGCAAACCGGACCTCGGCGGCGACTACGACGTGTCGCTGGTCGAACTCGACGAAGGTGTGCGCATGATGAGCCGCGTCGATGGCGTGCCGCCGACCGATGTGAAGATCGGCATGCGAGTGCGCGCCAAGGTCGTCGACGACAAGGGCGTGGGCATGGTGGTATTTACCGCGGAGGACGCGAAATGAGTCTCAAGGATCTGCGCGGCAAGATTGCAATCGTGGGGGTTGGCACTGCCGGTTGCGGAGAGGCACACGGCATGAGCGACCTGGAGATTCTCACCCAGGCGGCGAAGGCCGCGGTCGAGGACGCCGGCCTTGCGATGAAGGATATGGATGGCCTGTGCACCGCCAACCTCAACTCCGCGATGTGGCCGCTCAACGTGGTCGAGGGCCTCGGTGTGCGGCCAAAGTTCGTCGACGGGACCAATGTCGGCGGCGCCGCTTTCGTGGCCCATCAGTTGCCGGCGATGCTGGCCTTGAACGCCGGGCTCTGCGATGCGGTTCTGGTGTGCTACGGCAGCACTCAGCGTACCGCGACCTTCGGCCGCAAGGAGCGCAGTGCCGCGCGCATCCTGCTCGACCCGGACCCTTTCCAGACCCCGTACAAGCCGTTCAACCCGCCGTCGTCCTATGCGTTGATTGCGGCGCGCCATATGCACCAATACGGCACCACGCGGCGTCATCTGGCCGAAGTGGCGGTTGCGGCGCGCAAATGGGCGCAACTCAATCCGGAGGCGTTCGCGAGGGACCCGCTGGATATCGACACAGTGCTCAAAGCGAGGATGATCAGCGACCCGCTGACGGCTTACGACTGTTGTCTGGTGACGGACGGCGCTGCGGCCTACGTGATGACACGCGCGGATCGCGCCAAGGAACTCAGGAAGACGCCGGTCTACATCCTTTCCAACGCCACAGCGGTGTGGCATCGCTCGGTGTCGAGCATGCGCGACCTGACCGTGACGCCGTCCAAGGATTCGGGTGAGCGCGCGTTCGCGGCAGCGGGACTTGGACCGAAGGACATGCACATGTTGCAGACCTACGACGCGTTTTCCATCAACACCATCCTCGCGCTCGAGGATCTCGGATTCTGCGGCAAGGGGGAGGGAGGCGCGTTCGTCGAGAACGGCGCGATCGCCCCAGGCGGGAAATTCCCGGTCAACACCAACGGCGGCGGACTCTCGTGCGTGCACCCGAACATGTACGGCGCGTTCATTACCATCGAGGCGGTGAGGCAGCTGCGGGGTGAGTGCGGAGAGCGGCAGGTGAAGGGCGCGAAGACCGCGGTGGTCAACGGCAACGGCGGCAATTCGGCGTCGTGCCAATCGACATCGGTGCTGGCGACGGCTGACGCGCTTTAGGCGCCAGCGCGCCAATTTGATGTTATCGGCGAAGACTCCGAGATCGAGAGATCAGAGGCGCCAAGGCTAGGCAACTTATCGGTTCCGCCTTTGGGGGCATGAGCCTTTCGGTGGCGGGAACGCAGGCACCGGCATCGGCGCGCCGCGGGAGCGCAAGCATCATGGACATAGGTATCGTAGACACGACATTTCGCGATGGTTCGCAGAGCCTGTGGGCGTCGGGTATCCACACGGGAATAATGGAGGCCGTTGCCGAGGACATGGACCGGGCCGGATTCGACGTGATCGAGGTTCCGGTGATAGGCGTGTATTTCAAGAAATTCGTCCGAGATCTCAAGGAAGACCCGTGGGAAATGGCCAGGATGCTGGCCAGAAAGATGCCCAATACCGTGAAGAGCTGCATGGCGGGCGCCATCATCCACCCGTTCGAGCCGCCGCCGCCGCAATCGATCATCGAGCTGTTCTATTCCCGCGTTGCCGAGATCGGCGCGCTCAACCGCGCCCAGATGACATGCAACACCTATGGCCAAATCAAGGGGACCTTCTCCTGGACCATCCCGCTGTTCAAGCGACTGGGCCTGCAAATCGCGCTGGCGCTTTCTTATACGATCTCGCCGCGCCACAGCGACGAGTACTACGCGCAAAAGACACGCGAAATTCTTCCGTTCAAGCCGGACGTGATTTACCTGAAGGACCAGGGAGGGTTGCTGACCCTGGATCGCGTGAGGACGCTGCTTCCGGTCATTCTGAAACATGCGGGCGGCGTCCCGGTCGAACTGCATTCGCACTGTACGACCGGGCTGGCGGACCTGGTCTATATGGAAGCGCTCAAGCTGGGCGTGCGGACCCTGCACACCGGGGTGCCTCCGCTTGCCAATGGCTCGGCGCAACCCTCGGTATTCAGCGTGACCAGGAATGCCAAGCTTCTGGGTTTTGGCTCCAGAATCCGCGAGTCCATTCTGCGCCCGGCCTCCGAGCGGCTGTCGGCGATTGCACTAAAGGAAAGGCTGCCGATCGGAGCGCCGCTGGAATACGACTACGGACAATACGTGCACCAGGTTCCGGGCGGCGTGATTTCCAACCTCAGGCACCAGCTGGCGGAATTGCGCATTTTGCATCGGCTGGACGAAGTGCTCGAAGAATCCGTGCAAGTGCGCAAGGATTTCGGCTATCCGATCATGATTACCCCGCATTCACAGTTCGTGGTCACGCAGTCGGCGATCAACGTGGCCACCGGGGAACGCTACAAGCATGTCATCGACGAATTGATCCTTTTTGCCCTGGGTGCGTACGGGGAAGATTCGGGCTACACCTGGATGGATCAGAACCTGAAGGACAGGCTGCTCGCGACCGGCAGGGCGAAGGAATTGAGGGCGAGGAAGAGGCGGGAGGTTTCGTTGAAGGACGTTCGGGACACGCTTGGTGGACCCGGTGTCACGGACGAGGAACTCCTGCTTCGCTATATCATGAAAGGCGAAGACGAAATCGCGCTGATGCGTGCTGCGGGACCGCCGAAACGGTATTTCAGCAGCACGACACCATTGCTGACCCTCATCAAGGAACTCGACAAGCACAGGCAGGTGCGCCACGTCCATATCCAGCGGGGAGGAGACTCGCTGACCCTCCGCAACCAGTCCCCATCCTGACCAGGTCGGGATCGATCCGCATATGAACGAGGGGGGCACGCAGGTCCATGAATAGAACCAAGGCGGCGGGCGTGCCGTTCAGGCCGGCTCGCGTTCAGCGCACGTTCGAGGAGGTGGTCAAGCAGGTACGCGGTCAGCTTGCACGCGGCGAATTGGCCCCGGGTGAGCGGCTTCCGCCGGAAAGAACACTGGCGGCACGGCTCAACGTCAGCCGCTCGGCGCTGCGCGAGGGGTTGCGCACGCTGGAGATGGCGGGCATCGTCGAACTGCGTAAAGGCAGGGCCGGCGGCGCTTTCATCACGCGGGGAAACCAGCAAGTGGTATCCGAGTCGATGGCCGACCTGCTGCGTCTGGGCAATGTTTCCTGGTCCGATCTGACCGAGGCCAGAATCCTGATCGAGGCGATCATCGTACGAGCAGCTTGCGAGCGCGCAACCCAGGAAGACTACGACGCGCTCGAGGACAACATCCGCCAGGCGCGCCGGCTCTTCGACGAGGGGCAACTGATGAAGAAAACCGAGGTGCTCATCGAGTTTCACAACATTCTGGCGCGGGCGACGGGGAATCCCGTGCTGGCAATGATCACCAGCACGCTCACCGAAATGCTGCGCTATTTCACCCGACGTCTGGGCTCGGAAACGACGAAGGCCGTGTTCCGGTCGAGACGGCGATTCATGACTGCGTTCGTGGCCCGCGACGCGCACGCGGCCGCCGACGAAATGGAGCGCAACCTGAGAAAAGTGCACCGGCTGTACCTCAAGCTGGCGAGAACCGGCGGCGTGCGGCCGAACGCCACAGGCAGGGTCTGACGGCTTGTCTGGTCGCGCGGCCCGGAAGTGACCGGGCTTCGAATATGGTTATTCGACCCGCCACCGTCCGCGGTTATTTTCAGGAAGCGTCCCGATCGGATCGCGCCGCGAGTTCGACCACGCTAAATGGTCAGACCATTAATTTGACCGGGTGTGATCTAGATCAAATGTGACCTCCGGCCGGTTTGACTAGAATTGTCCGGGTTGGCTGTGAAGAGGGCAGAGGGCTGTGGAGGATGGGGAGACGAATGTCCGGTGGGATGCCGTGGCAAGGGGGAACACCTATTGGTCCTCGCGGCGGCGCTCTGATGATTCCGCGGCGGTTTCCCGCGTCGCGTCGACCGGTGAGCCGGTCGACGTTCAGGTGTGGCTTTTCGGCCGCATGGCCAATCCCGATGTGGCGAATCCGGTGCCGCTGCGGCTCGCGGCAGGCTGCACGGTACGCGACGTCATCGACGAACTCGGAAGACGTCTGGGGCCCGATTTCCTGCGTTCAGTACTCAGCGAGAGCGGCGAGACGTTCAATACCTGCCGCGTGTTCCTGGAAGGCGAGGCGGCAAGAGACGCCGCAGTACCGATCCCCAAGGCGTCGGCGGCCACGAGCGTGGAAATCATCCTGTTCCGGGAAATCGAAGGAGGCTAACGTGCGAGGAGACCCAGTATGAACGCAGGCGCAACTGAATACGAGACGCGTCGGGACGACCAGTGGGTGCCGTCGACCTGCGCGCTGTGCTATGGCACCTGTTCGATCCTGGTGCATCGCGTCGATGGAACGGCAATCAAGATCGAAGGCAATCCGGAAAGCGCATTGGGCAAGGGGCGACTTTGCGGCAAGGGGGTCAGCGGCCTCATGTCGCACTACGACCCGAACCGGCTGACGGTTCCGCTTCGGCGCACCAACCCGAAGAAGGGAATCGGCGTGAATCCGGGCTGGAAAGAGATCAGCTGGGACGAGGCGCTCGATGAAATCGCGACGGTACTCAAGCAGGTCCGCGCCGACGATCCGCGCAAACTCCTGATCCAGCGCACGACGACCGTGCTTGCGGCCCGCACGCCTTTGCTGACGTTCGGCGCCGCGTTCGGCACGCCCAACATGTCGACTTCCGGCGGCGGTCTTCACTGCGGCAACGGCGCACATCTCATCAGCGGGATCATGCATTCGTCCTGGTCGATCGTTCCGGACTTCGAGCATTGCAACTACGCGATCTATTTCGGCGCATCGAAGGGCCACGGCGCCGGCCACGCCTCATCCTCGAACATGAAGCTCGCTGCCGACGCGCGCGCGCGCGGCATGAAGATGGTGGTGGTCGATCCCATGTGCAACTACGCATCGGCCAAGGCCACCGAATGGGTGCCGATCCGCGTCGGAACGGACGCCGCGCTGGCGCTGGCGATGTGCAACATGATCGTCAACGAGCTGAACGCCTGCGACGGCCCATACCTGCAGGCGAGGACCAACGCCCCCTATCTGATCGGTCCGGACAAGTTGTACGTGCGCGACGCGCAATCGAACAAGCCGCTGGTGTGGGACACGTCGGCCAATGCTGCGAGGCCGTTCAGCGACGTCGACGCGGAAAACATGGCGCTCGAAGGCGATTTCGCGGTGAACGGTGTTGCGTGCCAGCCGGCGTTTCAGAAGCTCAAGGACCACCTGAAGAAGTTCACGCCCGAGTGGGGCGAGAAGGTGAGCACGGTGCCCGCGGCAACCATACGCCGGCTCGGATCGGAATTCGCGCGCGAAGCGCGCGTCGGAAGCACGATCGTCGTGCAGGGCGTCAAGCTTCCTTACCGGCCGGTGGCAGCGATCGCGTTCCGCGGCTCGCAGGGCCACATGAACTCGGTATACAACTTCCTGGCGGTCGATCTGCTCAACCACCTCGTGGGCGCCGCGGACGTGGTGGGCTCGTGCCTCGGGTTCAATCCGACCTGCGAAGGCCATCCGGACACGGGCCGCCCCTACCACGTGCCCTCGGCGGACGCCGACGGCATCATGAAAGTCGGTATGTGGGTGGGGTATCACCTGCCGTATCCGCCGGACAAGCCTCGCATGCCCGATAAGATGGGCCTGCAGGACTTGTTCCCGATGGGAATGTGTTCCCCGTTCCTCGAATCCGATGATCAGGAGGAGTTCTGGCAGAAATTCGAACTCCCCTATCGTAGCGAGGTGCTGATCAACTGGGGTTCGAATCTGCTGCTTGCGATCGCGAACAGCGAATCCGTCGCCAGGGCATTGTCGAATTTGAAGTTCATGGTCTCGTTCGATCTGTTCCTGACGGAAACGTCCGATTTCGCCGACATCGTCCTTCCGGACCTGGGTTACCTGCAGCAGCTCGATTCGCGCACGAGTTTTCCGTTCTTCTTCTGCAGCATGCCCGGTGGAATGGGCGACTGGTCGTGGACCATCCGCCAGCCCGTGCTTCCTCCGGAGGGCAAGCAACGGGCGTTCCAGGAGGTGCTGATGGAACTCTCAGATCGCATCGGATTTCGCGCGGACTATAACGCCGCGTACAATGCGACACTGAATTTGACGCCTGAATACCGGCTCCAGGGCGACCGGCGTTACACCTGGGAGCAGATCTGCGATGCGGAGTTGAAGAGCACTTTCGGCACGCAGCACGGGTTGGAGTGGTTCAAGAAGCATGGCGTGATGAGCTGGCCGAAGAAGCCGGAGGAAATCTACTGGCGGCCGTTCCTGGATGTTCGCGTGCCGATCTACTGGGATTTCCTGGTGAGCATCGGCGAGAAGACCGCGGCCATCGCCGAGCCGCGCGGGCTGAAGATCCCGCGCGAATACTACGAGCCGCTGCCCGACTTTCTGCCCTGTCTGTCCCACTGCTGCAACAAGAACGAGTTCGAGTTTTTCGCGTTCTACTACCGGGATTCGATCCACACCAACAGCTACACGATGCAGAACGCGTGGCTGGACGAGACGGCGCAGCTCGATCCGTATTCCTACACCATCGCTGTCAATGCCGACGTGGGAAAGAGCAAGGGGCTGCGGGATGGCGCGCCGGTGTGGGTGGAAACCGAGACCGGACGCAAGGTCAAGGGGCGGGTCAAGCTGATGCAGGGCATTCATCCCGAGGGCCTTGGAATCGCAGCCTGTGCGGGCCATTGGGCCGATGGCATGCCGGTGGCGAAGGGCAAGGGCATCGCCTATAACGAGCTGCTCGAAATCGATTGGGATCATGTCAGTCCGGTGAATCTGAACCTTGATCTGTGCGTCAAAGTGAAGGTAACTCCGGCGGAGGGGGTGCAATGAGACGAGGCATGGTGATAGACCTGAAGCGGTGCATCGGCTGCTATGCGTGTCAGTTGTCGTGCAAGGCGGAGCACGGCACGCC
>MEQX01000057.1:956-6210 GCA_001770415.1 Betaproteobacteria bacterium RIFCSPLOWO2_02_FULL_63_19 | reverse complement strand
AGTCTCCGCCCTGAAAAATTACCGCCTTGACCAATTCTCCGTCGAACGCCTGATGGAGTTTCTCACCGCGCTCAATCAAGACGTGGAGATCATGATCCGGCCGCGCGCCAACAAAAGCGAAACCGGACATATTTCGGTGCTGGCGGTGCAGTAGCTGAAGACGGCTGCGTTACTTCCCCCCTGTTGGGTGGGCGCAATCCCCGTTACCCAACACCGAGAATCCAGCCTTCAATCCCTGCGACGGTGCGCTGCGACCTCGTCAGCTCTGGGTTGAGAAACCTTGCAAGCGGGCCATCCACGTCGGCCTGGCGCAACCACGCGGCCACCGAGTAAGCGTCATGCTGGTCGGCGGTTCGCCCGTTCACGGCGTAGGCGTGTTTCCACAGGGCGGGGTAGACCTCCGCCACAGCCGAGCGGCCTGCCGGGATTTGCCAGCCATCAAACGGCCAGAAATGCACTAGCTCGCCCAGTTGCCGGCGCAGGTACAGCAGCCACGGTATACCGGCATGCGTGGACTTGCCGACCAGCGTCGGCACGTCTTCGGCGAGGCGCGCCACCAGCCATTCCGCAATGCCGCGCCGCGTCCAGTATCTGCGCGGGCTGGGCGGCGGAGCGACTTCTTCGGGTGACGAGGCTCGATCCGCCTGATAGACCCGCAGGCCCTTGAGGCTTGAATGTGGTGTCTCGGCGCCCGAATAGTCGATGCCGATGCAGCGGGCGAAGGCGGGCATCTCAGGCCGCCGCCTTGAACCGTTCATAGCGCTGCGCAAGCCGGTCCCGATCCGGGCGGTCTTTCACGCGGCCGGGCAGGTGGATCGTTCCGCCGTTCAGCCGCTTCAGGGCGTCGAGCATCGGGCCGTCGTTCTGCACCAGCAGCCGATCCGAGACGTGCAGCCGGTAGTCCGGGTCGATGCCGATGAGATGGGCATCGAACGCGGCGTGGTGAATCTTCGAGAGCGGGATGCCATTCGGCACAACCGGCTGGCCGAATTTCTCGTCCTTGTCCGAGATGATGTGCGCAGCGTCCAGCAACACCGACTCAGGCAATCCTGAAAGTGCGCAGCGTCCGTTGTAGGCGGTGATGACGGCTTCGCGGAACGAGGCCTGATGAAGCCTCTGCTTGACGGCCCGAAGGGCGTAGCGCCGCTCCAGCGCATTTTCAGGCGGCGTCAGCGCCTCCTGATCTGGCGCCCCGAATACGAGTCGCGCCTTCAACGCCTTGGCATCCCATCCGGAGATGAAGGTCGGCAGCATGGCCTGATAGCGGCCGGGGGCGATGCCGAGAAAGTAGATGATCGGAATCCGGTTCTCGTATGCCTCCCAAAGCCAGCGGTTGTCGGCGGCGGCAGGGTCCTGACCCATGAAGGCGTAGTCCACCGTCTCGTCGCCCTCGAAAATCTGCCGATGCACCTCGCGCTGGTCGTCGTACCAGACTCTGCCGCCCGGCTTCGGAAACACGGTTTTGATCGAGAGCAGAAACCGCATCTGCTGCGGCTTGAAGATGCCGCGCTGTGGATTGATGAGCGGAATCCTTTCACCCTCGAAGATGAAGCCGGGCTTCAACTCGATGGCGGTCAGGTGATCGCGCACTTCCCCCAGCATTCGGACATGCGCAAAGGCGACCAAGCGCATGACGATATCCCGGGCATGATCAGTCGTATGCGCCATGGGTCAGCCCTTGAAGCAATGCTTGTTGTGCCAGCTCAAGGCGCCGGCATCAGGACGTTGGCTCACGCTCTCCGGGATGAAGATCCGCTGGCCATGCAAAGCGTAGTAGTGTTTGCCGTTGTCGAATTCCTCTCGAATGCGGCGGCTGACCTCGAAGAGATACTTGGGCGTAACGGTCACATAGCCTGCGTCAAAGAGGCTGTGAATGTCGCGCCGCAGAAGCAGGCCGTTTCGCGCCTCATGCACGCCTCCATCCCCATAGGGGCGGATGTGTGCCGCCTCCAGGGCGGGCAAGGTTCGCTCTTGCGTGACCGCGCAGCGGCGGCTGTAGATGTCCGTCACAAGAACACGGAATGCACCTTGTCCGAGACGGGGTTCTACGAGCAGCGGCTTCCCGAAGCGATCTGCCAGCGCGTCAGCGAACGTCGGCAACCGCGCCATGCGCTCTGCGATCGCGTCCCACAACGTCCGCCCTTCGGAATCGCCTGTGTCGTAGGTCTTGAACGAAACGATGTTCGGCGACCAGCTCTTCGGCACCGGAATCCAATCGGCTTCCTCGAGGAAGAACGGCTGCGTCAGAATCCGGCAACCGATGGCAAAGTCACTGCGGTCGCTGGAATCCAGGCGCCGATACTTGGCGATACGTGCCCGCATTTCCTGCGCAGATCGCGCACCGTTGGATTCCCGAAATGCCTCCCAGGCCAAGGAGCAAGGCAGCGCGTTCGCGTAGGTAAAGATTCCGCCCCCGACGATCACGTTGCGGGGCGCATGCAGCTTGAACAGGAATAGCTCTCCGGGCTGTAACGCGCGGAAGTTGGCGGCGGAGGGTGCCCAGAAATTGACCTCTGCGAGGCTTGGTTGCCGGCGCAGCATCTCGAACCAGTCATCGTCGGTGACGGCGACTACGAGATTGATGCTCATTCGAGACCGACGAATCCATTGATCAATTGGTAGAGGTTGCGCGACTTCATCAACTCAACACGTCCGCAATCAACTTGGTGATCTTCGCGGAGTCGACCCGTACTTCCATTGCTGAACGCGCTGCACGATTGCTCACCACCCCAGTCGGAGAATTCGAAGTGTGAATTGGCGCAAATAGGGGTAGCCATATGCCAAGGCCTCATTCAGGCCGCACCGGACTGATTTCTGCGCAGCTCGGACTTCTCGCTTTCCTGCAGCCGCGGCAGCCGCCGGATCGCCGCGCCCGCCTTCGCTTCCGCCACGCGCAGCTCGTACAGTTTCTGCAGGTTCAGCCAGAACTCCGGACTGGTGCCGAAGAAATGCGCCAGCCGCAGGGCGCTGTCGCCGGTGACCGCGCGCTGGCCGTTCAGGATTCCGGTGATCCGGTTGGTCGGCACTTTGAGTCGCCGGCCGAGCTCGGCGGCGCTCATGCCGAGTTCCTTGAGCTGCTTGGCGAGGTGTTGGCCTGGATGGATAGCGGTGCGTGCCATGCTTTGTTCCCTTGGGAGTAGTCCACGATGTCGACGCCGGCCGGGCCGGGCAAGCGGTCCGGCCATTCGAAGCAGATGGTGATTGGCGCAGCATAGTCCCGGCTTAGCCGTTACGTCAATCGTAATGACCGGAGTGCGCCGCGCAGATCGCCCGTGGGGTCGGGCTCGGCGCGCCCGGTGGCCACTGCGTAGCGGAATACCTGCCCGCAGTTTTGTGACGCGCGGTGCGCGGTCTCGATCGCACCGCGAGCTTCGATGCGCCTGAGAACGGACAGCAGTTCGCTCGCGGCGATTTCCGCCATCCGCCGCTCGCCGATCCACGGGAAGATGTCCCGTTCGAGCCGGCGGAGGATCTTGCTGGAGCGGTTGGCGGCCCAGGAAGGGGAGAACTTGGCGAACCACTTGCGCGCGATGACGTCGAAGCTGTTGGCGGCCCGGTCGCCTTTGGCCGCTTTGATCGCCTTGCGTGGGGCAGCCTTTGGCGAAAGACACGCAACCATGCCGGACAATATACAAAAAACCCACTGTTTCCAGTGGGTTGCCGGACTTCTCCGGACTACTTCGGAACATCAATTGGCGGCGGGAATCGAACCTTGAGCCTTTTCAACGCTATCAAGCACTTGCCGCGCTCCTGTGACCGGATTGTGACAAAAGACTCGTCAGTTTTTCCCCTCCGGAAGTCTCGATTCCCTCGATCCATCGCGCATAGCGTTTGAGCGTCATCGCGATGCTCTTATGCCCGAGCTGGCGGGCCACCCATGCGGGGATTGTCCTCGCCGACCGTCAAGCACAGGCTGGCGAACGTGTGGCGGGTCTGGTACGCGTTTCTGTCCCTGATTCCCGAACGTCGGATCGCCGGTTTCCACGCCGTCTTGCGGATCTGCTGATCGGTTTCCCACGCCTTGCCCGTTCGAGGATTCAGAAATATCCGCTCGCCCGCGAGGAAGCTATGCGCCTTCTGTGCTTCCAACGCCTCGACAGCACCAGGCAGCAGCTTGATATCCCTCTCGCCGGCCTGCGTCTTCGGAACCTTGATCTGCTTCCGGACGCTTGCCCGTCGCACCCGAGCAATGCGCCGCTTCCAATCGACATCACCCCATTCCAGCCCGATCAATTCGGAAGTGCGAAGCCCGGTCCAGATCGCGAACTGAAACAGGTTCCGGACCTGACCATCGCAGGCACCAAGCAATCTAGCGATATCGTCGGGTGAGAGCGGGTCTGGCTCCTCGAATCGATGCGGAAGGTTCTTGATCCGCGCGGCAGGGTTTCTATCAATCAGCTCATCCGAGAAAGCATCGCTCAACACGCCCCGCAGCGGCACCAGGACGTTATTGATCCGCTTTGCGGAGATTGAAAGACCTGCGATCCACGCCTTGATTTCCGAAAGACTCAATTCCGTCAGCAGCCGATCCCCAAACGCCGGTTTCAGATGATGATCGATCGCGCTCTGGTAGTCGCGCAGCGTGCTGTACGCGCAACGCTTCTGCGCACCCTTCAAGAACGCATCGAGCGCCTGTCCGACGGTCTGCAACGAATTGCGGGACAGGGAGCGAGCGTTCGCGCTCCCGGGAAAGTGTTTCGCGTAATTGAACGTGCCCTGGGCGATTTCATAGAGGATCGCTTCCCGCTTTCTGGCCGCATGCAATAGGTTCGGCTTCGTCGGCCCAAGCTTCAACGTCTCCCGGCACCGCCGACCCCGATACGTGAAGTCGATCTCGATGCCGGAGCCGCTGCGAGTTCTCAGACCTTTCCTTCCAGCCATTTCTGAAGAGCCTCGACGTTGAAAATGATCCGACTATCCGGGGCTTTGCGCCAGTGAATACCGCAGATCCACACCCCGCGCTTGATCTTGGCGCGGATCGCATCATCGGTGTACCCGATGAGCTCGACAACCTTGTGGATGAGCACCCATTTGACCATGGGCGCAGAATACGCCTTTAGTGGGTAGCAAGTCAAATGCCACTGGCAGCCAATATGCTACTAGGCAGAAGGCTTACCTAAGTACTTCTTTTGATTTAATTCCCGCGATTTCACCCCTAACACCCTTCCAGAAATCGCCGACCTTTCGATAGGCGTTAAAGGCGACCGCTTTTTTCTTCAAAGGGCCTTCTTCTGGCATAACTTCCTTCGATTTG
>MEQX01000057.1:0-936 GCA_001770415.1 Betaproteobacteria bacterium RIFCSPLOWO2_02_FULL_63_19 | reverse complement strand
AGCAGGTACCCGATCGCTCCCGCCAACGTGTCGGTACTACCCGAGAAATTCTTGATCGCCTTGTCGATCAACTCGACGAGTTCTTTGTCAGACGGGGTCTGCATAGGCTCTACCCGTGTAGTGGTTGTTGAGATACCCATAAGCATAATGGACTAGGTCAAAAGTGCAAAGGGGTATTCAAAAGCGACAAAGCGGCGTAGCATCATCGTGCACTCGTAGCGTGTCATGTTACTGTAACCGTCGCCACGGGATAGTCAAGAACACACGTCCAACTCGTTTCAATCACATGAAATTGGAGGTGACCATGCTGAGGCGAAACTACTGCATCTTCCCTTTCGCCGCAGCTCTCCTCTTGATCGGCTGCGCGACCCCTCCTGTTCGGCTTCAAACACAGAGCGGTAATCCTGAAATAGTCATTCCGAACGTATCGAAGAAACAGGTAATAGAAAAACTCGTCGCGTCAAAGTTGGAAAAAGGAATGCAAATTAGGAGCGTCACAGAGTTCGGAGTCGTTGTAGTCAAGAGAGTAGAAAATTCTATCGGTGCGTCGCTTCTTTACGGATCTCGTTACGACTCGGTTCCTGAAGCTCGCGTCCATTACAACGTCGTCGAATTTGGACCGAATGTAAAAGTATTCTCCACTGCACAGATGGTTACGAATCCTGGCAGCAGTTTTGAGCGAGCGTCCGACGTAACGGCTAGTGTGGCCGGCCAGATGCAAGCGGAGCTCCAGGACTTACAAGCTAGCTTTGCAGCACATATTTCCTCGACTTCAAGCGGCACGGCTCCCGCTGCCGATAAGACGCAACCAGTGACTACTCCGCCATCCGAAACACAGCCTGTTCCACCTCAATCACCGCAAGCACAGATTCCTTCTCACATCTGTCCGGTAGATTTTGATGTCATTTGACTGCAATCCAACACTGACGCGGGTTT
>MEQX01000056.1:20972-48396 GCA_001770415.1 Betaproteobacteria bacterium RIFCSPLOWO2_02_FULL_63_19 | reverse complement strand
TGCAGCGCCCGGGACAGCGGCAATCGATCAGCGCGGCCTCGGCGGTCAATGCCAACGGCGCGTTCTGGTTTTGCACCTACGAGGGTGCTCTCAACGCTGAGCTGTTTGTCGAGTTGCTTAAGAACATGATGCATCGGCGCAAGAAGCCGGTGCACTTGGTGCTCGATAGCCTGCCGGCTCACAAGAAAGCCATCGTGCGCGAATACACCGAGTCGACCAACGGGCGTCTGACGCTGCACTTCCTGCCGGGTTACGCGCCAGATTTGAATCCCGATGAACTGGTGTGGAGTCATGTCAAGCGTACCGGCACCGCACGACGTCCGTTGCAGAAGGGCGAGAAACTGCGCGAAAAAATAGAGGAACAACTCGCAAGACTCCAGAACATGCCGCGCCTCCTCCGCTCATTTTTTCAAGCCCCCTCTGTCGCCTATATTGGCGACTGCTGAGTAACTGACGATTGGCTTACAACCGCACAACAATGCACGGGATAGCCTGACAGTTCGCTTACAAGTCCGGCGTTTTAGCCCGGCGCGGGGAAGGGCCACGTTTCGCAATTGATCCAAATCAATCTTGCGCGAGAAACGCATCCATAGACTCCGCCAACACTTTGCCCGAGGCGTGCATTTCTTTTCGCGCGCGCGCGTTGCGTTTCGCCAAGGGTTCGATTGATCTGGTTCGTTGTGGCTTTTTTAATCACTTGCCTGCTCTGGAGGGAGAAACTATGAGAATCAAAATACAGTCCCGGCTGCTCGTCATGGCGATCTTTGCCATGATTCTGAGTCTCGTCGGGTGTTCCGGCAGCGACGGTAGTGCAGGGCCTCCCGGCAAGGACGTGGATCCGGCCGTGGTCAATGATCTGACCGCGAAGATCGACGCATTGTCCCAGGGTGGAGCCAATCCCGAGACCTGCGTGACCTGCCACAAGGGTTCCACGCCGGTGGCGCGCTCCGGCCCGATGCATCAGGCGAAGTACAAGGAGTTCTATCAGGACGGCGTCGTCAAGATCGTAGCCGGGAGCATGGCCATCGCGACCAACGGCACCGATACGACCACGCTGACGTTCAAGATGACCAAGAACGGCGCCAACTTCGACTGCCGGGACGCGGACTCGCTCGGCAGCTACTGGGCGAAGTACGACGCTGCGACGAAGACCTATCCGGACGACCTGTCCCTGGCCACTAGCGCTACCAAGGCCTATGACGGCGCGGGCGGCTGCACCTTGACCAGGAAGGTTACCGCCGATGCGGACAAGGCAAGGGTCGCCGCCATTACCGCCGGACCGGGCATCGTCCAGATTTATGGCACAGACGAAATAGTTGGCAGCATTACCGCTGGAGGAAGGCGTGTCACGCAGGGCAAATACCCGTTTGCCGGTGTGCTGAAGATCGGTGCGGTCGATTACAGCACCGCGGCGAATGTTTCAGGGTGCGAAGGCTGCCATACCCAGCCGTTCCTGAAGCACGGCTACATCTACGGCAAGGTCACCGACAACGCGGGTGCGACGACCGAGTTCTACACCTGCAAGGGCTGCCATTACGACCAGCGTAACGGCGGTCATCAGTTCTGGCAGATCCTGAAAGACAATCCGGCACGCGCCGCAGAAATCAATTCCGGCAGCGCATTGACCGACGCGGAAAAAACCAAATACGCCTACAAGGCGAAGCTGATGAACGACGTGCACATGTCGCACGCGATGGAGTTCGCCTATCCGCAGTCGATGCGCAACTGCGTGCAGTGCCACGCGGGCAAGATCGACACCGTGCTGGCGGACGACAAGTTCAAGGCGGAAACCTGCAAGAGCTGCCACTCGGTCGACGGGCTGAAGTCGATCATGTCGGCGGCCACGTTCAACCACAGCTCGTTCGTCGACAATCCTGATTCGACCGACTGCACGATCTGCCACAAGGCCTCGGGGGGTGCGGCACCCGCGTTCAAGACGATCCATCTGGGAGGTTACGATCCGAAGATCTACTCGACCGCCGGTGTTCGTTATTCGGACACCTTCAAGGTCACGGTCGACAGCGCGTCGTTTGCCAACAACAAGCTGACGATCAAGTTCAGCGCAACCGGGACGCTCGGCAGCCTGTCGGCCGCGAATATCACGCCGACGGTGCTGGTCGGCCTGTACGGCTACGACTCGAAGGACTTCATCGTCGCCGCGCACGGCAGCACCGGTGGCACACGGAATCTTGAATACGTGTGGGATGGCACGGCCGCCAACAATCCCAAGACCCGCTTCACGCAGGTGGGCAAGACCACCTCAGGCGGTACGACGACCTGGGAAATTCAGGCCGACCTGTCGAACTGGTCCAGCATGATCGCCGACAAGACGGTCAAGCGCGCGGAAATTTCGGTCATGCCGTCGCTGTCGACGACGGTGAGGGGCGCGAGCACGATCCTCGGGCTTAACGCTCCGTCGAGGACTTTCGACCTGACCAAGAACGCGTTCGACGACACCTACTTCAAGAACATCGTGAATGTGTTCAAGAAGACCGAGTCGGACGGATCGATCACCGGCTGCAACACCTGCCACGACCAGCTCGCGACCACGTTCCACTCCGGCATCCGCGGCGGCAACATCAGGGTCTGCCGGACCTGTCACGAAGTGTCCAGTGCGGGCGGGCACCTTGAACTGCAGTCGCGCTCGATCGACTCCTATGTGCATGCGATCCACTCGTTCCAGGTGTTCGATATCGGCGACCACAATTTGAGCGATCCGGTCGAGGCGCTGGAGCACGAGCATCACATCACGAGCCAGTTCCCGCGGTTCGGCGTCGAGAACTGCGAGTCCTGCCATAACCCGGGCATGTACGATGTGCCGGATCAGGCCAAGTCGATGCCGGGCATCCTCTCCAGTACCGACCCGGTCGCGGGCCGCAACATCGGCACGATCGAGCGGGCCGTCACGGGTCCTGCGGTGAGGGCGTGCGGTGCATGCCATCGGGCACAGGCGATCAACGAGGACGATTCGTCGAGGCTCGCGACGATGATCCAGCACTGGAGGACCTTCGGTTATTACATCGAGACCACCAGCGCGGAAGCCACGAGTCTGTGGCAGGCGACGGTCGCGAAGATCATGGGGCTGTACAAGTAGTGGATGAACGCGAGGCGGGCCGCACCCGCCTCGCCGGTTCCTGAAGTTTTCTACCATCCGATAAGGCGAGCCAATCCGGCTCGCCTTAGCGTTTTGAGCGGGTGTAAAATCGCGCGTGCAGGCGCTTATCAGGCAGGGAACAATACTTCGCAGAACATTTCGAGACCGCAAGCGTGACCGCCGGATGGATCGTTTCGTCCGGAATCTCTACGGGGAAATTGATCGACTACGCCCTCAGACAGACGGCACTCGGTGGGGCGACCTTAAACACGGATGGAAATATGGGGTGGTTATGAACGAGGGTCGATCGTCGTATCAGTGGATCCGCCTTGCAGCGGCCGGCTTGCTGGCAATCGCGCTCGGGGGGTGCGGTGGCGGTGGTTCGGGCGGCGCGGGCGACGTTGCCATCACACCGCCGCCGGACGCTGCCGCTGCCGCGCGTGCGCTGCAAATCAACGTCACCGGTGTAACCGTCAACAGCGCACCGGTGGTGACGTTCACGGTCGCCGATCAGGACGGGGCTGCGGTATCCGGTCTTACGGCCGCTGACCTTCGATTCAATATCGCCAAGCTGATGCCCGGATCGAACGGCGAACCGAGCAGCTGGCAGAACTACATCAACAGGGTCCGGGACGGAGCAGTGCAGGGCAGCCAGGAGCGTTCGGCGACCGGCTTCGCGTTCGGCGCGCTGTCGAACAACGGGAAGGGCAGCTACACCTATACGTTCGCGACCGACATCACGAGTCCTGCGGCGAATCCGTGCCCAGCGCCCTGCACCGACGCGAACGGCAAGCCGCTCGATATCAGCTATCAGCCGGGACTGACGCATCGCGTGACGATCCAGCAGGGCAACAGGGCGTATCCGCTTGCCAGCGGCATCTATGATTTCGTACCGGCAGGCGGCGGTGTCGCCACGCGGCGCGACATCGTGGCGACGGCCAAGTGCAACGAGTGCCACAACGAACTCACGGTGCATGGCACGCGCGTGGACACGCGTTTGTGTGTCACCTGCCATAACCCGGGGTCGTGGGTCGCCGGGACGCCGAGCACGACGGTGGATTTCAAGGTGATGATCCACAAGATTCACAAAGGCGCGAGCCTGCCGAGCGTCGTCGCCGGCACGCCGTACGCCGTCGCCGGCACCGATTTCTCGATGGCCGCGTTCCCGCAGGACGTGCGCAACTGCACCAAATGCCATGACGGCACGCCCGGTGCGCCGAACGCGACCTTGCAGGGCGACAATTGGAAGTTGCAGCCCAACGCCGAGGCCTGCGGAGCGTGCCATGACGACGTGTATTTCGGCGCGACGCCCGATCCGGCCCGGCCGTATCAGACGCTCGCTCATCCGGGCGGCGCGCTGGCGGGCAGCAGTACCTGCGCACTGTGCCATGCGACGGGGCGGTATACGGACAACAAGGACATTGTCGTCGCGCACGACTTTCCGGCCAGACTCAAGGCCGCGGCGGCCAGGTTCAAGTACAACATCCTCAGCGTCACACCCACCACAGCGGGCAGCGCACCGGTGATCACGTTCTCGGTGACCGATCCGACCAACGCGGACCGGCCCTACGACATCAAGACCGACCGCGCCTTTACCGCCGGCGGCGCCAGCACGCTGACCGTCAAACTCGCGTGGAGCACGACCGACTTCGGCAACGACGGCAGCGGAGTGAACTTCGGACAGCCGGTCAGCGTCAACCTGCTCGGTAACGCGGCCGTCGTTGCGGGCGGCGCGGCGGGCGCCTACAGCGTAACCTCAACGGTCGCTCTTCCGGCCACCGGTACGCTGCGCGTGATCATGGACGGGCATCCGGCCGGCGACGTCACGAGCGCGGGATCATTCACCGATCGGCTGGCGGTCAAGAGCGTCTTCAAGGACTTCCCGATTAGCGGCGCGACGGCGGCGCGTCGAACGGTGGTGGACATCGCCAAATGCGACGCGTGCCACGACGTGCTGAGCCTGCATGGCAGCAACCGCACGGACGAGCCCGGCGTGTGTGTCGTCTGTCATAACCCGAACGCGACCGACGCCGGTCGGCGTCCGAGCACCGCCGGCGTGCTGACCGGCGGCGTCGATGGCAAGCAGGATGAGTCGATCGACTTCAAGCGGATGATCCACGCCATCCACGCCGGCCAGGCGGACAAGGGTGGGTTCCGCACCAAGGGAATCGTCGTGTACGGGTTCAACAGCAGCGTGAACGACTTCAGCCATGTCGTGTTTCCGGGCAGGCTGAACGACTGCACCACCTGTCATGCCGGCACGTCGTACCAGCTGGGCGGCGCCTGGGCCTCTCCGGTGGCCAGCAGAATCCTGGGGAGCACGATAAGCACCGGCGCATCGGCGCGCGATTCCACCGACAATCTGAGAATTTCGCCCACGGCGTCGGTGTGTTCATCGTGCCACGACAGCGCGGCCGCGCAGACCCATATGGAGGATACGTTTCAGGGCGCAAGGTTCTCGGCGACACAGGCGGCGATCAGCGCCGCCGATTCCGAACATTGCGCTTTCTGCCACGGACCGGATGCGGCGTGGGACGTGAAGAGAGTCCACGGCGTCAAGTAAAGGCGAACAAACGATGACAATCACCAAACCATTGCTTGCCGCGCTGCTGTGTGGCTTCGCCCTCAGTGTCGGTCTAAACACTCGTGGAGCCGCAGCGGCCGACGCGCCAGCCCCTCCGAGCCAAGGCACGGCCTACACCGACAACGGTGCAGACACCTGCCTGATGTGCCACGCCGCCTGGCCGTATCCGATTCTTCCGATCTTCAAGACCAAGCATGGCCAGCGTGACGACCCGCGCTCGCCGTTTGCCCGCTCGCCGGGCACGCCCTTCGCCGGGCTGCAGTGCGAGACCTGCCACGGTCCGGGCGCCAAGCACGCCGGCAGTGGCGACAAGAACGCGATCAATAGCCACAAACCGACCTCCTTCCTGCCGCCCGAGGAGCGCAGCAAGGTGTGTCTGGGCTGCCATGAAAACAATGCGCGGACCGGCTGGCATGCCAGCACGCACGAGAACAACGGCATCGCATGCACCGATTGTCACCGGCTGCACGTCGAGCGCGATCCGGTGCGCGCGACCGCGAGCCAACCGCAGGTCTGCTACAAGTGTCACAGGAAGACGCGTGCCGAGTACAACCTACCGTCGGTTCACCCGGTGCGCGCCGGCACGATTAGCTGCAGCGACTGCCACAGCCCGCACGGCTCCACCAGCGACGGCATGCTGGTCAAGCCGACGGTGAACCAGACCTGCTTTACCTGCCATGCCGAAAAGCGCGGGCCGTTCCTGTGGGAGCATGCGCCGGCAGCGGAAAACTGCACGATATGCCATCACCCCCACGGATCCGTCTACCATGCGCGGCTGAAGAAGAACCCGCCGCTGCTGTGCCAGCAGTGTCACACCGTCTCGGGCCATCCCGCGGTCGCGCGCACGCCGGCAGGCCTGCCGGGCGGCAGCGCCGGCGCCTCGGGCTTCCTGCTCGCCGGAGGCTGCATCAATTGTCATTCGCAGGTACACGGGTCGAATCATCCGTCGGGCGTCAAGCTGATGCGCTAGTTTGCCGCGGGGAACAGACTGCCAGGACGATGCGCGTACCGGGGACCAGACCAGACAGGACCAGATCATGAAGACCTCAAATCAACTGCTGCTGCTTGGCATGCTCTCAGCGCTTCCCGTCACCGTTCCGGTGGCCGATGCCGCGCGGCCCGATACCTCGAAGTGGGAATGCAAGAGTTGCCCGGTGGAGCAGGGATGGAGCGGGTCGGTGGACGTAGGCGCGGGCAACGTCTCGGACAAATCGGCGGCGTTCGGCGAATACAATGGACTCTTTCGGAACGGCGGATTCCTCGTCGGTGACGGCGCGATGCAGTTTCGCGGCCCCGACGCCTATTACTGGAACATTTACGCGTCGGATCTAGGGCTGGACACCCGCAAGCTCAATGCGGAAGGGGGGCGGCAGGGTCGCTACAAGCTGCTGTTGGGGTACGAGCAGTTTGCGCACCGCATTTCCGATACTTCAATGACGCCTTTTCTCGGCGTGGGCGGCGCTTCGTTGACGCTGCCGCCTGGGTTTCCCGGCGCCACCACCGCAGCGATGCCGCTCGCGGCTTCGCTGCAGCGGATGGAAATCAACCAGGACCGCAAGCGCTCGATGATAGGCGCATCGTGGATGCCGGCGAACAACTGGGAGTATTCCTTCAACTACCGCCACGAGACGCGGGACGCCACGAAGCGCATCGCAGGCTCGTTTTTCGTCTATGCCGCACGGCTGATCGAGCCGGTGGAATACCATACCGATCAAATGGACATAGCGGCCTCCTATACGGGAGGAAGGCTGCAGGCGAAGCTCGCCTACTCGGTTGCCAGGTTTCGCAACGACAATGACGCCTTGACGTGGCAGAACCCGTTTGCGGTGCCGGCCGCGCCTGGCGCGCTCTCGGGCCAGCTCGCGCTCGCGCCGGACAACCAGTTCCACCAAGTCCTTGCCTCGGCGGGCTACCAGTTCAGCGAGCGCACCCGCGTCAGCGCCGACATCGCCTGGGGCCGCATGACGCAGAATCAGGCCTTTCCCGCCTCGACGCTGAATGCGGGGCTGGCTGTTCCGGCGCTGCCGGCAAGCTCGCTCGACGGCCGTGCGGACACGCTCGACGCCAACCTCAAGCTCACCTCCGCGCTCACGCAGCGGTTGCGGCTGAGCGCGATCTTCGTGCACAACGAGCGCGACAATCAGACGCCGCGGAATTCCTATCCCTCGGTATCGACCGACATGTTCCTTGGGATACCGAGAACGAACCTGCCCTACAGTTTCACCGACGACAAGCTTAAGCTGAGCGCCGATTACAGGCTCACGGCGCGCACCAAGCTCGCCGCCGGATACGACCAGGACAGGCGCAAACGGACGCTTCAGGAGGTGGGAACAACCGACGAGGACACGGTCTGGGGAAAGATCTCGACGCGCTTCACGGACAAGGTCGACATGACGCTGAAGCTCGCGCACGGGGAGCGCAAGGGTTCGAACTACGAGCCGGTTCCCGGAGGCGTCCGGCCGCCGGAGAACCCGCTGCTCAGAAAATACTACATGGCCAATCGCGATCGCGACAGCGCCGGGTTGCGGATCGACTTTGCCGCCACCGATGCCATCAATGTCGGGTTCGGGGCCGAATCGAGCAAGGATGACTATTCGGACTCCGCCATCGGTCTGACGAGCGGCCGCGATCGGAGCCTGAACGCCGACGTAACCTGGATCGTCACCGAGCAGACCAGCCTGCACCTGTTTGCGAACCGGGAGGAAATCAAATCGACGCAGCGCGGCAGCCAGGCGTTCTCGATTCCCGACTGGACCGGGGAGAACAAGGACACGATCGACACGGTCGGAATCGGCGTGAAGCATGCGGCGATCAAGGACAAGCTGGACATCGGGGCCGATTACATGGTTTCGCGCGCCAAACGCGACATCAAGGTCGAAACAGGCGCCGCGAATCCGGCGTTTCCAACGGTATCCGCGTCGGTCGACAGCCTGAAGCTCTATGCAGACTACCGGCTGAAGGACAACGTGTCGCTGGTGGGCAGCTACTGGTACGAGGATTTCGATTCGAGCAACTGGATGCTCGAGGGCGTCGCTGCGGGCACGATTCCGAACGTGCTGACCTTCGGCGAGCAGACACCGCGATATCGCGTCAACGTGGTCAGGTTCGCGGTTCGGTACCGTTTCTAGGGCGGTGAATCAGCTCGCAGCGTTGCAGACGGAATCATAACGCGGCGCGGACGAAGGGCCGTCCGCGCGGATCGCCAACTGTGCACGGATAGAAGACATCCGTGCACAGTTGGCGATCTTTGTTAAAGGCACCCCCGAACCGCGGTTGCTTTTTTCCGAGATCGTGGTTTGATACGGAGGCCTTCTATCCGTACCAAAGCACGATTCGCGCGCGCCGCGCGCAAGTCCATCGGCGCCAGTCGAAGGCGTGAGCGGCTTCAAATAGACCCGACCTCGCCGCCGGGCATCCCGGCGGGCCTCCCCAGGACTTGAATCCACGCGCGCCGCCCCCATTTTCACTAAGGATTTCAAGTCGTCTTGAGTATAATGCCCAGTTTGCTTGTTCTCCCCGGAGGGTCAAGTGCCGATTTATGAATACCGTTGTTCGTCTTGCGGATTCCAGGAGGAATACCTGCGCAAAGCGAGCGATCCGCTGTTGTCGTCCTGCCCCGAGTGCGGCAAGGACACGTTCCAGAAGATGCTGACGGCTGCCGGTTTCCAGCTCAAGGGATCCGGCTGGTATGCAACCGACTTCAAGAACAGCGGTGCCAAGCCGAAGAAGGAAAAGGGCGAGGCCGCCAGCGCGGACGCGTCGGGATCAGATGCGTCGAAGACCGATGCCACCAAGACGGTAAGCGCCGACTCGGATGCTCCCAAGGCCGCAACTCCTGCTTCAGGCGCAGGCGCGAGTTCGGCGTCTCCTGCGGTCGGCAGCGGGAGTTGATTCGCAAGCGTTTCAGCGGGCGCAACGGGATCCTGCCCTGCATCGACAGTCCTGAGCAGCCCGCGGTAGCGCTGCGCTCGGCGCCGAATCCATCAATCCCATGAAGAAATACCTCATCACCGGCCTGCTCGTCTGGATCCCGCTCTCGATCACGCTCTGGGTGCTGCAGTTGATCCTGACCTCGATGGATCAGTTGACGCTGACCCTGCTGCCGCCGGCCCTGCGCCCGAAGTACAACATTCCAGGCCTGGGCGTGCTGCTCACGATCCTGGTCGTGATGCTGACCGGGGTACTGGCGTCCAACATCATCGGCCAGCGCCTGCTGCGCGTGTGGGAGCGGATGCTCGGGCGCATCCCGGTAGTGAAGTCGATTTACAGCGGCGTCAAGCAGGTGAGCGACACGCTTTTCACCCCGGGAGGCCAGGCGTTTCGCAAGGCGCTGCTGGTGCAGTATCCGCGGCCGGGAAGCTGGACCATCGCCTTCATGACCGGCAAGCCCGGCGGCGATATTGTCAATCACCTGCAGGGTGATTACGTGAGCGTCTACGTTCCCACCACGCCCAACCCTACGTCCGGCTTCTTCCTGATGATGCCCAGGCAGGACGTGATCGAGCTCGATATGACCGTGGACGAAGCGCTGAAATACGTGGTTTCGATGGGCGTCGTGCCACCGGGAAACGACAGAACGAAACGATGACCGGCCTCGCCACCGCGCGCTACGGCCCGACCCGGATTACCCTTACTGTTCACTGATCGAAAGCAATGCGAACTCACTACTGCGGCCAAGTCAACGCCGCGCATCTGGGACATACCGTCACCCTTTGTGGCTGGGCACATCGACGCCGCGACCACGGCGGCGTGATATTCGTCGATTTGCGCGACCGGGAGGGATTGGTGCAGGTCGTGAGCGACCCCGACCGGGCGCAGACATTCGCCACCGCCGAAGGTATCCGCAACGAATACTGCCTGCGTGTGGTCGGGGTCGTGCGGCGCCGGCCGGAGGGGACGGTCAATCCCAGTCTCGCCTCAGGAGAGGTCGAAGTTCTCGCACACGACATCGAAGTGCTCAATACATCGCTGACGCCGCCGTTCCAGATGGACGATGACAATTTGTCCGAGACCGTTCGGCTGACCCATCGCATGCTCGATCTGCGCCGGCCGCAGATGCAGCGCAATCTGATGCTGCGCTACCGCGTGACCATGGCGACGCGCAAGTACCTCGACGCGCACGGTTTCGTCGACATCGAGACGCCGATGCTCACCAAGTCCACCCCGGAGGGTGCGCGCGACTATCTCGTCCCGTCTCGCGTGCATGCCGGACAGTTCTTCGCGCTGCCCCAATCGCCGCAGCTGTTCAAACAGCTGCTGATGATGGCGGGGTTCGACCGCTACTACCAGATCACGAAGTGTTTCCGCGACGAGGATCTGCGCGCCGACCGGCAGCCGGAGTTCACGCAGATCGATCTCGAGACCTCGTTCCTGGGGGAGGAGCAGATCCGCGGCGTCATGGAGGACATGATCCGCACGGTGTTGAAGCAGGTCATGGACATCGATCTCCCGGATCCGTTCCCGGTGATGAGCTACGCCGATGCGATGCTGCTCTACGGTTCGGACAAGCCCGACCTCAGGGTGCCGCTGAGGTTTACCGAACTCACCGACGTGATGAGAACGGTGGATTTCAAGGTGTTCTCCGGGCCGGCGAATTCCGCGGACGGCCGCGTTGCGGGGCTGCTGGTCCCCGGTGGCGGCGAACTGACGCGCGGAGAGATCGACGCGTATTCCGAATTCGTCGGCATTTACGGCGCGAAGGGGCTCGCCTACATTAAGTTCAACGATGTGTCGAAGAACCGTGAAGGCATGCAGTCGCCGATCGTTAAAAACCTCTCGGACGACGCGCTGGCCGCGATTGCCGGCCGTTCGGGCGCGAAGAACGGCGACCTGATGTTCTTTGCGGCGGGCAAGGCCAAGATCGTCAACGATTCGCTCGGCGCGCTGCGAGTGAAGATCGGCCACGAACGGGGGTTCGCTGAATCCGGCTGGCAACCGCTGTGGGTGATCGATTTCCCGATGTTCGAGCGCGACGAGGACGGCAAGCGCTGGGCGGCCATGCATCATCCCTTCACGTCGCCCAAGGACGGACACGAGCAATTCTTCGACAGTGATCCGTCCAAGGCGCTCGCGAAGGCCTACGACATGGTGCTCAACGGCTGGGAGATCGGCGGTGGCTCGGTGCGGATCCACCGCGAGGAAGTGCAGTCGCGAGTATTCCGCGCGCTCGCGATCGGACCCGAGGAGGCACAGCAGAAGTTCGGCTTCCTGCTCGATGCCCTCAAGTACGGGGCGCCGCCGCACGGCGGCATCGCCTTCGGGCTCGACCGCATCGTTACGATGCTGGCCGGTGCCGAATCGATCCGCGACGTGATCGCGTTTCCCAAGACGCAGCGCGCGCAGTGCCTGCTGACCCAGGCGCCAGGACCGGTGGACGAAAAGCAGTTGCGCGAGCTTCATATTCGGCTGCGCAAGAGCGAATCGGCCAAGTCGTAGGCCGGCATTGCGATTTCATTGCTCCCGCGTCGGGACACGGTCGCGTCGCGGTAGAGGGGACGTGTGGGGAAGCTGACGAATTTCGGCGCCGCATTGCTGTTGGCTGCACTGTGCATCGGGGCAGGAACACCCGGCGCACCGGCGCACGCGAAAGGCGCGCGTGGCCTCGAAACGGTCGCAGTATCGAGCCTGCCGCAGGAGGCGCGCGATACGCTCGTTCTGATCAGACGCGGCGGGCTGTTCCGCTACCGCCAGGACGGCAGCGTATTCAGCAATCGGGAGCGGCTTCTGCCCGCAAGAGCGCGCGGCTACTACCGCGAATACACGGTGCCCACGCCGGAGGCCAAGGACAGGGGCGCGCGCCGCATCGTCGCAGGCGGCGAGCCGCGCCGCTCGCGCGAGTACTACTATACCGACGACCACTACAGCAGCTTCAGGCGCATCAAGGAATAGCGGCCATGGATGCTTTGAGCGCACTGCTTCGCGATTCCGGTCGGGCCGGCGTGTACCACCTGACGCGCGAACCATGGCAGGTCGCGGCGTCGGCAGGCGCAGCAAACATCGCGTGCTTTCGGATAGACATCGGTCGCGCGCACGGCAAGGCCGATTTTCTCGACCACATCGCAAAGGCGATGGGATTTCCCCAATGGTTCGGCAACAACTGGGATGCACTGGAGGACTGCCTGAAGGATCTGTCCTGGCTGCCCGGAAATGGCTGGGTCCTGGTGCTTGAGAAGAGCAAACATTTCGGCGCCGGGCACGGCAGCGAGTTCGACGAGGCCATGGCCCTGATGGCCGATGTCTCCGACTACTGGCGCGCCCAGGACCGGCCGTTCTGGACGCTGATTGGCGGGCCGGACGGATGGAACTCGGGCTTCCCGCCCATGCCCTCCCAAGCGAACGATGACTGATCAGACCGCGAATCGGTTCAAGATTCCGGTTTCGGTGCTTGTCGTGGTCCATACGCCGGCTCTCGACGTGCTGCTGCTGGAGCGAGTCGATTGGCCGGGATTCTGGCAATCGGTGACCGGCAGCGTCGAACACGAAGGAGAACCGCTACTGCACACCGCAGTACGCGAGGTCCGAGAAGAAACCGGCATCGACGCGACGCGCTATCGGTTGCAGGACTGGCGCGTGCAGAACCGTTTCGAGATCTTCAAGAGACGGCTGGGGCGCTATCGGCCCGGGGTAACGCACAATCTCGAGCACGTGTTCGGACTCACCGTGCCGGAAAGGCTCGACGTCGTGCTGGCTCCCGCGGAGCACACGGCGTACCAGTGGCTGGCGTGGCGCGAGGCTGCGGCAGCGTGCTTTTCATGGAGCAACCGCGACGCCATTCTGCTTCTTCCGGAGAAAAGTGACGAGAAGCGCTGATCGCCCGTCCGCGGGGTGCCAGAATGGCGTCTGACCAGCGCAATCGAATAGGACTGTCAATCGGGACCGGTACACCTTGAATCCGTCGATACTTCGGGTTGCAACCTACAACATCCACAAGGGTCTTTCGCATTTCAACCGCCGCATGATGGTGCACGAGCTGCGCGATCATCTGCGCCTGCTCGACGCTGACATTGTGTTCCTGCAGGAGGTGCTGGGCAGGCATGAACGTCACGCGGCACGCTTCGAAGGCTGGCCCGCCGAGCCGCAATACGAGTTTCTCGCCGATGCGGCCTGGAAGGACTGTGCCTACGGCCGCAATGTCGTCTACGACCACGGCCATCACGGCAACGCGATTCTGTCGCGCTATCCGATCATCAGCGCCGAAAACGAGGATGTCTCGACGCACATGTTCGAGCGGCGCGGGCTGCTGCACTGCAAGATTGACGTGCCTGGCCTGGCCCAGAGCCTGCACTGCGTATGCGTTCATCTGGCGCTGAACGAGCGCGGACGTCGGCGGCAGATCGGGGCGCTGATCGAGAGGATGCGCCGGCTGGTTCCGCACGGCGCGCCTGCTATCATCGCCGGAGACTTCAACGACTGGCGAAACATGATCGGCAATCGGCTCGCTGAATCCCTCGAACTGAGGGAAGCCTTCCGCGACCAGCGCGGCAAGCCCGCGCGAAGCTTCCCGAGCGCTTTCCCCGTGCTGCGACTGGACCGAATTTACGTGCGCGGTTTCTTCGTACAGCACGCCGAGGTGCACCACGGCTTTCCGTGGTCGCGCATCTCCGACCACGCGGCACTGTCGGCACGCCTGCGGTTCGAA
Source organism: Betaproteobacteria bacterium RIFCSPLOWO2_02_FULL_63_19 (assembly GCA_001770415.1). Lineage (GTDB taxonomy): Bacteria > Pseudomonadota > Gammaproteobacteria > Burkholderiales > SG8-39 > JACQTO01. The sequence continues at coordinate 34,080 of MEQX01000056.1, read as the reverse complement.
TGATCCCGGATTACACCGAGGGCAACCGGCTGACGCTGCTGCGCAACGGCATCGAGTATTTCCCCGCGCTGGAGGCGGCGATTCGCGGCGCGCGGCGGGAGGTCTTCCTGGAGACCTACATTCTTGCCGATGACGACAGCGCGCGGCGCATTACCGATGCGCTGGTTGACGCCGCAGGACGCGGCGTCGCGGTGCATGTGCTCGTTGACGGCTTCGGTTCCCGCGATCTGATGCCTGAAGATCTCGGATACCAGCTGCTTGCCGCAGGGGTGAGATTCCTGGTCTTCAGACCCCAGGTGCAGTGGTTCCATTTTCGCCGCCGGCGGCTGCGGCGCATGCACCGCAAGATGGCGGTGGCCGATGCGCGCGTGGGCTTTGTCGGCGGCATCAACGTCATCGACGACATGCATACGCCGGGCCACATGCCGCCTCGCTTTGATTTCGCCGTGAGGGTGGAGGGGCCGCTGGTGGCGCAGATGCAGGAGCACGTCGAACGGCTGTGGAGGAGGGTGGCCTGGATGAGTCTGCAACGGCGCTGGCGTGTGCGCCTGAAGCTTGAACGCGACTACGCGCGCAAAGGCAAGCAGCGGGCGGCGCTGGTGGTGCGCGACAACGTCCGGCACCGCTCGGACATAGAGGACGCTTACCTCGACGCGATCCGCGGTGCGCGCGAGGAAATCATCATCGCCAACGCGTATTTTCTTCCAGGAAAGCGCTTCCGCCATGCGCTGGTCGATGCGGCGCGCCGGGGTGTGCGCGTCGCGCTGCTGCTTCAGGGAAGGGTCGAATACCTGCTGCTGCACTACGCCTCGCGCGCGCTTTACGGCACGCTGCTCGACGCGGGCGTCGAGATTCACGAATACCACAGGAGTTTCTTGCACGCCAAGGTTGCGGTGGTCGACGGTCACTGGAGCACCGTGGGTTCGTCGAACATCGATCCGTTCAGCCTGACCCTCGCGCGCGAGGCGAATGTGGTAGTGCTCGATCGCGGTTTCGCCGGCGAGCTGCGGGCGACTCTGCAGCAGGCGTTCGAAATCGGCTCACGGGTGGTTCAGAAGACACGCTGGCCCCGCAGGCCCGTGTCGACGCGCCTGGCCGTCTGGACAGCGTACGCGGTCGTACGCGTTCTGATGGGCGTGTTCGGCTACGTGGACAAGCATTAGAGCGGCAGCGCGCCGGCGCGCTGCGGCGGGTCCGTCGAGAGCCGGAATCACCGACGTCGCGCCACGGGCCAATGCGCTGACCATGGTCGATGTCGCGAATAGCACGTCCACCACGATCGCAACTTTGTCCTGGAGGTCGAGCGTGTCGAGTTCCTCCCTCTTGGTGAGTACGTGGGTCTTGTGCTCTCGGATCACGGGCTGCGATTTCGGCGGGCGAGGATTCCTTCTCCCTGCATCGTCATGACCAGTTCCGCGTCTTGGTTGAATGCTTCCCACAGGTGCGCGACGGTTCCGCGGTCCGGCCTGGAGCGCGAGATTTTCGCCTCGGTCACGGTGATCCTGAGCCGCAGACTGTCTCCCGGGCGCACGGGCCGCAGCCAGCGCAACTCGCTCACGCCGGGCGAGCCCATGCTCATCGCGTCCAGCAGGTAGCGGTCGCAGATCAAGCGCATGCAGATGCTCACTGTGTGCCAGCCGCTGGCGATCAGTCCCCCATAGGTCGAATGCCGCGCGGCTTCCTCGTCGACGTGGAAGTACTGGGGGTCGAAACGCGATGCGAAATCGACGATCTCCTCCTTGGTGATGACCGGGCTTTGCATCTCCCAAACATCGCCGACGGTGAAATCCTCGAAGTAATACCTGCGCGGCATGGGCTCTGCGGGGCTGCCGGGAGGCGGGTCTTTTCCGGCCGCCGGCGCCTGAGCGTCGCCGCGGCTCACTGTGCCGGCGTGCGCCGCACGTAATACTGTCTGCCGGTCATCGAGCACACGACCTCGTCCTTCTGGTTGAGCACATCCCAGCGGAACTTCACCGAGCCCCGGCTCGCATCCTTCAAAGAACGGGTCTGCTCGAGCACGGTGGTGTGCAGCCGCACTGCATCGCCGGGCCGAACCGGCCTGAACCAGCGCAGTTCATCGAGCCCCGGCGAGCCGATGCAGGAGGTCTGGAGCAGGTAGCCGTCGCACATGAGCCGCATCGCGATGCTGCAGGTTTGCCAGCCGCTCGCGATCAGTCCGCCGAAAGGCGAAGACTTCGCCGCTTCCTCATCGGTGTGGTAGCTCTGCGGATCGTACTCGCGCGCGAATGCGGTGATCTGCCGCGCCGAGAGCGTTCGCGGGGGCGACTCGTATTCCCAGCCGGGGGTGAAATCTTCCCAGTAGTACTTGATCGTGGTCATCGATGGTGATCACTGCTGTGGGTCTGATCGGAAACGAACTTTCAGGAAGGCGCTGGAATCAGCACCGGCCTTCAGGGCCGCATCGACGGCGGACCGCCGCCATTATAGGTCAATGGGCCGCTGCGCCGTTTTGTGCTCACGCACGGGCGAATTACGGCCTGCCCGCGCCGGTTTCGGGGGCTACGCGCTCAAACTCCAGTATCGCCTTTCGGAAGGCGACCGCCCACGGCGCCGACTTGCGAGTCCTGGGATCGGCATTGACGTAGACCAGTTCGCCGCTCGTAATATGTTCCGCGCCGCGCCAGATTCCCATCACGAACTGCAGCGAGGAGCGGCCGATGCGCCCGACTCGACAGCCGATGTCCAGCAGATCGTCGTAGGTTGCCGAACCGTGGTAATCCGCGCTCGCCTTGACGGCGTAGACATCGGTACCGTACGCATCGACGTATCCTTCGGGGTAGGGGACTCCGATGGCGCGCCAGTATTCCGCGACCGCCACGTCGAAATAGAGGAAATAGTTGCCGTTGAATACAACGTCCTGCCGGTCGACCTCTGCCCAGCGCACGCGCAAGGTGTGAAGGAAAGTAAAATCCTCTCGTTTCATGGATTCTCCGATGGTCCGGCTGCGGATGAAAGCATAACAAAAGGGTCGATAGATGGACGAGATGGTTCTGCGCTCCATGCTCAAGTGGCCGAACGTACCCGCGGTCTACGGGTGGTTGCGCCTGGACCGGCGCGGGCAGTGGTTGATTCGACAGCCGGATCCAAAGAAGGATGCCGCCGCGAAGACCGCCCCGGGTGGGCAGGGCGTCGCGCCGCGTTTCGAGCGCGTCGTCAATCCCGCGATGAACGAATTCATAGGCCGCAATTACGCGTGTGACAGCGAAGGCCGCTATTTCTTCCAGAATGGGCCGCAGCGCGTATACGTGGCGTTGGAATACACGCCATGGATCTACCGATTCGATTCGCCGGCGCAGGAATTCGTTGCGCACACGGGTGCAACAGCGGGACCGCCGAAGCACGCCTATATCGATGACCGGGGCGGTGTCATTGTCGTGTGTGCGCCGGGGCCGGGCGTCGTGCTCGACCGCGACCTTGAAGCGCTGACCGAAGGTTTCAGCGATCTTGCGGGAACGCGCATTGATTTCGGCGAACTCATCGAGCCGCTGGCGGCAGGGCATCGCGTCAGGGTACGACTGGGTGGAGCCGAATTGACGGTCGAGGGTATCCGCGCGCAGGAACTGCCGGCACGTTTCGGGTTTGTCCCGCGCCCGGCGCCGCCGGAAGGCCGGCCGGACTGCTGATCGGAGCGTGCTTGAATGGGCAACGGTCGAAACCGGATCGGAGCGCGGCAAGAGCGGGGATACATTCCCGCCGTTGTCGTTGAAATGTATTCCTCAAACACTCTTAGCATGGGTTTCGCGAATATCGGTGTTGTGCGGCGCGCGTTCACCGCGTTCACGCCGCGCTGCGCATTTCCGGCATGAAAATCAGCCCGATCAATTTCGCCTTCGCGCTGTCGTTCATCTTCTTTATCTCTTCGCAAGCCGGTCGGGTGCTGCTGGCCCTCGATGCGCTGCGCCTCGGCGCGAATCCGTTCGCCGTTGGTGCGCTTTCGGCCACTTTCTCCGTCTTTCCAATGACGTTTTCGTGGATCGCCGGCCAATTGGCCGATCGCTTTGGCTCGCGCTGGTTGCTGATGGCCGCCGCGGCCGGCAGCAGTTGCGGTCTGATGGTGCCGTTCTTTTCGCCCACCTTGCCGGCACTTTACGTGGCTGCAGGGATGCTGGGGCTGGGCTTCTCCTTCTATAACGTTTCGGCGCAGAACCTGGTGGGAATACTCGGCAAACCGGGAGAGCATGCGAGGCACTTCGGCAATTTCACGATCGTCGCGGCCTTTTCCAGCTTTATCGGGCCGATGATTTCCGGTTTTTCGATTGACCATCTGGGGTTCGAAATGGCGTGCCTTATCCTCGCGCTGATTGCGCTCGTGCCGGTACCGCTGCTTGGCGCCCGGGGCGGTGTCCTGCCGCGAGGCAAGCGGCGCGCCGGTGCTGCCAGGAGCACCGGCGGCATCCTGGCCTCCCCCGGCGTACGCCGGGTGCTCATCACCAGCAGTCTGGTCATATTGGGCGTAGACCTTTTTCAGTTCTATCTGCCCGTCTACGCCTACCAGATAAGACTTTCCGCGTCAGAAATAGGCGTGATACTTTCGATGTTCGCCGCATCATCGCTGGTCGCGCGTTTGATCATGCCGTGGCTGATCGCGCGTTCCAGCGAGGAGAGGGTGCTCTCATACGCGTTCCATATCGGGGCCGTCAGCTTCGTGGTCATACCGTTGTTCACGAGCGCGGTCGCGCTTTCGGTGATCGCCTTCCTGTTCGGACTGGGTATGGGTTGCGGGCAGCCGATAACCATGATGATGACTTATAGGCAGTCGCCGGCAGGGCGGTCGGGCGAAGCCCTGGGACTGCGTCAGACCGCCAATCACCTTGCGCGAGTGGTTGGCCCGCTGGCGTTCGGGTCGATCGGACTGGCCTTTGGGTTGTACCCGGTGTTCTGGGGAAACGCGCTGATGATGGCATCGGGCGGCCTTGTTTCGTGGCGCGATGCAGCGCGCAGAAACGTGGCACAGTGACGGATGCGAACCAACACACTTTGCCGATTGCCGGCGCGACGCACCGGGCGCGGACTGATGCGTTCGATGCGCCGGCAGTCTGGAAGACTCGCAGTATTGTGAACCGAGATCTGATTGCTTAACTGGGGAAAAACCGCAATGGACGATCTGCAAACCGTTATCAGAAATCTGGCTGCCGGAAACCGAATCCTTGCCAATGAAGGCATCGTCGACGCAATGGGGCACATCAGTGCGCGCCATCCGCACAATCCGCGGCGATATCTGCTTTCGTGGGCGCGCAGTCCGGGCCTGGTCGAACCGGAAGACATCATGGAGTTTGAACTGGATGGCACGCCGGTGAAGGACGACGGCCGCCCGATCTACATCGAACGCCCGATACACGGATCGATTTACGAGGCGCGCCCCGAAGTCATGTCCGTGGTCCACAATCATTGCCACGACGTGCTGCCGTTTGCCATCACGCGCACGCCCATGCGTCCTGCGGTGCATAACGCCCGTCGCATCGGGGATGAGGTGCCGGTGTGGGAGATCAGGGACAAGTTTGGCGATACGGACATGCTGGTGACCACGATGGAGCAGGGCCGCGATCTGGTCAGCGTGCTGAAAGACAACAAGGCGACGCTGATGCGCGGGCACGGATGCGCGGTGACCGGCACCACGATTTCAGATGCGGTTCAGACGTCGATATCGCTGAAGGTCAATGCGTGTGCAATCCTCGCAGCAATGACGCTCGGGGAGATTTGCTACCTGACCCCCGGCGAGATTCGGGCCAAACAGGCCGGTGCCGCTTCGCTGAAGGGTTTCGATCGAGCCTGGGAATATCTGTGCCGAAGGGCGGGCATGACGCCCTGAGCAGCCGGCGTCCTGGCTAGGGCCGGTTGACATTCAGCACGTGAGTGCGACCGTCAGCGATCGGGAGGCGAAAACAAGCGTCTAGAACATGATCGACGCCTCGATGGCGCGCGACCATGCCGCTCGGTCCGCAATGCCGGGAGGCACTATAATCGCGCGCATGAATTCCATGAAACGGGTGAGTCTCGGGGCCGGCGCGGTGCTGGCGGCATCGCTTGCAGGCTGCAGCAGTTTTGGCGTCGACAGCCTGAATCCGTGGAGCGATCCCGTCGAACGCTCGAGGGTGGTGCCGGCAGACGCGACCGTTTATGTCTGCGACAGCGATAGGCGTCTCGTGGTGCGCTATCTCTCGAACCCCGGCGCGGCAATGATCGTGTTCATGGAGCGCGAATTCAGGCTCGATCCGGCACCCTCGACGGCGGGCGCGCGCTATACGAATGGGGTCACGACGCTGCAATCGACCGGGGATATGGTATCGCTCGACGAAGCGGGCACGACGACCTATTCGAATTGCCGCAAGGCGGCCAACTGAACGGCCGGACGGGTTTCGGCCGAAAGCGAGGCGGTTCGTCTGCTTGCGGACTCGTAGGTTTGGCATACAAGGGAGATCATCATGAGCACGGCTTTCTGGATATTCATTGCGCTCGTCGCCGGATTCCTGATCTGGATGGTAACGCTCTACAACGGCCTCGTCGCATTGCGCAACCGGTTCAAGAATGCGTTCGCGCAAATCGACGTGCAGCTGAAGCGGCGTTATGACCTGATTCCGAACCTGGTCGAGACTGCGAAGGGTTATATGGCACACGAACGCCAGACGCTGGAGGCGGTGATCGCCGCACGCAGCGGCGCGGTGAATGCAAACCAGAAGGCAGCGGCCAACCCGGCCGATGCCGAGGCAATGCTCAAGCTCGGTGCCGCCGAGGCCGGGTTGTCCGGGGCGCTGGGACGGCTGTTTGCGCTGGTGGAGTCCTATCCGGATCTGAAGGCGAACCAGAACATGATGCAGCTCACCGAGGAGATCACCAGCACCGAGAACAAGATCGCCTTCGCGCGCCAGGCGTTCAACGACGCGGTGATGGAATACAACACCGGAATCGAGAGTTTCCCGCAGAACGTTCTTGTCGGTATGTTCCATTTTCTGCCGGCCAGGCAGCTCGAAGTCATCGATGCTCCGGAAGAACGCAAGGCGCCCAAGGTCTCGTTCAGCTGACGTGCCGGCTGGGTGCTGGAGCATCGCGCCAACGGGAGCTGAAGGGCAGGCGCAATGGATTTCTTCGCGCAACAGGATCAGGCGCGGCGCAACACGACGCTGATGGTATTCCTGTTCGTGCTTGCGGTCGTGGCGATCGTGCTCGCCGTCGATCTCCTCGCCGCCGCCGCGTGGTTGGCTGTGTCCAAAGACACGATGCTGTCGAGGCGCGCGAGCCTGCTCGGCCAGGTTCCGGCGCCGGTCTACTGGGGCGGCACTCTTGCGGCGCTGGCCGTGATTGTTGGAGGAACCCTGTATCGGATCATGCAGCTTTCCAAGGGCGGCGTGGCCGTGGCGAGGATGGTCGGTGCGCGCTGGTTAAAGCGCGACTCGCAGGATCCCCTGGAGCGGCGTCTGTTGAACATCGTGGAGGAAATGGCGATCGCGTCCGGCATCACGGTGCCTGCGGTGTTCGTCATGGACGGGGAACGCGGGATCAATGCGTTTGCAGCCGGGTTTTCGCCCAATGAAGCCGCCGTCACGGTCACGCGCGGTGCACTCGAGCACCTGGACCGGGACCAGCTGCAGGGCGTGATCGGGCACGAATTCAGCCATATCCTGAACGGCGACATGCGCCTCAATGTCCGCCTGATCGGAGTGATCGCGGGCATCGTGCTGATCGGATCGATCGGCAAGTTTCTGATGAATATGGGCCGTGGCAGCGGCGGCGGGGGACGTTTCGTTACGAATCGCCGCGGCGACGTCAGACTTTTCGCCGCGGGCCTGGCACTGTGGCTGCTTGGAGCTGTCGGGGTGTTCTTCGGGCAACTCATCAAGGCCGCGGTATCCAGGCAGCGGGAATATCTGGCCGATGCGGCATCGGTGCAGTTCACGCGCAACCCCGAGGGCATCGCAGGCGCCCTCTATGAAATCGGCCAGACCTCGGGCGTGATCTCCAACCGCTACGCCGAGGAACTGAGTCACATGTATTTTGGAGCGTCGGTCGCGCGGACCATCTTCGGTCTGTTCGAAACCCATCCGCCGATAGAAGACCGCATCAGGCGCGTGCTGGGCAACCGGGCACTGCTGTTCCTTCGCAGCCGGGCCCGCGCTGCAATGAGTGCAGGTTCAGAAGCCTCGGGGCAAGGACTCGGCGGCGCGGCGGGCGCGCCGGAAGCCGCGGCAGTGGCTGCGGTCGACGCGGCGCGGCCGGGGCCATCGGCAATGGACTGGGGACGGCGGGCCGGCGATGAGACGGTCACGACAACCGCTGCTGCGGTCCTGGCGAGCGTTGGCAGTCCAACCACCGGGCATATCGACTACGCGAGGCGGATGCTCGACTCGCTGCCGGAGGCGATGCGCGAGGCGATGGGCTCCGCCGATGGTGCACGCTGCGCACTGCTGGGGTTACTGGTGGCGGCCGGGGGCGAGACGCGCGACCGGCAGGCGGCCATGATCCGAGAGACCGAGGGCGATGCGATCGCCGCGCAGGCGCTGGCGCTCGAGCGGGCGCTCAAGCCGCTGGGCGCCCGCGCTCGCTTGCCGGTGCTCGAACTGGCCATTCCCACGCTGCGGGAACTCGAGCGGCCCGAGCGCGACCGGCTGCTGCAGCTGCTCAAAGATCTGATCGAGGCCGACCGCCGCGTGAGCGTTTCCGAATTCGTGCTGGTCACGATCTGCCGGCATCAATTCGGCGGCCGGGTCCGCGGTGCCCGGCGGGCCAGGCACAGGACGGTGACGTCGGTATCGAACGAAATCGCGATCATCGTGTCGCTGCTCATTCATGCCGGCCGCACCCCGCCGGATTCATTCGGCGGTGCCATGAGGCGGCTCGGGATTTCGGGACAAGCGCTGCGCCGGCCCACGCAGTTGGACGTGGGGCTCGTGGAGGCGGCGCTCAAGGAGCTGGAGCTGCTCGCTCCGCTTGCCAAACCCACCGTCATCAAGGCCTGCCTCGCGGTTATCATGATGGACGACAAACTTTCGGTTGCCGAGGCGGAACTGATGCGTGCCATCTGTGCGGCGCTCGACACGCCGCTGCCCCCGATTCTGGAGACCCTTGAACCGGTCGCAACATGAGTTCGCGGCGGCAGCGTGCGGGCCCGGACAGAACGTCAGCCCAGCGGAACGCAACGGTTCGGGCTGCGCGGTTCTTGGAAAGATGCGGAACGACGTCTATCGTCGTCTTGAAACGAACTGCTGGCGGGGGGAACGTGTAATGATCGAGCTCTATACCTGGCCGACGCCAAACGGCCACAAAGTCCACATCATGCTGGAGGAGACCGGCCTGCCTTACCGCGTGCACCCGGTGGACATCGGCAACGGCGACCAGTTCAAACCCGAATTTCTCTGGATCAGTCCGAACAATCGGATCCCGGCGATCGTGGATTCCGAAGGGCCGTCCGGCGAAACTGCCCGCAACTCCGCATCGATGCCGCTGTTCGAGTCGGGCGCGATACTGGTCTATCTCGCCTCGAAGAGCGGCCGGTTTCTGCCCGAGAATCCGCGTCACAGATGGTCGACGCTGCAATGGCTGATGTTCCAGATGGGCTCGATCGGTCCGATGCTCGGCCAGGCCCACCATTTTCTGTCCTATGCGCCCGAGAAGATCAGCTACGCCATAAACCGCTACACGAACGAAGCGAACCGGCTCTATGGCGTGCTCGACCGGCGCCTGGGCGAGAGCGAATTCGTCGCCTGCGCCGAATACACGATAGCCGATATCGCGATCATGCCGTGGCTGCGCTCAAACAAGAAACAGGGCGTGAACATGGCGCAGTATCCGAATGTGAAGCGCTGGTTCGACGCGATAAACGAGCGCCCGGCCGTGAAGCGCGGCCTCGCGGTGCTGGCCGACGTGAAACGCCCGCCGCCCGACGATCCGAAGTGGCGCGAGAACCTGTTCGGCGCCACGCAGTATCAGCGCCGCTGAGCGCAGACTCCGAACTTGGAGGCGGCGGCATGAGCAGGGAGCAGGGGCCCCGCGAAGCGGGGATGCGACCGGCCGCGAATGCCGCCGACGTGCCGACGTTTCCGTTGCAACATCGCTCACGGAGGAGGCCGCATGACATCGAATCCGAAAGTCGCACTGATCGCCGGCGTCGGCGACGGCTTGGGAGGGGCTATCGCGCGCCGTTTCGCGCGGGAAGGCTATGCGGCAGTGATGGTCGCGCGCAATGCTGAACGCCTGACGCGCATCGCCGAGGAAATCGAAGGCGCCGGCGGGCGGGGTATCGCCTATGTCGCCGACCTGCGCGAAGAAACGGCGGTGTCGAAACTGTTCGAAGACGTGGAAAACGAACTGGGACCGATCGCGATCGTCGTGTTCAACGCGGGTGCCAACTATCGCAATTCGATACTCGACACGCCGGCGCAGACCTTCGAGAGCATATGGCGCCTGTCCTGCTATGCGGGGTTTCTGGTCGGGCGCGAAGCCGCGCGCCACATGGTGCCGCGGGGACAGGGCACGCTGATTTTCACCGGTGCCACCGCGTCGCTGCGCGGGTCGTCGCATTTCGCCGCTTTCGCGTCGGCCAAAGGCGCATTGCGCCAGCTTGCGCAGAGCATGGCGCGAGAGCTCGGATCCAAGGGAATTCACGTCGCCTCGGTGATCATCGACGGGGTGATAGACAGTCCGCGCATGCGTGAACATTACCCCGAGCGGATGGCGCAACTGCCGGAGCACGGCGCACTGAAACCGGAGCACATCGCGAAGGCCTACTGGGACTTGCACTGTCAGCCGCGCGATGCCTGGACGTTTGAAGTCGATCTGCGCCCTTGGGTGGAGCGATTTTGAGAACTGCCGGGAACGGTACCGGAGAGCAGCAAGCGGCACTGCATCATGTTCGTCAACGGCGCATCTGGTCCGCGCGGTTGATCCGCGTCAAGAGGCTCGCGGCACCGCTGACATAGGCTTTCGATATTGGAATGCGAAGCGATGCGACAGGGAGCGCTTCGCGCGGGGGGTGACGGTGGCATGATCCATGCGGGGTGTCTGTGCAATGCCAGTGGCGCGTCGGCGTTCCGGTGGCGATGTGTCGTCGTGGCGATGACGATCTTCGCGTTGGCCGGCTGCAGTTCGCTGCTGCCGAAGTCTGAGTCGCTCACGGACAGCCCGTGGCAGAGCTTCGAGGGAGCGCAGCACGCGTTCGGCCAGATCGTTCCGCACCAGACCACGGTGGCCGACCTGAGGCGACTCAAGCTGGATCCGGCGGCGAACCCGAACATCACGATCCTGAACTACTCGGACGTGCTGCGGCGCTTCATCCCGAACCCGTCGATCGACGCGTCCGCGCTCGACGCCGGCGTGCAGGAGTGCGTGAGCGCCGCTACTCATTGCCAGGGCTACGAGGTCGACCATCGAGCCATCCGGCGCAACCGGTACGGCAATTTCTGGGCCGACATCTTGAATTTCAGGCGCAAGACCGAGATCGTCGGCTGGCGCTTCAATGCAGTGCTGCTGATCATCGACGACGTGGTTGTCTATAAGCTGATCGGTGGGCAGCCCGTCATTCACGAGCTCGAGGAGAGCAACAATCCGCTCGGACCGTTGCAGGGCGCGGGGGAAGCGATTTTCAAGTAGTCAGATCGTTCCCTCGGCAAGCGGTGCATCGGCGGGCGGTGCGGTTGGAACGCACCGCCTGCTTGCCGTTCAGGAGATATTCGACTGCATATAGTTCTGCTGCCCGACCTTCTCGATCAGCGCGAGTTGCGTTTCCAGCCAGTCGATGTGCTCTTCTTCTGCTTCGATGATGGACTGGAACAAGTCGCGGCTGACGAAATCGCCGACCTTTTCGCAATAGGCAATCGCTTCCTTGAGATCGGGGTGGCCGGCCAGTTCCAGCTTCAGGTCGCACGCCAGCACTTCCTGGGTGGAGCGGCCCACCATCAATTTCTTCATTTGGATCTTGGGTTGGCTCTCGAGGAACAGGATCCTCTCCATGAGCTTGTCGGCGTGCTTCATTTCCTCGAGCGATTCCTTGTACTCATGGGCAGCGAGCTTTTCCAGGCCCCAGTTCTTGAATATTTTTGCATGCAGGAAATACTGGTTGATCGCCGTCATTTCATTGGTCAGTACCGTATTCAGAAACTGAATCACTTTGTCATTGCCTTTCATGGGTCCTCCGGTGCGCAACGCTTATCGGGAAATCCTACCAGTTAATCGAGCGCTCATCGTGGTCGCGGGATGTCTGGTACCGTCTTCTGCCGAAGCGTATCTGCGCTCGCCGTGACGATGGCGAGCCGCGCGATGACGGCGTCCGGGTCTGATCGTTTCAGCCGCGCAGCAGCCACTCCGGCCGGCTTGGGTCGAGCAGGATAAGAGCCACCAGGCCGCCGATCATGGACACGTTCTTCCAGAACTGGACATACTGGAATTGGTCGAATTCGCGCTCCGGGGTAAACCACCGCCGATGGTAGTAGTAGGTCGCAAGGATGAGGAACGCGATCCAGACCAGGCTCACTGCCCATACGTAAAGATCGGCAAGCACCAGCGCGGACCCGGCGAACTCCATGATCAGCACGAAAGGCAACACCAGGCCGGACCGCGGAATTCCCTTGCGCGCCATCACCATGCTCGTGTGCTCGAAGCGCAGCAATGCTTCCAGTCCGGAAGAAATCCAGCTGGTGCAGGTAAGCAGCCGTACCGCGAAATAGGCAAGCGGCTCGATGCCGGTCATCGTTATTCTTCCTCCGTGGGGACCGCTGCCGATGCGTCCGGGGCCGGCCTTCGCGTCCGGCCTCCGTCAGATGTGAATCGCACGGCCGAAGGCCTCCAGCACCGATTCGTGCATCGCCTCGGACAGCGTCGGGTGCGCAAAAACCGTTTGCATGAGTTCGGCTTCGGTGGTCTCCAGCGTCTGTGCGATACCGTATCCCTGGATCATCTCAGTGACTTCGGGACCGATCATGTGCGCGCCCAGCAGCGCGCCGGTGCCGGCATCGAATACGGTCTTGATCAGACCCTCGGTATCCCCGAGCGCGATCGCTTTGCCGTTGCCGATGAGCGGGAATCGTCCGACCTTGACCTTGTGCCCCAGTTCGATCGCCCTTTGTTCCGTGAGGCCGATGCTGGCGACTTGCGGATGGCA
>MEQX01000056.1:7147-20954 GCA_001770415.1 Betaproteobacteria bacterium RIFCSPLOWO2_02_FULL_63_19 | reverse complement strand
CTTCGTGGCTCGCCTTGTGCGCGAGCCACGGCGCGCCGGTCAGATCGCCGATCGCATAGACACCGGGCTCGCCGGTTTCGAGCCAGGGTCCGACCGCAACATGGCCGCGGTCGAGCTTGACGCCGGTCCCTTCCAGACCCAGGTTCTCGGTGTTCGGACTGATCCCTACCGCAAGGATGACCCGCTCGGCGGTGATCTTCGTATCGCCCGCGGCTGAAGTGACTGTCGCGGTGACCCCGGTCACTGCTTTCGACAGCGCCTTTACCGTAGCCCCGGTCATGAGTTTCATGCCCTGGCGCTCGAACGCCTTTCGCGCCAGCGCCGAGATTTCCGGGTCCTCCTGGGGCAGAACGCGCTCGAGCACTTCGACCACGGTCACTTCGGCGCCGAGGGTCCGGTAGAAGCTCGCGAATTCCATGCCGATCGCCCCTGACCCGACCACCAGCAGCGATTTCGGCATTGCCTCCGGGACCATCGCTTCCTTGTAGGTCCAGATCTGCTTGCCGTCGGGCTCCAGGCCAGGCAGCACGCGCGGCCGGGCACCGGTTGCCAGAATAATGTGCTTCGCGAGCAGTTCGCCGACCGGCCTGTCTTCCTTCAGGATGGCGACCTTGTCGCGCCCCGCAAGCCGTCCGTGGCCTTCGTGGACGCTGACCCTGTTCTTGCGCAGCAGGTGCTTGACTCCCGACTGAAGCTGCGCCGCAGCGGCGCGCGAGCGCTTGACTACCGCCGGCAGATCGTATGAGACGGCTGAGGCCGACAGTCCGAACGCGCCGGCCTGCTGCATCAGGTGATACACCTCCGCCGAGCGCAACAGCGCCTTGGTGGGAATGCAGCCCCAGTTCAAGCAGATTCCGCCAAGGTGCTCGCGTTCGATCACCGCGGTCTTGAGGCCCAACTGCGCCGCACGGATGGCGGCCACGTAGCCGCCCGGGCCGCCACCGATCACTACCAGATCAAAGGATTCGGCCATGAACGGCCTACAGGAACAGGGCGATCGGCGATTCGATCAACTTCTTGAATGCGGCGAGGAACTCCGCGCCCAGAGCGCCATCCACGGCGCGGTGATCCACCGACAGCGTGCAGGTCATCATCGTTGCGACGGCGAGCGCCCCGTTGCGCACGACCGCTCGCTGTTCGCTTGCCCCGACAGCGAGGATGCAGGCCTGCGGCGGGTTGATGATTGCCGAGAATTCACGGATGCCGTACATGCCCAGGTTGGAAACGGTGAAACCGCCCCCTTGATACTCGTCGGGGCGCAGTCGGTTTTCCTGCGCGCGCGCGGCCAGTCCCTTCATTTCCGCGGAGATCTCGCGCAGGCTCTTCCGATCCGCGTTGCGCACCACCGGTGTGATCAGGCCGCTGGGGGCGGCGACGGCAACGGCCACGTCGACATCGCGGAAGCGCCGGATCGCGGAATCGGTCCACGCCGCGTTTGCCGCCGGCACCTTGCGAAGCGCGAGCGCGACAGCCTTGATGACCAGATCGTTTACCGAGAGCTTGACGCCGTCGATCATTTCATTGGCCTGCCTGCGCGCATCGAGCAGGGCATCGACATCGCAGTCGATGGTCAAGTAGAAGTGCGGTATCGAGCGCTTGGCTTCAGACAGCCGCTGGGCGATCACACGGCGCGTGTTGGAATGAGCAACGTCCTCGTAGGCAGCACCGGATGCGGGCGCGGCAGCCGTGGCCGCTTCCACATCGGCCTTGAGCACGCGACCGTTCGGGCCTGAGCCGGAAACGCGTGCCAGGTCGATGTTGCGTTCCTTCGCGATGCGGCGCGCCAGCGGGCTTGCGAACACGCGTCCGCCCGGGGGCTGCACCGGGGCGGACGCGATCCCGGGCGCGCTCGCGGCAGCAGGCGCGGACGAGCTGGCCGCGGCAGCAGCAATCGGTGTCGCTGCCGACAGCGCTTTGAGATCTTCCCCGGCGCCCGCGAGCAGCGCTATCGGGGTGTCCACTTTCACGCCGTTCGTGCCTTCGGCGACGAGTATCTTGCCTAGCACGCCTTCTTGCTGAGCTTCGACTTCGACCACCGCCTTGTCGGTTTCGACCTCCAGCAAAACCTCGCCTTGCTTGACCTGATCGCCCTCTTTCTTGGCCCAGCGGACGATATTTCCCTCGGTCATGGACGGTGCCACCGTCGGCATCAGGATTTCAATAGCCACACTGACTCCTTAATAATCGTAGCTTCTGATTGCGGGGTGCCACAGCCTCGCTGTGGTTTCCTTTTCGTAGCCTTTGCCATTGGGATAGCTGACCAGCTCCAGCTGCATGCCCCATGGCGTCAGGAAATAGATCCAGGTCTGGCCCGCGTGCGGGCCGGTGTCGCGCACCGTGGGTTCGCCGAGGACGCGTACGCCCTTTCGTTTCAGGTAAGCGATGCTGGCGTCGATATCGTCCACGTAAAAGGCGATGTGGTGTCCGCCGATATCGCTGTTCTTGGGCTGCTGTCGGCTCTGGTCGGGCGATTCGTATTCGAAGATCTCGAAGCTGGCGCCGTTTCGGCAACGCAGGAAGCGCAGCTTCTTCATCACGGCGCGGGGATGCACGTTGAGGTGTGTTTGCATCCAGTCGCCATCGGATTGGAACGGTCCGAGATAATGGAAGGGCTCGCACCCGATGACGTTGACGAAGAAATCCACGGCTTCTTCAAGATTGGGCACCGTGAAGCCGATGTGATCGGTGCCGCGCAGGCCGGGCAGGCCGTGGGTGGGGGGCGTCATGGTCATCACCCCGTCAAGCCGCTTTGACCAGCGACAGGGAGCGGCCCGAATCGGCGAGCACCTGCGCGTATCCGGCGCGAATCTCCTCGATGCCGACGAATGCCGCGCGCTCGAGCACCTTCGAGACGCTGGGCGAGGATTCGCCGCCATGGATGCGCTTCACCGGCTGGTCCAGATAGTCGAAGAAGCGTCGCTGCAATTCGTCGGTGACCATGGCGCCGTACGAGGCCGTGAGCGGGCCCTGCTCGAGCATGACGATATTGTTGGTCTTTTTCACGCTCGCCCCTATCGTCTCCCAGTCCAGCCCCGCGCGATCGAGTGAGCGCAGGTCTATTACCTCGGCGTCTATGCCCATTTCGTTGGCGGCCTGCACGGCCAGCGACGTCATCGCGGAATACGCGAGCACGGTGAACAGCGTACCTGGGCGCACCACTTTTGCCCTGCCCAGCGGTATGTAGTAGTCGAAGTCCTCCAGCGGCCCGGGGCCGCCGGCGTTGTACAGGGCAACGTGCTCGATCACGAGAACCGGGTCTTCGCACAGCAGTGCGCTGTTCATCAGGCCGACGTAGTCGAACGGCGTCGAAGGCGCGACGATGCGCCAGCCGGGCCACATCGCATACATGCCCGCCGGATCCATCGAGTGCTGTGAGCCGTATCCGGTGCCGATGGCGCATTTTGTGCGCACCACGATGGGCATACGGGTCTCGCCGCCGAACATATGGCGCGCCTTGGCGATCTGGTTGAAGACCTGATCGGCGGCGACCAGCGAAAAATCCGCGTACATGAATTCGATCACCGGCCTGTAAGTGCCCTCCATCGCGACGCCGCCCCCCAGGCCAACGAAGCCTTGTTCGGAGATCGGTGTCGCGACGATGCGGTCCGGGAAACGGGCCGCCAGGCCCCGGGTCGCGCCGTTGGTGCCGCCCTTGAGGCGATGGATGTCTTCGCCCATGCAGAAGATGCGCTCGTCCTGCTCCATGCGTCGTCCCATCACGGCGGACACGATATCGATGAACTTCACTTCGCCCACCTTGCCGGAGGCGGACTCGAGTTCCTCGAAACGCGCGCCCGCGAACTCCGAGAGGTCGCCGCGCAGTCCCTCGTCGCGGAACTCGGGCCTGGGCCACAGGGCAGGCACGATACGGCGCTTGCCGGCTTCCATCTCCGTCAGACGTTCGGAGATCTCGCGCATGGTCGTCTGCGCGGTGGCGCGCAACGCGGCATCTTCCTTCTCGCCGAGCCACTTGCGCCGGATCATTTCCGTTGCGATGCGGGCGAGCGGGTCGCGCGCACGCCAGGACGTTTCTTCTTCCTTGGTGCGGTAGCCGAAGGCGCTGCCCAGCAGCCCGCCACCATGATGGAAAAAACGATAGACATCCGCTTCGATGATGACCGGGCCTTTACCCGAGCGCATCAGATCGACCGCCATCTGGCTTGCAATGCGCACCGCGACGGGGTCCATGCCGTCGACGCGAAACGCCGGGACACCGTACGCACAGCCGCGCGACGAGAGGCGCGTCTCGCGCGTCTCCTCGGCGATCGTCGTCGCGACGGCATACTGGTTGTTTTCGATGAAGAAGCAGATCGGCAGCGACCACAGCGCGGCAAGATTCATCGATTCCGGCACGGCGCCGATGTTGACGGCGCCGTCGCCGAAGAACGTGAACACCACGTCGCCTTTCCCGCGCCGTTTTTTCGCCCAGGCGACGCCGTTGGCGGGCGGGACGCCGCCGCCGACGATCGCGTTGGTGCCTAGCGCGCCGGCCTCGACCCAGCGCAGATGCATCGAGCCGCCGCGGCCCTTGCAATAGCCCTCGGCGAGTCCGAGGATCTCGGCGAGCGTGCGGTAAAGGACGGTTCGCACCGCTTGCGGGAGCGGCGAGGTGCGCGGATCGTAATCCGCCGGATCGACATGCTGCAGGCATTTGGCGAGAAACTGGTGATGGCCGCGATGCGAGCCGGTGACCTGGTCCGTCGAGCGCAGCGTCGAGATCGCGCCCACCGCGCTTCCGTCCTGGCCGATGCTCGAATGCGCAGGCCCGTGAACCAGACCCTGTCCATCCAGTTCCAGCACCATTTCCTCGAAAGCGCGCACCAGGTGCAGGTGGTTCAGCATGCGCAGCAGTGCGGTCGGGCCGAGCTGGTCCCAATCCTTCGCGGTCGATGCGATCTGCTGCCAGGGTGCCGCGGGGGTCAGGTCGCTTACTTTCGGCATGCGTTGCTCCGTCGGGTGCTTGCTCGTTTAGGGCGCGACCGGGCGTATCGGGCGAATTTTTCCCTGAGCGGCCGGCGTGCCGCGGAAAAGGGAATGATTATATTCGGACGCAGCTGTGTGCGCCAACCGAGCGAGGCGACAGCGATGTAAAGTCGCACCTGATGTTTCGCGCCATCGCCGGGACGAGCAAGGCACGGGGCCCGAGATCAGGCGGGCCGGCACTTGCGGCCCGATCGTAGCGGGCGCCCCGACATGATCGATTGCAACCGGAATGATGCAGAAATGGCGCCGAATCCCCGGCCGAAGGAGAGCGCAAATGCCTGTCAGCGAGAATTTCAATCTGTTGAACGAGTTCAATATTCTTCGCATTGTTTGCGGCGCGTTCTTCATCCCTCATATCTACGCCAAGGTCTTCGTGCCCGAAGCGCTGGGTTTTTTTGTCGCGGCCAAGTTCAGGCCGCCGGCGACCTGGATGTACGTCGCCATGACCATCGAGACAGTGCTCGCGATTGGTCTGATCTTCGGTATCTATACGAGCTACATTGCCTGGGTGGCCGCCATCCACATGGCTGTCGCCGGCGCTGCCGTCTATCGCGTCACGGGCGGCAAGTGGCTCTGGAACATCGGCGGATACGAATATTGCGTGTTCTGGTCAATTTGCTGCGTCGTCGTCGCGATGCACGGATAGGCGGTTTCGACACAAAGCCGGCCCGCCAGCGCGATTCCGCAGCCCCGCGCCAGCGGTCAGGAAAGCCCGCTCGCGCGCGCCTGTTCCCGTGCCATGACCGCCCAGTCCTTGTCGCCATCGCCGTGCGCGATCGCGCTCAGCAGACGGTCACGCAGATTGTTTGCGCTTGGCATCGGAACGCCCGCCACGCCGGCCGCCGCCAGAACCAGGTCAGCGTCTTTCAGCGCCAGCAGCGCCGTGAATCCGGCCTGGTCGTAGCTTTCATCGGCGATGATCCTTCCGTAGACCTTGTAGGCGGGCGCCGAAAAGAGTCCCTCGGTCAGTACATCGTAAAGCGCTCGCGGGGCGACGCCGTATTTCCTGATCAGCGAAAACGCCTCGCCCATCGTTTCGATGGCGCAGCCAAGCGCAAAGTTGTTCGCGAGCTTGATGGCGGTCGCGCCTTCGGGTTCGAGCCCTGCGTCGAACGTGCGGCGGCCGATGACCTCGAACAGCGGCCGGCAGCGGTTCACCGCGTCGGCCGGACCTGCCGCGACGATACCCAGTTGGCCCGCCGCGGCGACGTCCGGTCGCCCGAGCACCGGAGCGGCTACCAGCGTCTGGTTTGCGCGCTGGTGGGCCTGTTTCAGCGCACGGATCGTGTCCACGCCATGCGTGCCCATGACGAGGTGGATTCCACCCCGGGGCAGCGACTGCAGCAGCCCCGCATTGCAAAGTACGACCTCCTCGAGCGCGGCGTCATCCGCAAGCATCGTGATCACGGCGTCCCGTCCTTCGCTGGCGGCGGCAATCGAGTCCGCGATGCGCGCGCCGGCTGCGCCCAGCGGCAAGGCCTTGTCGCGCGTGCGGTTGTAGACGATCAGCTCGTGGCCTGCCTGCAGCACGCGAGTCGCCATGGCCTGACCCATGCGTCCCAAACCGATGAATCCGACTTTCATGTGGGTTCTCCTGTCAGGCTAGGTACGTTCCAGTTGGCGCTGCACCCAATCGAGCTCGCGCACGACGTATTCCGTGATGTCGCCGGTTTTCAGGTGAGCGGGCAGCACGTCCCATGTGTAGGTCTCGATTTCCAGTTGGCGGGACACCGGATTTGCCTTGTGGAACCGCAACGCGTCTTCGATGGCAAAACGCGTGGTCTTGAACAGGCCCAGATCGTCGAGGAACACCGGGACGTGGAAATGCGTGCGCCACTCACGTGGGCCCGGGTCCTTCTTCCAGGCCTCGAATGCGTCCTCGAGATTCAGGTAACGCGTCAGCTGGCCGTCCCGTTTTTCGATGGTCTGCGTGAGGTACACGGTATCGGCAAAGGGTCTCAATGCGTCGACGAGTTCCTGGGTGACCACCGGTACCCTAAGTGCTGCGGCTTCCTGCAGCTTGAATACGGGAATTCCGGCCGCCGCCAGGCTGGCCAGCGACGCCGAGATGTCTTCGAATTCCACCGCCTGGTGGCAGATGTCGTACACGACGCCCAGGTGCCTGCGCAATGCGGCGCGCGCCTGCGCGACCGGCAGCCCGGTCTGTGTCGCCAGCGCTTCGGCCGATTTCTCGGCATACAGATGGCCGGTGAAATAGGCCACCGTTTCCGCGGTGACTTCCATGAAACAGAACGGTTCCGGTTCCAGCGCGAGGGTTACCGTCGTCCCGGTGCGCTCCCTGAGCTTGATCAGGTGCGCCACGACGCCGAGTACCTGGCGCGTGTAGGCGTCTACCACGTCGGGCCCCGTGACCCGTGGTTTGAAACCGCAAGGCGGGCTCTGGATCGAGGGTGAAATGCCGTCGGGCGCGACCTCGGCAAGAATGTCCGCGACCCGCATCGTGTACAGCGCGCGCTCATCGGTGCGCCAGTCCGGCTCATACACCTGCTCCTTGACGCGCTGGCCCTTGAACGGCCCGTGAGGAAAAGCGTTCACCGTATAGAGATACATGTCGTTATCGGCGAGGAACTTCGCCAGTCTGGCGCGCTCCCCCGCGTCGGCTGTCAGGCGCGCAGCCGACTTTCCGGACAGCCGCAACGACACGCCGAACGGCGCATCCGGACAGACCCGCTTCTTCACCGCCGGGACATACGTGGTGAGGCTGTGCCACATCTCATCCCAGTTATCGCCGGGATGTACCAGCGTCGAATACGTCAGATGGCCGAGACTGCCGCCCAAATCCATGAGACTGCCTCCTTGAACGAATGGATGCGACGTTGCGTTGCCAAATGTGCGCCGGTCAAATCTAAGCGCTGCCCTAAGCAGGACGAACCTTGAGCGAATGGGCTTTGATCCTGCGCCTCTGTTCTCGGTGTTCCGGACCGTTGCAACGGCGCAACGGTCCGGAACACCGAGACGTATACAAAACCGGACTCTTCGCTGAACCCGTCAATTCCAAGCTCGTAATTGCCTAGAGGACCTTTTCGGCCTTGCCGGAAGCGGCCGATCTGACGATCGCCTCGGTGACGGCGGCGCCGTGGATCATCTGTCCGGGCGGGATCACGAAGGGTGGCCCGCCTTGCGCTGCGCGGGCGAATGCCTCTAGCACCGCTCGCGACACGTCGTAGGCTTCGGCCTGCCAGGTCTGGGCCGGGCCCTTGATGGGCTGGAACGTGCATTCGCCGAAAAGGCGGCTGCGGCGCTCTTCGGAAGATGCGCCGGCGATATGGGTCATGCCGTTGATCCTGATCCAACCCTGCGAACCGTAGACCTGGATACGATAGTTGCCGGCGGTGGCCGTCATTGTTCCCAGATAGGCCGACATCCCGGCCTTCATTCGGAACAGGATCGAGGTTGTGTCATCGGCGTCGATCTGAACTGCGCGCCGGAAACTCATGCAGTAGACTTCATCGACCTCCCCGAACAGGTCGATCAACGCGTCGATCGTGTGAACGCCCATCGGGGTGAGCCCTCCGCAGGGCGTCTCGTTTCGGTGAGCGCGCCATTGTGTGGCTTTGAGCGCCAGCGCATTGGGAAAACACATCGTGCCTTCCAGATGCATGATGGTACCCAGACTGCCCGACTCGATCCGATCGCGCAGATCCGTCATCGCCGGATGCAGGCGCCGGTTATAGCCGAGTGCGAGCGTGACCCCGGCGCGCTGCGCCGCCGTGACTGCGGCCTCGGCGTCGGCCCGGCTGAGCGCCAACGGCTTTTCGCAGAACACATGTTTGACTGCCTTCGCCGCGGCGAGAATCTGTCCTGCGTGCGTCGAATGCGGCGTCGCCAGCACCACGGCGTCGACGCTCGGATCGGCCAGAAGTTCCTCGTAACTTGCGCGCAGAGCGAAACCATGCGCCCGGGCGAAATCCTGCACATCCTGGGTGACCGTGCGCGTCGCGCCCGCGACGAAACGCATTTCGCTGCTTCCTGCCTCCAGCGATTCGACCAGCGTCTTGCCCCACCAGCCAAGGCCTACGATTGCGGCTCGGATCATTGGACATCCTTTCCCGTTGTCAGGTCTCGCCTGAGCCGGCGAGACCGAATTCTAATCCTCGGCCTGTCATATGGCGCTTGACCCGCCATCGACCGCAATGATCTGGCCGGTGATGCGCGCAATCTTGCCGATGAGGGCGAACCGTTTCTTGACGCTCATGACATCCCCTGCCGCCAATGCGGTTTCGCGAATGCTAACACCGCCGCCTCGCGATCGTTCGAAACCTCCGTTCGGCTCAACGCAGCATCAGTCTCGGAAGACCGAGAACGATATCGGGGAAGGCGATCAGCGCGACGATGCCGAGCGCCAGCGGCACGATGAAGATGAGCGAGCCGCGGATGATGTCGGACATATCGGAGTTCGGGATCACCGACTTGAGTACGAACAGGTTGAATCCGACGGGCGGCGTTATGGCGGCGATCTCGATATTGATGGTCAGCATGACGCCGAACCAGACCGGGTCGTAGCCCAGCGCGATCACGCTTGGATACAACGCGGGCACCATGATCACGAGGATGCTCATCGGGTCCATGAACATGCCCAGTATGAGGATCGTGACATTGATGAGCACCATGATCACCCACGGCGCGACGTCCAGGCCCGCGAGCAGCGTTGCCATTCCCTGCGGTACCCCAAGCCGTGCCAGCACGAACGAGGCAAACATGCCTGAGACGATGAGCAGAATGAACATCGCGGTCGTGCGCGCGGTTGCGCCCAGCACCTTGCCCATGACGCTCAGCCCGAGCGATCGCCGCGCCGCTGCGATCGCCAGTGCCGCCGCCGCACCGACCGCGCCGGCCTCGGTGGGCGTCGCGAACCCGAAGTAGATTGAACCGAGTACCCAGAACGCGAGCAGCAGCACGGGCCCGGCTCCCTTCAGCGCGACCATCCGGTCGCCGCGCCCGGCGTGCCCGGTGAACTTCGGCGCCGCTTCGGGATGGCGCCATGCGATCAGCATCACCGTGGCTGAGAGCATGACCGCCATCATGAGTCCCGGCACGATGCCCGCGATGAACAGCGCGCCGATCGACGTTTCCGTGATGATGCCGTACAGAATCATTGGAATCGAAGGCGGAATCAGTATGCCGAGCGTGCCGCCAGCCGCGGTGACGCCCAGCGCCAGCCTGCGGTGATAGCCATGACGGATCATCTCCGGGACGGCCATCGATCCGATGGTCGCCGCCGTCACGGGACTGGAACCGCATACGGCGGCAAACAGCGCGCAGGCGAACACCGTGCCCACCGCCAGTGTCCCAGGAATCCGGCGGAACCAGATGCGTGCCGCGACGAATAAATCCTTGCCTATCCCCGTCGCGGCGAGGGCCTCTCCCATCAGCACGTAGAGCGGTACGATCACCAGCACAAAATTGGCCGACTGGGAGAAGGCGAGTGTCGCAAGTTGTGTCAGCGCGGCCGTCGGCAGGAATGCAAAGACGCCGAGCACGCCGAGCAGCCCGGTTGCGACGGCTACCGGCGTGCCGGTGGCCAGAAACGCGAGAAGCGCGCCGATAAAGAGCGCGAATCCAAGCACGGGATCCATGGTCACATCCCTAGCTGCCGCCCTGCCGGTCCGGCGCATTCCATGCCGCGCCGAACTGCACGATCGCCGTCAGGATGAACTCAAGGGTTCCCACCGGCCCAATCCAGTACACATATTTCACGCGCAACGGAATGGCGGTGGGGAACAACTCGTTGCTTTCGAAGACATCAAGCGTCGCCCGCGTCAGCTGCCAAAGCAGGATGCAACCGAACACGATCGTAAGGGCGACCGCTGCGATGCGGAGGCGCCGCCATGTCCGTGGCGAGACCCATTGCTGGAGGACATCGACCGAAACGTGGCCTCCGGTCTGCAGCGCCGGCGCCAGTGCAAGGAAGAACAGATAAACGAGCAGAAAGCGGGACAGGTCCAGCGCCCATATGGTGGGGGCGTCGAACGCATTTCGCATCAGCACGTCGTAGAAGATGATCGCGCAAATCACCACTGCCAGCAGTCCCGCCAGCAGGATGAATACCCGGTTCAGCGTTCCGGTGACGCGCTCCAGCCCGGCGATCCAGCCGCCCAGCATCGGTCCGGCTTGTCGCTGCGCCCGCCGGCTACCAGTACCGGCGCAGTACGTCGGCGATCTGCTTGCCTGCCGGCCCGGACTCGGCATCCATCTTCGCGAACGCCTTGCGGATGCTCGACCTGAACGCTACGAAATCCTTGTCCGACAGCGTGCGGATGTCAGCCCGCTGCGCCGTCATGCGTTTTGCGGCTTCGTCGGAGGCTTGCACGAGATAGGTGGCGGAGCGGCGTTCGGCTTCCTCGCCCAGCCGTATCGTCGTGGCGCGGTCCTGCGCTGAAAACTTCGCGAAGGCCGCCGAATTGATGATATACGCGGTTAGGTTAACAGGCGCGCGCAGAACCGTTATCTTCGGCGCCACTTCGTGCAGTTTCAGCCCGAATGCGAGAACGTTGTTCGCCAACGCGCAATCCAGGGTCCGGTTCTGCAGCGCGATATACATTTCCCCGGGATCCATGGCCACCGGGCTCGCGCCGAGGGCGCGGATTTGTTCGACCTGCCAGCGCCCGGCGGTTCGAATCTTGCGCCCCTTCCAGTCATCGTAGGTCGACAGGTGTTTGTCACGGCACGCGACGATGAGGGGGCCGGAGCCCTGGGACCACAGGTATTCCACACCCTGTTTCCGGAACTGCGCGTCGAGTACCGGGCGCAGTTGAACCTGTGATTTCACGAACGCATCCGGGTTGTCCGGCATGCCGCCGATGGCCTCGATGTAGCCAACGGCGGGCATCTGGCCGGAGATTGCGCTCATGGCGACGACGCCCATCGGTATCGCTCCGTCGCTTACGCTCTTCATCGTATTGTTCAGACTCACGAGCGAGCCGGCATAGTGCGGCACGATCTTCACCCGGCCCTGCGTCGCCTTTTCCACCTCGCCCATCCACCACTTGAGAGTCACGCTCCAGAAGTTTCGCTCCGGGTGAAAGACCGCAAAATCGAGACGCGACTGCGCGTGCACGCCAACGCTGCCAAACGCAGCGACAAATGCTACCAACGCGACCAGAAGACGAGACAGATTGCGATACGCCATGATGGTATTTCCCCCAGAGATTCGGTTAAGAAGCGAACGGCACACTATACGCCGGCGCGGCGTCGGAATCGTGCGTATTCTGCGACAACATTGATCCGCGGCCCAAGGTGCTGCGCCCCCTTGGACCACGCGTCCGGCGGCGCTCCCCGGGGGGACTTCACACCACCTCGAGCAACGCGGCGGCGCCCATACCTCCGGCAATGCACATGGTCACCACGACGTTCTTGACCCCGCGGCGGCGGCCTTCGATCAGCGCGTGCGCCACCAGACGGCTTCCGGTCATGCCGTAGGGATGGCCTACCGCGATAGCGCCGCCGTTGACGTTCAGCCGGTCGTTTGGAATGCCCAGCTTGTCGCGGCAATACAGGACGACGACGGCAAACGCTTCGTTCAGTTCCCACAGACCGATGTCTTTCATCGACATTCCCGTGCGGTCCAGGAGCTTGCGCACGGCGAACACGGGACCGATGCCCATTTCGTCCGGCTCGCAGCCGCTGACCGCGTAGCCGCGAAAAATGCCCAGCGGCGTGGCGCCGTGCTTTGCAGCCGCCTTCTCGCTCATCACCACGCAGGCGGACGCGCCGTCGGAGAACTGGCTCGAATTGCCTGCCGCGATGACGCCGCCTTCCGCGGCGGGCTTGATCTGCGAGACGCCCTCGTAGGTCGTGTCCCCGCGTATGCCTTCGTCGCGCTGCGAGGTCACCTCCTTCATGCTTTCGGCGCCGGTCGTCTTGTCGACGACTTTCATTTTCACGGTGATCGGAACGATCTCGTCGCTGAATTTTCCGGCGGCCTGGGCGGCTGCTGCGCGTACCTGGCTCTGAACCCCGTATTCGTCCTGCCGCTCGCGGCTGATGTTGTAACGCCTGGCCAGCATTTCCGCAGTCTGCAGCATGGGCCAGTAGATTTCGGGCTTGTGCCGGTGGAGCCATTCATCCTGCAGGTGATGGTGGTTCATTTCGTTCTGCACGCACGAAATGGATTCCACGCCGCCGGCCACGTATACGTCGCCCTCGCCGGCGAGAATGCGCTGCGATGCGGTCGCGATCGCCTGCAGGCCCGAACCGCAGAACCGGCTCACGGTCAACCCGGCCGTGGCGGTCGGGCACCCGGCGCGGATTGCGATCTGCCTTGCGATGTTCCAGCCGGTGGCGCCTTCGGGCAGCGCGCAGCCGATGATCACGTCCTCCACTTGCTGCGGTTCCAGGCGCGCGCGTTCCATTGCATGCTTGACGACGTGCCCGCCCATCTTCGCGCCATGGGTCGCGTTGAGCGCGCCGCTCCACGACTTCGTGAGCGGCGTGCGGGCCGTTGATACCACCACTGCCTGCTTCATGCGCACCTCCGGTTCAGTTGAAGGTCTTGCCTTCGGCCGCAAGTTTCACCAGCAGTTCGGAGGGGCTCCACGTTTCGCCCTGATAGCCGCCCTGAAAACGCTGAATCGCGGCGAGCACGTTCTTCAGGCCCACCGTGTCGGCGTAGAACATCGGACCGCCGCGGTAGGGAGGAAATCCATAGCCGCTCAGGTAGACCATGTCCACGTCCGAGGCGCGCAATGCGATGCCTTCGTCGACGATGTTCGCCCCTTCGTTGGCCATCGCGAACGCGCAGCGCTCTACGATTTCCTCGTCGCTGATCGTGCGCGGCGTAATTCCGATTTCCTTGCGGTAGGCA
>MEQX01000056.1:2013-7137 GCA_001770415.1 Betaproteobacteria bacterium RIFCSPLOWO2_02_FULL_63_19 | reverse complement strand
TGCGGTTGCCCGGTTCGTAACGGTACCACCCGAGCCCGGTCTTCTGGCCATAGCGGCCCTGCTCGCACAACCGGTCGGCCACCTTCGAGTAGATGAAGTCCGGCCGTTCCAGGGCCCGGCGCTTGCGGATTTCCCAGCCGATGTCGTTGCCGGCCATGTCGTACATGGTAAAGGGCCCCATCGCCAGTCCCCAGCGATGAAGCGCACCGTCGATCTGCTGCGGTGTGGCTCCTTCGTCGAGCAGGAACAGGCATTGCTGCACGTATTTTTCCAGAATGCGGTTGCCGATAAAGCCGTCACATACGCCGGAGACGATGGGAACCTTGCGCAGCGTCTTGCCCAGCCTCATGGTCGTGGCGAGCACATCCTTGGCCGTTTTCGCGCCGCGCACGACCTCGAGCAGCCGCATCACATTCGCCGGCGAGAAGAAGTGAGTGCCGATCACGTCCTGCGGACGCGAGACCGAAGCGGCGAGCTTGTCGACGTCGAGCGATGAGGTGTTGGTTGCAATTATGGCGCCGGGCCTGGCGATCGCGTCGATCTTGTTCAGCAGTTCGACCTTGATGTCCATACGCTCGAACACCGCCTCGATGACGATGTCGGCGTCCGCGACCGTACCGAGTTCCAGCGCCGGCGAGATAAGGGCCATGCGCTTGTCCATGTCCTCCTGCTTGAGTCGCCCCTTGGCGACCGTTCCCGAGTAGTTCTTTCGGATGGTCGCCAGCCCGCGGTCGAGCGCTTCCTGTTTTGCGTCGATGAGGGTGACCGGTATGCCCGCGTTGGCAAAGCACATCGCAATGCCTCCGCCCATGGTCCCGGCGCCGATGATCGCGGCCTTCCTGATCGGACGCACCGGCGTGTCCTCCGGCACGTCGGGGATCTTGGTCGTCTGGCGCTCGGCGAAGAACATGTGACGCAACGCCCTGGACTCCACGCTGTTGACCAGATGCTCGAAGCACGCCCGCTCGACCTTGATGCCTTCGTCGAACGGCTGGGTCACCGCCGCCTCGACGCAGGTCACGATCTCGATCGGTGCGGGGTAGCCGCGGGAGGTCTTGGCGGTGTCGGCGCGCGCCTGCTCGAAGAACTGCCCCGGGTTGTCGAGGCCGGCGCTCATGTCACGAATGCGGCGCGGGCCTTTGCCTTGCGCAATAAGTCGGCCGGCATAGGCGAGCGCCGCCTCGAGCAAATCCCCTTCGGCGATTTCGTCGACCATGCCAAGGGCTTTGCCCTTTTCGCCGGCCACCGGGTTGCCGCTGATGATCATCCCGAGTGCTTCGGCCACCGGGATGAGGCGCGGCAGGCGCTGAGTTCCGCCCGCGCCCGGCAATATGCCCAGCTTCACTTCGGGCAGGGCGAGCTGGGCACGCGCCGCGGCGATCCGGTAATGGCAGGCGAGTGCGAGTTCGAATCCGCCGCCCATTGCGAACCCGCCTATGGCCGCCACGACAGGCTTTGCCATTGCGTCGAGCGTGGCGATGATCTGGTGCAGCGTGGGCTGCGCCTTGGCATTCGGCGTGTTGAATTCGCGGATGTCGGCGCCGCCGGAAAACGCCTTGGCCGAGCCGATCATGACCACGGCCTTTACTTCCTTGTTCTTCGCGGCGCTGGCCAGCCCGGCCAGGATGCCCTGGCGCAGCGCATGCCCCAGCCCGTTGACGGGGGGGTTGTTCATCGTGATGACGGCAACGTTGCCATGCAGGGAATAGTCGGCGGAACTCATTGGGACTCCTAATCGCGAAAATCTCGAATCGCAGGTGATGTGTGCGGGCAGAAAATCTCGGTGTACCTCAGCGGAACCGCTGATGTCTCGTGGTCCCTGTGGCGAAAACCTGCGTGCTGTGAGGGGGACTCAAAGTTCGAGCCACGCCCGGCGGGATTGTACTATTTTGACGTTGATTTCGCGGCGTAGACCCGTGGATTGGCCACTGCGTCCGGCGCAAATGTTCCTGACTCATGCGCTTCGATCTTCAGCCCGCGCATCGCCTAATTGTGTCGCTGGTATTGCGCGTGGAATCGGCCGTTGTCGCATTTGACAGCTCAGCGGGGGGAGGTTACTTTCGGCTGCCAGCCTCGGGCTTGCGCAAACGGAGAAAGACATGCTGCGCCAGGATCTGAAGGACTATCAACTGCCCAGATGAGCAATATCCTCAAGGCGCTCGACGGCGCCGTGCTGCGCATCCAGTTCGCCCGGGCGGAAAAGAAGAACGCGATCACCGCTGCGATGTACCAGGCGCTGGCCGATGCGCTTCGCGAGGCCGAGCGCGACGACAACGTCCGGGTCGCCGTGGTGCACGGCGCGCCGGATGTCTACACTGCAGGCAACGACCTGCAGGATTTTCTGGCCAGCCCGCCGCGCGCGGCGGATGCGCCCGTGTTTCAGTTTCTGAGCGCGATCCGCGATTTCCCCAAACCGCTCGTGGCGGCGGTGAGCGGACTCGCCGTGGGTATCGGTACCACGATGCTGCTGCACTGCGACCTGGTCTACTGCGCTCCGGGAACGCGATTTTCCATGCCGTTCGTCAACCTGGGGCTGTGTCCGGAGGCCGGTTCGAGTTTTCTGCTGCCGCGCCTCGCCGGCTACCAGAGGGCGGCCGAACTGCTGATGCTGGGGGAGCCGTTTGTTGCCGAGACTGCGATGGAAATCGGGCTCGTGAACGCCATCGTGGCCTCGGACTTGTTGCTTGGCGTCGCGATGGCGGCGGCACAGAAGCTCGCCGCGAAACCTGCCGCGAGCCTGCGTGAGACCAAGATGCTCCTGAAGAAGGGGATCGACGAAGCCGTCCGGGCCGCGATGCAAGCCGAGAGCGAGGTGTTTCGGGCAAGGCTGCGATCGCCGGAGGCCAGGGAGGCGTTCGCCGCGTTCATCGAGAAGCGCGCGCCTGATTTTTCCAGATTTCACTGAGTCTCGTACCGCATGCCAGCGGCGTAGGGCGGCGTTACCATGCCGCCAACTTCACCAAGGGAGGATGTCATGAGCCTGAAGGGCAGGACCCTGTTCGTCACCGGCGCCTCGCGCGGCATCGGTCTGGCGATTGCGCTGCGAGCCGCGCGCGATGGCGCCAATGTCGCGATCGCCGCCAAGACCAGCGAACCGCACCCGAAGCTCGCCGGCACGATCTACAGTGCGGCCGAGGAAATCGAAAAGGCGGGCGGCGCGGCCCTGCCGCTGGTCTGCGACATCCGCGAGGAAACCCAGGTCAACGAGGCCGTGACGCGAACTGTCGAGCGCTTCGGCGGTATCGACATCCTGGTCAACAATGCCAGTGCCATCAGTCTGACCGGTACGCTGGAGACGTCGATGAAGCGTTTCGACCTCATGTTCGCGGTGAACGTGCGCGGCACTTATCTTTGCTCGCGAACCTGCATTCCGTACCTGTTGGAATCGGCCAGGGCGGACAGAAACCCGCACATACTCACGCTGTCTCCGCCGCTCAACCTGAATCCGATCTGGTTCAAGAATCATGTTGCCTATACCATGGCGAAGTACGGCATGAGCATGTGCGTGCTGGGAATGGCCGAGGAATTTCGCTCCGACGGGATCGGCGTGAACGCTCTGTGGCCGCGCACGGTGATCAATACGGCGGCGCTGGCGATGATTCCGGGAGTGGATGTGGACAAGTGCCGCACGCCTGAAATTCTCGCTGACAGCGCGCATGCGATCCTGAACCGTGATGCGCGGCGGCATACGGGCAATTTCTACCTCGACGAGGAGGTGCTGGCGGCAGAGGGTATGACCGATCTCCGCCGCTACGCCGTGCGTCCGGGCAACGAGGCGTTTCTGCCCGACTTGTTTCTGGATTGAGTGAGCCGGATGCGCAAGCGCGGGGTGATGGTCCGAAGCACCGGACTCGGGACGATCCGGCCGGCTGGAAATACACGTTGACTCGACGGGTGGAACAGGCATGGGCTTAGCGACGCTGGCGGCGTTTCTCCGGCATCCCCGGCAGCACCCTACGAACCTGGCCTATTTCATCAGCTTCGTCTACGGCTTGAGCCTTTATTCGCTGATGCTGTTGATCCCTCTCTACGCGATCAACCGGGGCTTTCGATTGTCCGACCAAGGGATCGTCATCGCCGCGCCCGCGGTGTTCATGATCCTGCTTCGCTTGCCTGGCGGCGCGATCTCCGATCGGTTCGGCGAGCGGGTCGTCATCGTATTTGCGTTCGTCGCCCTACTTATCGGCGCGATCATCGCGATCCCGGCCAACAGCATTCTTCTCTTTATCCTGTCACAGTTGTTCAGCGGTGCTTCGCGTTCGGTGTACTGGTCGGCCGCCCAGTCTTACATCAGCCGCAGCGCCGAAGGCGATACCGGCAAGGTGATGGGGATACAACTCGCCTTCGAGTCGGCGGCGGGGATCATCGCCGCGCTCGCGGCCGGGTTCATCGCCGAGATCTTCGGCTTCAAGATCGCGTTCGCATTCGCGGCGCTGCTCGCGGCTGCAGGCTTAGGCGTCACCTTCATCCTGCCGCCGCTGCCGCGCAAGGACCAGGTGCGTTCCATCGCCGCAAGCTTCGCTCCCGCGAAAAAGATGCTGTTTTCGCGATCCCTCGCGTTCGCCCATTTCGTCGCATTCATGGCGGCGGCGTACATGGGGCTGATGTCCGGATTGTTCATCGCCTTCTTCCGGCATATCGGCTACAGCGAAGGCCTCACCGGACTGGTGCGCTCATTGAATGGGATAGGCGTGGTGATCGTGGCCTACTTCTTCGGCATCCTTCTGTCTCGTGTCGGCCCCCGGACCACCGGCGTCGCGGGCATGGTGATCACCGGGGTGGCATCGATGGGTGTCGCCGCCAGCAGCGAATTTCCTGTCGTTCCGGTGCTCCTGATGACGATCTCGGGCGTGACGTTCGGCACGCTTCGCGCACTCTACCCGGTGATCACCGCGCAGAAGAGCGCACCGAACCAGCGGGCGATGGCGCTCGCCGTCGTCAGCCTCTACTGGGCGATCGCCATGCTGCTGTCGCCGCTGATTTTCGGATTCATCGCCGACGGCACGAGCATCGGAACGGCGGTATACATCTTCGGCGGCTTTTCGATCGTCATGGGACTCGCTGCGCCGCTGGTCTATGCACTTGGCGAAACGAGCCAGACACCCGCTCGGGCCGTGGCCAAGT
>MEQX01000056.1:0-1996 GCA_001770415.1 Betaproteobacteria bacterium RIFCSPLOWO2_02_FULL_63_19 | reverse complement strand
GTGCGCACGGCGCCAACGTGCGCACGGCGCACGCTACGCAGCTGAATGTCAACAGGCCCTAGATGACCAGCAGGATTGCACCTGCCAGCGAGACGAATATTCCTCCGAGCACGCGGGGCTCGAAAGACTCGAGATGGCGGTTGAAGATGAAGTTCGTCGCTAGACTGAACAGCACCGAGGAGCGCATCAGCGGAATGACGATGGATACCGGTGCGAGCGCGAGCGCCGCGAACCTGAACATGTTCGCCAGCCACGACGAGACTCCGGCGACCAGGAACATGCCTCGTGCGCTGCGGCTGAGCGTCATCGCCCCCGACGCCTGGCCCGGAATGAGCAGCGTAACGAGCAGGATGGCCGAAGCGGCGGCGTAAGCAACCGTGCCGCCGAGCATGCCCAGGCCGTTGGAGCCGACGCCCGCTCGCATCAGCACCGGGCCCGCTCCCCAGAGAGCTGCGGCCGCGATGCCGAAGAAGTAGCCCTCCGCTGCGTTTGGCGTGAACAAGGCGCCTGCAGCAGCGGACGCGGGATTGTCCGAAGCGGCGGGCGCGTTCTTTTTCGCTGCACGCTGTTTGGGCGCGACCAGCGCCGGCCCGATCAGCACCAGCACGATGCCGGTCGCTTTGAGCAGGTCGAGTTCTTCTTTGAGCCAGAGGATGGCGATGCCGACGGACACCAGCACCGACAGCCCGGCAATCGGCTGCGTTCGGTTTGCGCCGATCGCGCGGACCGCCCGATAACTGCAGTAGCGGCCTCCCAGGATATGGACGATACCGCTGGCCGCCATGAACGCGAACTCGCTCCCTGCGACCGTTTCCGCCTCAAAGATCTGGCCCGATACCAGCGCCGCGATCAGGAACAGCCCGGTGCCGGAAAATATCGTCAGATAGAGGCCCTGGCTCACCGCACCTAGCGTCACGGCACGCCGGACGGACGCGGAGTTCATCGCGAAACTCAACGCGCCGAGGAGCGCGAAAACGATCCCGAGAGTCATTCTTTATCGTCCATGGTATTCAACGCCGTTGCGCATCGCGGCTCAGGGACTACGAGTGTCTCGGCGGTCGATTCGGGCGGCGCATCCGTGTAAGCCGGGTTCTGACGCGGCGCGGCGACAGTGTACGCCCGATTGTGGTTGATATCTCGGCGATGAACCTGTGTTCGAAAAGAGTGGTGCCGCGGCGTTGATCCTGGCAGCGGCGTCTGGCGTATTCGCGTCAAGCAGTGAACGCGGCCGCGATACCTCGACACTGCGGCCGGCGCGCGGCGACGAAACACGTGAATCTGCGTCGAACCACGCACGACCCGTCACGAAGAACGATTTCGACATGTTCGAATTTTCCATCTCGCGCGGTTGCAAATTCGCGCGTTCTTTTACTTGCTAACCTACGACGAGTCAAAGAAAACGGCAAAGTCTGGCATGAGGGCTGCTACCTCGTCGAGCATGTGATCCGTGCGGATTGGGGAAACGCAGTGATGCGCGGCTTCGCTGACGCCGGAGGTGGCTACGCAAAGCCCGAGGGCGGTATAGTAGAAGTGGGACAGGGAGTAAAGCGGTGGCAGCCAAGCAGAAATCCAATTCCAACGGTGCGAACGTCGGCTACGAGGCCGAACTCTGGCGCATGGCCGACGCGCTGCGCGGCAGCATGGACGCCGCCGAGTACAAGCACGTCGTCCTCGGGCTGATCTTCCTCAAGTACATCTCCGACGCCTTCGAGGAGTTGCACGCCAAGCTCCAGGCCGAGAAAAAGAACGGCGCCGACCCCGAGGACCCGGACGAATACCGCGCGCTGAGCATTTTCTGGGTGTCGCCCGAGGCGCGCTGGCCGCATCTGAAGGCGCAGGCGAAGCAATCCACCATCGGCCAGCTCGTGGACGACGCGATGGCCGGGATCGAGCGCGACAACCCGGCGTTGAAGGGCGTGCTGCCGAAGGACTACGCCCGCGCAGGCCTGGACAAGCAGCGCCTCGGCCAGCTCATCGACCTCGTCAGCAACATCCG
>MEQX01000055.1:21827-88988 GCA_001770415.1 Betaproteobacteria bacterium RIFCSPLOWO2_02_FULL_63_19 | reverse complement strand
GGTGCACGACGATCGCGTGCTGCTGGAATTCCTGATTCTGGAGGGTGCGCAGGCGGGGCTGTCCTGGTCCACCATATTGAACAAACGCCGGAACTACCGCCGCGCGTTCGCGGATTTCGACCCGTCGATGGTGGCACGCTTCGGCGAGCACGACGTGCGGCGCCTGCTCGCCGACGCGGGAATCGTGCGCAACCGGCTCAAGATCGAATCAGCCATCGACAACGCGCGCGCCTTTCTCGACGCGCAACGGGAATTCGGCTCCTTCGACGCTTATATCTGGCGTTTCGTCGATGGCGCGCCGGTCGTAAACCGGCGCCGAAGCATGCGTCAGGTGCCGAGCCGCACGCCCCGATCCGACGCCATCAGCGCGGACCTGAAAGCACGTGGATTTCGCTTCGTCGGCTCGACCATCTGTTACGCGTTCATGCAAGCCGTCGGTATGGTGAACGACCACCTGGTCGGCTGTTTCAGACACCGAGCGCTTTGCCCGCCGGCAGCGAATCGCCGCACCGTCAGGAAACGCAGCGCGTAGCCTGCTCTACCGTGGCCTCCGGCTTCGACGCGGCGCGCTCGAAGCGGAAGTCGCCCGCCCGGTACTCGACGCGGATGGTGTCCTTCGCAGCGAAACGGCCCTCGAGAATCTGCTTGGCGAGCGGATTTTCGATGCGCTGTTGGATCGCTCGCTTGAGCGGTCGCGCCCCGTACACGGGATCGAATCCCGCGTTGGCCAGTTCGGCGAGCGCGTCGTCGGCGACCTCGATCTTCATTTCCAGGCGCGCGAGCCGCTGCTCAAGGTACCGCAATTGGATGCGCGCGATATCGCGAATGTTCGCTTCGTCCAGCGCGTGGAACACGACGATTTCGTCGATGCGGTTGACGAACTCGGGCCGGAACTGCGTCTTCACCTCGGCCATGACCGCCATCTTGATCATGCTCGGGTCGTCGCCCGCCATGCCCTGGATCATCTGCGATCCGAGGTTCGAGGTCATCACCACCACGGTATTCTTGAAATCCACCGTGCGGCCCTGGCCGTCGGTCATGCGGCCGTCGTCCAGCACCTGCAGCAGCACGTTGAACACGTCCGGATGCGCCTTCTCGATTTCGTCGAGCAGGATCACGCTGTAGGGCTTGCGGCGTATGGCTTCGGTCAGCGTGCCGCCCTCTTCGTAACCGACATAGCCGGGCGGCGCGCCGATCAGCCGCGCCACCGAATGCTTCTCCATGAACTCGGACATGTCGATGCGGATCATGTGGTCCTCCGCATCGAACAGGAAGCCCGCGAGCGCCTTGCACAACTCGGTCTTGCCCACACCCGTGGGGCCGAGAAACAGGAAAGAGCCGTAGGGGCGATTCGGATCCGACAGGCCCGCGCGCGAGCGCCGGATGGCGTCGGCCACCAGCCGCACCGCCTCGTCCTGCCCGACGACGCGCTCGTGCAGCCTCGCTTCCATGGCGATCAGCTTGTCGCGCTCGCCCTGCATCATTTTCGACACCGGAATGCCGGTCGCGCGCGACACCACCTCGGCGATTTCTTCGGCGCCGACCTGGGTACGCAGCAGCTTGGGCCTGCCGCCGCCTGTGGAAGCCTTGTCGGTCTGCTTCAATTGCGCGTCGAGCTGCGGAAGCCGGCCGTATTGAATCTCGGAGACCTTCTGCCAGTCGCCCTTCCTCGTCGCGGCTTCCATTTCAAGTTTGAGCTTTTCGATTTGCTCCTTCACGCTCTGCGAGCCGGCAACCTGCGACTTCTCGATCTTCCAGATTTCCTCGAGATCCGCGATGTCGTGCTCGAGCTTGCCGATTTCCTCCTCTATCAGCGACAGGCGCTTCTTCGAAGCTTCGTCCTTCTCTTTTCTCACGGCTTCGCGCTCGATCTTGAGCTGGATGAGCCGCCGGTCAAGCCGGTCCATCGACTCGGGCTTGGAATCGATCTCCATCTTGATGCGCGCCGCCGCTTCGTCGATCAGGTCGATGGCCTTGTCGGGCAGAAAGCGGTCGGTGATGTAGCGGTGCGAGAGTTCGGCCGCCGCCACGATCGCCGGATCGGTGATGTCCACGCCGTGATGCACTTCGTACTTCTCCTGCAGACCGCGCAGGATGGCGATGCTCGCCTCGACGCTGGGCTCGTCGACCAGCACTTTCTGGAAACGGCGCTCGAGGGCCGCGTCGCGCTCGATATGCTTGCGGTATTCGTCGAGCGTGGTCGCGCCGACGCAGTGCAGCTCGCCCCGTGCGAGAGCGGGCTTGAGCATGTTGCCGGCGTCGATTGCGCCCTCGGCCTTGCCGGCGCCCACCATGGTGTGCATCTCGTCGATGAAAACGATGGTGCCGCCCTGATCATGCGCGAGTTCCTTCAGCACCGATTTTAGCCGCTCCTCGAACTCGCCGCGATACTTGGCCCCGGCGAGCATTGACGCCATGTCGAGCGACAGCACGCGCTTGCCCTTGAGCGTTTCGGGCACTTCGCCGTTGACGATGCGCTGCGCGAGCCCTTCGACGATGGCCGTCTTGCCCACCCCTGGTTCGCCGATCAGCACCGGGTTGTTCTTCGTGCGCCGCTGCAGGATCTGGATGACGCGGCGGATTTCATCATCGCGCCCGATCACCGGATCGAGCTTTCCGGCGCGCGCTCTTTGCGTGAGATCCAGCGTGTATTTCTTCAGCGCTTCGCGCTGCCCTTCGGCCTCGGGATTCGCGACGGACTCGCCGCCGCGCACCGCGTTGATCGCCTGTTCTATCGCCGCGCGCGTACCGCCGGCAGCCTTGAGGAGGCTTCCCGCCTCGCCCGCATTTTTACCGTCGGCGTTTGCCAGCGCGAGCAGGAACAGTTCCGATGCGACGTACTGGTCGCCCTTCTTCTGCGCCTCGCGGTCGGTCAGATTGAGCAGGTTGGCCAGATCGCGTGATATCTGCACTTCCCCGCCATGGCCTTCCACCTTGGGCAGGCGTTCGACGGATTTGATGCACGTCTCGCGCAGCCGCTGCACGTTGACGCCGGCGCGCGCGAGCAGCGACCCGGTTCCACCGTCGCTCTGTTGCAACAAGGCGAGCAGCAGGTGCACCGGTTCGATGAACTGGTGGTCGTGGCCGACGGCGAGGCTCTGCGCGTCGGCAAAGGCCTGCTGGAACTTGGTGGTCAGCTTGTCCATACGCATGGGCGTGTATCCGTTGGGTGTCAGGTTTTAGGGCTGGGCACTTGATGCGGGATCGCTGGAACCTAGCTGGGGTTGTTTTCGGGCTTTTCAAGACGTGGCAGCCCCCCGAGAGAAGCCACCGGCGCGACTGCGCGGGTGCTGCGGTAGAATCGCGCTGCGGCCTTGGCGCGCCGATCTGCAGCGGACCGCGCAGCGGATTTGCGCCTCGTGCCGCTTGCTCAGTTGAGTTGAGTCTGAACCCCGCCAAATGGACAACCGACGGCTCGCCCGAATCGCATTGGTTGCATTGCTGGCGATCGGCTGCGCGCTGATCCTGCAGCCGTTCGTCGCGGCGATACTTTTCGCCGGGGTCGTCTGCATCACGTCCTGGCCGTTGTACACTTGGCTGCTCGCGCGTCTGAAGTATCGGGCCTGGCTTGCGGCGCTGCTGATGACGCTGCTTCTGACGCTGGTGGTGGTGCTGCCGACCGCGCTGCTCGCGGCGAGCTTGACCGAGATCACACCCACCCTGATCGCCAACATTCGTGTGCTCATCGAACGGGCTCAGACCGCGCCGCCGGAGTGGATACGGAGCATACCGCTGTTCGGCGATCAGATTCATGCCTACTGGCAAAGCCTTATCGATAGCCGCGAAGAACTCTATCAGCTGCTGCGCCAGGTATACGATCCGACTCGCCGGTTCCTGCTCGTCGCCGGCGCGCTTGCGGGAGAAGGCTTTCTGCAACTCGTATTGGTGCTGTTCGTCGCATTCTTCCTTTATCGAGACGGGAATACGCTCGCCGCGCGGCTGCGCGTGCTCAGCCAGAAGCTCGGCGGCGATCTGGGCGAGCAGATGCTGGTGCTCACGCAGAACACAGTCAATGGCGTCATGATCGGCATCGTGGGCACGGCCGCGGCCCAGGCGCTGGTGGCGTTGCTCGGCTTTCTTATCGCGGGCGTTCCGGTGCCGATGTTGCTGGCCGCCGCAACGTTCTTTCTATCGATGATCCCGATCGGGCCGCCTCTGGTGTGGGGGGGCGCGGCTCTCTGGCTGTACGACCAGGGCGCGACGGGGTGGGCGGTGTTCATGGTCGCCTGGGGACTGCTCGCGATCAGCAGCGTGGACAACTTCCTCAAGCCGATGCTGATAAGCCGTTCGGCCAGTCTGCCGATCCTGCTGATTGCGCTGGGCGTGTTCGGCGGCGCGATCGCATTCGGTTTTGTCGGTATTTTCCTCGGTCCTGTGCTGCTCGCCGTGGCACTTGCACTGACCGAAGGATTCAGCGCGTCGGCGGCCGAGATCGATGAACCGCACTGAGCGATGATTTGTTCCGGGATCTCCGGGCCCGCTCCGCGAACCCTTGACGAGCCCGCTAGACCGGGTTGGAACCGTTATTCCACAGCGCCCGGATCACCTCGACGACGCCCTTGATCAGCGGGTCGTTCGCGCGCTCGCGCAGATAGATGAACCAGAGCGTCGCCGGTGTAACGGTCTTTTCGGAAATGCACACGCGACCCGCGCTCTGCATGTCCAGCACGAGCGGATCTGGCAGCAGCGATATGCCCACCCCCGAAACGACGAGGTTCGCGATCAGCGATTCCTGATCAGCTTCGATGACGTTGATCGGTTCGACGCCATGCTCGCGGAACAGCGTCCGCGCCAACTGGCTATGGGTGCTGATCTGGGGCATCAGTATCCATGGCATCGCCGCCAGGGCCGGCCAATCGGCGTGCTGGACCCGACTCGCCCACGCGGCCGGTCCGACCACGCGAAACGTCATCTGGCGCAGTCTCACACCGCCGACATTCGGATGCACCAGATCGCCGACGTAGAAGCTCGCGTCGAATGTGCCGTCGCGGACCGCTTCCAGCGCGGCGCCGGATACTTCGGCGTGAAATTCCAGCTCCAGCATCGGAAATCGTTCCACCGCGCGGCTGGAAAACTCGCCCAGCCGTATGAACTCCGGAGCACCGATGGTCCCGATGCGCAGCCTGCCGGCGATTTCTCCCTTCAGCGATTTGGCGACGTTCCTCATTTCTTCGGCAGCCGCGAGCACTTTCGACGCCTGCTCCAGCAAGCGTGCGCCTGCGCCGGTCAATGTCATGCCGCCGGGCCCGCGCTCGAACAGTCGCACATCCAGCGTTTCCTCCAGCGCCTTGATCTGTGCGCTGACTGCCGGCTGACTGATATGCAGGCGGTCTGCCGCTCGGGTCAGGTGTCCCGTCTCGGCCACTGCCGCAAACGTTTTCAGTTGATAGAGCTCCATATGTTCCCAATCATGCGGCGGAAGATCATCTGCCGCCTCCCGGTGCGCTCCGGTGCCCGGGACGCACGCCAATTCTTATTAGTCGGACCCGCCACCACGCACGGGTTGCGCCGCCGCCGCTGCGACATCGAACTCAAGGCAGTGCGGTGCGAAGGCGCGCGGCCGGCGAAACGCTGACGCGAAATTCCGCCTCAAATCCGCTGCCGTCACGTTCATCGCTGACGACAGTATAACGGCCCCCGAGAAAAAATATTGCGTCGCAGCAACAGGTTATTTAGACGATAACCAAAACGGATATTAACCTTTTGTTTTTAATATTTGAGTTTTAATTTTCCCGCCCGTATAACGGTATCCGTACGGGGCGACTCAAACGCCTCGCCAAAGTCGAACAGGAGCGGCTCATGAGTTACAGCACAGTATTCCAGGACGGGCATCGCGTCATCCATGCGTTGCATCGCAGCAACGCCTCGGTAAGGGAGCGCATTGGGCGCCCGGTACCCGCACCTTCATTCAACAACCTCCCCGACCTCGCTACGGCCGAACGCGAGGGTCTGAAGATCACCCTCCGGTCAGCGTGGAATGCCGTTCGCTCGATCTTTCTCTGGATCGATGCAAAATCGCGGGAAGCGCATTACCGCAGGGTCGAGGCTTATCTTGCCGGGTCCTGCGATCACGCGGAACTCGAGCAGCGCATGCGCGACATGAATCGACGCAATCTGATCAACTGGACCGACTGCGGCAGCCGCTAGCGCACGACGCGCGTCTGATCCCCGGCCGCGCCGCTCGAATCGCCCCAGCCCTCCTCCTCCTCCTAGCTGGACTTTGCGAGCGGCGCGGCCCGGGGACCTCTACAGGTCCCCTCCCCCCTGCACTTTCCCCGCGCCGGTTACGCCGAACTGCGCTTCCGACCGCGCAAAAAAAAGAACGACTCCCTGCTCCGAAAGACGTTCAAGGAGTCGATCGGCATGTTCGGCGCTGGTGACGAACACTACCTCGACTGGCAGTTGCCCCGCAAGTTCGAAGAAGGTCTGTTCGTGCAGCACCCCGTTCCGGCCGTATCCGGCGACGGCTCGAAACGCCGACCCGCCGGGGACTCCCAGGCGCTTGGCTTCCTCAAGCAGCCATTCAAATAACAGTTCGCCTCGCCGGCGCTCCGCCTCTTGCATGAAGAACCGCAGTATGGTGCCGGCCATCAGCCTTTCATCCAATTGAACGTCATGATGCCAAGCAGCGTCATGATCATCGAGCCGGCGAGATGGCCCAGAACCAACGCCATCCCCCATCCGTATTGTGCTCTCATGAGCAGCGTGACCGCTTCGGCGGAAAACGTGGAAAACGTGGTCAGACCGCCCAGAAACCCGGTGATGGTAAGCAGCCGGATCTCAGGCGGTATGCTCGTATTCGCGGTAAAGAAGGCGACCGCGAGCCCGATCAGGTAACCGCCGAGAAGATTGGCCGCCAGGGTGCCGAGCGGCAGCGTCGGAAACACCGGGTTCAATGCGCTCCCGAGGGCCCAGCGCAGCCACGCGCCGAAGGCTGCGCCAACGCCTACCGCGGCGAAGGCGCTAGCCGACATGGGTCTTGCGCGTCTGCTCCGGTGCGGTGTTCTGCCCTTCAGCGTTGCGCTCGCCGCTACCGTCCGAATTCCAGCGGGACGCGGCCCGGTCATCGCTGCCGCGCGCCTCGACCCAGCGTTCGCCCCCGGTCGTCGCCTCCTTCTTCCAGAAGGGCGCGCGCGTCTTGAGATAGTCCATGAGGAATTCGCACGCCGCGAAGGCATCGCCGCGGTGCTCGCTGGTCACGGCGACGAGCACGATCTGGTCGGTCGGTTTCAGTTCCCCGACGCGATGAACAACCAGTACGTCGATCAGCCGCCAGCGCGATCGCGCCTCGGCGACGATGCCTTCGAGCGCCTTTTCAGTCATGCCCGGATAGTATTCGAGCGACAGGGTGGCCACGGCAGCGCCATCGTTCACGTCGCGCGCAACGCCGATGAAAGCGGCGACCGCCCCTACCTTCGGGTCGCCCTGTCGCAGGCGCGCGATCTCGGCTCCGGCATCGAAATCTTCACTCTGTACGCGCACCGCCATATAAGGACTCAGCCTCCCGTTACCGGCGGGAAGAACGCCACCTCGTCCTCCGGCGCAACCGGCGTATCGGGCCGCGCCATGTCCTGATTGACCGCCACACCCAGTTCGCTTCCCGGCGCCAGGGCCTGCTGCCAGACACTGCCTCGCGCCATCAGATGTGCGCGCAAGCCGGCAACCGTTGTGACCTCCGGCGGCAGCGCGATGGTCTCCTCGGCGCATCCGAGGTCATCGCGCAGCTTCGCAAAATACAGAACCTTCATCGCGCCCTCAATGAAGCAATTCGGAAAAGGGCAGAAACCGCACCATGTCGCCGCGCCTGATCGCCTGCTTCGGCGGGTTGTCGACGAGCCCGTCGGCCCAGGCCGCCGACGTGAGCACGCCGGAACTCTGATTCGCGAACAGGTCGAGCCCGCCCTCAGCATTCGATTTTACACGCAGAAATTCCCTTCTCGCGTCCGGCTTCGCCCAGTCGAAATCGGCGCGCACCGAGCAGGCCGTCGGCTCGACCTGCGCCACGCCCTGCATTCGCAGTATGAACGGCCGCACCAGTATGGCGAGCGTGACGAATACCGAAACCGGGTTGCCCGGCAGACCGATGAACGCGGCGCTGCCGGGTCGTCCCGGCGGCGCCTTCGGACCGATGCGCCCGAACGCCAGCGGCTTACCGGGTTTGACGGCGATCTTCCACATCTGCAGCTGCCCTTCGGCCTCCACGGCCGGTTTCACGTGGTCCTCGTCGCCGACCGACACGCCGCCGCTGGTAACGACCAAGTCGTTCGCCGCCGCCGCGCGCCGCAGCGTGTCGCGGGTTGCCTCGAGGCTGTCGGGCACGATGCCGAAATCGCTCACCTCGCAGCCCAACTGCTGCAACATGCCCGTGATGGTGAAGCGATTGGAGTTGTATATCGCCCCCCGCGGCAGCGGGTCGCCGGGCATCACCAGTTCATTGCCGGTGAAGAACACCGCGATCTTTAGGCGCCGGACCACCGGCAGCGTCGCGATGCCGACCGACGCGGCAATGCCCGCGTCCTGAGGCCGCAGCTTCACACCCGCCTCCAGTATCCGGCCGCCGGCGCGGATATCCTCTCCGACGCGGCGTATCCAGTCGCCGGGTTTCGGCTTGTGTCGAATGACGACGTGATCGTCCTCGGACGAGCACATCTCCTGCATGACCACAGCGTCGGCCCCGGGAGGGATCGGGGCTCCAGTAAAGATCCGCGCCGCGGTACCTGTGACCAGCGGCCCGGGAATGCTTCCCGCCGGAATTCGCTGCGAAACGGCGAGGCGCGTCTCGCCGCGCGCGCACTCGGCGGCTCGAACCGCATAGCCGTCCATCGCGGTGTTGTCCAGCGGCGGCACGTCGATGTTCGAATGCTGGGGCTTCGCGAGCACCCTGCCCGTAGCCGCCAGCGTGGCGACGTTCTCGATCTCGACGAGCGATTGCGCACCGTCGAGCAACTGCGTGAGCGCTTCGTCGACCGAAAGAATTCCCTGGTTCATTTCTTCAACCCCACCGATTCAAGCACGAACGCGACAATGCGCTCGTGGTCGTCGATCGCAAAGCGCGGCAGCCTGGTCGGCAGGTCCACGTCGCTCGCGATGGCAACGATATGCGCATCATCGGGGTGCAACAGCGGCTTTCCATTCGCTTCACGATAGACCTCTAACTTCGGCATTGGTTGCCATTTCCAGCCTTCAACCAGCAACAGGTCGACCGGCGTCATGCGTGCAAGATGCTGCTCGAGCGACTGCTCCGGAG
The DNA here is from genome assembly GCA_001770415.1 of Betaproteobacteria bacterium RIFCSPLOWO2_02_FULL_63_19. Taxonomy (GTDB): domain Bacteria; phylum Pseudomonadota; class Gammaproteobacteria; order Burkholderiales; family SG8-39; genus JACQTO01. The sequence continues at coordinate 79,741 of MEQX01000055.1, read as the reverse complement.
CACCGCGCATTTCGTGCATCAGCGCCCAGCGCAGGTCCGACGTCACCAGCACCTCGGTACATCCGGCGTGCCGATGACGGTATGAATCCTTGCCGGGCCGGTCTACGTCGAACTCGTGATGTGCGTGCTTGATCACCGATACGGACAGGCCCCGGCCCACAAACCGCGGTATGAGCTGTTCGATCAGCGTGGTCTTGCCGCTGCCCGACCATCCTGCAAATCCAAATACCTTCATCGTTTCCCAGCGAGAGATCGGCCCCCCTGCGCGGCCGGTTCTCATGGCGACGGGCCAGAGCGTGGCTTCAGGACGGTTCCAAATGCGAAGCTGTGCATTCTACCAGTCGCGCAACGGCCGAACGCGGGACGCTTCACGGGTATCATGACAGCGCTATGGCTCCGGCACGACGGAACCGGTACGACCTAGCGGAATCCCCGTACGATAGCGCGATAGACGCCCGAAGGACACTTGGCCGTCGTCCACGCCGTACAGGGCATCGGGGACACACGACGGCCTGGTCGGGCCGTCGAGTCCGGTTCAGCCGCCGTTGGCGTTGGGAAAGAACAGCGGCTCGCCGCCGACTTTGTAGGAGGCGATGGTCTTCTGGCCTTCATCGGACACCAGCCAGTCGATGAATGCCTGCCCGAGATCTCTTTTCACGTGCGGATGCTTTGCCGGGTTGACGAGCATCACGCCATACTGGTTGAACAAGCGCCCGTCGCCCTCGACGAGGACCGTCAAGTCGCCCCGGTTCTTGAAGTTGAGCCAGGTGCCACGGTCCGAAAATATGTAGGCGTCCATGGCTGAAGCTGTATTGAGCGAAGGCCCCATTCCGGAACCGGTCTCGCGGTACCACGCGCCGCGGCCGGTCACCGGATCGATGCCCGCGACCTTCCACAGCCGCAGTTCGGCGGCGTTGGTACCGCTCTTGTCGCCACGCGAGACGAACGGCGCCTTCACGGCGTGCACCTTCTTAAGCGCCGCGACGATGTCCTTGCCGCCGGCCACCTGCGCCGGGTCGCCCTTCGGTCCGATCAGAACGAAGTCGTTGTACATCACGTCCTTGCGCCCGACACCAAATCCTCCTTTGATGAACTTGGCTTCGGCAAGCTCGTCGTGCACGAACACGACGTCTGCGTCGCCCCGCCGTCCGGTGGCGAGCGCCTGCCCGGTGCCCTGCGCGACCACCCGCACCTGGATTCCGGTCTTGGCGGTGAATTTCGGCAGCATGTAGCCGAACAGACCCGAATTCTGCGTTGAAGTCGTCGATGCGACCACGATGAATTCCTCTTGCGCGGCGCTCGGCATCCCGGCACCGCATGCGGCAAGCAGCACCGAACAGATCAGCAGACGTCGAATGGCATTCATAGCAGTTCTCCATTAATGAAGACGGCTGCCTCGCGCGAAGTCGGAGCGGAGAAGAACCGTTCCGCCCCGGCTCGTTCCAGCACTCGGCCCTCGTGAATGAAAATGATCTCGTCGGCCAGCCGCTTCGCTTCACCGAGGTCGTGGGTCACCATGATGATCTTGGTCCCTGCGTCGCCGATCGCCGCGATCGCCGCTTCGACCTCACGCGTCGCAGCGGGATCGAGATTCGCCGTCGGCTCGTCTAGGAACAGCACTTCCGGCTCCAGCGCCCACGCGCGCGCGAGCGCCACGCGCTGCTGCTCGCCTCCGGAGAGCACGCGCGCGGAGCGCCCCGCCAGGTGTTCAAGCCCCACGGCCGCAAGCGCCTTCGACGCCCGTGCATGGTCCTCGCGCGCCCCGATGCCCGCAAGCTTCAGCCCGTACGCGACGTTCGCCAATGCCGATCGCCGCAGCATGACCGGTCGCTGAAACACCATGGCCTGCCGGTGCCGGCCGTTGGACGGCTGCTGCAAATTCCAGGTCACACGCCCGGCGCTCGGCGCCAGCAGCCCGTGACACAGGCGCAACAGCACGCTCTTGCCGGCACCGTTCGGACCGAGGATCACGGTACGCCCGCCGTGCCCTATTTCAAGCGATATGCCGTCGATGATGCGGCGGCCGCCGGCCTCGAAGCGCACGTTTTCGAGGCGTAACGGCAGCAGCGATGTCGGCGCCCTCATCGATGCCTCATCCATAGTGCCGCTTGGCAAACTCGGTGACCGCGTGCGCAGTCGCATTCAGCGCCAGCACCAGGCCCATCAGAATGATGCCCAGACCCAGTGCAAGCGGCAGGTCGCCCTTGCTGGTTTCGAGTGCGATCGCGGTGGTCATCACGCGGGTAACCCCGTCGATGTTTCCGCCGACGATCATCACCGTGCCGACCTCGGCCACTGCGCGCCCAAAGCCGGCAAGCACCGTGGTCAGCAGTGAAAACCGGCAGTCCCAGAGCAGCGTCAATGCTGCCTGAAAGGGTCCGGCCCCCAGCGAGTCGAGCTGCTCGCGGTACTCCCGCCACGCATCCTCGACCGCCTGGCGCGAAAACGCCGCGATGATCGGTGCCACCAGGATGGCCTGAGCCACGACCATGGCCGCCGGAGTGAACAGTATCCCGAACTCGCCCAGCGGCCCGGCGCGCGAGAGCAGCAGGTAGACGAGCAGCCCGACACCGACCGCGGGCAGGCCGAGCAGCGCATTGAGCAGGACGATCGTGGCCTGCCGGCCCGGGAAACGCGCCACGGCAATGCTTGCGCCGATGGGCATCCCGACGAGCGTGGCGATCAGCACCGCCGAGAGGCTCACGCCGAGGCTGAGCGCGACGATCCGAACCAACTGCGGGTCGAGTCCGGCGATCATCACCGCCGCCTGCGACACAGCGGGCCCTATCGTGCCCATCCCGCCCGGAGCCCGCGAGTCGATCGGTTATATGTGCAAGTACGCATATATTTCCTGGAGAGTTGCGAATTATCCCAGAGGAGGACGTGGGCTCAATATGTTAGGATGTGCATATGTCGTCGATCCGCTTCGAAATGAGTTGGCTTGCCCCCCCGGGCGCCGGAAACGGCGGCGACCGGCTGCTGATGCAATTGCTGGCCGGGATCCGCGCCACCGGTTCGGTCGCCGGCGCTGCAAAATCCGCACGCGTCTCGTACCGGCACGCCTGGGGAACGCTCAGCCGCTGGGAAGGGCTGTTCGCGGGCAAGGTCGTCATTCTCGAACGGGGCCGCGGCGCCTCACTCTCACCGCTGGGCGAAAAGCTGCTCGACGCGGAGTTGCGCGTCCGGCACCGGCTCGAGCCGGTACTGAGCCGCCTGTGCGCCGAACTCGAACGCGATCTGGGAACCTCGTTCGGCCGGGCCGTGCCGGCGTTGCGCATCGTCGCAAGCCATGATCTGGCGCTGCTGCAGTTGCGCGATCTGGCGATCGAGCGCAACCTCGCCGTCGATCTCCAGGTTCGCGGGAGCAGCGAAAGCCTCGCGGCCCATGCCCGTGACGAATGCGATCTGGCGGGATTCCATCTGACGCCCGGCCGGCCCGATCTCGACCTGCGTCACTGGCTGGACCCGCGCCGGGACGCGATCCTGCGCTTTGCGACCCGCACACAGGGCCTGATGGTCAAGCCCGGCAATCCGAAGCGGATTCGAACCCTGTCGGATCTGGTTCGTGCCAGCGTCCGCTTCGTAAACCGGCAGGAGGGCTCCGGCACGCGCGTACTGCTCGACGGGTTGCTGCGCGGCGCCGGCGTGCGGCCGCAGCAGATTCGCGGTTACGCCGTGGTGGAATATACCCACTCGGCGGTCGCGGCGACCGTCGCCAGTGGCATGGCCGATGTCGCCTTCGGCATCGAGGCTGCGGCAACGCGACACGGGCTGGGCTTCATCCCGATCGCATCGGAGGAATACCTGCTCGCGTGCCGCCTTGCGCGGCTCAAGACCAAGCCTGTCGTCGCGCTTCGCAAGCTCATGGCGAGCGCGGCATTCCGCGCTGCAACGTCCGGCCTCGTCGGTTACGAACTGGCCGAGGCGGGAAAGCTCGCGCGCGTGACTGCTCTGAAGGGCGCGGCCTCACGCTGAATCGGTTGCAGGCGGCGCGTGCCGCCCGCCCCAGGGCATGAGGTGTATGCCTTCGCCGAGCAGCGTCACTGTGATCGACTCGCCGGGGGCCAGTTTGTTGCGCCGTGCGTGATGCGTGGCGATGTTCATCGCAAGCTGCTCACCGATCCGGCCACCGATGCGGATGCTTACGCTGGTGGTTTCGCCGAGTGAAACGCAGTCCTGGACCACTCCGGATACCGGATTCTCCCGCTCGCCCTGCGACGGCCGGTCGCGGCGGTGCAGGACGACATATTCGGGGGCGATGACCCAGTTCACCGGATCGCCCGGTTTCAAGCGTGGTGCATGCACCGCTTCGAGCTGGTAGTCGCCCCAGCCGATGAGCGTGCGATTCCGTTCGGCTCGGTGTTCCCGCACCACGCCCTCGAACAGGTTGCCCAGATCGAGCAGCCGCGCGACCTCGGCGCTCGCCGGTCGCGTCATGACCTCCACCGGAGACCCGCATTGCAGCGTATGGCCATGATGCAGGATGCTCATGCTGTCTCCGAGCACGCGCGCTTCGTCCAGGTCATGCGTGACCAGAACGATCGGGATGCGCACGCGCTTGCGCAGCAACGCGAGTTCGCGCTGCAACTTGCGCCGGGTGACGCGGTCCACGGCAGCGAACGGTTCATCGAGCAGCAGCACCTGCGGATCGCGCGCAAGCGCCCTCGCGAGCGCCACGCGCTGCTGCTGCCCGCCCGAGAGCTGCGCAGGCCGCCGCGCCTCCAGCCCGGCCAGGTTCGCCAGCTCCAGCAACTCCCGACCGCGCGTATCGCGCTCGCCCGGCGGCACATGCCCGGCGGCCAGCGTCACGTTGGCCAGCGCCGAGAGATGTGGAAACAGCGCATAGTTTTGAAACACCAGGCCGCAGCGTCGCCGCTGCGGGGACAGATCGACGACGCCATCGAACCAGGTCTCACCCGCGCAGCGCACCTCACCGGCACGCGGTCGGTACAGCCCGGCTATGCCACGCAGTATGGTCGACTTGCCGCTGCCCGACGGACCGACGAGCGCAACCAGTTCTCCGGGCGCACACCGCAGCTCGGTGGCCAGCGGAATCGGTCCGCTCTGCTCGAACCGGGCATACAGGCCTTCGCTCATGCGCGCGCCCTGCGGTCCGAGAGCCCATAGACAACGGCGATCGCGACCAGCGAAAACCCGAGCAGCAGCGCGGACATGAGCGCCGCAGCGCGGTCATCGAACGCCTGCACGCGGTCGTAGATCGCGATCGAGATCGTTCGCGTCTGTCCCGGAATGTTGCCACCCATCATCAACACCACGCCAAATTCCCCTACGGTGTGTGCAACGGTGAGCACCATCGAGGAAACAACGCCGGTCCAGGCGAGCGGCAATTCGACCCGCCAGAACGTGCGCCAGTGCGACAGCCCGCTCACCCATGCCGCTTCGCGCACATCGCGAGGAATCGCCTCGAACGCGCGCTGCATCGGCTGCACCGCGAAAGGAAGGTTGAACACGACCGACGCGAGCAGCAGACCCTGAAAACTGAATGCCAGCGGCCGGCCGACGAGCGCCTGGTACGCCTGTCCAATCCAGGTGGTGCCGCCGAACATGCTGAGCAGGTAGTACCCGAGTACCGTCGGCGGCAGCACCAGCGGCAACGCGACCATCGCCTCGAACCAGGCCCGACCTGCACGAGGCCGCCACGCCAGTTCGCGCGCGATCAGCATGCCCAGTGGCAGCAACACCGCAGCCGTCCACGCGGCAAGTTCCAGAGACAGCCGCAGCGCGATCCAGTCCACGGCTAGTCTGCCTTCGTTGGCAAGGCGAACCCATAGCGCTCGAACGCGGCGCGCGCGGGCTCGCTCTGCACATATTCGTAGAACCGGCGCGCCGTCTGACCGGCACCACGCAACAGGACCATCTTCTGCCGCAGCGGCGGATACAGGCTCGGGTGCAGGACGGCGAAAGTGCCCGCGCGCGCCATCCGATCCGAAATTGCCAGCGATTGCGCGATTACGCCTGCCTCGACCGTGCCGGAGAGCGCAAACTGTGCCGCCTGGGAGATGTTCTCGCCGAACACAAGGCGTCCCTGTAGCTTCTCCCAAAGCCCTTTGCGCGTCAGCGCGGCGCGGGCCGCGCGTCCATAGGGCGCATGATCGGGATTGGCGATGGCGAGCTTGCGCAGACGGCCATCGGCCACGGCTGCCGCAAGATCGTCCATATCCGGGTCGGCCTGCACCGGGGAACCCGTGGGCGCGTACAACACCAGTCTGCCGATGGCATAGATGCGACCGTTATCCGCAGTCAGCGAACGCTCGGCGAGCTCGCGTACATAGCCCTCATCGGCGGAGAAGAAAACCTCGAATGGGGCTCCCTGAATGATCTGGCGCGTGAAGTTACCCGAGGAGCCCAGCGCAAGCCTCACTCTAAGACTGGTCGCACGGGAAAACGCCTCGGCGACCTCGGCAAGCGCGAATTGCAAGTCCGCTGCTGCCGCCACCACCGGTACCTCGGCGGCACGCACGGGCCCCGGGCGGGGCGCAAGCAAAAGCAGCCCGCCGAGCAGCGCGATCAGACCGCTGAGCGATAGCCGCACCGCTACCGGCATCGATGATGTCACCTGCGCCATCGGTATATCCTATGGAATATAACGCTGCGCAATTCTAATGCAAAAGTCCGGCTGTCGTTTGTACCGCCCGCGGAGGAGAAACCGGGCGTCAGCGGCGGGAGGCGCGTCGCAGCAGCTTGGAAAAACCGCGCAGATCGACCGCCACCGAGCGCGCCGCTTTGGCTTCCATGGCGCGATAGCGGCGCAGGACTTCCTTTCCTGTATCCGTCAGCCGCGCCCCGCCGCCGCCGTCTCCACCGGTCAGCGTTTCGACCAGCGGGCACCTGAAAGCGCTGTTCGCGCTCTCCACCAGCAGCCACGCGCGCCGATAGGACATCCCCATTCCGCGGGCTGCCGCGGAGATGGAACCGTGCTCCTCGATAGCCTGCAGCAGATTGGCCTTCCCCGGACCGATCGCGATAACAGCGCCCACCAGAATGCGTATCTTGGGAACCAGTCGTGGCATGATCTGACTAAGCTTAGCGGCCCAAACCGCGCTTATCGTGTTTGGCGAGGCATCAGTATAGTCGAGCGTTGGCAAGCGGAGCATGTTCAACATGCGTACTCGACGATCATGCGCTGCGAAGTCGAACCACGAACGTTGCAGTCGCGTCATCTCCACATTGCTGCAGTGGCGCAAAGTCGGGGCTGCAGCATGATTGACGCTATACTTCATCGCAAGGCCCGATGTCGTATCATGCGCGACGCGCCGTGGCGCGTGAAATCCGGAGCGCGAGTCGGACCGGAATTCCTGGACGGGCACAGGGTTACTGCCGCGTACCCATATTAGTCAAATTGCGCATAATTTAGAGCATGACCGATCGAATCATCGCCATCGCCGACGGGCGCAACGCGAAAGCCCTGCCCCAGTCAGGGTCATCGGGCGAACCCGGCACCATCCGCGACAGGTTGGGCCGGCAAATCCGAGACCTGCGCGTCTCCGTGACCGACCGGTGTAACTTCCGCTGCATCTACTGCATGCCGAAAGAGGTATTCGGGCCGGACCACAAATTCCTGGCACGCAGCGAATTGCTGAGTTTCGAGGAAATCACGCGGCTGGTGCGCGCGTTCAAGCGCCATGGGCTGGAAAAGGTGCGGCTCACCGGTGGGGAACCGCTGCTGAGAAAGGATCTTGACCGGCTTATCGCGATGATCGCGCAGATACCTGGACTGGACCTGACGCTGACCACCAATGGTTCGATCCTGGCAAAGAAAGCGTCCGCGCTCAGGGCCGCGGGCCTGAAGCGAATCACGGTAAGCCTTGATTCGCTCGACGACCGGGTGTTCCGCGCGATGAACGATGTCGACTTTTCCGTTTCGAAAGTCCTCGAAGGCATCGACGCGGCAGCGGCGGCCGGACTCGGACCCATCAAGATCAACGTGGTCGTCAAGCGAGGCGTCAACGAAGACTCGGTTGTCCCGATGGCGCGCCACTTCAAGGGAAGCGGACACATCGTGCGATTCATCGAGTTCATGGACGTGGGCGCAACCAACGGCTGGCGCATGGAATCGGTCATGCCATCGGCGGAGGTGATCAGCAAAATCGACGCGGAATTTCCGCTGCAGCCGGTCGATCCGAATTACCGGGGAGAAGTTGCGCAGCGCTGGCGTTACCGCGACGGCGAGGGCGAAATCGGCGTGATTTCGTCGGTGACGCAAGCGTTTTGCCGTGACTGCACGCGTGTGCGCCTGTCTACCGACGGGTTGCTCTATACCTGCCTGTTCGCAACTCAGGGCTACGACCTGCGGGCGCTGGTGCGCGCCGGCGCCTCCGACGCAGACCTTGCGGGGGCAATCGGCTCCATCTGGAACCTGCGCGCGGACCGTTACTCGGAGATCCGCACCGCGGAAACCGCGTCGTTGCGCAAGGTGGAAATGTCCTACATCGGGGGCTAGGCGAGTGTACCGTCGGCGATACTGGAGAAGCATCGGGGACAGTAAGCGGTACCCGAATTCGGAGCGCAGGTGAGCCGGCCCGAAATCACCCATGCCTCGCTTCCACTCACGTTCGAGGTCGAGGCGATCAATGAACGCGGCGAGTCCCTGGCCACGCCGATCGCGGGCGAGCGTCCGCTGACGCTGTACCTGGACAAGCGAGAAGTCGTGACCCTGATGACCCTGGGCCAGGCGCCCGAAGCGCTCGCGCTCGGCTATCTGCGCAATCAGCGCCTGGTAAAGCGCATCGAAGATATCGCTGCGGTGCAGGTGGACTGGGAGACCGATTCCGTGGCCGTGACGACCCGTAGGCGTCGCATGGATAAGAAGACGCGCGCGCGTATGGGCAAGCGCACGGTAACCACCGGATGCGGCCAGGGAACGGTATTCGGCGACCTGATGGAGGAAATTGACTCGATCGCGCTGCGCGAAGACGTCTCACTCACCGAGGAGGCGCTTTACGGTTTGCTCGAAGCGGTGCGGCGCCGCGAAACGACCTACAAGGCGGCCGGCGCAGTGCATGGCTGCGCACTTGCGACCGCGGCGGCGCAGGGCGGGTCGCAGATCGTCTATTTCGTCGAGGATGTCGGCAGGCACAACGCGGTGGATGCCATCGCCGGCCAGATGTGGCTCGACGAGGTGGACGGCTCGAACATGGTCTTCTACACCACCGGACGGCTCACCTCCGAGATGGTGATCAAAGCAGCACAGATGCAAATCCCGTTTCTCGTCTCGCGCTCCGGCCTCACCAAGATGGGTCACGAGATTGCAAGCCGCATCGGCATAACCATGATCGGCCGCGCAGTAAACAGGCACTACCTGCTGTTCACCGGCAGGCGCCGGTTCGTGAAGACCGAGTTACCCACGATGGTCGCCTGATGCGGGAGATCACCGGCCTGGTGCTTGCCGGCGGCCAAGGTCGCCGCATGGGCGGCGTGGACAAGGGCCTCGCGCGGCTGCGCGGGCGGCCGATGGTGGCCTGGGTCATCGAGCGCTTCGCACCGCAGGTCGGCGAACTGCTGATCAACGCGAATCAGAACCTGGAAAGCTACCGGGAATTCGGCTATCCGGTGGTCAGCGACAACATCCGCGACTTCGCGGGTCCGCTCGCCGGATTGCAGGCAGGAATGAAGGCTGCGCATCAGCCTTTCGTGCTGATGGTGCCCTGCGATTCCCCCTTTCTGCCTCTGGACCTCGCCGAGCGCCTGTACGGCGCGCTGGATGCGCAGCAATCGGACCTTGCAATGGCGACGACCGGTTCGCAGTCGCATCAGGTGTTCGCGCTTGCCCGAACCGCGCTATTGCCTCAGCTCACGAGTTTTCTCGAGGGAGGCGGCCGCACGGTCTGCGCCTGGTACGACCGGCTGCGGGTCGCAGAAGTCGCGTTCGACGGTCAGGAGCATGCCTTTTCCAACATCAACACCAGCGATGAGTTGAAGGCGTTCGAAGCCGCGGCATGAGCACGCTCGCCGACATCATCAGCTGTATCAGCGACTACGATCCGGACGCGTTGCCGGTGGCGCGCGCGAAAGAGGTCATCCGCTCTTTTGTCACGCCCATCTCCGGCGTCGAAACGCTCTCCCTGCGCTCCTCGCTCGACCGCGTGCTCGCCGAGGACATCGTCTCGCCGATCAACGTCCCCGCGCACGACAATTCGGCGATGGACGGCTATGCGGTACGCGCAGCCGATCTTGCCTCGGACAAGCCGGTTGCGTTGCTGGAGATCGGCGTCGCGCTGGCGGGCAAGGAATTCAACGCAGAGGTCGGCGCAGGCCAGTGCGTACGCATCATGACCGGCGCAGTCATGCCCCGAGGCACCGACACGGTGGTCATTCAGGAAGTCACCGCAGCCGAGGGCGGGCACATAACCATACCGCCCGGTCAAGAGCACGGCCAGAATCGGCGCCTCGCCGGCGAAGACCTGCGCAAGGGAGGCTCCGCGCTCCGGGCGGGCACTCTGATCCGCCCCGCGGAACTCGGAATGATCGCCTCGCTGGGAATCGCCGAAGTCAGCGTGCGCCGCCGCCTGCGCGTGGCGTTCTTTTCGACCGGCGACGAGCTGCGCTCGATTGACGACGGCGGTCGCCCGGCGGGCGAGCAACTGGGAGCCGGCGAGGTCTACGACAGCAACCGGTACACGCTGCACGGAGTGCTTACGCGGCTTGGATGCGAAATCATCGACATGGGTGTGGTGCGCGACGATCCGGTGCTGCTGGAAGCCGCCTTCAGGAAAGCCGCGCAGCTTGCCGACGCAGTGATCACCTCCGGGGGCGTGTCGGTGGGTGAAGCCGACTACACCAAACAGATGATGGCGAAACTGGGTGAAGTAGTGTTCTGGAAAATCGCCATGCGGCCGGGCCGGCCGATGGCCTTCGGACGCATCCAGGCCGACGGAAACAACGCGTACCTGTTCGGACTGCCCGGCAACCCGGTTGCGGTGATGGTCACGTTCTACCACTTCGTGCGCAGCGCGCTGTTGTTCATGATGGGACGTGCAGACACCGAACCGCCGCTGTTCCCGGTGAAAGCACAAATGGACCTGCGCAAACGACCAGGCCGCACCGAATATCAGCGCGGAATCCTGGAGCACAGGAACGGCGAGTGGACCGTGCGGCTTACTGGCGCGCAGGGCTCGGGCATACTGCGATCGATGTCCGAGGCCAACTGCTTCGTCGTGCTCGGACACGAGCAGGGCAACGTCAAGGCCGGCGACCCGGTCGATGTCATGCTGATGGACGGGTTGGTCTAGCGGCTATCGGGCCCGTTGCAAGAGGCATTATTTTGCGGTGGGTTGCACCAGGGTATACGGGGAGGTATGCCCTTGACTTGACAACGACTCTTCGGGTAGGAATTCCGCGTGAACCGGGTTCCGCTGCCGAAGATGTCCGCCGTACGTAACGGTACTGGAGGCGGAAATGCAGCTGCGGTCGCTGAATACGCAAATACTTCTGGCAGCGATTCTGGGCATCGCGCTGGGCGCCGCGCTGGCTGTTCTGGGGAAGGATACAAGCGTCGCGCAACAGAGCTTATACGTTGCCGGTCTGATCGGCACGCTGTTCATCGATCTGCTGAAAATGGTCCTGATTCCCCTGGTGTTCGCGTCCATTTCGGTGGGCGTGGCCAATTTGCGCGCACACGATCAGATCCACCGAACATGGGTGGCGACGCTTGGCTTCTTCGCACTTTCGATGGCACTGGCGGTCGTGCTGGGGTTGTCGGCCGCCAACCTGTTCCGACCGGGTGAGGGCATGCAGCTGGCGATGTTCGCAGACGCGACGCGGGCGTTCGAAGCGAGGCAAATGCCGCTGTCGGAGTTTTTTGCCCACTTTCTGCACAGCTTGTTCCAGAATCCGGTGGCGGCACTGGCGCAAGGCAAGGTGCTGTCGGTCGTGATGTTCGCGCTGATTCTTGGAATCGCACTGGTCGTGGGCGGAGAACGTTACAGGAACCTGCTGCTGCTGCTGCAGGAACTTCTCGAATTGACGCTGCTCATCGTCGGCTGGATCATGCGATTGGCGCCGCTCGGAATCATGGCGCTGCTGCTGAAACTGGCCGCGACTCAGGACATCGCACTGCTCGCAACGATGACAAAGTTCATCGCGGTCGTCATCGGTACGACGCTGCTGCACGGCGTGGTCGTGCTGCCACTCATCCTGTACCTGGTTACCGGAATGACGCCGCTGCATTTCTGGCGCGGCGCGCGGGAAGCACTGGTGATGGCATTTGCCACCAGTTCGAGTTCGGCCACACTTCCGGTGACGATGCGCTGCGCGGAGCAGCACCTGCACGTCAATCGCAGCGTCGGCGGTTTCGTGCTGCCGCTGGGCGCAACCATGAACATGGACGGGACCGCGCTCTACGAAGCCGCGGCCGCATTGTTTGTCGCCAATCTGGCCGGCATCGACCTCAACGTCATGCAGCAGATGATCGTGTTTCTGACTGCGATGCTCGGGGCGATAGGCGCGCCGGGCATTCCGAGCGCCGGCATGGTGACCATGCTGATCGTTCTGCAATCGGTCGGGCTGCCGGTGGAGGCTATCGCGATCCTGCTGCCCGTGGACCGCCTGCTCGACACGTTCCGCACCGCCGTCAACGTGGAGGGCGACATGGTCGGCAGCCTGGTGGTGCAGAAGTTCAGCGCCCGGCGCTAACAGCTCCGGACACAATGGGCCGCGTGGTTCGAAACCGCGATTTCGGGTGTCATGCGGCATCGCGTCCACGAGGTCGTGCGCCGCTGCCCTCCCGTCAGGCCGGGCTGCAGATCATCGACTCAGCGGAACAGCAAGCCGCTGTAGATGTGGTAGTCCAACAGGCCCGAAAACAGTGCCCAGACCGCGCCGAGCACGGCCAGCGCCGCTGCGGCCGATGTGAGCCACCCGGCGCGAGCCTGCAGGCGGGTCGCCAGCAGAATATAAATCGGAATCGCGGCGTAGAAACCGGCCGCCGCGACAAGTGCCACGAAGCCGGCGATCCACGCAATGGACCGCACTTCGGTGCGCAGCGACGGCGAGATTCGGCCGGAGATGTCCGGCATGCCGAATCCCCAGGAAAACAGCCCGTTGATCGCCCGTCCCATTTTTGAATCGGTGCGGCTCAATCCGTCGAGGATCGCGAAAAAGATGGTCGACCACGCGACCAGCAGCGGCAGTCTGCGCATCGCCGGCTGGTACTCGTAGGTCCAGACGAGCATCAACACCGCGAAGGCGCAAATCACGCCCGGGGCGATGAATTTCGATATCGATTCGGGTCGTCGTGCCATGTCAACGGGACCTGCGTCGATCCAAGGTCGACACAACAACCGGGAAGGCGAGAAACGCGAGCGTCAACACGATCAGGGTCAGCGACACCGGACGCTCGATGAAGATACTCCAGCGGCCGTCACTGATCGCCAGCGCCTGCGCCAGATTGCGCTCGGCCGTTTCACCGAGTATCAATGCAATCACCATCGGCAGCTTGGGGTACTCCAAGCGCGTCATCAGGTAGCCCAACACTCCAAATATCAGCGCCACGACGACATCTTCAACGCTCGAGTGCAGCGCGTAGGCACCGACCATGGCTGTCGCCACGACGATCGGCACGAGAATGCGTACGTCAACCAGCGTGATCAGCGCAAGCCATCGGGCGCAGGCCAGGCCGATGACCGAGGCCAGCACGCATGCGACGGAAAGCGCCAGGATCAACGCAACGATCACCTCTTTGCTGTCGATAAGCAGCATCGGCCCCGGGTCCATGCCGTGCATGATCAGCACGCCCATGAACACGCCCATTTCCGCGCTGCCCGGAATTCCGAACGCGAGCGTCGGAATCAGCGCACCGCCGTCCTTGGCGTTGTTGGCGCTCTCGGGCGCGATGACACCCTGGATGTTTCCCTTGCCGAAACTCTGCTTGTCGCGCGACATGCTCACCGTCGCCGAATAGGCGAGAAACGATGCCACCGTGCCGCCGAGTCCCGGAACCGCGCCGATGAACGCGCCGATCGCCGAACCGCGCAGCAGGGTCGGGTACTGCTTGAAGACGGCAAAGATGCCGTCGCGGATGCGCGTGATCCGGACCATTTCGCGGTCGGCCGCCACCGTCCCGCCCTTGACCGACAGATGGATCATTTCGGAAATTGCGAACAGCCCGATCAGGGCTGGAATGACCGGAATACCGTCGCGCAGGTATTCGTAATCCAGCGTGTATCGCGGCAGTCCCGATACCGCGTCCACGCCGACGTACGACAGCAGCAGCCCGACGCCCGCGACCACCAGGCCGCGCAGCGTATGGCCCATCGTGGACACCGCGATTGCGCACAGTCCCAGCAGTGCAAGCACGAAAAATTCCGGCGGTCCGAATGCGAGCACAATTGCCTCGGCCACCGGCATGATTGCCACCAGGATGACCACGCCGAGCAACCCGCCCAGCGATGAGGCGGTCGCTGCGGCGCCTATCGCGGCACCGGCGCGGCCCTGCTGCGCCATCGGATAACCGTCGAACACGGTCGCGGCATTCGGCGCCATGCCGGGCGTATTCAGCAGAATGGCGGTGATCGATCCGCCGAAGGCCACCGAGCCAAGCACACCGCCGATCAGAAACATCGCCGAGCGCGGTTCCATGCCAAACGTGAGCGGGATCAGCAGCGCCAGCGCCGTTGCTCCGCCCAGACCCGGAATCGCGCCGAACAGCAGTCCTACCAGAGTACCGGCGGTCAGGAACGTCAGGCCCTTGACCGTGCACAGCAGTGCCAGCGCGTCGAGAGACAATTCAAGCATGCATCAGCATCCGAACATCGCAAACCTTGGAAACGGATGGACCGGGAGACGCCGATGCGACCCGATGGGTCACGGGCATCCGGTGCGTCCCCCGTTGACAGGACTACCGTTCAATCGATCAATTTCTTGAACGGTTCGAAGAACTCGAACTGTCCGTCGACGACCGCCTTGACCCCCTTGGGTGTCAGCGGCTGAAACGGGCGTTTCGCCTTTTTCGACCACGCCTGCAGTTCCGGGTCCGCGATCGACTTCTCGAGCGCGGTAACCAGCTTCTGGGTGATGTCTGTCGGCATGCCCGGAGGGCCCGCGAGCAGCCGCTCCGTGGTCACTTTCTTGAGTTCCGGGTGTCCGAGATCGTCGGCCGTGGGGATGCCGGGAAACTCCTTCTTGTATCGATCGTCGAACAGCGCGATCAGTTTCACCTTGCCCGACTTGATAAAACCGCGCGTCGAACTCGGGACATGCACGAATGCCTCACCGTCGCCGCGCACGACAGCGGTGATGTAATCACGGCCGCCCTTGTAGCCCGTTATGACCTGTATCGGGTAGCCGAGCGCTGCGGCGAACACGCCAGGATAGAAGCGCTGCGTATGCGGCCACTTGATCGGCCGATTGAGCGCCTTCAGGTCCGCGATGCTGTTGATCGGCGAATCCTTCTTGACACCTATGGCGAGTCCATCATAGGCGAGCCGTCCGATCCACGTGAACTTGTGCAGGTCGTAGTCGAGCTTGTCGCCCTTCACCTGCGGCAGCAGCGTAATGCCTATGCCGACCAGGCCGATGGTGTAGCCGTCGGGTTTCGCGTTATAGAGCGCGCTGGTGGCGCGGCGAAATCCCGAACCCGGCATGTTCTCGAGCACGACCTTGATGTCGTTGCCCAGGTACTTGGCCAGATACGGCGCGACTGCCTGAGCATAGACATGGAAACCGCCTCCCGGCGGCGTCGGGATGATCAGCTTGATGTTTTTCTCCGGATATGCCGCCAATGCGCTTGCGGCGCATCCGAGCGCCGCCGCCGCGACGGCAGTCGTGATCCATCGATGTGCTTTCATAGTTTCCTCCTTCCGTTGAACACCACAGTCTCAATGCGTCGTCCTGATCGCTTCTTCGGCGTAGGATGTATCCACATAGCTCGCCAGATCGCTCCCCTGGCTCGGGGTCATTCCGAAACACACGCGCAGCTCGAGCACGACCCCGAGGCCGTCGCGGTCAAGAACAAGTTCGCGCGGAACCCGGTCGAGGGCCTCGGCGAACTTCGCGCCGTCGGCCCCGCCCGCGGACATCTGCCGCATCGCCTGCTGCGACGTCGCCGGATCGAACAACCAGCGTGTCGCATCGATCAGGCCCTTCAGAAAGCCGATTACGCTGTCACGATTGGCCTTGCGCCATGGGGCAAAGTATCACACGTTGCTGTTTGGTGTCGAACCGACGCATCACACGCTCGCGATTCGCATGCCACGGGGCCGACGCCGACCGATGCGGCGTGCGAACGGTCGGTGGCTGTTGTATCCTGCACGAAACAATGTGATCTAACACCCTATGGACACGCGCTCGCTGATCCGCAAGATCCCCGACTACCCGAGCCGCGGAGCGGTCTACTACGACCTGACCACGCTGCTGATGGACGGCGCGGGGTTTCACGCCTTGATCGACGAGCTCGCCGTGCGCTATGGGCAACTTGACATTCGCAAGTTCGTCTGCATGGAGTGGCGCGGGTTCGTGATCGGCGCGGCACTTGCCTACCGGCTCGGCGCGGGTTTCGTCCCCGTCCGTTCACTGGGCGCGCTGCCCGGGGGAACCCTCAGCCGAGCGCAGGATGTCGGGCCGGTCTCGGAGCGCCTGCAGATGAGCGCCGATGCGATCGCGAAGGGCGATCGCGTGGTATTCGTGGATGATTTGCTGGCGACGGGCGCGCTCAGCGAAGCTGCGCTCACGCTCGTTAAAGACACGGGGGCCGAAGTGGTGGAATGCTGCTACGTTCAGGAAATTGTCGAGCTTGGCGGCCGCAAGCGGCTCGAGAAGCGGGGCCTGAGCGTGTTTTCGTTCTTCGAGTACTTGTAGCGTGCGCTTCGCGCACGATCCCAACGTGCGCACGGCGCACGATCCCAACGTGCGCACGGCGCACGCTACCGGCTAGCTCGATCTATCCTCGATTTCGGGCGTCTGATCGATCTCCGCTGCCTCGATCCGGGCAAACTGTTGCGTAATCTTGCGGCTGCTGGTCTGAACGTCTTCGGCGTCCTGATGCGCTTGGCGTATGTGGTCGGCGAGCCTTTTCATGCGCTCGTCAAAACGCCTGAAGTCCGCGCCCAGGCGCGCCAGCGCCTCCTTGATCACATGCACCTGTTTGCGCGTTTCCACGTCCTTCAGAACGGCGCGCGCCGTGTTCAGTACCGCCATCAGCGTCGTCGGAGAAACGATCCAGACGTGCTTGCCTGTCGCGTAATCGACGACATCGGCGTGATAGGCGTGAATCTCCGCAAACACTGCCTCGGCCGGAACGAACATCACCGCTCCGTCCGAGGTTTCGTTGGCAATAATGTATTTGCCTGCGATCGCATCGACATGACGCCGTATGTCCTGCTTGAAGGCCTTCTGCGCTACTCCCCGGTCCGCCTCGCTCGCGTCACGGTCGAACATGCGGTGATAGTTTTCCAGCGGAAATTTCGAGTCCACTGCGACCATACCAGTCGGATCCGGCAGCCTTATCACGCAATCTGCGCGGCTGCCATTCGAGAGCGTGTACTGCATGTCGAACGCCGACGTGGGCAACACATTGCGTACCAGTGCTTCCAGTTGGACCTCCCCGAACGCACCGCGCGAGCGCTTGTCCCCGAGCAGTTCCTGCAGGCTGACGACGCTGCCGGTCAGACTTTCGATCTTCTTCTGCGCCTCGTCGATGGTTGCCAGCCGCTGCATTACGCTGACGAACGTTTCGTTGGTCTTCTTGAATCCCTCGTCGAGCCGTTCACTCACCTTGCCAGAGATCTGATCGAGTCTTTCCTCGACCTTCGCAGTCAGCGCCTGCGTCGAGTCGGTGAGCTTCTGTGCCATCGCTTCCCGGCTCTGGCCGAGTTCCTGCGCCAACGACAGGCGCAGTGCGTGCAGCGTGTCACGCGTCTGCCGCAGTTCCTCGGCCACTGCGCCGCGCAGCCGTTCCCCCGATTCCGCGACGTGGCTGCCGACCCGATCTCCCTGCTGCGTCAGTCCGGCGTGCAGATCCATGAGCATGGTCCGGTGTTTCGCCTCCAGGCCCTGCTCAAGCACGACCGGCATTTGCTCGATACGGCGCTCGAGCGACAGCAGCCGCCACGCGAGCCAGGCGAGGATCACGAGTGCCGCTACGACGGCTGCGATTGCCAGTTCGATCATGGCGTTGACTGTCGGATGAGGTTCATTGTAGCCGTTGTGCGGGCCACGCCACCGCCGGCGGTCCCGCGTCGCGACTTCTGGCTACAGCTCGCGCAGAGCCATTATGGGCGGCTGCCGCAATAGCGAGCGCGCCGCCGCGAACGCGTTGATCAGGAGGCAGGCCAGTCCGAGCGCCGGCCCGGCAAGCCAGACCCAGTGATTCAAATGAAACGGAAACTGAAATACGAACGCTGCAATTGCGTAGCCGATTCCGGTGGCGCCGCAGGCGGCGAGCCCTCCCGCAATCAGGCCCAATGCGATGAACTCCGAGCGCTGCGCGTTGAGCACCTGCGTTCGAGTCGCGCCGAGCGCGCGCATCACCGCCGCCTCCTGGACGCGCTCATCCTGGGTCGACAGCAGCGCCGAATAGAGTACGAGCAGCCCGGCGCCAACGGCGAACAGAAATACGAATTGGACAGCGCGGATTACCTGGTTCGTTACGTCCTGCAGCTGGCGCATGATGGCGCTCAGGTCGACTACCGTCATGTTCGGGAAGCGTTGCGAAAGCCGGTTGCTCAGCGGCGCCAGCGAGTGAGGCAGATAAAAACTGGTGATGAACGAGGTCGGCGCGCCCGCGAGCAACCCCGGCGTTGCGATGACGAAAAAATTTACCTGCATCGAGTCCCACTCGAGCTTTCGTACGCTGGTCACCGGCGCGGTGATTGACTGACCTGCGACTTCCCAGGTGAGACGGTCCCCGACGTTCCAACCGAGGGTCTTCGCGATGCCCTCCTCCACTGACAGGCCACCGCTTTCCAGTTCTGTGCGTTCGAACGGTCGTCCCTCGACTATCCGGTTGTGCCCGGGCATCGTTTCCATATACGACAGATTGAATTCCCGCTCCACCATTCTGCGGGCCCGCGCTTCGAACTGATCGACGTCGACCGGAACTCCGTTCTTCGCCATATAGCGGCCGCGAACCATCGGGTAGACCTGCGGCTCCGCGACGGTATTGTCACTGAAGAACTTCATCAGCGGCGCGCGTTGTTCCGGCTGGATATTGACGATGAACCTGTTCGGTGCATTTTCTGGGATCCTGGCCTGCCATGTGGCGAGCAGATCCCCGCGCGTGAAAGTAAGCAGCAGGATAGCGGTAAGCCCGAGACTCAACGCCAGAATCTGCACCACGTTCGTGCGCGTGCGCCTCGCCAGGCTCGCCAGACCGTAGCGCCATGCGATGCTACCGTGCAGCGTCGCGCGTCCGCGCACTGCGCGGCCCAGAAATCTCAGCGCGCCGAAAGCAGCCAAGCTGAATACCGCAAGCGCGAGTGAAAATCCTCCCATCACGATCATTCCAAGCCGTACTTCATCGGCCTGCCAGACCAGCAGCGCGCCGATAGTCAGCGCGCCTGCCGCGTACGCCATCAGCGCAGTTTCCGCCGGCGGGCCCAGTTCACGGCGAATAACCCGCAACGCCGGCACGCCCTTCAGTTGCAGCAGCGGCGGCAGCGCGAAACCGAGCAGGAGCACGATGCCGATGACCAATCCCTGCACTGCAGGCAATAGCGAGGGCGGCGGCAGCGGCACGACGACCAGGTTTGCGACCAACGACGCAATGACCAGCTGCGCGACATAGCCGGCCGCGCATCCGACAGCGCACGCGAGAACGCCCAGCCCAAGGAATTCACCGGCGAACAGCGAAAACAAGCTTGTCTGGGTGGCGCCCAGGCAGCGCATCACCGCATAAGCATCCAGATGCCTTTGCGTGTAACGCCGGGTGGCAAGGGACACCGCCACCGCCGCCAGAACGACCGCCAGCATGGCGGTCAGTCCTATGAACTTCTGCGCCCGCTCCAGCGATGCACGTATCTCCGGGCGAGCATTGGCCAGGCTGCGCAGACGCTCGCCTCGTGCAAGGCGCGGCGAAAGCCATTTCTCGAATGCATCGACTTCTTCCCGCTCGCCCGAGGCGAGCAACTGATAGACGACCCGGCTTCCTGTCTGCACCAGGCCGGTCGCTGGCACGTCCGCCAGATTCATCATCAGGCGTGGGGCTATGTTGAAGAACGATACGCCCCTGTCGGGCTCCATGGTCAGTATCGCGTCCACGGTAAATGTCACGTTGCCGAGCTCGATCACGGCATTATTGTCGAGCCTGCCGGTGACTCCCAACGCCAGCGCCATGCGTTCGTCTATCCAAACGGTGCCTCGCCTCGGAACCTCACGGGTCGCTGCGTCGGGTGCGTTCATTCGCTGCGCCACGCGCAGCGTCCCGCGCAGCGGATAGCCGCGCGATACCGCCTTGATGCTGGCGAGCTGGGCCTGGGCCGAGCCTCTCACCATGCTGACGAAGTTCAGCGTCTCCGCGCGTGCGAGGCCCCTGCGGACAATTTCCTCGCGCACCTCGTCCGGCCACCCATGGTCGGCGCGCAGGACCAAGTCGGCGCCCAGCAGCTGGTGGGCTTCGCGTGCGAGTGCCTGACGCACGCGATCGGCGAAGAAGCCGACGCTGGTTACGCTGGCCACCGCGACCACCAGCGCAAGCGCAAGTACGCGCAGCTCCCCTGCGCGCCAGTCGCGCCCGAGCATTTTCAGCGACAGCGGGAGCATGTCAACGGACGCCGAAGCCGGATTGAAACCGAAGCGCTCATGCTGCTTGTTCCAGATCTCGCGATTTCGAGCAGTTGCGCAGTATGCAACTGCTCGAAATCGCGAGACGTATACAAAACCCAGTTCTTCACGTTCCGACTTGGATTCACCAGCAATCAGCCCGCCATGATGCGTCCGCCGGCGAGGCGGATCTGCCGAGTGCAGCGGCGGGCAAGCATTTCGTCGTGCGTAACCAGCACCAGCGTAGTCCCGTGCTCGGCGTTGAGCTGAAACATCAGCTCAATGATCCCGGCACCGGTCGCTGCATCCAGATTGCCGGTAGGCTCGTCGGCGAGCAGGAGTTTGGGCTGCATGACGAAGGCGCGAGCCAGTGCCACGCGCTGCTGTTCGCCTCCGGACAGATGTTTCGGGTAGTGGTGCAGGCGAGCGCCAAGGCCCACCCGCTCCAACATCGCCGTCGCAAGCGCCGCCGCGTTCCTGCTGCCCGCGAGTTCGAGCGGCAGCATCACGTTCTCCTGGGCGTTGAGCGCCGGCAACAGCTGGAAGGACTGAAAAACGAATCCCAGCAGCTTGGCCCGCAACACCGCGCGGCCATCCTCGTCAAGCTTGAACAGCTCATGGCCGTCCAGCCAGACGCTTCCCAGGCTGGGAGCATCCAACCCCGCCAGCAGCCCGAGCAGGGTCGATTTGCCCGAACCCGAGGCGCCCAGCACGGCGAGCGCTTCGCCCGGCATGACCGCCAGTTCGATATCCTGCAGAATGGTGAGTGTTTGCGCCCCGCTGGGCACGTTTTTCGAGAGGCCTGCCGCCTTGAGTATGGGGTTCGCGTTGATTGCCGCCATATTGCGAAAACTCGTATATGCGCTTGCGCTGATGTGCGCCGGATTTGCCGGAACGGCAGAAGCCGGGCCGACCCTGCTCGTCTACGGGGACAGTCTCGCGGCTGCCTACGGCATCGCCCAGAACGACGGATGGGTGACGCTGCTCGATCGGCGCGTGCGGCAAAAACGACTCGATTATACCGTGGCCAATGCCAGCATCAGCGGCGAAACGTCCAGCGGCGGGGCCGCGCGCATTGGAGCAACCCTCAAGCAACACAAGCCGGGAATCCTGATCCTTGCGCTGGGGGCCAACGACGGCCTGCGCGGACTCCCGGTTGCACAAATGCGCGACAATCTCGACGCCATCATTCGTGCCGCTCAGAAGGCGGGAAGCCGCGTACTGCTGGTGGGCATGAAAATGCCACCCAACTACGGGCCACGCTACACGAGCGATTTCGAAAAGGCGTTCGCGTCGCTGGCGAAGCAGCACAAGACCGTGTTCGTTCCGTTTTTGCTGGAGGGAATCGCGGACAAGAGGGAAAACTTCCTTGACGACAATCTTCATCCGACGGCGCAAGTACAGCCGCTGATCCTGGAGAACGTCTGGAAGGGACTTGCGCCATTGCTCAAATGAGGAAACGCCCGCTCATTGTCACGATTGAACAAGTCGATGACTTCGACCAGGTCATCGACGTGCGCTCGCCCTCGGAATACGCGTTGGATCATGTCCCGGGCTCGGTCAACTGCCCGGTGCTCGACGACGAGGAACGCGCCCGCGTCGGCACGCTCTACACGCAGGTCTCACCGTTCGACGCAAGGAAACTCGGCGCGGCGCTGGTAGCGCGCAACATCGCGCGGCACATCGAGACCCGTTTCATCGCGCACGAGCGCCAATGGCGGCCGCTCGTCTATTGCTGGCGCGGCGGCCAGCGCTCCGCGGCCATGGCGCATGTCCTGCGTGAGATCGGCTGGAACGCGGCGCAGTTGCAAGGCGGGTACAAGTCGTATCGCCGCGACGTGATGGCGCAATTGCAGGCACTTCCCCGCCACTTCGACTACCGCGTCGTCTGCGGAGCGACCGGCTCGGCCAAGAGCCGGCTGCTCGAACGGCTGGCCGCGCGCGGAGCCCAGGTCCTCGATCTGGAGCGGTTGGCCCGTCACCGCGGTTCGGTGCTCGGCAACCTGCCCGGCGACCCGCAGCCGAGCCAACGCCTGTTCGACAGCCTGCTGTGGGACAGGCTGCGCAAGTTTGATGGGGCCCAGCCCGTGTTCGTCGAGGCCGAAAGCAAGAAGATCGGTCAGCTGCAGGTTCCCTCGGCGCTGCTCGAACGCATGCGCGAAGGTCGTTGCATCGTGGTGCGGGCGAGCGTCCCAGAACGAGTGCGTTTTCTTATCGAGGAATACCGCCATTTTCTCGACGATCCAATGGAACTCAAGGCGCGGATCGAGTGTCTTACCGGTCTCCATGGGAATGACGTGATCCGGCGCTGGGCGGCGCTGGTGGATACAGGCTCCTGGGACGAACTCGTGACCGACCTGCTGCTCGACCACTACGATCCGGCATATCGCCGCTCGACGCTCAGGAATTACCCCGACCTCTCCGATGCCAGGGTCCTTTTCGTCGAACGTCTCTCGCCCGACGGCATCGACGCCGCCGCCGGGGAACTGATCTCGAGCATGTTCAAGGAATCCGCGCATGCGCTCACGGGTTCCTAACGCGTTGCTGCTCGCCTC
This sequence comes from Betaproteobacteria bacterium RIFCSPLOWO2_02_FULL_63_19, assembly GCA_001770415.1. Lineage (GTDB taxonomy): Bacteria > Pseudomonadota > Gammaproteobacteria > Burkholderiales > SG8-39 > JACQTO01. The sequence goes on along the minus strand of MEQX01000055.1, from coordinate 56,474 downwards.
GTGGCTGTGCGCACCCGGCGCTGCAGCAGCGCCGATGCTCGATCAGCTGGTGCTGGCGCGTGACGTGATCTGCTCGTTTCACAAGAGCGGTCCGAGTTCCCTGGTCGACCGCGCGCCGCAACGGGCAGATGACCTGATGGTCATCATTGAAGGCATTGGCGTCGACCCGGGATCGGCAAGCGTGATCTCGAGCCGCTCCGTCGGACCGAAGCCGGCGCGCGTCTACGCTCCGGACACTCGGGTTCATTTCGTAGAGGACGTGAACGACAGCGTGATTGTCACGACGATGCTCGACTGCGAAACCTGGAACGACCGCGGCGAAGCCCGCAAGTGCACCCGGTACGGCGCAGTCGTCACGTGGCATTTCGACCGGTCGGTGCACGTGGATCCGGACCGCTCTTTCCTCGCCCTGCCCGGCAATTCCTACGCCGGCCACTGCGAACCGTGGAATCTTGAGTAAGAACCAGGTTCTAAGACCGGAACCCGCCAATCCGGTCCGGTCTCCGCGCTCTTCCGTCAGAAACCGCCCAAAGCCCGGAGATGCGCCACTACGCTGCGGCCCAATGCGGACAATGCGTACCCGCCTTCGAGCACCGAAACAATTCTTCCCTCGCCATACCGGTCCGCGATCGCCTTTAGCTGCGTGGTTACCCAGCCATAATCGGACTCCGTGATGCGCAACATCGCCATTTCGTCCTCGACGTGAGCATCGAATCCTGCCGAGATGAAGATCATCTGCGGCTTGAAGCGCTCCAGCGCCGGCAGCCAGACCCGTTCGACGGCCGCGCGAAAACCCTGGCTGCCTGTACCCGCAGGCAGAGGCACATTCGCCATGTTCGAGGCCGGATTGTCGGTGCCGCTGTAGGGATAGAACGGATGCTGGAACGTGCCCACCATCAGAACCCGTGGATCGTCGCTGAAAATATCCTCGGTGCCATTGCCATGATGCACGTCGAAATCCGCAATCGCGACACGTTCCAGTCCGTGGTGCTCCAGAGCGTGCTTCGCGCCGACGGCAACATTGTTGAAAATGCAGAAACCCATGGCCCTGCCACGCGTCGCGTGATGCCCCGGCGGGCGAACCGCACAGAACGCGCTCTTCGAACCCTTCGCCATCACGAGGTCGGTGCCGAGTACGACCGCCCCGGCGGCTCGCAAAGCAGCATCCCAGGTTTGTGGGCACAGGGCGGTATCAGGATCGAGGTGCACGATCCCACGCTCTGGCACCGTCATGCGCACCGACTCCACGTACTCGGCCGGATGAACCCGGCCCAGTTCGACCATCTTCGCAAGCGGCGCCTCGTGATGTTTGACGAACCCGGCGATTCCCGACGTAATAAGCTGGTCGTGAATCGCGGCGAGTCGTGCGGGCCGCTCGGGATGGTATTCGCCCATAGTATGCTTCATGCAATCGTCGTGAGTAATGAACGCTGTTGCCATGAGTGCTTTCCCGTGGATTTCCGGCATTTCCCGCATCCATCATAGCGGGATTCCAGTAAACTGAGAACGTGTCCGGGAACTGATCCGCTATTCCCGGCGCAGCCCCTTGAAGCGCCGGTCGGAGAAGCCGTGAGGAAGTGCGTACCTGCGTGTTGCAACGAAGCTCGGGGCCCGCGTTTCGCAACGGGTATCTGTGAACTCTGCGCCGGGGAATGCATCATGGAACAGTTCCGTTCATCGCGAAATACAACGCGGACGTGCACCTTCAACCGAACAAAAGAAAATTCATGTCATCATCAATCATCCAGCCGGTCATCCGTGAAGCATCAACCGTCATCCTGGGCAAGGAGAGGCAGATCCGTCTGGCGCTCGCCTGCCTGCTTGCGCGCGGACACCTGCTGATCGAAGATCTACCGGGCGTGGGCAAGACGACGCTGGCACAAGCGCTGGCGAGGCTGCTCGGCCTGAACTTCCACCGCATTCAGTTCACCAGCGACATGTTGCCCGCGGATATCATCGGTGTTTCGGTCTACGATCGCGATACAGGTGAGTTCAAGTTCCATCCCGGCCCGGTATTTGCGCAGCTTATCCTGGCCGACGAGGTAAATCGCGCGACGCCCAAGACTCAGTCGGCGTTGCTCGAGGCGATGGAGGAGCACCAAGTGACGATGGAGGGCGAGACACGCCGGCTGCCCGAACCATTCTTCGTCATCGCGACGCAAAACCCGTCCCATCAGGTCGGCACCTTTCCGCTGCCGGAATCCCAGCTGGACCGTTTCATGATGCGCATCGAAATCGGCTATCCTGACCATGACGCGGAGCGGGCGTTGCTGCAGGGCACGGAGCGCCGCGACATCATCTCGGCGCTGCGGCCGCACCTCGAGCCCGCAGAGCTCGCCGAGCTTCAGGCCAGCGTGCGCACGGTGCATGCCGCGCCGCCGCTCATCGACTATGTTCAGGCGCTCGTCGAACACACGCGTCGTTCGCCAGACTACGTCACTGGACTTTCTCCACGCGCCGCTCTCTCGCTGCTCCATTGCGCGCGCGCCTGGGCGCTGCTCGAAGGTCGCGACAAGGTCGTACCGGAGGACGTGCAAGCCGTGCTGCCCGGCATCGCCGGGCACCGGCTGCGTCCTGTTCACGATGGGGTGCGCAGCTCCGCCATCGACACCGCGGAAGATCTGATGCGCTCGGTTCCGATACCTTAGTCATCGGCGCATTCAGCGTTGGCCGTTCTGGAGCACAATTTGGCTTTGTATTCATCGCTCGATTTCGGCCCGTCGCAAAGACGCAACGGTCCGAAATCGAGAGACCGGAGGCGACTGAGCAAGACGGCTTCAGGCCCCTGGACATAGGCCCACGTGCCAATCGGACGCCATGAACTGGGACAGAATTCTCCGCCACTCGCAGATCTACAATCTGCTCGTGCGACCCCACCAGCCTGAGACAGGAACGATATTCCTCGCGCAGAGGCGCGTCTACATTCTCCCCACACGCCAGGGGTTCACGTTCGCGCTTGCCCTTGTGCTGATGTTGATCGGCTCAATAAATTACAGCCTGTCGCTGGGCTACGTGCTGACCTTCATGCTGGCCGGAATGGGCATTGTTTCCATCCTCCATACTTTTCGCAACCTCGCGCACCTTTACGTGAGCGCCGGGCGTGTCGAGCCGGTGTTCGCGGGCGACACGGTCCGGTTCGAGCTGCATCTGGAAAACCGGCGCGACGTGCCCCGGCACTCGGTCCTGCTTGCCTGCGCCGGAAGCACGACAAATTGCGAGGTTCCGCCGAACCGCGTTGAAACGGTCACTATTCCTGTCAAGGCAGCGCGCCGAGGCTGGTTGCAGCTGCCGCGAGTCACCATGGAAACCCGGTTTCCGATGGGGCTGTTCCGCGCGTGGGCATACGTACGGCCGGACGTGCGCGCGATCATCTATCCCAAGCCCGACGATGCGTTGCTGCCCATGCCGCGGCTTTCCCACGGCACGGGGGACGCGATGAATGCAGGAACCGGTACCGACGACTTTTCCGGGCTGCGCGCCTACCAGTCCGGCGACTCGCCGCGCCATATCGCGTGGAAAGCCGTCGCGCGCGGCGAGGTCCTGCTCACCAAGGTATTTGCCGGGCGTGCGGCGATGGAAATGTGGTTCGACTGGAACGATCTTCCACCACGACTGGGTACCGAGGCGAGACTGTCGCGCCTGGCTCGCTGGGTGCTGCTCGCGCATGCAAACGGCCTGCGGTTCGGCGTGAAACTGCCCGGCGTCGAAGTGCCCCTCGGATCCAGCGACGATCACCGTAAGGCGTGCCTCCAGGCACTCGCGCTACATGACGCCGACAACGCTGCCGCCGCTTAATCTGGCGGTGCTTCTAGCCGGCCTCGCGCTCGCCGCGCTGCCGCATGTGTTGCATCTGCCGTTGTGGGCGAGCGCGACGGCGGCAATCCTGTTCCTGTGGCGCCTTGCGATTTCCTGGAAGGGGCTGCCACTGCCGTCGAAGTTCGTCACGGTCACCGCAACGATAGCGGCAATCGCGGGCGATATCCTCACCTATCGCACTATCTTCGGCCGCGACGCGGGCGTCACGCTGCTGGTGCTGCTGCTCGCCCTGAAATTGATGGAACTGCGCTCGCAGCGCGAAATCTACGTCGTCACTTTCCTTTCCTATTTTCTGGCTCTGACGAACTTTTTCTATTCGCAGACGATACCAACGGCCGTGCTGATGCTTTTCACCGTGTATGTCGTCACGGCAGGTCTTATAGGGTTCAATGCACCGACGTGCCGCCCCGTCGAAAACCTGCGTACGGCGGGCGCGCTGTTCCTGCAGGCGGGCCCGGTGATGCTGCTGTTGTTCTTTCTTTTTCCCCGCGTCGATGGGCCTTTTTGGGGAATGCCGCAGGACGCCTTCGCCGGCGTGACCGGACTCTCGGACACCATGTCCCCGGGTTCGATCAGCAGGCTGTCTCAATCGGACGCGATCGCTTTCCGGGTGAAGTTCGACGATAAGCCGCCGCCGAGACCGCGGTTGTACTGGCGCGGGCCGGTATTCTGGGAATTCGACGGCGTTACCTGGCGGCCCGGCGGACTTCCGCTTCTGCAGCGTGGCGTGAAGTTCGAGTCGCTCGACGCGCCGGTGGACTACGAGATCACTCTCGAGCCGCACAATCGACGGTGGATGTTCGCGCTCGACCTGCCGGGACGGCTGCCGCCCAGGACGAGAATCAGTATCGACTACGTGCTGCTTTCGGTGCGACCCATACGAACCCGCATGCGCTACCAGTTGCGCTCCTATCCGTCATACCGTGCGACAGCGGGCGCGGATCCGGAAGATATCCGCCTGGCGCTTTCATATCCCCGTGGCTTCAATCCGCGCGCGCAACGTCTGGCCAGGGAATGGCGCCGTACCTTGGGCAACGACGAGGCAATCCTGCTCCAGGCAATCGATTTTCTGCGCACGGGCAGGTACGGCTACACCCTGCAGCCGCCCCTGCTGGGCGCGAATTCCGTGGACGAGTTCCTGTTTGACACCAAGGAGGGGTTCTGCGAGCACTTTTCCTCGGGTTTCGTGTTCCTGATGCGTGCCGCCGGGGTACCCGCGCGCATTGTCACCGGGTACCAGGGTGGAGAAATGAATCCGGTCGATGGCTACATGGTGGTTCGGCAAGCAGACGCGCACGCCTGGGCCGAAGTCTGGCTGGGAAACCGCGGCTGGGTCAGGGTCGACCCCACCGCAGTGGCGATTCCGCTGCGGGTGAACGCGGGCATCGCTGCCGCTGCGCCGCAGAGCGCGCCACTGCTCATGCGCACGCGCCTGAACTGGCTGAGGACGCTGCGCGACAACTGGGACGCGCTCGGCAACAAGTGGAATCAGTGGGTACTGGGGTATAACCCGGATCGCCAGCGCGAGATGATGTCCTGGTTCGGCGTGCGTTCTCCATCCTGGCAGTCTCTGGCGATGGCCCTGTTCTGGAGCGTGGGCTCGGTGATCGGAATCGTCGCGCTATGGCTGTTCGCGCGCTACAGAACCGCGGACCCGACACAAAGGGTCTGGCTTGCCTTTTGCCGCAAACTCGGACGCGCGGGCGTCGTGCGAAGCAAGTCGGAAGGCCCGCTTGCTTTCGGCGCCCGGGCTGCGGCGCGGCTCCCCGAGCGCGCGGACGCGGTGCACGCGATCGCCGGCCTGTACGTGGAACTGCGCTACGGCAAGGACGCGGATAAGGGATCGGTGGCGCGGTTGCGATCGCTGGTCAGGGCGTTTCACCCATGATACGGTCGGTTTTGGCAGGCATTGCGCTGCTAATGATCGCGGCGTCCGGAACCTTCGCATCCCGGACGCCCGGCTCCGGCCCGGGCAATTACGGAAAGCGTGCGGACGTGCAGGAGTTCATCATGGAAATGGTCGAACGGCACGGCTTCGTCGCTCGCGAGTTGCGAACGCTCTTTTCCAAGGTGCATTACCGGCAGGCGATCGTACGCGCCATGACCCCGCCGCCGGAGGCGCCCGTCAGATCCTGGCAGGTCTACCGCGGCCTGTTCGTCAACCGCGAAAGAATCGAAGCCGGGATAGGTTTTCGCAAACGCCACGGCGAAGCTCTTGCGCGTGCGGTGCAGGAGTTCGGCGTTCCGGCCGAAATCATCGTCGCCATCCTCGGCGTGGAAACGGTCTACGGGCGCAATACGGGCACGCACCGCGTGATCGATGCCCTCGCAACCCTTGCATTCGACTTTCCGAGCCGCAGTGAATTCTTCCGTGCCGAACTGGTGCATTTCCTGCTGTACGCGCGTGAAAACGGCATCGACGTATTTGCCGCACGAGGTTCCTATGCGGGCGCGTTAGGGATACCCCAGTTCATGCCGGGCAGCTACCGCCGCTATGCACTCGACTATGATGGCGACGGACGCAGCGACCTGAACTCGAGCCCGGCGGATGCGATCGGCAGCGTTGCAAATTTCCTCAGGTCACATGGCTGGAGCACTGGAAAACCGATAGCGGTGCGAGCCCAGGTTAGCGGCGAGGCTTTCCGCTCGCTGATCGATGCGGGGATCAGACCCGTGTACCGGGTCGTCGATCTCCCAGCTTTCGGGGTCACCGTGCGCGGCGGAACCGGCACCCCGGCGCTGCCGCCCGATGCCGGATGCGCATTGATCGAACTGGAAACACCCGGTCAAGCTTCGGAATACTGGGTGGGACTGCGCAACTTCTACGTCCTGACACGCTACAACCGATCGAGTTTCTATGCCATCGCCGTGGTGGAACTCGCGGGTGCCATTGCCGCGGAGGCGCCATGACGACACCAAGCCGCCAGTACCGCTACTACGAATTCGTAATGGCGGCGTTTGTTACGGTGCTGATTTGCTCCAACTTGGTCGGACCGGCAAAGGTTGCGCAGATCGATGTGCCGATGGTGGGTGCAATCACATTTGGCGCGGGCGTACTGTTCTTTCCCATTACCTACGTCTTCGGCGACATCCTCACCGAGGTCTACGGCTACGCGCGCTCACGCCGCGTAATCTGGGCCGGTTTCGGCGGGCTGGCATTCGCATCATTCATGTCCTACGTCGTGGTGGCATTGCCACCGGCGCCGTTCTGGCAGAACCAACCGGCCTACGATATCGCGTTTGGCTCCACCTGGCGTATCGCGCTCGCCTCGCTCATCGCATTCGTATGCGGCGAGTTCGTCAATTCCTACGTTCTGGCAAGAATGAAGATCTGGACCAGCGGGCGCTGGCTCTGGACGCGAACGATAGGCTCGACGATCTTCGGCGAAGGAATCGATTCGCTGCTGTTCTATCCGCTGGCCTTCTACGGCGGAGGGCTGATCCCGGACGAGCGCCTGCCCGGCATCATGCTGGCGCAGTTCCTGGGCAAGGTGGGCGTCGAGATCGTGTTCACGCCGCTGACATACAAGCTGGTCGCGGCGCTCAAGCGCGCCGAGCACGAGGACTACTACGACAGGCATACGAACTTCAATCCGTTCACTCTGAGGACCTGAGCCGGACAAGCAATACCGCCTTGACGCCATCGAGGGTGCGGCACGTCGAATTTTGTAATGCACCGCAGTCGAACATGGACAGGTTCCGAGATTCCCGCGCCGCGTGACAGCGATATGCCACGGATCGGTGTGTTGAACTGTCTTATGTGTTCAGATCTCAGATGCGATGAGCCGCGCACCCTCTGGAATCACGCCGTCCGTGAGGTAACGCCACAGCGCAATGAGCAATCGGCGTGCGAGCGCAACGATACCGATGCGGCGCATGCGCAGGCCCGCGCCGGCGAAACGCGCCTTATACCACTGAGTCAGCGCGCTCGGCGTGGGTCCGGGCAAGGGCTCGTTTCAGCCGGCGGCGGCCGACGACAACCGGCCGCAGAATCACGGCCGGCCACAAGCCAGCGAAGTGGATCGCGCCGGCGCCCGAGGATGCCGGCGGATAGGCCAAAGCGCACGTACTCACGGAAAGGCGATCACCACGTCCGTCTTGTCTGCCGTCGTGACATCGATATCGGCGCTCTTCGTGGCTGTGCCGGATGTGGCGACGAGCGTATAGACGCCTGCCGGAGATGCGCCGTCCTCCGCGAACGTCAGTGCGGCACCGTATGGTGCCTTGACGGGCGCCTCTGCAGGAAGCGTGTAGGAGAAACTGCCCGTCACCGCATCCACCGGGCCGCCCGCCACTTCAACCGTGGGTCCGCCGGTGTACGCCTTATGGACGACGACGACGGCGTCAATGGACGAGGGCGTGGGGGTGATGGTCACCGTGCCCGAGGCCGTGCGCATGGTGGCGGCCGGCGGGTCGATCGGCGTCGCGTCCGAGTTGAGCACGGTGTTCTCCGTACTCGTGACAGGGACGCCCGTTATGCTCGCCGTCCTGCGGCCATCGGCCGAAATCACGACGTCGTATCCACCCTCGGGAAGCGGGGAAAGGACAAACTTGCCCGTCGCATCAGGCGTAGTCGATTTGACCGGTACGCCATCCGTCTGCGCGGAAACGCCAGTCGTCCCCGCAACGAGTCCGAGCGGCACGTAGCCGACAATCCGATTGGCCGCATCGGACAACCGGGGGATCACGCTCACGACCGGCTTGAGGTTGTAGCGCCCGGAACCTCCTGCTTTGACAACCGACCGGCAGGCATCGAAGTCGAGAACGAAATCCGCCACTTTGTCGGCCGTGACATCGATGTCAATGTTGATCTTCAGTCCGCTCTGCACGGCGCTTGGTGTCGCCAAAGCAGTTTCGGTGCCTCCGGTCGGCGTGACCGAATTGGCAAGTGGCGTCGTGGCATCGTTTGCCGCCAGCACGAGCCGCATCTGAGTGTACTTGCCTGTCGGGAGGGGGGTCTGCCCGAGCTCTTCGAGCACACCGTTGGTCAACGTGAGGAGTTCAACGCGCTTCGCCGGTTCCAATACCACCTCCGACCAGCCGGAAGCAGAATCACCCGCCCCATCGCTCTGGTGCACACGCACCTTCTCTATTGTCACGTTGACCGCGTCGTAGCCACAGGCTGGCATATCGGTGAGGGCAAGACGCAGGGTGCCCGTCGGCATCGCGGGAGAATCTCCACCACCTCCGCCGCCGCAACCCGCAAGCAGACTCGCGGCTGCAAACGCACTCGCAATAGCTTTTCGATACCGTAACTTCATTAGGAAATTGGCCATTGGCGCACCCCTTCTAGTGGAAAAGCGACGCGGCGCTCCGGCACGGACAGTTCGCCGCAACGGAGGAGGTCTTCTCGCAACTCGCAACCGTGCCACGCAATGCCGCATCACCTCGGTGGGAGCAGGTCCGCGTCGTTCCCGTGGTGCCGGTGGTTCCCGTGTTTCGGGGGCTGGCGGGGTTCTCCGATGTCGCGAACAATGCCGTGGCGATTCGAGCCTCGGCGGCAGCTGCCGAACCCGGTGCCGCGCGCTGCGCGAACACTTGCCCCGATAACGCGAAGAGGACACGCGATAATATTGCGGGCGTTTTTCTCATTGGGAATCTCCAGGGCTGTGATTTTGAACGTCCTGCCTCAAGCTCTTCGGGACAAAGCAAACGCCATGCCATGCTTGATCGGTCAATCGGATCAGGGCGTTAAGGACAACAAGCGATGAAACGCGCAGCCGATTTGTCACTTCAGGACGACGGTCATCTCGCGGGAAATGACCGAATTGCCTGTTTTGGCTTTCTTTTTTGATGTCGTCGACGGGCGACAATACCCGGTCGGGCAAATCCAGGTTCGTCATGCTTGATCGTCGCTCGATGCCGGATCGGCACGCCTTGCTCGAAGACGGGTCAAGCGCAGCCGGGGAATCGGCGTATTTTGGTTGAGAAAGCCACCAGAGGGTAATCCACGCGGCCCTACATAGGATCTATCCCTCCCTCACTCAAAGCAACGCGTCCCTGGACAAACCGCGGCGCCTCAGCAGGCGGCGCAGCGCGCCCAGAGCTTCAAGCTGAATCTGCCTCACGCGCTCGCGCGTGAGGTTCAATTCCGAAGCCAGCGCTTCGAGCGTAAAGACCTCCTGTCCATTCAGGCCGAAGCGCCGCTCGATGACGATGCGCTGCTTGTCGTTCAACTGCGCGAGCCACTCGCGCACGAGCGATTCGGTTTCGTGCGCAGCGAGCAGCGCTTCCGGACCCGCCGACTGCTCGTCGGCGATGGACTCGCCCACCGACAGCATCGGATCGATGTCCAAAGGCGCATCGAGCGACGCCGTGTGCTCGTTGTGCTTCAGTATTCGCCGGACCTCCTCGGTCGAGCGCTCGGTAAAATGGGCGATATCCTCGATCGTGGGTTCGCGATCTGAGTGCGTTTCCAAGTAGCGCCGCGCCCGCAGCGCGATGTTCAGTTCCTTGATTACGTGCACCGGCAGCCTGATGGTGCGCGACTGGTTCATGATGGCGCGTTCGACGTTTTGTCGTATCCACCATGTCGCATAGGTTGAAAACCGGAACCCCCGCTCGGGGTCGAATTTTTCCAGCGCGTGCATCAACCCCAGGTTTCCCTCCTCGATGAGATCAAGCAGTGATACGCCCCGGTTCAGGTAGTGCTTCGCGATGTTGACCACCAAGCGCAGGTTGTGCTCGATCATCTTTTGCCTTGCCGCGAAATCCCCTCCGGCAGCAAGCCGCGCGGTAATTCGTTCCTCCTCCGGCGTAAGCAACGCCTTCAGGCCGATTTGGTGCAGATAGGCCTGCGTCGAGTCCGATAGGTTCTCGCCTTCGGAAGAATTTTCGGCGAGCCCGTCTTCCACGGACTCTCCACCCTCCCCGGACCGTTCGTCGGCGTCCTGCGCAAACGCCTCCGTCGACTGCTCCTCGGGAAACGCCTCATTTTCCACGCGGCCCGGCCCGCCTCCCTCATTCCAACGGATGTCCCCGGAAGGCGCACCCTCGCCAGAGGTCTGTTTGGCCTCTCGCCCCTTCGCGCCCTTGGAACTCACGATGGGCGTTCCGGCAGGAACTTGAGCGGATCGACCGGCTTGCCGAGGCGCCGGATTTCGAAATGCAGCTTGGGCGAGTCGGCATCCGTTGCTCCCACCTCGCCGATCTTCTGCCCCTTGGCAACGTTCTGTCCTTCCTTGACCAGAATCTGACTGTTGTGCGCGTAGGCCGACAGATATGTCGGATTGTGCTTGATGATGATCAGCTTGCCGTAGCCGCGCAAGCCCGAACCGCTGTATACCACGCGGCCCGGTGCCGAGGCATGCACCGGGTCACCGAGCCCGGCAGCGATGTCCACGCCCTTGTTGCCCGGATCGACAAATGTAGCCACGACTTTTCCTTCCACCGGCCATGACCAGTCGATCCTGTCCGGGTCGTCTCCCTGTCCCTCCGTCCGCGGCGCAGGAGGAGCAGACTCGGGTTTCGCAACCGGCTCGGGCTTGAGTTCGCGGTTTCGCGGTTCGATGCGCGCGATCGTAATTTCGTCCGTCTTCTTCACCGCTTTCGCCGGCTGCGGTTGGCGCTGCGGCTGCGGTTCCGGCCCAAGCGGGCGCGACTCGACCGCACCCGCGACGATGACGGGTTTCACCTGGACGCCGCCCTCCTCCGCTGCCGACACCGGCAGCGGAGGTCGCAGTCGCAGCGTATCGCCGACGCGGATCATGTTCGGTTTGGTAATTCCGTTCCACTGGGCCAGTTCCCGGTAGTCCAGCCCGTTATCCAGAGCAATGCCGTAGAGCGTCTCGCCCCGCCTGACGATATGGGTCCCGGGCCGCGCCTCCACGGCACGTACGGCAGGCTTGACCGGTACTGCAGGCGTCAGAGGACCGGGAGCGCGCTCGACCACCGGCGCCGATTGCCGACTGGCGCAACCGCCTAACAAGACCATCGCGGCGGCGGCCAGAAACAGAGCCGTTCGCGCCGCGGACCTCGCCGTCACCGGCCTCGCTGTCGTCGCCAGCGTCATGATAGTCGGGCTCATTGTTTTCCCATCCTCATCGGCACGAAATGTACCGGATCAAGCCATTGTTCGCTGAATCCGGCCGGACCCGATGCACTGCGAGTAATCAGGCACAATGCCTGGTCCCTTATTCCGATCGGAGCAATCAGTCGCCCGCCCGGCACCAGTTGCGCCATCAGCGCATCGGGAAGCTGCGGGGCGGCTGCACTGATGATAATCGCGTCGAACGGCGCGGCCTCCGGAAGTCCGTGCGCCCCGTCGCCGTGGACGGTCCGCAGGTTCGACAGGCGCAGCTCCCTCAGGTTGGCGCGCGCCTTCTCCAGCAGCCCCGAGATGCGCTCGATCGAAAAGACTTCGCGGGCGATCTGCGCCAGCACCGCGGCCTGATAGCCGCACCCGGCGCCAATATCGAGCACGCGTTCAAGCTGCCTGCCCGCTCGCACCGCCTGGATCATGAAAGCAACAACGAACGGCTGCGAGATCGTCTGCCCGAAGCCGATCGGCAGTGCCGTGTCCTCGTACGCGCGGCTCGCCAGCGCCTCCTCGACGAACAGATGCCGCGGTACGACCGCCATCGCACCGAGCACGACCTCATCGGTGATCCCCTTCTCCCTGAGCCGCTCGATCATCCGGTCGCGCGTGCGCTGCGAGGTCATGCCGATACCGCGAGTCCTGGAGAGCATCACTTGAACGAGCCCAGCCAGTTGCGAACCACGGCGATCTGCGGTTGATACGTCAGGTCCATTTGAAGGGGTGTGACCGAAACCCGGTTCGATGCCACGGCAAAAAAATCCGTACCAGGCCCCGCGTCCTGCGCACTTCCTGCCGCCCCGATCCAGTACACCTGTTCGCCCCGCGGCGTCGTGGTATTGACGACCGGCTCGGCCTTGTGCCGCTTGCCCAGGCGCGTCACTTCGAGCGCGCCCAATTCCGCCGCAGGCACGTCGGGAACATTGACGTTGAGCATCATGGGCTCTCCCGGCGGCGCCTTCTGAAATCGCTCCACCATCTCGAAGGCAACGCGGGCCGCCGTCTCGAAATGACTCCCGGTCTTGCTCGCGAGCGAAACCGCAAGCGACGGGATACCCAGCAGATAGCCTTCGGTTGCGGCTGCAACGGTTCCCGAATAGATGGTGTCATCGCCCATGTTGGCTCCAAGGTTGATCCCCGAAACAACAATGTCGGGCAGTTCCTTCAGCAATCCGGTTACCGCCAAGTGGACACAATCGGTGGGTGTGCCGTTGACGAACAGAAAGCCGTTGGCCGACTGACGCACCGTCAGCGGACGGTCAAGTGTGAGCGAATTGGATGCTCCGCTGCGGTCGCGCTCCGGGGCTACCACAGTGACATCCCCAAGCCCGGCTAGCGCCTTTGCGAGAATCTCTATGCCGGGGGCGAAGTAGCCGTCGTCGTTGCTGATCAAGATTCTCAAGGTGAATGTAGACGCTTAATGATAAAGCTTTCTATACACGCATCGCGGAAATGTCCCCCGTCCAAACATGCCTGATCGGATGGCCTGCCTCACGATGATGCCGTTGCTGCCCCGAGCTTGGGCCGCTGCAAGGTCCCCATGGGACAAGATGGCAAGACGCATAGACCGGATTCTTCGCCGCAATCCTTAACCGTACGCCCGCAGGTCAGCAACCCATAACAAGGTCTGAACGATGCCGGACACCGCCAATGCAGCACGTATTTTGCCAGAGCGCAGAACCGATCGGTGGGCGTTGCCGAGAAAGCATCCTTTCGTTGGCGGCCGGGAAAGAGTGCCGTGCCCCGCGCCAGAAGATCCGTCGGACCGACTCTAGCGGCTGCGTATCCCGGCATCAAAGCGTGCGGAACTTCTCGACCAGCGATTTCAGCAGCTTGATTCGCGCAAAGGGCTTGTCCTGCGCCTCGACGATGGTCCACGGAGAGATTTCCGTGGAGGTTCTGTCCACCATATCGCATACCGCCGCTTCGTAGTCGGCCCACTTGTCGCGGTTGCGCCAGTCCTCGTCGGTGATCTTGAAGCGTTTGAAAGAGGTCTTCTGGCGTTCCTTGAACCGGCGCAACTGCTCGTCCTTGGTGATATGCAGCCAATACTTGAACATGACGGCGCCATTTTGAACCAGTTGTTCCTCGAAATCGTTGATCTCGGAGTAGGCACGCATCCAGTCGGCCTGCGAACAGAATCCCTCGACGCGCTCCACCAGGACCCGTCCGTACCAGGAACGGTCGAAAATGGTGATTCCGCCAAGACCCGGAACATGGCGCCAGAAACGCCAGAGATAAGGCTGCGCGCGTTCCTCCTCTGTCGGCGCAGCGATAGGAACAATACGGTACTGGCGCGCATCCAGCGCGCTGGTAATCCTGCGAACGGCCGATCCCTTGCCCCCCGCATCCCAGCCCTCGAACACCAGAATGACCGAGTGCTTGCGCACTTTCTTGCTTCGCGAGTACACGTTCAGCTCGCCCTGATATCTCTCCAGCAGCTTCTCGTAGCGTTTTTTCTCCAGACGCTGCGTCATGTCCAGCGAGCGCAGCAGCCTCAGGTTGTCCAACTGCGGCATCGGCGGAACGGCATCGGCCCTCTTTTCTCTGCGTTCGCCTTCGGCCAGGCGCTTCTTGAGCGCTTCGAGCAAGATGCGGCCGGCGGTCAGGCTGCGGAAGCGCGGGTCGGCCCCGGGCACGACTATCCACGGCGCGCCCGCGGTGCTCGTCTCGCGCAGCGCGTGCTCCGAAATCTCACGGAACCGGTCATAGACTTTGAATCGGCGCCAATCCTCCTTGGTGACGCGCCACTTCGTCTTCGGATCGGATTCGAGCGCCTTCAGGCGCTTCCTCTGCTGATCCTTGGAAAGATTGAACCAGAATTTCAGCAGCAGTACGCCTTCGTCGACGAGCATTTTCTCGTGACGAAAAATTTCGTCCAGGTACTTTTGCAGATCGTTGTCGGTGCATTTGCCGAGCACGCGGTTGACGATCGGTTCGGTGTACCAGGAACCGAAGAACACCCCGATCTTGCCCCTCGGGGGAAGTGCACGCCAGAATCGCCACATGGGCGGGCGGGCGGCCTCCTCGTCCGAGGGCGGGCCGAACGCATAGGTGACGATATGCCGCGGATCCATCCATTCGTTCAGGAGATTGACGGTTTCGCCCTTTCCCGCGCCATCCACACCGCCGATGATGATCAGCACGGCGAAATCCTTCTGTGCTCCGAGGTCGAACTGCGCGTTGAGAAGTGCCTCGCGCAGCTTGGGTTCCTCTCGCTTGTACTCTTCCTTACTAACCTTATGGTCCAGATCCGCAGACTCGAACATTTGACCTCCCCATTGCGTTTTACGCGCCTTGCACGATCAATTCAGACGCCGGCGGGCGCCCTTCGCAGCATAGGGCCGTTGACGGAAATCGTGCTGGGCGCTCCGATTCGCTATCCGTCCGGCAAAATCCGCGGCCTTCGCGCTTGCATCAGTCACGCCGAAGCAGGCTCCGGCAACGCTTGAATGCGTCCCAGGCCCGCGACAGTCGCTCGATCGCCGGGGCCTCGCCGGCAGCGATCCAACCCTGTGCCATGCCGATAAGGCGGGGGTCAAGACGGGCGCCCGATCCCAGCTCGGCAATCATGGTCGCACCCAACGCCGCATCATTGATCGCCCCGAGCACGTCCTGAAGTTCGGCAAGCGCATCGACATAGCGTTTGAGCCTCTTGCTCGGATGCAGCGCCGCGAAGAACTCCGCGCTGTAGCGCAGCTTCTTCGCCGCGATGCGCACCCGGTGCCGCTCCTGCGGCCCGGCGGTGGCCAATCCGGCGCCGCGCTTGCGCAGCACGCGCGCGCGGCGTCCGATGAATTCGCGCGCGAAGGCCTGCGCCGGCGCATCGCTCGGCGGCTCGGCAGGAGGGCTGCCGTAGAGCAGCGCGCCGACGGCCAGCAACAATGCCGCATAGCGCGGACTGCTGACGGCTTGCCGCGCCAGCGCGAGACGGCGACGACGCAATCGCAGGCAGCGCGCACGCAGCGCAGACAGCCCCTCTTCGTCGCCGAAA
Organism: Betaproteobacteria bacterium RIFCSPLOWO2_02_FULL_63_19; assembly: GCA_001770415.1. Lineage (GTDB taxonomy): Bacteria > Pseudomonadota > Gammaproteobacteria > Burkholderiales > SG8-39 > JACQTO01. Next base: position 40,629 of record MEQX01000055.1, on the reverse strand, counting down.
TGTTGCATCAGAGGTGGCAGAATCTCCGATATGAAAACATCCCAGTTCCGCACCGGACCGAGCACCGAGAACAGCCATCGCATCTCCGCGCGCACAGGCTCGAGGGCCTCGCGCCACGCCGGATCGTCAGGCATCGCAAGCGCAACGCGCAGGCGCCGGAATCCTACGCGCAACTGATGCAGGAATTCGGGATCCCTCCCGCTGAGGAATCCCTGTTCATTGGCATGGATCTGCGCCAGGCAGCCGCGCGCTACCGTCTGCAGCGCCTCGGCGCGGCTCATCTCGGGCCGCAGCGCGACGGCATGCGCCTTGCGCGGCGGCGTATGGCGTTTCAGCGCATAACCGCGCTCGGCCTTGGACATCGTACCCAGGCGCAGCGGCACTTCGCGCAGCAGTTCAGAGGCGAACTCGAAAAGCGCACGCGGATTTCCGCCTTTCAGTTCGATCTCGACCTCGGAAATCGGCGCGCGCGCGCGTCCGATGCTTATCTCGCCGCGGTCGGCGCACAGTTCCGCCCGTGAACCGTCGGCAAGCAGCAGCTGCGCGACCGAACGCCTAAAACGTGTCGTGAATACCGCGCGCAGCGACTCGCGCACGCGCCGCTTGGCAAACACCGCCGCGTACGGCGTGGTGTCGAGCAACGCAAGCTCGATGCGACGTGCAGGAACAGGCCATTCGTATTCCTCGCGCTGCGTGAGGCCGGCCGTGCTCGCAGCGCCGCCCTTCAGCGCCTGCAGCCAGCGCAGATCCGAGCCGCTGCGGATGCGCCGCAGCCGCAGCGCCAGGCGCGCGTCGCGCAAATCGAAACGCGGTGTATCGAAATAGATACTGGTGAGCATGCTGGTCCGGGCGCGGTCCTGTGTGCAACGCCTGAGCGCCTTCGATCGAAGAATTCGACCCAGGTTTTCGGGCGCGACGAGCAGCTTGATTTCGGTTTCCATGGTTCTAAACCGCCGCGGCTGCATTCGGACAGCCTGTTCCCCCCTTGCCTGTCATCCCCCTTGCGAACCCCTGTACCACCGGGCGCCATGGTGCGCCTGCGCGGGCCGCAGGAGCCTCAGGCGCCATGGCTGAATACCGGCCCGTGGGCTGCATTTGCCATCCCCTTTTCTCGCGAGTCGCTCTGATCGTCACTTCATCGATCGATTGCGCCATGTGCCGGTCAGCGCCGCGCCGCCTCGTCAACGCCACGTATCTGCTCGACAAGCGCCAGCGTGTGCTGCAAGCGCGCTGCGCCGTCGACCTCGACGGTGAAGAACATCCTCGCGGTCCCGCCCTTGGATTGGGTATGTGCCGCCGTGACATTCAACTGCTCGCGCGAGAGGACCTCGGAAACATCTCGCAACAGCCCGTGCCGGTCACTCCCTCGCACCACGATGTCCACCGGAAATACCTGTCCTTCCTGTACGCCCCATTGCGCGTCTATCATGCGCTCGGGCAGCCTCGCCCTCAGCTGAGAGAGGCTGGCGCAATCGGCCCGGTGAATGGACACGCCGCGCCCCCGCGTCACGAAACCGACGATCGCATCGGGCGGCACGGGCTTGCAGCAGCGAGCGAGCTGTGTCAGCAGACGGTCCACCCCGACGATCAGAATACCGCCCGATGCCGCCTTGCTGCGGTGTGTTTGCACTTGCGAGACCGCTTGCGCCTCCTCGGGGCCGCGCAGCGCCACCTGAATCTGGCGCACGCCGATGTCCTCGCGCCCCACGGCGGCGAAGAACTCCTCGGTCTTTGCAAAGCCCAGACGAGCCGCGAGCTGATCGAGTGCCGTTCCCGTCTGTCCTTCCCGGTGCAGTTCGCGCTCAACCAGCGCGCGGCCGGCGGCAATGGTCTGTCCGAGTTCCTGGCTGTTGAACCACTGGCGAACCTTGTTACGCGCACGCGAACTTCTGATGTAGCCGAGCGCCGGACTCATCCAATCGCGGCTGGGGCCGCCGGTCTTCGCGGCGATGATTTCGACCCGCTGGCCGTTCTTCAGACGATAGTCGAGCGGAACGATCGCACCGTCGACCTTGGCACCGCGGCAGTGATGCCCCAGATCAGTGTGCAGGGCATAGGCAAAATCGATCGGCGTGGCGCCTTGCGGCAGATCGATCACGCGGCCCTGGGGCGTCACCACGTACACCGTGTCGTCAAGCGCCGACTTCTTGGACTGTTCGACCCAGTCGCTGGAATCGACGATCTCGTCGCGCCACGCAAGCACTTGGCGCAGGAACGCGATCCTGTCGCCCGAGGCATCGCTACGGCCGCGCGGGGCCTTGCGCGGCGCGCCGTCGGCACCGCTCCCCGAGCGCCCGGCAAATTCGCCTTCCTTGTAGCGCCAGTGCGCTGCAACCCCCAGTTCCGCATGACGGTGCATCTCATGGGTGCGGATCTGAACCTCGAGCGTGCGTCCCTGCGGCCCGACCACGGCCGTGTGCAACGAGCGATACAAGTTGCCCTTCGGCCGCGATATGTAATCGTCGAACTCGTTCGGGACGGGCTGCCAGAGGTCATGGACGACCCCCAGCGCGGTGTAGCAGTCTCTGACGCCGTCCACCAGTACCCGCAGGCCGCGCAAGTCGTGCAGCTGATCGAAATTGAGCGCCTTCTCGCGCATCTTGTTGTAAATGCTGAAGATGTGCTTCGGACGCCCGCTGATTTGCGCCTCCATCCCCGTGGCGGACAACGCGCGCGTAAGCTGCCCGATCGCCTCATCGATGAACCGCTCGCGCTCGCCGCGGCGCTCGTCGAGCATGCCGGCGATGCGCTTGTAGACGCTCGGCTCCAGGAACCGGAACGACAAATCCTCCAGTTCCCACTTCAGTTGCCACACGCCCAGTCGGTTGGCCAGCGGCGCGTAGATGTCCATTGTCTCCTGCGCGACCTGGCGCCGCGACGAATCCTCATCCGCGCGTGTCATATGGCGCAGCGTCTGTGTCCGGCTGGCCAGGCGGAGCAACACCACGCGGATGTCGGCCACCATCGCGAGCAGCATCTTGCGCAGAACCTCGGCCTGCGACTGGCGCGCCGCCCCCTTGTTTTCCGTCACGACGCTGCGCGTGATCACGCGCAACCGGTTCAGCTGCGTGATGCCGTGCACCAGTGCGGCGACATGTTCACCGAACGTCTCCTCGAGGATTTCACCGCTGTTCTCCCGATACGACGGAACGGCGAACAGCAACGCGGCGGCCCGCGCATCGGCGTCGAGCCTGAGCTCGGAAATGATCTGGGCCTGGCCGAGCGCGTGCTCGAGCGCCGGCTCGCCAGTACCCAGCAGCCTGCGCTGGTAGATGTGCCGCGCGAATTCCAGCGCGCGTTCAATACGCTCGCCGTCGGAATCGGCGAGCCCGCTCGCGATCGCCCCGATCGATGCGTCGGCTAACGGCGGATTGACTGCAGTGACAGAGACCATTGAGCTCGCGTGGCCGCGGTACCGGCGATGCCGGCGCGGAATCGCCACCTGACGTAGAAGGTTTGTGCCAAACGCTTCACCCCAGGATAAGGGGGGTACCCGCCGTTTCATGCAGCTATGCTTCACCATTGTACAGATCCGATGACTCTGGCGCCATGCCGGGGCCTTCGCCATAATGCGCAGCTGCACCGCCCGCCCATGCCCGCGCCCGAAAATCCGCCGAATCCGCAGTCATCGCGCCTCGCGGCCTACGCGCTGCTGGTCGTCGCGATGGCCTCCTGGGGATCGAGCTGGGCTCCGGCGCGGGCCGTCCACGCGGAAGTCACGCCATTCGCGCTGGTGTTCTGGCGCTGGGCCGGCGCGGTCGTCATCCTGCTCCCGTTCGCTGCCCGGCATGCCCGGGCGGACCTGGCCGAGGCACGCAAGAGCTGGCGATGGATCGTCTTCTTCGGCATGGTCGGCGCCGCCGCCTATCCAATGCTTGGTTACATGGGGCTGCGCCATACGACTGCGATCAACGCATCGCTGTTGAACGCCTCGCTGCCGCTGTTCATCATTCCGATGGCGTGGATTGCGCGCCGCCACACCGTGGGCCGACGGCAACTGGTAGGACTCGCGATGTCCCTGGCCGGATCGCTGGCCATCGTCAGCGCGGGCGACCCGGCTGCGATCGCCGCGCTCGCGCTCAACCCGGGGGACCTGTTGATCCTGGGCGCGGTGGCGCTTTGGGCCCTCTATACGGTGATGCTGGACCGGCGCCCCCCCATGCATCCGCTCTCCTTCACGCTGTTCTGCATCATCGTCGCAGTACTGTGCAGTACGCCGTTCTACGCCTGGGACATCATCACTGGCGGCACCTTCCCGGTCACTCTGCGCACCGTTTCGGCGATCGGATACATTGCGCTGTTTCCGTCGGTGGTCGCGTACCTGTGCTGGAGCCACGCGGTACCGGTTGTCGGGCCGAATGTTGCGGCGTTCTTCAATCCGCTCAACCCGGTCTTCGGGGCGCTCGCGGCGGTACTCGTGCTCGGCGAGCGGATTCACGGATACCACGTACTCGGGTTCGTGTTGGTGCTGGCAGGGCTCGTGCTCACGGCAAGGCGCTGAGGTGGGACTTCTACGTTCCTGGCGCCGCCGGCGCGTCCTCGCCCGCACGCGGATCGATCCGGCATTGTGGCAGCAGGTCAGTGCCACGTTGCCGTTCCTGAGGGGACTGTCCGACGAAGAACGGGCGCGGCTGCGCGAATTGTCCAAGCTGTTTTTGTCGGAAAAACAGATGCATGGTGCTCAAGGACTGGACCTCACCGACGCGATGCGCCTGTCCATCGCGGTCCAGGCCTGCCTGCCGGTGCTCAACCTGGGGTTGGACTGGTATGAAGGATGGGTCGGAATCGTCGTCTATCCGGGCCAGTTCCGGGTGCAAAAGGAGGAAATGGACGGGCACGGCGTGGTGCACACCATCGATGCGGACCTCTCGGGCGAGGCGTGGCCAGGCGGGCCGGTGATCCTATCATGGCAGGATGCCGGCATGTCGGAGTCGGGCTACAACGTGGTCATCCACGAATTCGCCCACAAGCTGCATATGCTGCACGGCGACGACGACGGTTTTCCTCGGCCGCCGGCGGGAGCCGATGCCGCTGCATGGCGAGACGCGCTCGAGCGGGCCTATGCGCGCTTTTGCGCCCAGATCGACGCGGGCAAGCCGACCATCATCGACCCCTACGCCGCCGAGCACCCGGCGGAATTCTTCGCGGTGACGAGCGAGACCTTCTTCACCGACTCGGGGTTGCTCGCGCGCGATTATCCCGAACTGTACGAGCGGCTGGCGCAGTTCTACCGGCAGGATCCGGCCGGCGTGCTGCCGGCCTCAAACAGAACTGAGTAGCCCTCCTCCCCGCCCGCCGCCGTCGCACTCACGTGCTGAATATCAACAGGCCCTAGCGCAGTACCCGGTACGCCGCGATCGCCATGCCCGAGATCGACAACGCCTGCCGCTCGGTTCTGAACGCCGCCGTCGGTGCAAGCATGCGTTGCACGGTTTCGGTGATCAGGATCTCAGTCGGTCGGGCGATGTCCTCGGCAAGTTTGAATGCGATGTTGACCGGATCGCCGTAACAGTCCCTGCCCGGGATCAGGAGCAATGGCCCGGAATCGATACCGATGCCGACAGGCGCGACGCTGTCTTCGCCCAGACGCTGCTGCAGCCCGATGATCTCGCGGTTGATGGCAAGAGCAGCCGACACGGCGTGATTCGAATCGTCGAACACCGCCAGCGCGTTGTCCGCTTCGCACTTGACCAGTTCCCCGCGGTGTTCGCCGATCAGCGGCATCACCGATAGTTGCATGCGCCTGATCTTGCAAAGGTGCGCGATGATGCCCTCGCGCCGCACTGAAACGGTAAAGCCGCTCATGTCGAGCGCAAGCACGGTCTTCTCCGTTTCGAACAGCTCCCGTATGCGCTGTTCGCGCGACGCAGCTTCGGACTGCGGGCAGCGGGTCAGATCGTCGATCAGGTCGAAAAAGGTGTTCATGGAAGATTTCCCGAAAGCTTGGTCTTTCCGGGCGCGCCGGATCCTGGATCGAAGTGCGGTCGAAACTCTCTGGCCGGGATTCTGCCGCAATCGCGGCTCACCTGCCCCCCGGCTGGCGGCGCACGCCCGAATCGCCGCGAGTGGGTGAAAAACGATTTCGTCCGTGCCGCGGCGCCGCGTATCATGGTGATTATCGGCTGCTCCCCCGCGTAATGGATTGGGCGCGCCGCACGGGCGCCCCGGCAGTTCCTGCAGGCACGGCCGGGAGATCCGAAAAGTTTCCGCAAAAGGGCACCCCATGCTCGATATGGACGCGGTTCAGAGTTTCGTCACGGCCCTCGCGATCGGCGCGCTGATCGGGCTGGAGCGGGAAAAGCGCAAGATCGACGAGCAGGATGAAAGCGGCATGGGCTTGCGCACCTTCATCCTGGTCGCGCTCGTCGGTGCGGTGGGCGGCTGGCTTGCCCGGTCGCTCGAGGCGCCAGGCTATATGTTGACCGCGCTCGGCGCGGTCACGGCAACGATCGTTGCGGCCTACGTGATGGGCGGGCGCGGACAGGTCGAAGCCCAGGGCATCACCACCGAAGTGGCCGCGATCGCGGTCTGCATGCTCGCCGGTCTGACCATGCTGGGTCACCGGGAACTGGCCATCATGCTGGCGGTGGTGGCGGCAGCGGCGCTCGCATACAAGCGCTCGCTGCAAAGCATGGTGGAAAAGGTCAGCTGGGATGACGTCTTCGCCGGCCTGCGCCTTGCCATCGCCACCTTTGTCGTCCTGCCGCTGCTGCCGCACGGTGCAATCGATCCCTGGGGCGCGCTCAAGCCGTATTCGCTCTGGTTGCTGGTGATCCTGATCTCCAGCTTGTCGCTGATCGGATACGTGGCGACGATCTGGCTCGGACATCAGAAAGGAGCGGCGGTTACCGGACTGGCGGGCGGACTGGTGTCCTCCACCGCCGTGACGCTTTCCTTTTCGCGCCAGAGCCGCGACGCCGACAACCGGATTCCCGATTTCGCTCTCGCCAGCGGCATTCTGCTCGCATGGGGAATCATGTTCGTGCGCGTGGTCGTCGAAGTGCTGGTGGTCAACGCCTCGCTCGTGCCGCGCCTGCTGATTCCGTTCGTCGCGATGGGCGTGACCTCCGGCGCGCTGGCGTGGTTGTTCGCCGTGCGCGGAGGCGGGCAGCAGGCGACCACGACGCGAGAGGTGCCGCTGAAGAACCCATTCAGTCTTACCGAGGCGATCAAGTTCGGCGCCTTCTTTGCGGTCGTGCTGCTCGTGGTCAAGCTGGTGCAGCAGTATTTTCCCGGTGAGGGCTTCTACGTGGTCGCGTTGCTGGCGGGACTGACCGATGTGGATGCCATCACGCTGTCGATGGCCGAGTACGGCCTCAGCGGCGACCCCGACATCGCCGTCACCTCGATCGTCATCGCTTCGCTCGCCAACACCACGGTCAAAGCCGGAATGGTGGCCGTGCTGGCCACCACCAGTCTGCGGCGCAAGATCCTGGGCGGCACCGGCGCGATCTTCGCCGCCGGTGCCATCGGCGTCGTGCTGATTTGAATCTTGCCGCGCTGATGCGGCAACGCGAGCGGGGAACAAGTCCGCGTCAGCCTGAAAGCAGGAACTCCCGCACGAGTTCGATCTGCTCCGCGTGCATCAGTGTGGGCGCATGACCGACGCCTTTGATTTCGGCGAGCTTGGCGCGCGGGCCGCGCGCGGCCATTTGCGCGGCCGTCTCGCGTGTGAGCAAATCGGAGTGTTCGCCGCGCAGCAGCAGCGTCGGGCAGCCGATGACGTCGTAGACGCCCCACAGATCGATGTCGTTGCGGTTCCTCTCCGCGTTGAACGGAACGGCGATGGCGGGGTCGTAATGCATGCGGTAGCCGCCTGCGGCGTCGGCGCGCAGCGCATGCTCGGTCAGAAAGCGCCATTGCGCATCGCTGTGCGGGCCGAAGGGCGCGCTGACGGCGCGCAGGTACTGCTCGGCCGCCTCCACGCTGGGGAACCGCGGTGCCATGCCGACGTAAGTCCCGATGCGATCCAGCGACGCCGCGGTGATCACGGGACCGACATCGTTTAGCACCAGCCGGTTGATCGGCGTCTGCGCGAGCGACGCGAGCGCCATGCCGATTAGCCCGCCCATCGAGGTTCCCACCCAGCGTACGGTTTCGACGCCCAAGCGCGCAATCAGCGCGACCATCGCGTTCAGGTACGTCGGCATAGCGTAGTCCATCGGGTTCTTCAGCCAGTCCGAATCCCCGCGGCCGGGCACATCGGGGCACACCACGCGGTAATGGCTGCTCATTTCCCGCGCGAGGAAATCGAAGTCGCGCGCGCAGCGCGTCAGCCCGTGCACGCAAACGAGCACGTGAGGATTTTCGGCCTCGCCCCACTCCAGATAAGCCATACTGTGCAGCCCGCCGGGGGCGAGAAACTGCACCTTGTGGCGGCGAAACGGTTCGGTCATTTGCTTCTCCATCCGTCGCTGATACCGTAGGTCGGCAATCCTTTGCCGACGCATGCGCTCGATTCATCGCAGCGGCGAGTATAGACGCGTCGCGTCACTGTCCGTGCCAATAGCGCGGCACCCTTTCGCGTTGTCCGCGCACCGCCACGCCCTGAGGGTCGAACACGCCATGGACGGCCCCGGATCGATCGGTGCGCAATATGCGGCTGCCCTGCGCCCGGTAGCGCGCGAGCACCTCGGGCCGCGGATGGCCGAACCAGTTGCGATAGCCGAGCGAAACGACCGCAACTCGCGGTGAGACCGCGCGCACAAATGCCGGCGTTGACGAAGTGCTGCTGCCATGGTGAGGGACGACGAGCACCTGCGCGGCCAGGTCGGACTTGCGCCGCTCTATCAGCGCCGCCTCGCCGCGCCACTCCAGATCTCCGGCGATAATCGCGGTTCCGAACGCGCTGGACAACTTCAGCACGCAGCTCAGATTGTTGGCCGACTCGCCCGGGTCGGCATAGCGCGCCATTTCGGGATGCAGGAACTCGAATCGCACGCCGTCCCAGACCCAGTTGACTGACTCGGCACATGGAATTCGGTACTGCGCCGACAGTGCGATCGGGTCGAAACTCGCCAGCGACGAATACAGCAGCGCAGCCGGCACCGAGCGCATCACGGACAGCGCACCGCCTGCGTGATCGTTGTCGTGGTGCGAAATGATCATCGCGTCGAGGGCTTTCAGACCGAGCGCGCGCAAGACAGGCACGACCACACGGTTGCCGCTGTCGGCCCCGCTGCCCCAGGCGGGACCTGCATCGTAAAGCAGCGCATGGGACCGGGTGCGCACCAGTACCGACAGCCCCTGACCGACGTCGAGCACCGTCAGCGAGACGGCCCCGCGCGCAAGCAGCGGCGGCCCAACGCTCGCCAGCGGGATGAGCAGCAGCGCCCCCATCCAGCGCGAAGGAAATCCGCGCGGCAGCAGCAACCAGGCGATGCCAAGAACCGCGATCGGCAGCGTCCAGCGTTGCGGCGCGTGCTGCGCCCATACCGCGCCGTCGAGCCCGGCGAGTGCGCGCAGCAGCCACATCAGCCATTCGAGCAGCACGTGGGCAAGCTCCAGCGGGAAATCAAACGGCAGTACCGCACCGGCGAGCGCGAGCGGCGTGATCAGCCCGCTGACCACCGGAATGGCGACCGCATTGGCGACCGGCGAAGCAAGCGACACCTGTCCAAAAAGCACCAGCAGCATCGGTGCGAGTCCGACCGTCACGGCCCACTGCATCGCACCCCACTGCGCGAGCCAGTGCCGCGGGCCGATGCGGCACGAGCCGACATAGAAAATCAACGCCACCGCACCGAACGAAAGCCAGAAACCAGCCGAGAGCACGGCCCATGGATCCAATATCAGCACGACCGCAAGCGCCAGCGCGAGCACCCGCGAGGCCGACGTCAGCCGGTCGAACACCAGCGCCAGCGCGACCACGCCGACCATATAGAGCGTGCGCTGCGCCGGTATCGCGAATCCCGATATCAGGCAGTACCCGAAGGCCGCAGCGAATCCGGCGAACGCCGCCGCCTTTTGCGCGGGCAGCCGCAGTGCGAGCGCCTGCGACCGGCGCCACGCGAACATGACCAGGGCCGCAGCAAGGCTCGAGACCATGGTTACGTGCAGACCGGAAATGCTCATCAGGTGATTGATGCCGGTGCGCGTGAAAACATCCCAGTCCTCGGGCTCGATCGCCCGCTGCTCGCCGATCGCGAGCGCGGTCAGGATTCCGGCATAGCGGTGTTCGGGCAGTGCATCCCAGAAGCGCTCGCGCACCCGTTCGCGCAGGCGCTCGACGCCATAGCCCGGGCGCACCACCATCGTCTCCAGGCGCACCGGGGGCGGTGCCGTGCGGTTGACGAGAACCGTCCCGGTAGCCCGGATACCGCGTTCGAGCAGCCAGGCTTCGTAGTCAAAGCCGGCGGGATTCAGCTGCCCGTGAGGCCGCTTGAGGCGCACGCCAAAGCGCCAGCGCTCCCCGGCGCGCACCGGCGCCACTTCCTGATGCTCCTCGAGCGTAAGCCCGTCATACCAGGAGAGCACAATGCGCGACGGCACCCTTGTCCCCGCAGGGGACACCGATTCGACATCGAACTCGAAGCGCACGCCGCGCTCGAGGAACTGCGGCAGGCCGGCGACGACACCGGCAATCCGGACTTCGGCCCCCTCCGACGCCGGATCGAGTCGGTCGCTGATCCGGACCTCGGCGCAGAGCGCGGCCCAAACGAAGCCGAGCAGCGCGAACAGCGTCACCTGCGCTCCCCGCCGCAGGTACCGCGGGGTCGGCGAATGCAGCGCCGACGGGTGAACGGCGCGAATGCCGGCAAGTGCTGCCACAACCGCCGCCGCCACTCCGATCGGCGCAAGTACCAGGACTCCCGGAAGCGCCGCTTGACGCTGAAGCAGCCAGACGCCCGCGGCAAAGCCGATCACGGCGTGGCGCATGCGGGCGGCAAACCAGGCGGCGGCATGCCTGCGTTAACGCATTGGCCTCGAATGCGTTGATAGCGTTGCTACAATAGCGTCAAGCATCACCCCCCAACGCACCGCGCCGACCGGATGCCCCGGAAGTACTTCAGGAAGTTTCTGCCCAGCCACGAAGCGGTAAAGAACAACCGCCATATCGCGCGCTTTGGTTCCTTCCTGCATCACCCGAACCTGTGGCACCTCAACCGCGATTCCGTGGCGGGCGGCGTGGCGATCGGCCTGTTCGCGGGCCTCGTGCCGGGTCCGTTCCAGATGCTCACCGCGGCGATTCTTTGCGTGCTGTTCAAGGTCAATCTGCCGGTCGGGCTGGCCACCACCATTTACACGAATCCGCTGACGATCGGTCCGCTGTATCTGATTGCCTATCAAATCGGCCGGCTGCTGGTCGGAGGACAGGGCGTCGCCGCGCCGCCGCCCGATATGGACTGGTCGCTTCCCGGCACGTGGATGGAAGCGCTCCTGACATGGATGCTGTCGCTGGGCAAGCCGCTCGCGATCGGTCTGGTCGTGCTCGCCCTCGCGCTCGCGGCACTGGGATACCTGTTCGTGCAGCTCGGATGGCGCGCCTACGTGGTTCTCGCCTGGCGCCGGCGCGCGAAACAGCGAAACCGGCGCTGACCCGCGCTAGCTGGATATCCGCCGTCGTGCGCCGCCCGACTACGGCGCGGTGTTCCGCTCCGGCGCGAGTACACCGTCGCGCAGCCTCAGCACGCGGTTCATTCTCGCGGCGAGAGCGGGCTCGTGCGTCACGATCACGAAGCTGGTTCCTCGGCCGCGGTTCAACTCGAGCATCAGTTCCAAAACCGCCTCTGCGTTGTGGCGGTCCAGATTGCCGGTAGGTTCGTCGGCAAGCACGCAGGCCGGCGAGCTCACCAGTGCCCGTGCGAGCGCCGCGCGCTGGCGTTCGCCGCCGGAGAGTTCCCCCGGCACGTGGTCGAGCCTCGCCCCCAGCCCGACCTCGGCGAGGATTGCCGCGGCGGCATCGCGCGCCCGTGCCGGCGCCATGCGCCGCACGAGCAGCGGCATCGCCACGTTCTCCAGCGCCGTGAATTCCGCCAGCAGATGGTGGAACTGGTAGATGAAGCCGAGCGATTCATTGCGCAGCCGGCTGCGTTCGGCCTCGTCGATCCGGTGGATGGAACGCCCGAGTACGGTTACTTCGCCCGCACTCGGCTCGTCCAGTCCGCCCAGCAGATGCAGCAGTGTGCTCTTGCCCGAACCGGATGCGCCGACGATCGCGACCAGTTCGCCGGCCGCCACGTCGAGTTCGACCCCGAGCAGGACCGGAAGCGCGACCTTGCCCTGGTAATAGGCCTTCGCAAGTCCGCGGCAGGAAACGACAGGGTCCGTCATCGAATTCCGTGACCCATGACATCGCGGGTCGAGCTAAACGGGATCGCAACAGTGTGTCCTCGATCAACCATGCGGTCACTCATAGCGCAGCGCCTCGACGGGCTGAACGCGCGACGCGCGCCAGCTCGGATAAAGCGTTGCCACCAGCGACAGCACGAGCGACACCGCCGCGATCGTCAGCACGTCACCGCGCTGCAGGTCCGACGGCAATTCGCTGATGTAGTAGACCTCCCGCGAGAGAAACTGGATGTTGAACAGGCGTTCCAGAAACGGCACTACGGTTTCGATATTGAGCGCCAGCAGCACCCCGCCCACCACGCCTATCAGTGTTCCGATCACGCCGATCAGCACGCCCTGGATCACGAAAATCTTCATGATCGAGCCCGGCGTGGCGCCCAGCGTGCGCAGGATCGCGATGTCGGGCCGCTTGTCGGTCACCATCATCACCAGCGTGGAGACGATATTGAATGCGGCCACTGCGACAATCAGCAGCAGGATGATGAACATCACGTTCTTTTCGATCTGAACGGCGCGGAAGAAATTGGCGTGGCTGCGCGTCCAGTCCGTGACGTACAGGCTCCCGCCGACCGCTGCCGCGAGATCTTGCGCGACGGCGCGCGCAGCAAACAGGTCGGCAAGCTTCAGGCGCACGCCGGACACCGCCGTTCCCATCTGGAAAAGACGCTGTGCGTCGGCGAGATGCACCAGCGCCAGTCCCGCGTCGTATTCGAACATGCCCACCTCGAATACGCCCACCACCCGGAACTGCTTCAGTCGCGGCAGCACGCCGGCCGGAGTCACCAGGCCCTGCGGCGCAATCAGCGTCACGCGCTCGCCGAGGCGAACCGAAAGCGCGCGCGCCAGCTCCGCGCCCAGAACGATGCCGAATTCCCCGGGAGCGAGCGCCTGCAGGCGACCGGCCGTCATGTGCGCGCCGATCGCGGCGACCTTGTCCTCCAACTCCGGCAGAATCCCGCGCACGGCGCTGCCACGCACGGCGGAACGGAAAGTGAGCATGGCCTGGGCGTTGACAAACGGCGCAGCCGCGACGACCTGGGGATGTGCCGCCGACTTGCGTGCAACCTGCTGCCAATCTTCCAGCCGCCCGCCGGAGCCGCTCACCTGCACGTGCGAAGCGACCCCGAGAATGCGCGCGCGCAACTCCTTCTGGAAACCGTTCATCACCGAGAGCACCACGATCAGTGCCGCCACGCCCAGGCCGATGCCCAGCATCGAGGTCATCGAAATGAAGGAAATGAAATGGTTGCGGCGCTTCGCGCGCGTGTAGCGCAAACCGATCAGAAGTTCGTAGTTCACCGGCATGAGTGTGCCACAAGGCCACGTTCAGGGCGCGCGCGCGATGGCCTCCTACGAATCGGCGGCATCGAACAGCGGCGCCAAACGAAAACTACCCATGGGCTCCGGCTCACCCGGCTCGTGCTTCAGGCTTCCGATAGAAGACCATCAGCACTGCTAGACTTCTGCAATGCACTGCCATCTTCTGATTCCCGGATTCGACTGGCCACAGGATGAACACGGCGCACCTTCGCGCTCGCCCGCGTCCGAGGCGCTGGAAACCCTGATCGCGAGAGGCCGGCGCACCGAGGCGGTCGCGGACACGGACATGGGTACGACGCGCTGGCTGTTCGAGCGCTTCGGCGTCGAGCGCACGCACGACTGGCCGGCGGCGCCGTATTCGTTGCTCGCCGACGGCGGCTCGCCCGGGTCCGACGCATGGATGCGTGTCGATCCGGTGCACCTGAGCATCGAGCGCAATCGGCTGATGCTCGCGGACTGCACGCGTTTTCGGATTTCGGATGTCGAGGCGGGAACGCTGGCCCGGGCCATCAACGAACACTTCGGCGACAGCCTCGTCGTCCATCCGCAACATCCGCATCGCTGGTACGCGCGCCTGCCGAGTTGTCCTGAAATCGAAACCACGGCGCTCGCGGCGGTACGCGGCGGCGCAATCGAGCCGTGGCTGGCGCAGGGACCCGACGCGATGCACTGGCGGGCCGTGGCCAACGAACTGCAGATGCTGCTGCACGATCATCCGGTCAACCTTGCCCGCGAACAACGGGGCGAACTGCCGGTCAACAGCGTCTGGCTCTGGGGTGCGGGGCGACTGCAACGCCCCTCGTCGCGCCCGTTCCAGTGTGTCGCGGCATCCGACCCGCTGGTACGCGGCCTTGCACAGGCCTCCGGCGCCCAGGCGCGCGAACCCTGCGCAAACGCGCAAACATGGGTGCGGGAGACAGGCCCCGTCGGCGTGAGCCTCTCGGTACTCGACGCGCTTGCCGAGCCCTCCGATTACGCCCAGCCCGATGAGTGGGTCGGAGCGCTCGAGCATCTGGAACACGACTGGTTCGCACCGTTGCTCGCGGCGCTCAAACGTGGCGAAATCGGCATGCTGACGGCGCACCTGATCGGACGAAAGCGCGCGCTGCATGTGGAACTCACGCGCTCCGACTTGCGCCGTTTTTGGCGTCGGCGGCAGCCGGTCGCGGCCTGGGTCGCTTGAGCATTGCAGCCGCCGCGCTCACCGAAACATGAAACAGTCCGCTGATAGCCGATCGTCCGAGATCAACGCGCCGCTCATGGTCAGGCGACCGGTGCCGCTGACGGTGCAGGAGCGGCTCGTACGCGAGGGAGTGCACCCGGTGCTCGCGCGCATACTGGCTGCGCGCGGGGTGAGCGCGCGCAGCGATCTGGACGATGCGACCGCCGGCCTGCTGCCTCCGGATTCGATGCTTGGAATCGACAAAGCGGCGGCGCTGCTGGCCGACGCCATTGCGGCGAAGAAGAGGCTGCTCATCGTCGCCGATTACGACTGCGACGGCGCCACGGCCTGCGCGGTGGGCGTGCGCGCACTGCGCGCCTTCGGCGCCGAGTGCGACTGGCTCGTTCCGAACCGGTTCCGCACCGGCTACGGCCTGTCGCCCGAGGTCGTCGCATTGACCGCGCCGCTCAAACCCGACGTGATCATCACGGTGGACAACGGGATCGCCAGCGTCGAAGGCGTGTGGGCCGCGCGTGCCTCGGGTATCGACGTCGTCATCACCGATCATCACCTCCCCGGAGACGAGCTGCCGGTGGCCTCGGCGATCGTCGATCCGAACCAGCCCGGCTGCGGCTTCGCGAGCAAACACCTCGCCGGCGTCGGCGTGATGTTCTATCTGACCCTTGCCTTACGCGCCGAGCTCAGGAAGCGAGGCGCGTTCCATACCCCTGGAGCCGAACTCAGGCGGCGCGGTGTCTTCTCGCAGCGCGAGGAACCGAATCTGGCGGAACTGCTCGACTTGGTGGCGCTCGGCACCGTGGCCGACGTCGTCCCGCTCGACCGCAACAACCGCATCCTCGTCGCGCAGGGGCTCAAACGCATCCGCAGCGGACGCATGCAACCGGGGATACGTGCGCTGCTCGCGGTCGCGGGACGCGAGGCCGTACGCGCGAGCAGCTTCGACCTGGGTTTCATGGTCGGCCCGCGCCTGAATGCAGCCGGACGCCTGGATGACATGGCGCTCGGCATCGAATGCCTGATCACCGAGGATCCGGCCCGCGCGCTCACCATTGCGCGCACGCTCGACGACCTCAATCGCGAACGGCGCTCGATCGAGGCCGAGATGCAGCAGCAGGCGGAAACCCTGTTGGCATCGCTCGCCGTAGGCGATTCCTGCTCGATCAGCCTGTTCGACCCTGCGTGGCACCAGGGCGTCATCGGCATCCTCGCGGGACGGATCAAGGACCGCCACCACCGGCCGGTGATCGCGTTTGCACCGGGAGACCCTGGCGAACTGAAGGGCTCGGGGCGTTCGATCCGCGCACTGCACATGCGCGACGCGCTGGATCGTGTCTCCAAGCGCGCGCCCGGACTGATTCTGCGCTTCGGCGGCCACGCGGCGGCGGCCGGTCTCACCATTCGCAGCGGCGATTTTGCGCGCTTCTCGGATCTGTTCGAGCAGGCCGTCGGCGAACTCGTGTCACCGGCGGAGCTATCGCGCACCATCGAGACCGACGGCTCGCTCGAATCGGCGTACATCAACCTGGATCTTGCGCGGCTGATCGAATCGCAGATATGGGGACAAGGCTTTCCGCAGCCGGTATTCTGTGACGAATTCGACGTCGTGAATCAGCGTACCGTCGGCGAACGCCACCTGAAGGTTCGCCTCGCGCGCGGCGGGCGCGTTTTCGAAGCCATGCATTTCAACGCGCTCGACCCGTTGCCGGGCAGCGTGCAGGCGGCCTACCGGCTCTCGGTCAACGAATTCAACGGCGCGCAGAACCTGCAATTGGTGATCGAGCATTGGGAGCAGCCGACGTCGGCATGAGCACACGCATACGGATCAAATGGAAGCGCGGCGAACTGAACGCCACGATCGAGGACACGCCGACCGGGCGTGCGGTCATTGAAGCCCTGCCCCTCGAATCGCGTGCCTGCACCTGGGGCGAGGAGGTCTATTTCAACGTTCCTGTCCGGGCAAAGCGGGTAGCGTGCGCTTCGCGCACGACCCGGGCGTGCGCACGGCGCACCACCCAACGTGCGCACGGCGCACAACCCAACGTGCGCACGGCGCACAACCCAACGTGCGCACGGCGCACGCTACGCACTGCAACCTGCTCGGTCGCATCGAGGGCGATTTCCGGTTGCTGGGCACGATTCGCGCTGGAGACATGATCACTCTGACCAGGGAGTAGGCGCCATGGAACGAAAACGCATCAGTTCGAGCAAGATCCGCGCGGTCGGATACGACCCGAAGTCACAACTGCTGGAAGTCGAATTCAACGACGGCAAGGTACTCGCCTACAGCGGCGTGTCGCCCGAAGTGCACCAGCGGTTCATGGCTGCGCCCTCGCCCGTGTCGTTTTTCGAGGACAAGATCGACGAGAGCTACTCCAGCCGGCGGCTGCGGTAAGGCGCTCGAACCGCCGCCCCGAACGGCGACCTCGGGCGTGCGGCAGCACGGCCCGCAAACGCTGCGCATCGCGCCCGACCGGAACCGGATGCAGTGGACCTTGTTTGACATTCGACAATTCGACGCCGGTGTCGGCGCGCGACAATGGCAGCGTCCGACGTTCATCGCATTCGCAGCGCGTGGGCATCATTCCGGCGACGGTGGACAGCGGGCAACTCAACCAAGGAGCGGCTTTCATGGATTATGAATCGCCAGGCTGTGCCTATTGTCCGGATACGGTGCGCGCCTGCCGCCAGGGAGAGGGTGAACTGCGCGGTCCCGGCTTCTGCCCCTCGAAAGTGGACCCGGACGCCATCAAGCAGGCGTGGAGCGCGCAAACCGACCCCTACACGATGAAGGTCGCAAAGGTTGCCGCCATCGTGGAGAGCGAGGGTTACTGCAGGTGGTCCAGGGTCGAGGAAATCTGCCAGTTCGCACTGAAGATGGGTTTCAGGAAGCTGGGCATTGCGACCTGCATCAGCTTCGTGGATCTCGCGCGGGTCTTCAGTGCCGTGCTCGAAAGCCACGGCCTGGAAGTGGCGTCGGTGGCATGCAAGAACGGCGGGATTCCGAAAGAGGACATCGGACTGAAGGACGATGAGAAGATACGCCCGGGAACCTACGAGGCCATCTGCAACCCGATCTCGCAAGCCGAACTTCTCGATCGCTCCGGCTGCGAGCTCAACGTGATCGTCGGCCTTTGCGTCGGGCACGACAGCCTTTTCATCCGCCACTCGAAGGCGCTGGTGACGACGCTGGTCACCAAGGACAGGGTGCTTGCGCACAACCCGGTCGGCGCCCTGCAGCTGGCCGATACCTACTACAGCCGCGTGTGGGGTCCGCACAAGCCGGACAAGCTGCCCAACAAGCCCGCCGAAGGGCGCAAGCCTCAGGGATAAAATCTCTGGCAAGTCCGGGGCTTCCGCGTGCCGGACACGCGGCGGACCGATCGCGGTATCCGAAGCGGTAATGGCAAGCTTGTATAATCTCGTTTTCCAATTTCGCGGACCATCATGGAAGCCGAACGCATCAATTCCCTGGCCAGTCTCCTCTCGGATCTCGACGCTCGGGCGCGGGAACTGCGGAGGTATCTTTGACTTCGATGTCAAGCAGACGCGCCTAGCGCAAGTCGCTCGCGAACTCGAAAACCCCGACGTCTGGCAGGACGCGAAGCGCGCCCAGGAACTGGGGCGCGAAAAAAAACAGCTCGAAGGCACCGTCGCATCGATACGCGGCATCGACGGACGGCTGCGCGATGCCGCCGACCTGTTCGCGCTCGCGCGCGCGGAAAGCGACGATGCCACCCTGATCGCGGTCGAATCCGACGTCGCCGCGATTGAAAAGAACGTGGCCGATCTGGAATTCAGGCGCATGTTCAACAATCCGGCCGATCCGAACAACTGCTTTCTGGACATTCAATCCGGCTCGGGCGGCACCGAGGCGCAGGATTGGGCGCGCATGCTGGAACGCATGTACATACGCTACTGCGAGCGCAAGGGCTATTCGATCGAGGTACTCGAGGAATCCGAGGGCGAGGTGGCCGGAATCAAGAGCGCGACGCTGAAGATCTCCGGGGA
>MEQX01000055.1:21359-21807 GCA_001770415.1 Betaproteobacteria bacterium RIFCSPLOWO2_02_FULL_63_19 | reverse complement strand
ACGTCCTTCGCCAGCGTGAACGCCTACCCGGAAGTGGACGACAGCATCGAGATCGAGATCAATCCGGCGGACCTGCGCATCGACGTATTCCGCTCCTCGGGCGCGGGCGGGCAGCACGTCAACAAGACCGAATCGGCCGTGCGTATCACGCATCTTCCGACCAATATCGTCGTTCAATGCCAGAACGACCGCTCGCAGCACCGCAACCGCGCCGAGGCGATGGCGATGCTGCGCGCGCGCATGTACCAAACCGAACTGCGCAAGCGCCAGGCCGAGCAGCAGAAGGTCGAGGACGCGAAGACCGACATCGGCTGGGGCTACCAGATCCGTTCCTACGTGCTCGATCAGTCGCGCATCAAGGACCTGCGGACCGGCGTCGAGGTGGGCAATACACAGGCGGTGCTCGATGGAGAGCTCGACGGTTTCATTTCCGCGAGCCTGAAACAGG
>MEQX01000055.1:17885-21349 GCA_001770415.1 Betaproteobacteria bacterium RIFCSPLOWO2_02_FULL_63_19 | reverse complement strand
AATCGCGAGACGTATTAAACTCGAAGGACTTCGCCGGCGCCGTCGACTTCAACGCCGCGGCGCATGAGCAGCACCGCAACCGAGACTCATCCCATGGCAGACGAACAACAGGACGAAAACCAGATCATCGCCGAGCGCCGCGCCAAACTCGCCGAACTGCGCGCGGCCGGCAACGCTTTTCCCAACGATTTCGCCCGCACCGATCTTGCCGCCGATCTGCATGCGGCGCATGGCGCCAAGGACAACGATCAACTGACGCGCGAGGCCGTCGCCGCCTGCGTGGCCGGGCGCATGATGCTCAAGCGCGTCATGGGCAAGGCGAGCTTCGCGACGCTGCAGGATATGAGCGGGCGCATCCAGCTCTACATCGCCAACGACATCACCGGAACGGACGCACACGCGGCGTTCAAGCGCTGGGACCTGGGCGACATCATCGGTGCGCGCGGAACCGTGTTCAAGACCCGGACCGGCGAGCTGTCGCTGCACGTCACCGGGCTTCGCCTGCTCGCCAAGGCGCTGCGACCGCTGCCGGAGAAGTTTCACGGACTCGCGGACCAGGAGAGCAAATACCGTCAGCGCCATATCGACCTGATCATGAACGAGGACGCGCGCCGCGTATTCCATCTGCGCAGCCGCATCATCGGCGAGATCCGCGCGTTCATGCTCGAGCGCGGGTATCTCGAGGTCGAGACGCCGATGATGCACCCGATCCCCGGTGGCGCCGCCGCCCGCCCGTTCGTCACGCACCACAACGCGCTGGACATGCAGCTTTACCTGCGCATCGCGCCCGAACTGTACTTGAAGCGCCTGGTGGTGGGCGGATTCGAGCGCGTCTTCGAGATCAACCGCAACTTCAGGAACGAAGGCATTTCCACGCGCCACAATCCGGAGTTCACGATGATGGAGTTCTACGAGGCCTACCGCGACTACCGCTACCTCATGGACTTCACCGAAGAGCTGCTTCGCACCGTAACGCGGAACGTCCTCGGCACGCTTCAGATCCCGTACGGCGAGCACACCGTCGACCTCGCGGCACCGTTTTCACGCCTGTCGGTGGCCGAGGCGATCAACCGCTTTCATCCGGACATCCCGGCGTCCGGGCTCGCCACGCGCGAAGGTGTGATCGGCGTGCTCGATCAGCGCGGCATCGACTGGTCGGCGCACAGGAATGCCGGTGTGGGCGCACTGCAATTGCATCTGTTCGAGGAAACAACCGAAACGCAATTGATCCAGCCCACGTTCATCGTCGACTACCCGGCCGAGGTGTCGCCGCTTGCGCGGCGGAACGATTCAAATCCGGAAACCACCGATCGCTTCGAGCTGTACATCACCGGCCGCGAGATGGCCAACGGATTCTCCGAGCTGAACGACCCCGAGGACCAGGCGGCCCGTTTCATGGAACAGGCGCGGCAGAAGGAAGCCGGCAATCACGAGGCGATGCACTACGACGCGGACTACATCCGCGCGCTCGAGCATGGACTCCCGCCCACCGCGGGCGAAGGCATCGGCATCGACCGCCTGGTGATGATGCTCACCAACAGCCCGTCGATCCGCGACGTGCTGCTGTTCCCTCACCTGCGCCCGGAATCCCAGCCGTGACGCTGCGGCCACCGCCGCACGTCTCCGCCCTCATCTCCCGCCGGTCGGGCGTCCGCCCGGATGCCCCGCAAGCGGCTCGCGCCGATTCTCCGATGCCGGCACGCTGGTGAGGCTGGCACGGTCCATGCTTGGCTTAATGCAGCAGATCGTGACCGGAGCTTCCGATGGCAAATTTAAGCATAACTTTCAACGAGTTGTTTGCGCGGAGCAACGCCGACCCCGCGTTGTACTCGCGTCCGGCCAACGACAGTGGCGAATCTTCGACACGACTGGACGATGCGCTGAAGAACATGGGCCTGCTCGCTGGCGGAGACCACGCGAGAATCACCCCCGTCGGTAACGGGAGCACCTCGGAAATCTGCCGCGTCGTGCTCGGCTGGGGCACGCTGTGTGTCAAGCGGGCGCTGCCGAAGCTCAAGTCCGAAAGCGACGTCGCGCTGCCGATCGAGCGCAGCAGGTTCGAGGCCGAATGGCTGCGGCTGGTGCGCGCGATCGTCGGCGAAGCGGTCCCCGAGGTGCTCGGCCAGTGGCACGGGTTGTTTGCGATGGAATACCTCGAACCCGAACGCCACAGGAACTGGGCAACCCTCCTGAAAACGGGTGACATCAATCCGTCGACCGCGGCGGAAACCGCTCGTATGCTGGGGCGCATCCATGCAGCGACGGCGAACAATTTTGCGGTGGCGCAGCGCTTTTCAACCGACCGGATTTTTCACGCGACGCGGATCAAGCCGCTGCTGCTCGCGACGGCACAAGCGCAGCCCGCCGTGGCCACGCGGCTCAGGCAGCTTGCGACGAACACCGAGCGCACGCGGCTTGCGCTGGTGCACGGGGACTTCAGCCCTGGCAATCTGTTGATCGGTCCCAAGGCCCCGGTCCTGCTCGACGCAGAATGCGCCTGGTACGGCGACCCAGCGTTCGATCTCGCGCTGTTCCTGTCGCACCTGCTGGTCGATTGCGTGCTGCAGCCCCAATGGCGCGAGGACTATCTGACCTGCTACAGCGCGTTCTGTGCGTCCTATGCGCAGCGCGTGACCTGGGAAATGCCTGAGCAGACCGACGAGCGCGCGGCACTGCTGCTGCCGGCCCTCGCGCTGTCGCACGTCTGCGGACGGACTCCCGCGGTCGGCCCGGATCGCGAGGGCGAGAGAAATCGAATCGCCCATCTGGCCCAGGGCCTGGTGCAAGACCCGCTGGTGCGGCTCGCCGCGGTGCGCGAAGCCTGGCGCCGCGGGATGGGCGCCGCCTAAGCTCGCGGCGCGCCGATCCTCCCCCGCGCCGGGGATTTCGGCGCGACAATACGCGCATGGACGCGTCGTTCGCATCGGCGGTGGTGCTCCTGGTGCTCGTTGCCGATCCGCTGGGCAACATCCCGCTATTCACCGTGCTGCTGAGCAAAATCGAGCCGGCGCGGCGCGTGCGGGTGATCGTGCGCGAATGCGTGATCGCCGGCGCGGTGCTGGTCGTGTTCATGCTCGCCGGCAGGGACATCCTGACGCTGCTGGGGCTCTCGGACCGCTCCCTCAATATCGCCGGCGGCGTCATTCTGTTCTTGATCGCGCTTCGCATGATATTCCGCGATCACGAGAATATTTTCGGCGACCTGCCCGATGGCGAGCCGTTCATCGTGCCGCTCGCCATTCCGTCGATCGCCGGACCGGCCGCCATTGCGACGGTCATCCTGCTGGTGTCGCGCTCGCCGCAGCGCATGCTCGAATGGAGCATTGCCATCGCAGTGGCGATGTCGATCTCGCTGCTGGTGCTGCTGTTCGCCGAGCGCATCGCGCGGCTCCTCGGTCCGCGCGGCCTGAACGCGTTCGAGCGCCTGGTGGGACTGATCCTCGCGGCGGTGGCGGTGGAAATGC
>MEQX01000055.1:0-17857 GCA_001770415.1 Betaproteobacteria bacterium RIFCSPLOWO2_02_FULL_63_19 | reverse complement strand
GCTACATCTCGTCCGCGTCGGTCGCGGTTTCGTGCGCACGGCGCACGCTACGCACTGGCCGAGGCCCGGCTACATGCGCTCGAATATGGCTGCGATGCCCTGCCCGCCGCCGATGCACATGGTCACCAGCGCATAGCGTTTCGCCCGGCGATGCAACGCGTAGATCGCCTTCACCGTCAGGATGGCGCCGGTCGCGCCAACCGGATGGCCGAGCGCGACCGCCCCGCCGTCGGCATTGACGATGGCCGGATCCAGACCCAGGTCCCGGGTGACCGCCATCGCCTGCACGGCAAATGCCTCGTTGGACTCGATCACGTCCATGTCGGCGGGCTTGAGTCCGGTCTTTTCGAATATGCGCTTCACCGCCGGAATCGGGCCCAGCCCCATCACCTCCGGCTCCACGCCCGCGTGCGCATAAGCCGCCATCCGCGCCATCGGCTTGAGGCCCTGGCGGGCCGCCGCACCGGCCTCCATCAGCACCACGCTCGCCGCCGCGTCGTTGATGCCCGACGCATTGCCCGCGGTGACCGTGCCGTCCTTCTTGAACGCGGGCTTGAGTTTCTGCATGTCCTCGATTTTCGCATCGTGGCGCACATGCTCATCGACCTCGAATACGGTCACACCCTTTCTGGACTTCACTTCCACCGGCACGATCTGGCTCTTGAAGTGCCCCGCATCCTGCGCGCGGGCCGCGCGGTGGTGCGATTCCAGCGCGAACGCGTCCTGCTGCTCGCGCGTGAAGCCGTACCTGGCCGCGATGTTCTCGGCGGTGATGCCCATGTGGCCATTGCCGAACGGATCGTGCAATGCGGTGGTCATCGCGTCCAACACCTGCGCATCGCCCATGCGCTGGCCCCAGCGTGCCGAGGGCATCACATAGGCCGAGCGGCTCATGCTCTCGGTGCCGCCCGCCACCGCGGTGTCGCATTCCCCGAGCAGGATGTACTGTGAGGCCGACACGATGGCCTGCAGGCCGCTGCCGCACAACCTGTTCACGGTCAGGCATGGCGTCCCGACGGGCACGCCGCCCTCGAGCGCCGCGACGCGCGACAAATACGTGTCGCGCGGCTCGCTGATGATCACCCCGCCCAGCACTACATGTCCGACGGATGCGGGGTCGATTTTTGCGCGGGCCATCGATTCCCTGATGCAGATCGAACCAAGCTGGGTCGGACCGAAATCCTTCAGCGAGCCGCCGAAATCCCCGATCGCGGTGCGCGCGCCTGAAACCACCACCACTTCACGCTGTGCCATTCGTTTCTCCTGTCAGCAACTGATTTGCGATTTTCTCATTCATTGACGAGCTTACTGTCCACGATTCTGACGACGACTCCGGCTTTTCATCCATCTCGCGATTCCGGACCGTTGCGCTTTTGCAACGGTCCGGAATCGCGAGACCAGCGGCGTCATCGCAACGTCATACGTTCGGTTCCATCGCGTTTCGGGCGACCCGCCCCACGGAGCGCCGCGCAGCGCGCCCACAGGTCGTGCGCATCGCTGCGTACCACCTTGACATCCGCAAATTCGCCGACTTTGAGATGCGCGCCGTCCGTGATGTAAACAACACCGTCGATTTCAGGCGCATCGGCGGCCGAGCGGGCCACCGCGCCGTCGGCGCCGACCTGGTCCACGAGCACCCGCAGCGTCCTGCCCAGGCGCCGGCGCAGGCGCTGCGCGCTGATGCGCTGCTGCAGTTGCATCAGCCGAGCGCGCCGCTCCTCGCGCAGTTGCTGCGGCACCGCGTTCGGCAGCGCATTCGCGGCGGCGCCCCGCACCGGCGAATACGCGAAGCAGCCGACGCGGTCCAGTTCCGCCTCTTCGATGAAATCGAGCAATTCCCGGAATTCGGCTTCGGTCTCTCCCGGGAATCCGGCGATGAACGTGCTGCGCAGCGCAATGTCCGGGCAGACCGCGCGCCAGGCGCGGATGCGCGCGAGGTTGTCCTCGCCGCCTGCCGGGCGCTTCATCAGCCGCAGTATGCGCGCGTTGGCATGCTGGAAGGGCACATCGAGATACGGCAGGATCAAACCCTCGGCCATCAGCGGAACGATCTCGTCCACATGCGCGTACGGATAGACGTAATGCAGCCGCACCCACGCGCTGTCGCGCTCACCAGCGGATCGCCCGAATTCGCCGAGGGCACCGGCCAGCTCGCGCAGACGGGTCTTGAGCGGACGGCCGCCCCAGAAACCGGTGCGATAGCGAAGGTCCGCCCCGTACGCGCCGGTGTCCTGCGATATGACCATCAGTTCGCGCACACCGGCCTTGACTAGGGCCTCGGCCTCGCGCATCACCTCGCCGACCGGGCGACTCACCAGGCGCCCGCGCATCGACGGAATGATGCAGAACGTGCAGCGATGGTTGCAGCCCTCGGAGATCTTCAGATACGCGTAGTGGCGCGGCGTAAGCCGGATGCCCTGTGGCGGAACGAGATCCGCGAACGGGTCGTGCGGGCGCGGCAGGTGCGCGTGCACCGCATCCATCACTTGCTGCAGCGCACCGGGCCCGGTGACCGCGAGCACGCTGGGGTGCATGCGCCGGATGACGTCGCCGCGCTCGTCGCCTTTCCTCGCGCCCAGACACCCGGTGACGATGACGCGCCCGTTCTCGCGCAGCGCCTCGCCGACCGCATCGAGTGACTCCTCGACCGCCGAATCGATGAAGCCGCAGGTGTTGACCACCACCAGATCGGCGTCCTGGTAGGAAGGCGAGATCGCATAGCCTTCGGCGCGCAACTGCGTGAGGATGCGTTCGGAATCGACAAGCGCCTTGGGACATCCCAGCGAGACAAACCCGACCCGGGATTCAGCCGGCGGGTTCGACTTCACCGCCGGCGTGCTCCTGCTAGTTCTTGTTTTCACTCTCCGGGCTCGCGTCCTTCTGCGACGCACCTGCATCGGCCTGCCGCGCGCCTGCCGCGTCAGTCGAACCGGGCGCGAAACCCGTGAACGGGAAGCCCGAGAGCATGTTGCGCGTCTGGTTCTGCAACTGCTCCTGCATCTGCGTGAACATGTTGCGGCTCTGATCCATGTAGGTCGAAATCAGGCTTTGCATCGCCGGTCCCTGGAAGCTCAGGAACTGGTTCCACCATTCCTGGCTCAGTTTGGGGTTGTCGCCCAGCACAGACTTGGACTGCTCCTGCATCCGCCCCTGCAGCTCGTTGAAGAGCTGTACGTTGCGCTCCAGATACGATCCCATCATGCCCTGCATCGCGCTGCCGTAGAAACGGATGAACTGCGTCAGCACGTCCGATGAGAACATCGGCGCGCCGCCTCCTTCCTCCTCGAGAATGATCTGCAGCAGTATCGAGCGCGTCAGGTCGTCACCGGACTTGGCATCGATCACCTGGAATTCTTCGTGCTTGATCACCAGTTCCTTGACGTCGACCAGGGTGATGTAGCTGCTTGTCTTGGTGTCATACAAGCGGCGGTTCGGATATTTCTTGATCAGGCGCATTGATTCAGCCATGGCTGCCTCCTATGCCTTTGATTTAACGTGTCTTTGGCAATCGCGTTCGACAGCCTTGACATCCGATGTTGGAGCGGAAGAAATGGATTGCTGCAATGCAGCATCAACGAATGACGCAGAGGCATGATCAAGACACGATGCTGCAATTAGAAAGCTTCCAGGTTCGCCCGACGTTCTTCAACCCACTGATCCAGTTCAACCCTCTACGACTCCAAGGAGCCCCTGATCGCCACCCCGACCGATACGTTTGCAGCATGGCAGAAAGCGACGCTCGACGCCACTATCGCCTGCACGCAGGCGACCCTTGCCAGTGCCGAGCAGTTGTTCGAGCTCAACCTCGAAACCGCGCGCAAGTCCCTCGACCAACAGACTCAGGCGGCGCGGGAGTTTCTTTCGGTGTCCGATCCGCAGCAACTGCTCGATATGCGCGGCAAGCTCGCGCAGCAAGGAATGCAGCAATCGGCCGCCTATGCCGCGAGCACGGACGGCCCTGCGCGGCGTGCCGGGCGCGGCCGCGAGCCGGCCGGGCCCGCGCTCCGCGTCCTGTCCGCTGCTACTGCATGTGTTGGCCGCCGTTGATCGCGATATTCGCGCCATTGACGAACGCAGCCTCTTCCGAGCACAAATAGATGATCAGCCCGGCGACTTCGTCGGGCTTGCCGAGCCTGCCCACGGGAATCTGCGGCAGGATCTTGCTCTCCAGAATCTCCTTGGGAATCGCGGTCACCATCTTGGTGCCGATATACCCCGGTGAAATGGTGTTGACCGTCACGCCTTTCCTCGCCACTTCGAGCGACAGTGACTTGGTGAATCCGTGCATGCCGGCCTTGGCCGCGGCGTAGTTGGTCTGCCCGAACGCACCCTTGGAACCGTTGACCGAGGACACGTTGATGATCCGGCCCCAGCTTCGATCGACCATGCCGTCGCACACCTGCTTGGTCATGTTGAACACGCTGTCCAGATTGGTGCGCAACACCGCATCCCAGTCCGCCTTGCCCATCTTCCTGAACGTCATGTCGCGGGTAATCCCGGCGTTGTTCACCAGGATGTCGACCGGGCCGAAATCCTTTTCGACCTGTCCGGCACAGGCCGTGCACGAATCGTAATCAGCGACGTCGCAGGCATACGCCTTGAAGTCGTAGCCGCGTTCCTTCATCGCAGAGACCCACTTGTCGGCCGTCTTGTTGGACGGCGAATAGGTGACCGCGACCCGGTACCCCGCGTCGGCCATTTTCGTGCTGATCGTTTCACCCAAACCGCCCATGCCGCCGGTGATCAGCGCGACACGCGGTTTGTCCGCATGGGGAATCATGTTTTCTCCTCGTACGTTCCGTTCAAATAGAAGAACTGCCGATATGCATCCATTATGGGACCTGGCACCAGGCTCGCCGTACGACGGTGACGGAGCCCGGTCAGTTCATGTGCAGGCCGCCATTGATCGAGATGTTCGCCCCGGTGATGTAACCCGCCTCGTCCGAGGCGAGGTAGGCGATCAAACCGGCAATCTCCTCGGGCTGCGCGAGCCTGCCCATCGGGATCTGTTCGACGATCGACTGCAGTATCTCGGGCCTGATGGCGCGCACCATGTCGGTTTCGACGTAGCCGGGCGAAATAGTGTTGACCGTCACCCCCTTCTTCACGACCTCCTGGGCAAGCGCCTTGGAGAATCCGTGCATGCCCGCCTTGGCCGCGGAGTAGTTGGTCTGGCCGAACTGGCCCTTGAGCGCGTTCACCGAGGACACGTTGATGATGCGGCCCCATCCGCGCTCGACCATGCCTTCGATCACCTGGCGCGTCACGTTGAACACGCTGTTCAGATTGGTGTTGATCACCGAATACCAGTCGTTCTGGCTCATGCGCTTGAATATCCCGTCGCGCGTGATGCCGGCGGCGTTGATCAGAATGTCTACCGGGCCCACCGTCGAGCGCACCTGGTAGAACATGCCGGCGCAGGAGTCGTAGTTCTCGACATTGCCCTCGGCGGCGTACACCTTCAAGCCCTCGGCGCGCATCGCGCGCAGCCACTCGTCCCGGTGCTCGTAATCCGGCAGGCAGCCAGCCACGACCTTGTGTCCCGCGGCGCCCAGGCGCCGGCAGACCGCCGTTCCTATGCCGCCCATGCCTCCGGTGACAAACGCTACACGCTGGATCATGTTCTTGTCCTCTTTGCTGACGGATTGCGCGTCCTGCCGCGTCGTGCGTTCGAGAAGTTCCGTGCTCATGGTTTCATGCCCCCGATATGAAATCCCGACTGCGCCATGGCGCCGGAACGCCCTTGTACGCCCGCTGAGACGAGCGCGGAAAACAGGTTCACGCCCGTCAAGATCTGCCCGCCGGCATGCATTTCGCCGGCGCTGCTCAACGCTCGACCGCCAGCGCCACGCCCATGCCGCCGCCGATGCACAGCGAGGCCAGTCCCTTGTGCGCATCGCGCCGGATCATCTCGTGCAGCAGCGTGACCAGTATCCGGCAGCCCGACGCACCGATCGGATGCCCCAGTGCGATCGCCCCGCCGTTGACATTGATCTTCGATGTGTCCCAACCCATCTGCTTGTTGACGGCGACCGCCTGGGCGGCGAAGGCCTCGTTGACTTCCATCAGGTCCAGATCGGAGGTATTCCAGCCCGCCTTGGACAGGCACAACTGCGACGCGGGCACCGGCCCCATGCCCATGATCTTCGGATTCACGCCGGCCGACGAATAGGCTCGCACCCGCGCCAGCGGCTGCAGGCCCAGTTGCGTCGCCTTGCCGGCCGACATCATGACGACGGCGGCCGCGCCGTCGTTGATGCCCGATGCGTTGGCCGCGGTGACCGTGCCGTTCTTGTCGAACGCGGGCTTGAGGCCGGCGATCGATTCGAGCGTCGTGCCGTGCTTGGGATACTCGTCGCTGTCGAACTTCAGCGGTGCTCCCTTTCTCTGCGGAATCTCGATCGGAATGATCTCGTCGTTGAATCTGCCCGCCTTCTGCGCGGCCTCGGCCTTCTGCTGCGAAGCCACCGCGAATGCATCCTGGTCCGCCCGGGTCACGCCGTACTGTTTCGCCACGTTCTCGGCGGTAACGCCCATGTGGTACTGATTGAAAACGTCGGTCAGGCCGTCGTTGATCATCGTGTCGATCAACTTCGCGTCGCCCATGCGGAACCCGTCGCGCGAGCCCATCATCACGTGCGGCGCCAGGCTCATGCTCTCCTGGCCGCCTGCGATCACGATCTCGGCGTCGCCCGCCTTGATCGCCTGCGCGGCCAGATGCGTCGCCCGGAGCCCCGAGCCGCACACCATGTTGATGGTCATCGCCGGCACCGAATCCGGAACGCCGCCGCGAATGGAAGCCTGGCGCGCGCCGTTCATGCCTATGCCCGCCGTAAGTATCTGGCCCATGATGACTTCGGAAACCTGCTCGGGCTGGATCCCGCTTTTCGCGAGCAGCGCGCGGATCACATGCGCACCGAGGTCGGCCGCGGGAATCTTCGCCAGCGTGCCGCCGAACTTGCCGATCGCGGTGCGACCCGCGGCAACGATCACTACGTCAGTCATACTTGCCTCCTTTAACAGTCAAATCCGCACCGATGCACCGGACACGCGAGCAGCAGAAAACCCATGGCCCTGTCCCCGCCGCAACGATCAAACCACCCTCTGCTTGACATAGCGTCCCGGCGCAGGCTCGATGACCTTGTACCGCGCGCTTCCCAAACGTTTCTTCGCCCTCGCCTGGCCGCCGGAATATTGCGCGAGCCATGCGTCCCAGTCCGTCCACCAGCTCCCCGGTCGCTGCTCGGCCCGCGCGAGCCACGCCTGCGCATCGGGCGGCGGGGCATCGTGTTCATTGACCCAGTAGCTGCGCCGGTTCTTCGACGCCGGGTTCACCACGCCCGCGACATGCCCGCTCTCGCCGAGCACGAAGCGCATCGTGCCCCGCATCAACTGCGTGGTCTGATAGGCGCTTTTCCAGGGCACGATGTGATCCTCGCGCGTCGCGAGCACGTAGGTCGGGTGGTGCACCCTCGTCAGGTCCACCGGCACGCCGAGCATCGTGAGCTTGCCGGGAACCGTAAGGCTGTTGTCCAGGTACATGTTGCGCACGTACCAGCAGTACATCGGCCCGGGCAGGTTGGTCGAATCGGCGTTCCAGTGCAGCAGGTCGAACGGCACCGGGGTGCGGCCCTTCAGATAATTGTTCACCACGTACGACCAGATCAGCTCGTTCGCGCGCAGCGCCGAAAACACCGCCGCCAGTTCGCGCCCCGGCATGATGCCGCCCGAGCCGATCGCCGCCTCGCGCGCCGCCACGCCCTGCTCGTCGACGAACAGGCCGATGTCGCCCGCGTCGGAAAAATCGTGCAGTGAGGTGAAGAACGCGAGGCTCTCGACCCAGTCCTCGCCCCTGGCCGCGAGGATCGCGAGCACCGCTCCGAGCATGGTGCCGCCCACGCAATAGCCAATCAGGTTCAGCCTGTCCATCCCCGACAGATCGCGCACGGCTTGCATCGCCGGCAGCACGCCCAGCCCGAGGTAATCGTCCCACGTGTGATGCCCCTGTTCGGGCAGGATGTTGCGCCAGGACACCATGTACACCGTGTTGCCCTGCTCCACCGCATAGCGAACGAACGAGTTTTCCGGCTGCAGGTCGAGCACGTAATACTTGTTGATGCACGGCGGGACCACGAGCAGCGGCCGCTTTCGTACCCTCGTCGTGCGCGGCGCGTACTGGATCAGCTGCAGCAACTCGTTTTCGAATATCACCGCGCCTTCGGTGCAGGCGATGTTCCGGCCCACTTCGAACGCGGACTCGTCGGTGGTGGAAATGCGCCCCTTGCGCGCATCCTCGAGGAGATTCTTCAGCCCCTGGGTCAGGCTCGCGCCGCCGGTCTGCTGCGCCAGCTTGAGCGCATCGGGGTTGGTCGCGGCAAAGTTCGCCGGACTCATCGCATCGATCAACTGGCGCGCGACGAAGCGAAGACGCCCTTTGCTTCGCTCGTCGAGTTCAAGCGCCTCGACGCAATCGCGCAGGAACTGCGCATTGATCAGGTAGGCCTGGCGCAGGTAGTCAAAATGCGTGCTCGCCTGCCATTCGGCGCTCGCGAAGCGCCGGTCGCCGGGCTCCGGACGCGCGACCGGCTCGACGTCCCGGCCGCCGTCGCGCGCGATCATCGCGGCCCACAGCGCGAAATGTTTCGCGGACATCCGCGCCTGCGCAGCCGTCAGTTTGGGCGCGCTGGCGGCAAGAACGCTCTGCAGATGCAGCGCCAGATCCGGGTCGGCCCGGGACGACAGCGTATTGAGGAAATTACCGACCAGCGCATGCCCCGCCTGGGTCAGCAAATCGTTTGCCGTTGGGGCCTGAGCTGCCAAATACGCTCCAATCAATGCACGGCCGCCGCCACTTCACAGCTGATCGGCAACCTGAGTTCGGGCAAAAGTATTGCACCGCACAAGAAGCGATGTCAAGGCGAAAATAACTTTATGAAATATAAAGATAATGCGATTTGACTGGTAATGTTCTTATGCGCCGGGCGCGCGGCTGCCGGCCGGTTGCGCAGCGCACGATGCGACGCCGGGCCGCGGCGCCCGCCGGTCACGGCTTCGCATCCTTCAACGACGCGGCCACCCAGTCGAGCAACTGTTCGATCACTTCATCGCTTGCCGCAGCGAGCGCGTGCACCCCGCCTTCGGCATTGTGCGAAGCCGCCGCCTGCTGCGCGCTGAATGATTTCTGTGCGATCAGCGCGCGCGCTCCCACCAGCGAGGCACGCAGTCGCACCACGGCCCTGCTGCGGTCCTGCGCGTCGAATACCTGGGAAAACTCATCGAGTTCGACGCGCAACGCGGCCGGCGCGCGCAAACCGTCGCCGGGCACGATCACACCGGCCCCGGCGTCGGCGAGGCGCTGGCGCAGCCGGGCGCCGAGCAGCTCCGCGGGTGCCATGACCCAGCGGCTGCCCGCGTAGGCCTGCGGCCGCGACGCATCCCGAAACGCAAGGCGGTAATGTATCGACGCAGAATTCATCCACGCCGGGGCGACCACGTCGTACACCAGCAATTGCTTCGCCACGCTTTGTTCGCCGCCGCGTGCAAGCGTCGCGGGACCGAAATCGTAGGCGACCCTCTCGCCGTTGCCGACCAGCGGGTATGAGCAGGCCGAAGCGAGCAACGCACCGACCAGCGCGCACAGCGCCGCCGACACGCGCACGCGTGCCGACGCGAACACCGACGAACGCGATGCACCCGCCCGCCGAACCCTCGGCTCCGGCGCCGGGGTCATTTCGTCCCCCCGGCCGAAAATCCGGCCTCACCCGGCCCCGGCTTGCCCGGCGGTGTCCCGAACACGATGCTCTGCGGATGCTCGCCCAGCGCCTTGAGCAAGCGCTCGAGCGCGCGCGTCTCTTTGTGCAGATCCTCAACCAGTGCGTTGATGCGCGGCAGCGTCTCGTCGTTCACCGCGCGTGCCGTTGAGCCGACCTCCTCCACGCTCTTCGCGACCCGGTCGAGCGCCTCGACGCGTTCGCCGATGCTCGAAGCCAGCCCGTTCAAGGTTCCGATCAGCCCCTCGGCCTTGCCGACCAGCCCGTTCGCCTTTCCGATCGCCCCGCGCGCATCGCCAACCAGCGCCGGAACCTCCTCGACGCCCGGCGCGAGCTTGTCCGCGATCGCCACGGTCTTGTCGGCGAGCCGCCCGACCTTCTCGGCGAGTTCCGCGGTCCTCAGTGCCGCCAGTTCCAGACCGCTCAACGCGCGCTTCACCGCCTTTTGATTGTTCTCGTCGAGCAGCGTGTTCACGCGTACGGCGATCTCTCCGTAGGCCGTCATCAGGTCCTCGCCCGTGTCCATGATCGATCGGCGCAGCGGGATCTCGGCCATATTGCGCGGCGAGCTTCGCAGCCGCTCCTTCGACCTTCCGCTGTCGTCGAGCGCGACGTACGCGAGCCCGGTGACCCCCTGGTAGCCCAGACGCGCGTAGGTGCTTTGGGTGATGGGCGTGCCTTCGGCCACGCCGATGGTCATGCGTATCTGTCCGTCGATGCCCGGGTCGACGCTGATCGAGCGCACCCTGCCCACTTCGACGCCGCGATAACGCACCGGCGCCTCGATCTTGAGGCCGGAAACCGAAATGGAGGTCCGTACCAGGTACGGTGTGGATTTGTCCTCGGTCCGTCCGAACCACATCGCCACCGCGACCAATGCGGCACCGAGCAGCAACGTGAACAGTCCGGCCGCGAGGGCGTGCGCTTTGTTTTCCATGGCGGCTACTCCATCTCAAGGTTGAGGATTGCGGCGCTCAACGCCTCGCGCCGGTCAGCGCCGGCCCGAACAGCGGGTCCGGTGCCGCCGAGAGCGCGCGCAAACCCCGATTGCCCAGAAAGAAATTGTGGATGAACGGGTGGTCCTTGCGCACCACCGTCTCGAGCGGCCCGTAGACGAGCACGCGCTGCTCGGCGAGCACCGCCACCTTGTCCGAGAGCGACACCAGCGTATCCAGGTCGTGCGTCACCATCACCACGGTAAAACCAAGCTGCGAATGCAGCGCCTCGATCAAGCGCACGAACGACTCGCTCCTGTCCGGATCGAGTCCTGCCGTCGGCTCGTCGAGAAACACCAGCTCGGGCTCGAGCACCAGCGCGCGCGCGAGCGCGATGCGCTTGACCATGCCGCCAGACAGATCCGCGGGCATTTTCCGGGCGTGGTGCCGCTCGATGCCGACCATGTCGAGCTTGAGCATCACCAGGTCGCGGATGAAACCCTCGTCGAACACCCGCAACTCGCGTAGCGCAAGCGCGATGTTGTCGAACACCGAAAGCGCGCTGTAGAGCGCGCCGTGCTGGAACAGCACGCCCCAGCGCCGGCGGATCTTCTTCAGCGTTCGCGCCGACGAGCCTTTGAGCGGGATGCCGAATATCCTCACGCTTCCGCGCGTGGGCGTCTCCAGGCCGAGCATTTGCCGCATCAGCGTGGTCTTGCCGCTGCCCGAACCGCCCACCAGCGACACCACCTCGCCCGCGCTCACCTCGAGATGGAGGTCGCGATGCACCACCAGATCGTCGAACTGCGTCCACAGTCCCTTGATCTGGATGACCGGCGGTGTCCCGGCGGCGACGTCCGGCGTTCGAACAGGCTCGCTCACAGCAGCACGATCCCGACGTTGTTGAACAGCACCGCGAACGCCGCGTCGGCCACGATCACCACGGTGATCGAGGTCACCACCGAGTTCGTCGTCCCGGCGCCCAGGCTCTCGGTGTTGGGCTTGATGCGCATCCCGAAATGACAGGCCACCAGCGCGATCAGCGCGCCGAACGCAACGCCCTTGCCCACCCCGAGCCACAGGTTCACGATCGGCACCGCCGCCGGCAGCGCGGACAGGAATTCGATCACGTTCATGCCGAGCTGCACCTTGGCCGAGATCGCCCCGCCCAGCAACGCGATCCACGACGTCCAGAGAATCAGCAACGGCATCGCGATGGCGAGCGCGATGACCTTCGGCAGGATCAGGCGCACCGTGTACGGAATGCCCATCACCGCCAGCGCATCCAGTTCCTCGGTCACGCGCATCACGCCCAACTGCGCGGTGATCGCCGAACCCGAGCGCCCGGCGACCAGCACCGCGCAGATCACCGGCCCGAGCTCGCGGATGATGCCGAGGCCGAGGATGTTGACGATGAAGACGTCGGCGCCGAAAACCCTGAGCTGCTCCGCGGACAGATACGACAGCACGACGCCGATCAGGAACCCCACCGCCGCGGTGATGCCCAGCGCCTGCGTGCCGATGCGATACACGCTCGCGGAAATCTCGCGCCACGGACCCAGCGCCGGGCGCCGCAGCAACACCGTCGAGTCGATCAACATCAGGCCGAGCAGCCGCACGATGTCGGCCGCGTGCCCGCCCGCGTCGAGCATGCGCTGGCCGAGCGCGCGCAACGGCCGGAGCCAGTCGGTCCGCGCTCGCTCGCGCTTCAGGGTCCCGGTGCCTTCGACGTTGGCGAAAAATATCTCGTGCTCGGGCCGCAGTTCAAGCTGCGGCGGGCGCTTCTTGCCCCACGCGCGCCAGATCAGCAGCGCGCCGATGTGATCCAGGCGCTGCAGGCCCGAGAGATCCCAGCGCTCGGCGCGCGCGCGTTCGCGCAACTTCTGCCTCAGGTCCGGCGCGCGGCGCTCCAGCGAGCGGATGTCCCAGGCGCCCACCAGCGCGATGACGCTGCCGCCCGCTGAGTCGCTGCGCACCTCGGGTTCCTGGATCATGTTGGCCTTATTAGTCAGTGCGGGATAGGATTCGCACCTGCCCAGCTCAGCGCTCCGGCGCCGCGAAGGACCAGCCTCGCGCGGTGATCGCTTTCAGCCCTGCAACCAATGTCGCGCTGTTGGTGACACGCAGAGCGTCGACACATTGCTTGAAGTAATCCTTCCTGTCCATGAGCTTGCGGGCCGCCGCCCGGGCGGAGGTCTCGACGGCCTCGCCGTAGGCGGCATGGGCGAGCCGGCCTCCCTCGAGGAACGGTTGCGTTCCCCAGCCCTGCAGCATATACGCGAGATCGACGACGTCCCGGCTCATAAACGACTCGTCGTTCCAACGATCGGCATTGGCAAGAAATTTCTCGGCGAAGCACGAGCGCTCGTCCAGGCACGGAACGCCAAGACCGGCCTGACGACTGCCCGTCACATCGATGCGGCCCTCGTTGACGATTTCGAACTTGATTTTCTGACCGTCCATGTCGATAAACGTACGGATCCCGTACCGGTCGGCAACGACGTCCCGGGCGAGCTCGAGCTTTTCGGCGGCGATCTCGCCGAGCGATCGGCTGCGGATGGTGGAACGCAGGCTGCGGTACCCCTCGCGGCTCGAGCACAGAAAATCGATATCGGCCGACTCACGATACTCGTTCAGCGCCAGAACGATCCGGGTTCCGCCGCCGAAATAGCACTGATTGCGATCGAGAAACGGCACATTCAGCGCCCCGAGAATTTGTTCCACTACGGCGTGCTGCGGGCGTGAGAGCCGGCGCTTAGACATTGAGCACCCCGTTCCCGTATTTGGCGGCAAGCCTATCGATCAGGCCGCGCTCGCGGCCGCTGAGGTTGGCGGCATCGACAAACCGCCAGTTTCCCTCGTAGAGCCCGAACGCATCGCGCTCGGCGAGCCACGGGTCGGCGCGGTTCCAGCACAGCAGCCGCAGGTTCGGATACTCGCGCGCGTCAACGATGGCCTCATCGAGGAATCCGCCAAGCGCGGCGTCGAAACCCGGAATCGCCAGCGCTCGGCGCAGACGCTCGGCAACCGGCCTCTTGAGCTTGAACTGGCACAGGACAAACCCGGCTTTGCGATCGCGCTCGCGCTGCTCCCGCTTCGCACGCCGCAACTGCTCGGCGCGCGGCAGGCGACTGACACGCGGCCGCCCCGGTCGTCTGGGCTTCGCATCGGTTTTCATGGGAGCAACGTAGCCCTGATATGTTGCCATGTCAACATATTTGACGGGGCCGAGCGTCTCCCGCACCGGGGCCCATGGTCCATGCGTGACGGGGGAGGCCCGTTGTCATCGACGCCGCACCCCAGGGAGCCAATGGCCTGATCACGGGCCGCCGCATGCCAACCCGGCACCGCCCCTTGAAACCGAGGCAAAAATCGGTCAGAGTTCCTGAACAATCGCTGACTTGGACTGCGTGCGGTAGCGGAACCTCGGCATACCCCGCGTCGCTGCGCTGCAATCTGACTTCCTCGCGGGCGGCCCGGCGCCAGCTTCCCGCCGCGAGCGGGCTCTTGACAGGGTCACGGCAGTCCACTACAAAGACCCTGAGCGTTCCGTGGATTTCCGTCGTACGGTTCATCAATCTGGAGGAGCGATTCATGAGCATGCTATTCGGCCGTACCGGACGGCGCCCGGGCATCGCGTCGGCCTTCGTTGTCGCCATCAGCGCGTTCGCTGCGGCATCACCGGCCGCTGATCTGCCTGCATCGGTGAGCATCGGCACGCATCGCGTCGGGCTTTCCTACAATTCCGTCGGCGTCGGGGTGGCGAAGGTCGTCAACGAGAAATCGCCGATCAAGATGTTCGTCAAACCGTTTGCCGGGCCCAACGCCTGGATGCCGCTGCTCGATTCGGGGGAACTGGAGCTCGGCGTGCTCTCCAGCATGGACGCCGGCTGGGCCTATCTGGGGGGCCCCGGGTACAAGAGGAAGCACGCGAACGTCCGCATCCTGATGAGGGGCAATTCCATAGAGACGCTGGTGATCACGCGGGCGTCCTCGAACATCAGGACGATGAAGGACGTCAAGGGGCGCAGTCTGACGAGCCATTTCGGCGGCAATATCGTGGCGCGGAACATTCTGGAGGTCTACTTGGCCTCGGCCGGATTGGGCTGGAACGACGTGAAGAACGTTCCGGTTCCGGACGTGGCCTCCAGCATGCGCTCGCTGCAGGAAGGTCGCGTCGAGGTGGCTTTCGGCGGCGCACCGGACACCGGCCGCGAGCTCGACGCCGCGATCGGGCTGCGCGCGCTGTCGATCGCCGATGCGAAGGCGGCGACCGCCAGGGCAGAGCAGATACTGCCGGGCGCGAGGCCCGTGCCGATCAAGGCGGGCAAGGGATGGCTCAAGGAGGACGTCAACGGGCTGGGCTATTCGATCTATCTTGCCGCCTCGGCCAAACTGTCCGATGCGGGTGCTTACGAGATCGTCAAGACGCTGTGGGCGCACTACAAGGAACTGCAGGCGATCCATCCATGGTTGCGCGGCTGGAGCCCGGAAACCATGTTCCATCCCGATTCACCGGCACCCCTGCACGACGGTGCGATCCGGTTTTACCGGGAAAAGGGGTTGTGGAGTGCCACCGCGGAGGCAAACCAGAAGAAGTTGATCGGCGCCGCGAAGTGATGGTTCGCGCCGCGGGTCCCCGGGGTCGAAGCGTTCCTCGGGAGCGTTCGTTTGTTGCGCCCTGAGCAGGCCGGCACCACCGGGATCGGCGGGGATACCAGGAAACGACGCTTGCGCGGCGTGGCGGGGGTCGTGCACAGCCTGCTGCTCGTTTCGCTCCCGGTCAGCGGCATCCTGTTCATCGCCGACGTGCCGGGTTACCTCGGCATGGTCCTGTTCCGCGAGCAGCTGGTCGCGCTGTTCCTGGGCATCGTGCTGGTGTGCATTTTCATGGGCATGCGCGGCGGCGCGCGCGCACCGGCCGACCGCGTTCCCTGGTACGACCTGCTGCTCTGCGTCGGAGCGCTTGCCCCCTGCGGCTTCGTCGCGGTGTACTACCCCGAAGTGGTCAACTCGCTCGGCGAGATCACGAGCGAACGGGTGGTGCTGGCGTCGATCCTGATCGCGCTTGTCCTGGAGGGCGTCCGGCGGACTACGGGCTGGCCGCTGGTCGTGCTCGTCACCGTGTTTCTGCTCTACGGCAGGTTCACCGACCAGTTTCCGGGCGTGTTTCACGCGAAGTCGACGCCCTGGTCGCGGCTCGCGGTCTACCTGTACCTGGACACGAACAGCTACCTGAGCATCCTGGGCATCGCTACGACCGTGGTGCTCGGATTCATCGTCTTCGGCCAGATCCTCAATACCTACGGCGGCGGCAAGTTCATCATCGCCCTGGCGTACGCGATGCTCGGCCGGTATCGGGGCGGACCGGCGAAGGTCGCGATCGTGAGTTCGAGCCTGTTCGGGACCATCTCGGGCAGCGCGGTGGCCAACGTGGTCGTCACCGGGATGGTGACGATCCCGATGATGAAGAAGAGCGGTCTGCGGCCGTACCAGGCGGGCGCGGTGGAATCGGTGGCCTCCACCGGAGGGCAGCTCGTCCCGCCGGTGATGGGCGTCGCCGCATTCCTGATCGCCGAGTTCCTGGAAATCTCGTACACGGAGGTCGTGATCGCTGCGCTCATCCCGGCACTGCTGTACTACCTCGCACTGTTCGTACAGGTCGACCTCGAAGCGGCCCGGGACGGCGGCCATGGCCTTGCGCGCGACGCATTGCCGCGACTCGGCGCGGTGTTGCGGGACGGCTGGTATTACGTGCTCGCGCTGCTGTTCCTGATCTACGTGCTTCTCGTGGCCGGCCTCACGCCCTCGACGGCGGGGGTCCTCTCGGCGCTGTTCACGCTCATCCTGGTCGCCTTATACCGGCACGGCCGGCAGAACTTCTTCCGGCGCCTGTACGTCACGTTCGAGGAAAGCGGTCAGACGTTGCTCGACATCTGCATCGTGCTCGCGGCGGCCGGCTTCATCATGGGCATCATGGCGATCTCCGGGCTCGGTTTCAATCTGTCGTTCGCCCTCATCCAACTGGCGCAGGGGAGCACGTTCCTGCTGCTGTTTTTTTCGGCGATCGTTTGCCTGATTCTCGGCATGGGAATGCCGACCACGGCCGCGTACGTGATCGTCGCGGTGCTCGTCGCGCCGGCACTGGCGACGCTGGGCATTCCGCCGCTCGCGGCACACCTTTTCGTCTTCTACTTCGCGATCCTCTCGGTGATCACGCCGCCGGTCGCACTGGCGTCCTTCGCCGCGGCGGCGATCGCCGGCTCCGAACCGATGCGCACCGGGTTCGAGGCGATGCGCCTGGCGATGGTCGCCTACGTCGTGCCGTTCCTGTTCGTGTACTCGCCGGTGCTGATCGCGAAAGGTTCGCTGTGGGCGATTCTGCTCGGACTGGTCACCGCGAGCGTCGCGGTGTGCTTGCTCGGAGCCGCCGTGGTCGGTTACCTGTTCCGCCACCTGTCCGCCGCGAAACGCTTGCTGATGGCGCTGGGCGGGGGTTCGCTGCTCATCCCGGTCGGACTCGGCGGCTCAATCGGCTGGGTCTCGGACGTGCTGGGCGCCTTGATCGTGGCGCCGCTCCTGTGGTGGGAGTGGCGGCACCGGCGCGAGACCTCGGGCTGATCCCATGCGCGGGCGATCTTGCGCGCCCCGACGCTACTGCTGCCCGGGATCCAGGATCGTCGAACCGAATCCCTCGACGTCCCGGTGCGGCATGTATTTCCACGGAGCGCGGTTCCTTCGCCCGTCTTTCGCGCTTTTTCCTCTGGGGAAGCGTCGAGCCGCGCGGCGAGCAGACGGGGCTCCCTGAATTCGGCGGCCGTGCCCGAAGTCCACACTTGAAACCCGCCTGAAAATAGGTCAAAGTCCCTGACGTTTCGCTGACCACGCGTGTCCTTCCGGGAATCCCTCGCGATGCTCAGTCCGGACCTGTTCCTGCCCTACGTCGTGTTCGCTGTCATCGTGACGGCCGTCGCGGCGTGGCGCGCGCGCACTCCGAGGCGCAGATGGGCGACCGCGGCCGGGCTCCTGGTCTTCTTCTTCGCCTTCGCGCACTTCGACGACATTCTCGGCGCTGTCGAACACAAGTGGCTCTGCCACGAGGAAGCCGGATTCTGGGTCTACAAACCGGCCAGGCTGCCGAAGGAACTTTAT
>MEQX01000054.1:22339-31701 GCA_001770415.1 Betaproteobacteria bacterium RIFCSPLOWO2_02_FULL_63_19 | reverse complement strand
GAGATAGTGTAGCCCATGGGCGACAGATGTCAAGCGTCACTTGGGGGGCAGTTCTAAGAGGCCGAACGACCCGCGTAACCGGGCGCCGGCGCGCGAAGCGCGACGGGTACCGAAGAGCAACGCTCTTCGGCGCTCCGGTTGACGCGGAAGTTAGGTCCCTGGCTTGGCAATCGATGTCTTGAGTGCGTCAAGAGACTTCGCTGCTGCCTTGACCTTGGCTTGACGTTCATGTCCCTCCAGTAAGTCATCGAGAATTAGCTCAATTGCCAGGCGGACTGCAGGGAATGCAGACAGACACTCCGCCTCAGTAAGGGCGTGAATCCCGACACTTAGAATTCCATACAAACCTCGGTTCTTCACGAGGAACTCTGGCAAGTGATCCTTGAGCAGGTTGATCTTCTCTTCCATTCGCGAGCTGACGTAAGTCTCCTCGGACCAGCCCGGAGCTGCACTGGCTGCAGCGTGCGCGTTCTCGATCAGCCATTCAAATACCCGTCGTAGATAGACGAAGGCTCCGACGCCAACGCCATGCGTGGCAAGGCCGATGCCACGAGTAAATTCTCGGAATCGTTCGTCTCCCAGGACGGGTCGATATTTCCGGACATCAGGAACCGAGATGTCCGCGAGCGATGGAGTCTGACCTATCTTCTGAAGTACTCTCTTGTGCGCCAAGAAGATGAATATGGCATGGTGAGAAGCGTCGCGCGAGCACCTGAACCAGAGCGAAAAGACATAGTTGCTGTAGTGCGAGCGGTCGCTGTACTTGGCCTCTTGGCCAAGGGTAAACACGCTGTGTCGGCCGCACTCTGGGCAGTAG
Organism: Betaproteobacteria bacterium RIFCSPLOWO2_02_FULL_63_19; assembly: GCA_001770415.1. Lineage (GTDB taxonomy): Bacteria > Pseudomonadota > Gammaproteobacteria > Burkholderiales > SG8-39 > JACQTO01. Next base: position 30,884 of record MEQX01000054.1, on the reverse strand, counting down.
ATGTCCAGAGAGCCTTTGAAGTGTTCCAGGGAGAAAAACGGATTGCTCTTCTCGTTCTGGAACCGGAAGGTCTTATACAGAGGAACGGAAAGACAGAAGTCCTGGGCGCTGGGCAGCTCATCCACTTCGGGAGGGGATTCTTTCCGATTAGCCATGGGCGTGTATCTTTGTGGAGGGACCTAACTAACAATCGTAGTCATCGCAGAGAGGCTACATCCATGTACAGGCATATGCAAATCTCCACGGGTATAGGGAGCCATCTGCCGCTATATGGCGCGGGCGGCCACGAGCCCGGTCGCGCTCTCAGCCGGTGACCACCCGATGCTCGATGCCTAAGGCGCGCACAGCCTCCCAGCTTGTCTCCCACAGCTTTTGTCTCGGGCGCCAGATGGCGCCGGCTCTCTTTACCGCGATGCGCAGTTCGGTTTCGTTCCAGGCGACGCGCACGCCTACGAGGTCATGGTCGTTGCGCCGTGGACGGCGCGGCCGGCCCCGCGCCTGGTCGTACAGGTAGCGCACGCATACCAGCCGCTCTCCGTAGCGGGCAAGCAGTTTCTTCGTGCCGGGCATGCCCGGTCGCAAGGTCAGGCGGGTTTCCATGGGGTCGCCCCGACGCTAACGCACTCGGTGCCCCAAGCGTGCACAAGGCGGTGGTGAAACGCCGCGCTGCATGTTTTTTTGACGGCGGCGATCAAACGACCCTCTTCCCTTCGCACAAATTCACCAACTCCACCAGCGCCAGCATCTGCGCCCGCCGCCCCCGCGCCTCTCGCAATTGCTTCAGAACACCCGCATCGGTGAGTCGCTGCAGCAACTGCGTGACCACCGGCTTGGTTGGCATCTTCGGATCCCGGAACAGGTCGTTCGACGCAAAGATCGGCTGCGCGAACAGCCGGTCCAGCAGCGGCACCGCGTACTGCGAGCGCGTCAGTTCGATGCTCCGGGCCTTCAGCCGCTCGTAGAGCGCGAGGATGCGCCGCGCCAGTACTTCTCCAGATTGGCAAGCAATCCGGGAAGGCGGGCAGGCAGCGGCGGAATGAACCGCGCCGCCTCGATCGGCGTGCCCGTCGCGCCGATCCAGACCCGCGTGCGCCGAAACTCGCCGGGTGTCTTGTCCCGCCCGCGGACGCTGTCCAGGAGCACCGCGTGCAGCCGCCGCAGCATGCCCAGCCCGAAGCGGCTCCGCTTCAACTCCCGCTCGGCGGTGCGCAGCGCGCGCCGGTTAATGCGCCAGAGCGCGCGTCGCCCGGCCGATCGCCGGAACCAGCAGGCGCCAGTCGAGACCTCCCCGCGGTAGGAGCTTGGGAGCGAAGGGCTTAACGGGCGGCATGATGGCTGCCAGTGTACGCTCTGCGTCGTTTGGGTAAAGCAAAACGCACTTTGCTTTACCCAAGCAGGTGTTGAGTAAAGCAGGCTTTACTCAAACTTTCCGGCCGTCAACCGCCTCTCGGCCTAGGTCGCCCGCTGCTCCAGGACTTCGATCGCCGGCAGCTTCTTGCCCTCCAGAAATTCCAGGAACGCGCCGCCTGCGGTCGAGATGTAGGAAATCCGGTCGGCGACGCCGAACTTGTTGATTGCGGCGACCGTGTCGCCGCCTCCGGCGATCGAAAACGCTTTCGATCCTGCAATCGCCTGCGCAATCGCCTTGGTGCCGCCTGCGAACTGCTCGTGCTCGAACACGCCCACCGGTCCGTTCCACACCACCGTACCGGCGTTCCTCAGCATGGCTGCCAGCGCCTGCGCGCTTTGCGGGCCGATGTCGAGAATGAGATCGTCGTCTGCCACGCTGGCGGCTGGCTTGGTCTGGGCGGCCGCGCCTGCCGATAGTTCTTTTGCGCACACGACGTCGGTGGGCAGCGGCACGTCCCCGCCCTTGGCGCGGATCGTCGCGATCACCTTCTTCGCCTCGCCGATCAGATCGGCCTCGGCGAGCGATTTGCCGATCTTCGCGCCCTCGGCCAGCAAGAACGTGTTGGCGATGCCGCCGCCGACGATCAGCTGATCGACCTTGGCGGCGAGCGCGTCGAGTATGGTCAGCTTGGTCGAGACCTTCGCGCCGCCGACGATCGCCACCAGCGGCCGCGCCGGATTGCCCAGCGCGCGCGTGAGCGCCTCGATTTCGGCGGCCATCAGCGGCCCGGCGCAGGCGACCGGGGCGAATTTCGCGATGCCTTGCGTGGTGGCCTCGGCCCGATGCGCGGTGCCGAAGGCATCGTTCACGTAGATGTCGCACAGTGCCGCCATCTTTCTTGCCAGTGCCTCGTCGTTCTTCTTCTCGCCGTTGTTGAGCCGGCAGTTTTCCAGCAGCACCAGCTGACCGGGAGCCGGCGCGACCTCGCCGCCATCGAGCCAGTTCGACTTCACCGGCACGGGCACGCCGAGCAGCTCGGAGAGCCGCACGGCCACGGGAGCCAGCGTATCTTCGGGCTTGAATTCACCCTCCTTGGGGCGGCCCAAGTGCGAGGTCACCATCAACCGCGCCCCCGCCGCGAGCGCCGCACGGATGCCGGGAACCGAAGCGCGGATGCGCGTGTCGTCGGTGACGCGCCCCGCGTCGTCCTGCGGCACGTTGAGGTCGGCGCGGATGAACACCCGCTTGCCGCGCAAATCAAGGTCGGTCATTTTGAGGATCGGCATGGACGCGCCTCGTCCGGTCTACTTGGCCGCCATGAATGCAATCGTGGTATCGAGCATCCGGTTGCTGAATCCCCATTCGTTGTCATACCACGCGGAGGCCTTGACCAAAGTGCCCTCGGATACCTTGGTGAGCGTCGAGTCGAAAATGCTCGAGGCCGGATTGTGGTTGAAGTCGATCGACACCAGCGGTTCGCTGTTGTACTGCAGAATGCCCTTCAGCTCGCCTTCGGCGGCCTGTTTCACCGCCGCGTTGACTTCCTCGGCCGTGGTCGCGCGCTTGGCGGTAAACACCAGATCGACGACGGACACGTTGATGGTCGGCACGCGAATCGCGTAGCCATCGAGCTTGCCGTTCAATTCCGGCAGCACCAGGCCCACCGCGGCGGCGGCGCCGGTCTTGGTGGGAATCATCGACATGGTGGCCGAGCGCGCACGGCGCAGGTCGGTGTGATACACGTCGGTAAGTACCTGGTCGTTGGTGTAGGCGTGGATGGTCGTCATCAAGCCGCACACGATGCCGATGCGATCGTGGATCGCCTTGGCCATCGGCGCGAGACAGTTGGTGGTGCACGACGCGTTGGAGATCACCGTGTGCGAGGCCTTCAGCACGTTCTGGTTCACGCCGTAGACCACCGTCGCGTCGACGTCCTTGGCGCCGGGAGCGGACAGAATCACTTTCTTCGCGCCCGCAGCGAGATGCGCGCCGGCCTTTTCCTTGCTGTTGAACAGGCCCGTGCACTCCATGACGAGGTCCACGCCCAGATCCTTCCAGGGCAACTCTGCCGGATTGCGCTTGGCGCAAACCTGGATGCGGTCGCCGTTGACCACCATCGCGTCGCCTTCGACCACGATGGTTCCGGGAAACTTGCCGTGCGCAGTGTCATAGCGCGTCAGGTGCGCGTTGGTCTGCGCATTGCCCAGGTCGTTGACGGCAACGATCTCGATCTCGTGCTTCTTGCCCCCTTCGTAGTGGGCGCGAAGGATATTGCGGCCGATGCGGCCGTAACCGTTGATGGCGACTCGTATGGTCATTGCGTGCTCCTCGCAGAAAGCCCTGGTTTTCGTTTGGTTAATACCGTAGCGCGGCGTGCCCGCGCATCGCTTGAGCCAGATCAAGCAGGCGCTCGCGCGCCACGCGCCGCGCCTCTACAGCAAACCCTTGACCGTCCCGGCGACGTTCTCGACGGTCAGGCCGAAATACTTGAACAATTCCGATGCCGGCGCCGATTCGCCGAAGCGGTCGATCCCGACGACCGCCCCGTTTCCGCCGTCGGCCGCGCCGACGTACTTGTACCAGCCCCCGGTCGCGCCGGCCTCAACCGCGACGCGCGGGATTCCCCGCGGAAGAACCGACTGGCGCCATGACGCTTCCTGCCGATCGAACAGGTCCGTGCAGGGCATTGACACGACGCGAACGGGTATACCTTCGGCTCCCAGCAAAGCCTGCGCGCCCATCGCGAGCGCCACCTCCGAACCCGTCGCGATGAGCACCGCGCGCGGCGCCGGAACGTCGGCGAGTACATAGCCGCCTCTGCGGATCGCAGCGATCTGGGCGGGCTCGCGCTTCCGGTGCGGCAGGTTCTGGCGGGTCAGGAGCAACGACGTCGGGCCGTCGCGACGCTCAACCGCTGCGACCCACGCGGCCAGGGTCTCGACCGCGTCGCAGGGGCGCCACACATCCATGTTCGGCATCAGGCGCAGGCTGGCGGCATGTTCCACCGGCTGGTGCGTCGGACCGTCCTCGCCCAAGCCGATGGAATCATGGGTGAAGACGAACACCGCGCGCAATCGCATCAGCGCCGACAGCCGCAATGCATTGCGCGCGTAATCCGAGAAGACGAGGAACGTGCCTGCGTAGGGAACAAGACCGCCATGCAGCGCCAGGCCGTTGTTCAGGGCGCACATACCGAATTCGCGCACGCCGTAGTACAGGTAATTACCGCCTGATTTCCGTGAAACCGCGCGGGAGCCGCTCCACAGCGTGAGATTCGAGCCGGCCAGGTCTGCCGAACCGCCGGCGAGTTCGGGAAGCAGCGGAGCGAGTGCCTCGATGGCGTTTTGCGAGGCTTTACGGGTGGCGATTGTCTCGCCCTTGGCATCGACCTGATCAAGCGCCGCCGCGACGCCCGTCGACCAGTGCGCCGGAAGTTCACCCGCCATCCGGCGCTTGAACTGCGCGGCAAGATCCGGATATTGCTTCGCGTATGCGGAGAATTTTGCTTCCCATGCCGCCTCGAATTCGCCCCCCGCCTTGCGCGCATCCCAGGCATCGTAGACGTGCTGCGGCACTTCGAACGGCGGATAGGGCCAGCCGATCGCGGTGCGGGTCGCGGCGACTTCCTTTTCCCCGAGCGGCGAACCATGCGCCGCACCGGTATTGGCCTTGGACGGCGCGCCGCGGGCGATGACCGTCTTGCAGCAGATGAGGCTCGGTCGTTCGCTCTCCGCCCGGGCCTGCGCGATGGCGCGGTCCACCGCTTCGACGTCGTGGCCGTCGACGGCGCGGATGACGTGCCAGCCGTAGGCTTCGAATCGCCCGGGCGTATCGTCGCTGAACCAGGTGTCGATCGACGCCTTTTCCGAATCGATGGATATGCGATTGTCGTCATAGAGGACGACGAGCTTGCCCAGCCCTTGCGTTCCGGCCAGCGAGCAGGCTTCGTGGGAAATGCCCTCCATCAGGCAACCGTCGCCGGCGAACGCGTAGGTGTGATGATCGACGATGTCCAGACCCGGCCGGTTGAACTCGGCCGCGAGCATCCTTTCGGCCAAGGCCATTCCGACGGCGTTGGCCAGTCCCTGGCCCAGAGGACCGGTCGTGGTCTCCACCCCGGGCGCGCAACCGTATTCCGGATGGCCGGGTGTCTTCGAATGCAACTGACGGAAGCGGCGCAGTTCCTCCATCGGCAACGCGTAACCGGTGAGATGCAGCACCGCGTACAGCAGCATCGAACCGTGGCCGTTGGACAGCACGAAGCGGTCGCGGTTGGCCCATCCCGGGTTCGAAGGATTGTGGCGCAGATGGCGGGACCACAGCGCCCGCGCAATCTCTGCCATGCCCATCGGCATTCCCGGATGGCCGGAATTCGCTGCCTGGACCGCGTCCATGGCCAGCGCGCGCAGGGCGTTCGCGTAATCAGCGGTGCGGCTCATTTGGGTACTCTCGGGTAATCGGGGATGAGACGGACCAGGGCCCGCTTGGAATAGATGGCGATTATCCCGGAATGCCAAGGAATCTCCAAATGCGGCCGATCGTGATGGGCCTGCGCCGCTCGCTTCATCGCGGGCGAGATCCAGGCGGAAGCATCGAAGCGCTCTCGCTCTATAATTTCGCCCAATAGAGCCGCCGCAAGCGGCTGTTACCGCAGGGAGATGAGCGTGGCAAAACTGGCATACATCGGACTGGGCGTGATGCCGATGGCGGGGCATCTCGCCGTCAAAGGCGGGCACGAGGTCACTGTCTACAACCGCACCGCGGCACGCGCGCAGGCCTGGGTGGCCAAGTTCGGCGGACGCTCTGCGGCGATCCCGGCGAAGGCAGCCGAAGGAGCGGAAGTCGTCTTCGCCTGCGTCGGTGACGATCCCGATTTGCGTGAAATCGCGCTCGGCGCCGATGGCGCCTTCCAGTCGATGACTCGTGGGTCCATTTTGGTCGACCACACCACCGCATCGGCGAAAGTGGCGCGCGAACTTGCCTCCGAAGCGGCCAAACGCGGTATCGAGTTCATCGACGGCTACTATGCGGAAATTCAGAGCATGGGCGGCGGCCGCTGGGATACGTCCAGCCTGATCCGTCGGCTGCGGAAATGACGATGCCGTTTCAGTGGCCAGTGGATTATTCACCGGCCATCGTTGCACCGCAGCCGGTACCCGAGCACGCGCGCTGGTTCGTCTTCTGCGGCTCGCGCATCCTGGTTTCGACGTCGTCACCGGTAACGCTGCCGCTTCTTGATCGGCCCGACGCGGTAGGGCTGACCTGCGTGCGCTCGCAATACCTCGGAGAAATGGCAGCGGAGCCGTGCTTTTCTGCCGAAGTCGAGCCGGGCACTCCTGCGCCGCCGGGCTGGGACTGGCAGAACCTGCGCATGCTCTACGGCGTGCTCGACGATCCGCTGTTCGCGCTCGCCGGGCGCGCACTGCAGCTCATCGACTGGGACCGTACGCATCAGTACTGCGGCGCCTGCGCCACACCCACGCGCGCGCGAACCGAGGAACGCTCACGTGAATGTCCGGCCTGCGGGCTGATCGCCTACCCGCGGGTCGCACCGGCGGTCATGTGTCTTGTGCGCCGCGGCAACGAACTGCTGCTGGCCCGCTCGCCGCGCTTCGCGCGCGCGATGTACAGCGCACTCGCGGGTTTCGTCGAACCAGGCGAAACGCTCGAGCAGTGTGTCCACCGGGAGGTTTATGAAGAGGTGGGCGTACGCGTCCAAGGCCTGCGCTACTTCGCCAGCCAGCCGTGGCCTTTTCCGCATTCGCTGATGATCGCATTTCATGCGGAATTCGACAGCGGCGAAATCCGCATCGACGGTGTGGAGATACAGGACGCGCAGTGGTTCGATGTCGCGCATCTGCCCCGCGTTCCCCCGGAGATCAGCATCGCGCGCCGGCTGATCGATTCGGCTGCGCGGGAAATGCGGACTTTGCGCTGAACCGACTTGGCCGCAGTCGCTAGGTGATGCCGACGAACCCGAAATTCACCTCGGGTGAGCGCCCGCTCACGATGTCGGCCAGCGCGCGCCCGGCGCCGCATGCCATGGTCCATCCCAGCGTGCCATGGCCGGTATTGAGATAGAGATTGGGAAAGCGGGTTCGTCCTACGAGCGGCAGATTGGACGGCGTCGCGGGCCGCAACCCGGTCCAGTACTCGGCGGTTTCCGGCCGGCCCGCTTTCGGAAACAGCTCGAAGCATCGGTTGACCAGCGCCCGGCACCGCACCTGGTTGATTTCGGTGTCGTAGCCGGCCAGTTCCGCGGTGCCCGCGACACGCAGCCTGTCACCAAGGCGCGAAATGACAATCTTGCGTGCGTGGTCGGTGATGCTCACCATGGGCGCCTCGTCTTCCGGGTCGAGCGGAATCGTGATCGAATAGCCCTTGACCGGGTAGATCGGCAGCGAGATTCCGATAGGGCGCAGCAGCAACGGGCTGTAGCTCCCGAGCGATACCACGAACGCGTCGGCACGCGCCGATTCCTCGATGCCGACTTCGTCGTCCATGACAATGCGGGACACGCTGCCAGAATCGACTTCGATGCGGCTCACGCTGACGTTGAAGCGGAAACGAACCCCGCGCTGCCCGGCAAGCGCCGCCAGGCGCTGGGTGAATACGCGCGCGTCACCGGATTCGTCGGTCGCGGCAAAAGCCCCGCCGTGCAGCATCGCCTTGGCATGCGCAAGCGCCGGCTCGATGGCGACGCAATGTTCCGGAGACTTGATGGCCACATCGAAGCCGCGCGCGCGCAGCGACGCGACCTCGCCGTGCGCGTGCTCGAACAACCCGCGTTCGGTGTAAATGTGCAGAATGCCCCGTTCGCTACGGTGGTAGCGGATGCCGGTTTCGCTGCGAAGTGCGCTCAGGCAGTCACGGCTGTAACTGGCGAGCGCGAATGCCTGGTTCGTATTTCGGCGCGTGCGTCCCGGCAGACATTCGATGAGAAAACGCGCACCCCAGAGCCACTGGCCGAGATCCGCGCGCGGCTGAAATCTCAGCGGCGCATCTTCACGACCGAGCCACTGCAATACCTTCAGCGGCGCGGTCGGATTGGCCCACGGTTCGGCGTGCGAAACCGATATCTGTCCGCCATTGGCAAAGCTGGTCTCGAGCGCGGCCTCGGGCTGCCGGTCGAGCACCGTCACCTCGTGCCCCGCGCGCGCGAGATACCACGCGCTCGCGGTGCCGACGACGCCT
>MEQX01000054.1:0-22328 GCA_001770415.1 Betaproteobacteria bacterium RIFCSPLOWO2_02_FULL_63_19 | reverse complement strand
TTTCGTGGTCGCGCCGCCAGCAACTACTTCGCCGCGACCACTCTTTGCCGCTGCTCACCGAGGCCCTTGATGCCCAAGGTCATCACGTCGCCCGGTTTGAGCCAAATCGGCTCCGGCTTCTTGCCCATGCCCACGCCGGGAGGAGTACCCGTCGTGATGACGTCCCCCGGCAACAGCGTGAAAAACTGGCTGCAATAGGAAACGAGCTTGGCTACACCAAAGATCATGGTCTTGGTATTGCCGGTCTGCATGCTCTCGCTGTTGACGTCAAGCCACATGTCGAGGTTCTGCGGGTCTGTGATCTCGTCCGTAGTAACCAGCCAAGGGCCAATCGGACCGGCGGTATCGAAGCCTTTGCCCTTGTCCCACTGGCTCGAGGACAACTGAAAGCTGCGCTCCGATACGTCATTGAGAATCGTGTATCCGGCAACATAATCAAGCGCCTTGTCTTCGGTGACGTATTGCGCCTTGGTGCCGATCACGACGGCGAGTTCCACCTCCCAATCGAGCTTGGTGGAATTCCGGGGCTGCACGACGTCGTCGTTCGGACCGATGATGCACGTCGTCGCCTTCGAAAATATGATCGGCTCGGCTGGAATCGGCTGCCCGGCCTCACGCGCGTGATCGGCATAGTTCAGCCCTATTGCAACGATCTTCGATATGCCGGTATAGGGCACACCGAACCTCGGGTTGCCTCTCACGAGCGGCAACGATTCGGGTCGGGTCTTCTTCAGTTTTGCAAGACCGCGCGGGGAAATCGTCTCCTGATCTATATGGGAAATGATGCCCGACAGGTCGCGCAACTGCGCTTGCGCGTCAATCATGCCGGGCTTCTCGAATCCGTTACGTCCCCAACGACAAAGCTTCATGCTTGCTTCCTTTCTCAGATTGACGCGACGCTATCCGCAGAGAATGTGGCGCCGTGTGCGAATGCTGATTTCCGCGGTCGGCGCGCTCCACGAACACCGAAGGCAACGCTGTGGGCTGCGGCGCAGCGGGTCTCGCCGCCGGACCCTTCGGGTAATGCGATATCCCAATGTGTGGTTCAACGTCGAATTATATCAGGGTAATCAAGGGATTCGGCCGTTTACGACGCCATGGAAGACCCGAATTCCCCTTTTTCCGGCCATTTTCGCCCCCGCAAGGCAGTTACGCTTATTGTTCTTGCCCCCGGCCGCCCGAAAATCCACGGTTCCGATCCCGTGGCACCGGATTCGCCGCCTTGTGGCCTTCGGTAACACCTTACCGACTGGTTCGGAGCGACCGCCGGTTCCCCGGCTACCACCCTCCTGGCCCTGAACTTCGTCTGCTACCCTCCAACAACGGGCGAATTCTACCGCCAAAGGCTAAGCGTTTGAATACTAATCAGCGTGATTTGAAGCTCCTGATTTCAAAATTAGTGCGCTACCATACGCCACCCCCGCGAATTTTCCGCGAACAGCCAGCGTCAGGACCGTCTATGCCCGCTTCTTCGATCGGTTTTCGGATCCTTTGCGTCGCTTCCCGTCCTGCCGCCGATCTAGTCGAAGCGTTGGCGACGCTGCCCACGCCAAACATCAGCGACAACATGCACCGGCAATGCGGCGCGGCGGCCGGCTTGCGGCCGTACCACCGTGGCGCCAAGCTCGTCGGCCCGGCCTTCACGGTAAAGACGCGCCCGGGGGACAACCTGCTCGTTCACAAGGCGATCGACATGGCGTCTCCCGGGGACGTAATCGTCGTCGACGCGGGCGGCGAACTGGCGCAGGCGATCATCGGCGAGATCATGTCGGCCCATGCAGCCAAACGGGGCATCGCAGGATTCGTTATCGATGGCGCCATACGCGACGCTGAAGCCATCGCCAACTCGAACTTCCCCGTATACGCGCGGGGCGTCACTCACCGAGGCCCCTACAAGGACGGGCCGGGCGAAATCAACGTCGCTGTCAGTATCGGCGGCATGGTCGTCAATCCGGGAGACATCATCGTCGGCGACGCAGATGGCGTGCTGGCAGTCCCGCAGGCCGTTGCGAGGGAGGTGATCGCCGCTGCCGGTGCGCAGAACCGCAAGGAAGAAGCGACGCTTGCCGCGATCGCCGCCGGCACCGTGGACCGCAGCTGGGTTGACGAAACGCTGCGCAAGAAGGGCTACCTGCTGCCGGAGGAGGCGGCACCGAGGAAAGCCAAGAAATGATGCTTGGGCGTCAGGCCTTGCCGGACCGGGATGCCACTCGAAACGCCGATCGGATCCTGCCGTGCCGGTGGATCTGGAATCCGAGAGTCGCGCTCTAGGCCTCCTCATGCCAGCCTTATTGAACGGACCGACGTCGGCCCCGTTCAGCATCGCTGCGGCGAGGCATGGCGTTACGGAGTCTTTTTCTTGGTTTGCTTCTTGCGCGGCTCGCGTGTCGGGACCAGCACCGTGCCCCGGCAGTTACCCGTGCCGCACCAGCAGGGCCAGCGCGCCTTTACCGCCTTGGTGATACGTTCACCGGCCTCGATTGCGTAATCATAGGAAAGCTCCTCGCCAGGCCTGATGTCGCGGACAGCCCTGACGTAAATCCGCTTGTCCTTCTCATAGGTGTCGCAATTAGCGTCGCAGGAGTGATTGATCCAGCGCGCGATATTGCCGTTCACTCTGCCGTCGATATTGAGGTCGTGTTCGATTCCGAACACGAAGGTGTGGTTCACGCCGTTCATTTTCTCCGGATAGCGGCGGCCGACCTGTGACTCGGCGATGCGCTCGCCCTTGTATTCGCAAACGGTTTCATCCTCGCGGATTAGACGGCGGGCAAACACGCCGCGCCCGTGAATCGCGGAGCGCCGCACCACAATGCGCGGCCCCAAGCGCTTTTTGCCACCTCTTTTCATGCCGTGAATCCCGCGCAAAAGCGCGAATTATTACGTTGAGCGCGGACGGCCGCAAGCAAGAGGCATTGTCGCGATGCGGGCACTTGCCCATCCTGCGGCGCGGCCGGGGCCGCCGCGGACCGGCGTACTGCCGTCGGGCAGTTCAAGCGGCCCGGCGCTCACGCCTTCGTTCACTGTCGGTCAGCAGTCGCTTTCTCAGGCGTATCGACTTGGGCGTGATCTCGATCAGCTCATCGTCTTCGATGAATTCAACAGCGAGTTCCAGCGTGAGTTTGACAGGGGGGGTCAGCAGGATCGCCTCATCCTTGCCCGATGCACGGACATTGGTGAGATGCTTTTCGCGCACCGGATTGACCACGAGATCATTGTCCCGGCTGTGAATTCCGACCAGCATGCCTTCGTAGACGCGCTCCCCGGGACCGACGAACATGCGTCCGCGCTCCTGCAGTTTCCAAAGCGCGTAGGCTACCGCTTCACCCTGTTGCCCGGAAACGAGCACGCCGTTCCGCCGGGATGGAATCTCCGGTTTCATCGGCCCGTATTCGTCGAACACGTGGCTAGCGATGCCATTACCCCGTGTCAGGTTGAGGAACTCCGACTGGAAACCAATCAATCCGCGTGCCGGAATTCGATAATCCAGACGTACCCGCCCGCGCCCATCGGGCTGCATGTCGAGCAGGTCGCCCCGACGCGCACCCAATGCTTCCATGACGGGGCCCTGGTGATGCTCTTCAACATCGACAGTGAGCACTTCATAGGGCTCGCTCTTTACGCCATCGATCTCCTTTACCACCACACGCGGTCTTGAAACGGCCAATTCATAACCCTCCCGGCGCATCGCTTCAAGAAGCACCGTGAGATGCAGTTCCCCGCGTCCCGACACAAGGAACACGTCGGCGTCTTCGGTGTCCTCGACGCGTAGCGCGACGTTGCTCTGCAACTCTCGGGTTAGCCGCTCGCGTACCTGCCGGCTGGTGACGAACTTCCCTTCCTGTCCCGCGAACGGCGACGTGTTGACCTGGAAATTCATGGTCAGCGTGGGCTCGTCCACTCTAAGCAGCGGCAGCGCTTCAGGTTTCTCGACGTCAGCGAGGGTAACGCCGATGCCGACTTCCTCCACACCGGTGACCAGGACGATGTCTCCGGCAAGCGCCTCGTCGAGCGGCACCCGCTCCAGCCCCCGGAATCCCATCACCTGATTGACCTTCGCCTTGACCGGCGACTCGTCGCCATTGAGCACGAGTATCTCCTGGGCCGGCCGCAGGCGCCCGCGCGCGATGCGCCCAACGCCGATACTTCCGACGTAGCTCGAATAATCCAGGTTGCTGATCTGAAGTTGCAACGGAAGATCCGGGTCTCCGCTTGGGGCAGGCACGCAGCTTATTATGGCGTCAAAAAGCGCGCGCATGTCCGCTCCAGGTTTGGCGAGATCGAGCGTCGCCCATCCCAGCAGCGCCGAAGCGTATACAAGCTGGAAATCCAGTTGTCGCTCCGATGCACCCAGCTTGTCAAAAAGGTCAAACGTCGCATTGATCACCCAATCGGGGCGCGCTCCCGGGCGATCCACCTTGTTGACGACGACGATCGGAGCCAAGCCTCGGGCCAGCGCCTTTCGGGTGACGAACCGCGTCTGCGGCATCGGTCCCTCGACGGCATCCACGAGCAACAGCACCCCGTCAACCATCGAGAGCGCGCGCTCGACTTCACCGCCAAAATCAGCGTGTCCAGGCGTGTCGACGATGTTGATGTGTATGCCTGCGTAGTCTACCGCCGTGTTCTTTGCCAATATCGTGATGCCGCGTTCGCGCTCCTGGTCATTGGAATCCATGACCCGCTCCGCGACCTGCTGATGGGCAGCAAAGGTGCCTGCCTGTCGCAGGAGTTTGTCGACGAGCGTGGTTTTGCCGTGATCGACGTGGGCGATGATGGCTAGATTGCGAACGGGACGCGACATTGAGACGAGCACTGCGATAACGGGTGCGCATTGTACCAGCATCACGCGGTACTCGGCCTCGCGCGATGCGAGCGATACCCACGCGCCTATTGCTGCGAATGGATTACATTCGATTCGCTCTCGCGGTTTCAGATCGCTGCGACCGCGCAGCGCTTCGAAATCGCGAGAGTTTGATGGACTGTTCAGTACCGGCCCTGCCGGATCGGAATCGAGTTCCTAGGGGACCGAAGTCGAACGGAACGCTATTTCAATTTCAGGAGCTTGCGCGCGTTGCCTTCATAAATCGCTGCGCGCTGCTCCGGCGTGATCGACAGCTTATCGAGTATCTCCGTCGTCCAGCGGATGTAAGCCGAGCCTTTTTCCGGATCAAACGGCATATCCGACGCAAACAACACGTGATCGGAGCCGAAAAACTCGAGCCCGCACACCATCGCCGCGCGCGAACCGAATGTCGCCGTATCGGCATAGAACAGCTTGAAATAGTCGAGCGGGCGTTTCTTCAGCTTCTTCAGCAGCAGCGTGTAATCCTCGTCCGATGTCCGGGTGCCGAGTTGGTCCCAGCCCGGACCGACGCGTCCCTCGAAATAGGGAATCATCCCTCCCAAATGATGGGTAATGATCTTGAGGTTGGGATGCTTGTCGAACAGCCCGGCAAAGACAATGTGAGACATCGCGACGCTGGTCTCGTAGGGCCAGCCGAAGGTCCACCAAATTTCGTAGTGGCTCTTCTTTTCCCCCTTGTAGTCGACCACATCGGCCCCGCGCGCCGGATGCATCCAGATCGGCAGATCGTATTGCGCCATGAGATCGAACAGCGGCATCGTAGCCGGATCAGTAAGCGGCCGCCCATTCACATTGGTGAACACCTGCACGCCGACCGCGCCCAGCTCTTTGATCGCACGGGTAGTCTCCTTGAGCAGGCCTTCCGGGTCGTTCATTGGAAGCGACGCGATGAAGCCCGGGAAACGCTTCGGGTACTTGCGCACGAGTTCGGCCATCCCGTCATTTGCCAGCTTGGCCAGTTCAACGGCGATCGCCGGGCCGCCGAGCACTTCGATAGGCGGGTTGGGGAGACAGATAATCTGCGCGTATTCGCCGAACTTGTCCATGATACGAAAGCGCTCGTCCAAATCGACCATGCATGGAATCTCACGCACGCGCTTGTGCATATCGATGGCCTTGGCGGACGGCACGACCGCCAGCATGCGGTCCCAATAGCCCTTGGGGGCGATATGATTGAAAATGTCTAGCTTCACAATTCACTCCTTCTTCATGGAAATAATCCAGTTCACTTCGCCTAAGCACCTCTGAAAAGCCAACGGATCGGAGCAGCCAGCTGTGCCTTCGTGACCGTTCACCGCTTCAGGATCATGCATTATTAGAATCTTACCATGCAGGAATCGTCCTTCTCGGCTGCTCCGCGTTTTTACGTCCACGGACCACTCGCCCCGGGAGCTGAGATCGAGCTGCCCGAACGCATCGTGCGCCATATCGCCGTACTGCGTCTGAGCGCGGGCGACGCACTGACGCTGTTTAACGGCTTCGGAGGCGAATACGCTGCCTCGCTTTCCCGTTCGACCAGAAGCGCCGCCCGGGCGCGCGTGCTCGCTTGGCGCGACGTGGAGCGCGAATCAGGGATCCGTATCACGCTCGCGCAGGGACTGTGCGGGGGCGATCGCATGGATTACGCGATACAGAAGGCAACCGAATTGGGCGTGCAGACCATCCAGCCCCTGGCCACCGAACGCAGTGTCATTCGCTTATCCGACGATCGGGCCGAACGACGCATGACGCACTGGCGCAACGTCGCTGTCGCTGCCTGCGAGCAGTGTGGACGCAATCGGCCTCCGGAAGTCCGCGTCGTCGCGACGCTGGATGCCCTTTTCTCCGCTGCCGAGGACGGCGCGCAAAAGCTGATGCTTGCTCCTTCAGGCACCATCCGGCTGCGCGAACTTCCCCGTGCCGACAGTGTCACCGTGCTGATCGGCCCCGAGGGCGGGCTTTCCGGGAACGAGGAAGGACGGGCGCTGGGCGCCGGATTCACTGCGGTGTGGATGGGTCCGCGGGTGCTGCGCACGGAGACGGCCCCGCTCGCGGCGATCGCGGCGCTGCAGTCGATGTGGGGCGACGCCTGATAGAACTGCGCGCCGAGCGTGACACTTGATCAGAGCTTGCCTAGAATCATGCCGGTCATTGGCGAGCGCCGATGACGTATCAGGCAAACGATCCAGGTTCGCGCAGAGGGCTCTCGGGTCTCAGGCCATTTCGCGGTTGACGGTGACTGAGTTTGAGCGAGCAGCGGTGTAAGAATACGGCAGGCCGTCTGGACCCGACTCGTTCGGCCTAGGGAGAACGCAATGCAGATGGAAACCGATGCGCAGTTCGTTGCCTGGTTCCGGTCGGTGGCGCCCTATTTCCACGCCTTCCGCGGCAAGACGTTTGTCGTCGCCTTCGGTGGTGACCTGGTGGCCAAGGGCAAATTCATCGCGCTCGCGCACGACATCAACCTGCTGCACAGCGCGGGCATCCGGCTGGTGCTGGTCCATGGGTCGAGGCCCCAGACCGAAGCGCAGATCAAGGCACGCAAGCTTCGCTCGCGATACAGGAACGGCGTGCGCATCACGGACCCGGTCGCGCTGGAATGCGTCAAGCAGGCCGTAGGCGTACTTCGTGTCGAGATTGAGGCGCTGCTGTCCCAGGGGCTGCCAAATTCGCCGATGGCTGGCGCTGCCATCAACACGGCCTCTGGCAACTTCATTACGGCCCAGCCCTACGGCGTGCACGACGGGGTGGATTTTCAATACACCGGAGCGGTGCGCAAGGTGGATGCCGCCGCAGTCAACGCGTGCCTGGACACCGGCAACATCGTGATCATTTCCAACGTCGGCTACTCGCCGACCGGGGAGGTATTCAACCTGACAACCGAGGACGTTGCCGTCGCCACGGCCAAGGCGCTGGTCGCCGACAAGCTCATATTTCTCACCGACCGGCCGGTCGTTGACGAACAGGCCCAGCTCGTCGCCGAACTGTCCGCCCAGGAGGCGGCGCAACTCCTGGCGCATAGCAAGCATCTTTCGACAAATACGCGCCTGTTCCTTGAACACGCGATGGAAGCCGTGCGCGCCGGCGTGCCCCGGGCGCATCTGGTGTCGCACCAGGTGGACGGGGCGCTGCTGATCGAGCTGTTCACCCACGTGGGGTCTGGAAGCATGGTCACCGCCGACAAGCTCGAGAAGTTGCGCCCGGCCACGATCGACGATGCCGGCGGTATATTGCGTCTGATCGAGCCCCTCGAGGCCGATGGCACGCTGGTCTACAGGGGCCGCGAAGTGCTGGAGCGCGAAATCCAGCGCTTTTTCGTGCTCGAACATGACGGCGTGATCGTGGGCTGCGCCGCGCTTTACCCCTTTCCCTCGGGCAAGTCCGCAGAACTGGCGGCGCTTGCCGTGCGGGCGGAATCGCGGCGGCTCGGGCACGGGGAAAAACTTGTCGACCGCTTGTCCTCCGAAGCGAAGAAGCGCGGTTTCCGCAAACTCTACGTGCTTACCACGCGCGCCACGCACTGGTTTATCGAACGCGGTTTTGCGGAGAGCCCCGTCGGCGCGCTTCCGCAGGCCAGGCGCTCGCTTTACAACTGGCAGCGGCGCTCCAAGGTGCTCGTCAAGAAACTTTGATCGCCGATAGAATGCAGCGTAATAACGAAGGAACAAACTCATGACCCGCACGGTGAGATGCATCAAGCTCGGCAAGGAAGCCGAGGGGCTTGATTCCCCGCCCTACCCCGGTGAACTCGGCAGGCGAATCTACGAAAACGTTTCCAAGGAGGCCTGGCAGCAATGGCTGCGGCACCAAACGATGCTGATCAATGAGAACAGGCTGAGTCTTGTCGATCCGAACGCCAGGAAGTATCTCGCCGAGCAGCTGGAAAAGCATTTCTTCGGCGACGGCGCCGATGCCGCAGCCGGATACGTGCCGCCCGGAAATTGACCGCGAGAGCCGCCTCGACACGGTGGCTGCGCAAGCGTTCGATCCGCGCGCCGATCGCACCGCCGCGAGACTCGCGTTCGCATCCACGGCGAACGATTCCATATGACGCCGGACGGTCCCGGGCCCGCCCGAATCGAGGAGGTGTCCTCAAGGATGCGTAATCGTGCGCACCCCCGACGCCGTTCCGAGCAGCAGGACATCGGCGCCGCGCTGCGCGAACAGGCCGTTGGTTACAACGCCGGCGATGTTGTTGATCGACATCTCCAGCGCGGCCGGATCGAGAATGTTCAAACCGGAGACATCGAGGATCACGTTGCCGTTGTCGGTTGTGAAGCCCTCGCGCAGTTTCGGCTGTCCGCCCAGCCTCGACAATTCACGCGCGACGTAGGCCCGCGCCATCGGCACGACCTCGACCGGCAACGGAAAGCTGCCCAGCACTGGCACCAGCTTGGACTCGTCGGCGATGCAGACAAATCTGCGCGCCACCGCGGCAACGATCTTCTCCCGGGTTAGCGCCCCGCCGCCGCCTTTGATCATGTGTAGCCGATCGGTGATCTCGTCGGCCCCGTCCACGTAGACCGGGATATCGTCCACGTCGTTCAAGTCCAGCACGGAAATGCCGTGCTTGCGCAACCGCTCGGCGGACCGCTGGGAACTCGCCACCGCGCCTGGGATAGTGCCCTTGAACGCGGCCAGCTCGTCGATGAAATAGTCTGCCGTGGAGCCGGTCCCCACGCCCAGAACGGACCCGGGCACCACGTACGTCACCGCCGCACGTGCAACAACGCGCTTTAGTTCGTCCTGGTTCATTTCTTCTTTGGTAGATAGAGATCGGTGATCGTACCCAACGCTGTCTCGGCGGCGAAGTTCGCAGTCTCTGAAAGCGTCGGATGGGGATGGATCGTGAGGCCGATGTCTTCCATGTCCGCACCCATCTCGAGCGCCAGCACCAGTTCGGCGATCAACTCTCCGGCATTCACGCCGACGATGCCAGCGCCCAGCAAACGTCTCGTATTCGGATCGTAGAGCAGCTTCGTCATGCCGTCCTCGCGTCCTATCGATCGTGCGCGGCCCGATACCGCCCAGTTGAAACTCGCCTTGGCCCAATCCAAGCCCTGTTTCTTCGCCTCTGTCTCGGTAAGCCCCATCCATGCCAACTCCGGATCGGTGTACGCGACCGACGGAATGGTGGCCGCGTCAAACGCGACCTTGTGTCCTGCGATGTGTTCGGCCGCCACCTTCGCCTCGTGCGAGGCCTTGTGAGCGAGCATCGGCTCACCGCAGATGTCGCCGATGGCGTATATGTGCGGAACGTTGGTGCGCTGCTGTTTGTCGACACGGATATAACCGCGCTCGTCGACCGCAACGCCGGCATTTTCGGCCGCGATGTCGCGGCCGTTGGGACGCCGCCCCACTGCGAGCAGGACGCGGTCGTAGCGTTCGGCCGAGACCGGTGCCTGCGCTCCCTCCAACGTTGCATACAACCCGTCGGGCCTTCCCTCGAGTTTCGTCACCTTGGTGCCGAGAAAAATCCTTTCGTAGCGCCTTTCGATCCGTTTCGCCAGCGGCCTGACCAAGTCCGGATCGGCCCCTGGAATGAGTTGATCCATCAACTCCACCACTGTGACCCGCGATCCGAGAGCGTCGTAGACGCAGGCCATCTCGAGCCCGATAATGCCGCCGCCGATCACCAACAGCCGCTGCGGAATATCGGCCAGCGCGAGCGCGCCGGTCGAATCGATCAGTCGCTGATCCTCGTATGGGAAGCCGGGTATGCGCGCCACCGACGATCCAGCCGCGATGACGCAATGTTCGAAAGCGATGCGCTGCTGCCGGTTGCCTGCCTGGACCAGCATGGTTCGGGGCGATTCGAAGCGGCCGCTGCCTTCGATGACCGTCACTCCCCGCTGCTTGGCCAGGCCCGCTAGCCCTCGCGTACCCTTGGCGACGACTGATTCCTTCCAGCCGCGGATCTTGTCGACATCGATCGTGGGCTTGCCAAACGTGACGCCGCTCGCGGCCAGTTCGGCGCTTTCCGTGATGACGCTGGCCACGTGCAGCAGGGCCTTGGACGGAATGCAGCCGACATTGGTGCAAACGCCGCCCAAATCGGGATAGCGCTCGATCAACACCACCTTCTTGCCCAGATCCGCAGCCCTGAACGCAGCCGTGTAGCCACCGGGACCCGAGCCCAGCACCGCGACTTCGGCTTGGATGTAGATATCGGCACCCTTCGATGTCAGTGCCGGAACTGGTTCCCCTTCGCGCACCGGTGCTCCAATGCCGATTGCAGGCTTGTTCGCATCGGGCGCCTCGGCAACTGCGTGCTGCTCCGCGTCATCGACTGCGTCGATCTCCAGTTCGAGAATCACGCTGCCTTCGGAAACCTTGTCACCGACCTTGACCCGCAATTCGCGCACCACACCGGACCGCGGCGAAGGAATCTCCATTGACGCCTTGTCCGATTCGAGCGTAATCAGTGAGGCTTCCTTTTTCACCCGGTCGCCGGGCTGGACCAGGATCTCGATCACATCGACATTCTTGAAATCACCGATGTCCGGCACCCCGATTTCGACGAGCTGGCTCATAGCTGGTTTAGAGCAATATCCGGCGGATATCGGACAGCACTGAGGCAAGATAGGTCGTGAAGCGCGCCGCCAACGCTCCGTCGATGACCCGGTGGTCGTAGGACAACGAAAGCGGCAGCATGAGGCGGGCAACGAACTGGCCGTCCTTGAAGACGGGCCGCATAGTCGCCTTGGACACGCCCAGGATGGCGACTTCCGGCGCGTTGACGATCGGAGTGAAGGCAGTGCCGCCGATACCGCCTAGGCTCGAAATCGAAAAGGTTCCACCCTGCATGTCGCCCGGCTTCAACTTCTTGTCGCGCGCCAGCTTCGACACCTCCGCGAGTTCCCTTGCCAGATCGAATACTCCTTTGCGGTCGGCGTCGCGTATCACCGGGACGACCAGCCCTTCGGGCGTGTCCACCGCGACCCCGATATGGAAGTAGCCCTTGACAATCAGGTTCTCGCCGGTCTTGTCCAGTGAAGCGTTGAACTCAGGGTATTGCCGAAGTGCGGTGACGCACGCCTTGATCAGGAAAGCGAGCATCGTCAGCTTGAACCCCTGCTTCTGCGTATCTGCTGAGCTGCTCTTGCGAAACGCTTCCAGATCGGTGATATCGGCTTCGTCAAACTGTGTGACGTGCGGGATCATCACCCAGTTGCGGTGCAAATTTGCGGCCGATAGCTTCTTGATGCGCGACCGCGGCCGGGTTTCGATCGGACCGAACTTGGCGAAATCCACCTGCGGCCACTCCAGTAGGCCGAGCGCCGCGCCGCCGCCAGGCGCCGCAGCGGGCGCGGGCGCCGCGCCGAGGGCCCCCTTCACGAAACCTTGAATGTCCTGCTTGGTAATTCGCTCCTTGGGGCCAGTTCCACGCACGCGTGAAAGTTCGACCCCCAGCTCGCGGGCAAACTTGCGCACCGAAGGACTTGCGTGCGGTTTGAAAGCTTCGGGCGCTGAAATGGGCTCGTACGGAACCGGTCCGGTACGGGGTATGAGAACAGGCTCGCCGGCGCCCGACGCAACCGACGGCGCAGCTGTGCTTCCACCTCCCTCCGACGCCACAACCGATGGTGACGCCGTCCCAGTCACCTCGCTGTCACCGGTCGCTTCTTCGAGCAGCAGAATTGGGCTCCCCTCGGACACCTTGTCACCCACTTTGACGCGCAGCTCGCGCACGACACCCGCGGCGGGCGACGGAATCTCCATGGTCGCTTTATCCGATTCGAGGGTGACCAGCGAGCTTTCCTTTTCCACCCGGTCGCCGGGACTCACGAGTACTTCGATGACGTCGACGCCCTTGAAATCGCCGATGTCGGGAACGAGGACCTCTTTGATCGTGCCCACGACGGTGCTCATACCGCTGTCGGATTGGGCTTGTTAGGATCAAGCCCGTATTTCTTGATCGCCTGCGCGACCACGGCGAGCTTCAGCTCGCCCTGATCGGCAATGGCCTTAAGCGTCGCGACGACGACCCAGTGGCGATTCACCTCGAAGAATTGACGCAGCTTCGCTCGCGAGTCAGAGCGCCCGAAGCCATCGGTACCGAGAACCCGGTACTCGCGGCCGCGCGGAATGAACGGACGAATCTGGTCGGCGAAGGCCTTGACGTAATCGGTCGCGGCAACCACCACACCGGAACGCCGGCCCAGGCAGCCCGTTACATAAGGCTCGCGCGGTGGCTCCTCCGGGTGAAGCAGGTTCGACCGGTCCGCCTCCAGTCCGTCGCGGCGCAACTCCGTGAAGCTGGGCGCGCTCCATACGTCTGCGCTTACATGCCAATCCGCTTCGAGCAGTTCCGCCGCTGCGACCACTTCGCGCAGAATGGTGCCGGAGCCGAGAAGCTGGGCGCGCAGCTTGTGCTTGCCGCCTTCCCTGTACAGGTACATGCCCTTGAGTATCCCTTCCTCCGCACCGGCAGGAAACGCAGGCTGGACGTAATTCTCGTTCATCACCGTGATGTAGTAGAACACGTCTTCCTGGTTGGTGACCATGCGCCGCAGGCCCTCATGAACGATGACGGCGAGCTCGTAGGCGAAGCTGGGATCGTACGAAATGCAGTTCGGTATTAGCGACGCGAGAACATGGCTCTGACCGTCCTCGTGCTGCAGCCCCTCGCCGTTGAGCGTCGTGCGTCCGGCAGTCCCGCCGACCAGGAACCCGCGCGCCCGCTGGTCACCGGCGGCCCAGGCAAGATCACCGACGCGTTGCAGGCCGAACATCGAATAGAAGATGTAGAAAGGCACCATCACCGTGTTGTTGGTGCTGTAGGAAGTCGCTGCGGCGATCCACGAACAGAACGCGCCGGCCTCATTGATGCCTTCCTCGATGATCTGTCCTGCCCTGTCCTCCCGGTAGTACATCACCTGGTCGCGGTCCACCGGTTCGTATTTCTGCCCCTCCATCGCGAAGATACCGAGCTGCCGGAACATGCCCTCCATGCCGAAAGTGCGCGCTTCGTCAGGCACGATGGGCACAACGTGTTTGCCGAGCGACTTGTCGCGCACGAGCGCAGTCAGCACACGCACGAACGCCATCGTGGTGGATATCTCGCGATCGGTCGCCTTCAGCAGCGCATCGAACGCTGACAGCGGCGGGACGTCGGGAACCTGGTCCGCCGCACGGCGGCGCTGCGGCAGATATCCGCCCAATGCCCTTCTGCGCTCATGCAGATATTTCATTTCCGGCGAATCCTCCGGCGGCTTGTACAGTGGAAGTTCCGCCAGTTTCTCGTCGGGTATCGGAATATTGAAGCGGTCGCGCATCTCGCGGATGGTTGCAATGTCGACCTTCTTCAGCTGGTGCGTGGGATTCTTCGCCTGCCCCTGCTTGCCCAAGCCGTAACCCTTGATGGTTTTCGCCAGGATGACGGTGGGCTGCCCCTTGTGCTTCACTGCTGCCGCATACGCCGCGTAGATCTTGTGCGGATCGTGCCCGCCGCGGTTGAGCCTCCAGATGTCCTGATCGGTCATGCGCGAGACCATTTCGAGCACCTTCGGATGCTTGCCGAAGAAATGTTTGCGCACGTAAGCGCCGTCATTGGCCTTGTAGTTCTGGTATTCGCCGTCGACGGTTTCTTCCATGATGGTCTGCAGCAGGCCGTCCTTGTCGCGGGCGAACAGCTTGTCCCAGTACGAGCCCCATATCACCTTGATGACGTTCCAGCCTGCTCCGCGGAAGCTGCCCTCCAGCTCCTGGATGATCTTGCCGTTGCCGCGCACCGGCCCGTCGAGCCGCTGGAGGTTGCAATTGATGATGAAGATAAGGTTGTCGAGCTTTTCGCGAGCGGCCATCCCGATCGCGCCGAGCGACTCGGGCTCGTCGGTCTCACCGTCGCCGACGAACACCCATACCTTTCGGTTGGACGTGTCGGCAATGCCGCGCGCATGCAGGTACTTCAGGAACCGTGCCTGATAAATGGCCTGGATCGGTCCAAGACCCATGGACACTGTCGGGAACTGCCAGAAATCCGGCATCAGCCACGGATGAGGGTAGGAGGTCACTCCGTTGCCGTCCACATCCCGGCGGAAATTGTTCAGTTGTACTTCGTTGAGCCGTCCTTCAAGGTAGGCGCGGGCGTACACGCCCGGGGCGGAATGCCCTTGGAAAAAGATCAGATCGCCACCATGCTCGCTCGACGGCGCGTGCCAGAAATGGTTCTCTCCGATACCGAAGAGCGTTCCCACCGAGGCGAAACTGGCGATATGACCACCGAGCTCGTCGTCGTTCTTGTTGGCGCGCGCCACCATCACCATTGCGTTCCAGCGGCAGTAGGCCCGGATGCGGTCCTCCAGCGCGTGATCGCCCGGCGAACGCTCCTCCAGATGCGGGGGGATGGTGTTGACGTAAGCCGTGTTGGCCGAAAACGGGATAAAGGCGCCCGATCGGCGCGCTTTCTCGACCAGTGTTCCGAGGAGATGGTGGGCGCGTCCCGGGCCTTCGCGCTCGATCACCGCTTCCAGGGCGTCGAGCCACTCCTGGGTTTCGAGCGTATCCGGATCGTTGGAAGCAGAGTATTCGGGTACCGCAGACATGGGATCGCCTCCGTGGAACGTGCGCGCCGGGCGCGAGGTTTGTAGGCATTTTAGCCGATGTATTTCGGCGGCCACTTTGG
This sequence comes from Betaproteobacteria bacterium RIFCSPLOWO2_02_FULL_63_19, assembly GCA_001770415.1. Taxonomy (GTDB): domain Bacteria; phylum Pseudomonadota; class Gammaproteobacteria; order Burkholderiales; family SG8-39; genus JACQTO01. The sequence goes on along the minus strand of MEQX01000054.1, from coordinate 6,855 downwards.
AACAGGTTCACCCAATGCGTGAACCTTGAGCACCGTTTTAGTCAAATTGTAAAATTGCCAACCACCATACGCAATTGTTGCGTTGTGGCACTGAGATGCGAAGCAGGCGCCAGATCGTCATAATGAGGGCTTTCCCGAAGCCGGCTCCGCGGCTGGCTCCGCGGCTTCGACCCTAATGGATACCCCTGTGGACACAAAACTCATCGACGGTGCGGCCCACGCGCGCGCGGTCCGCGCAGAATTGCGCCCCCGCGTGGAAGCGCTGCGGTCCTCGGGCGTCGTCCCGGGTCTTGCCGTGGTCTTGGTGGGCAACGACCCGGCGTCGCGGGTGTACGTGCGAAGCAAGGCGCGCGCATGCGAGGAGGTGGGGCTGTATTCCGAGCAGCACGATCTGCAAGGCTCGACGGCCGAGGAGCAGGTTCTGGAGCGGGTGCGCATGTTGAACCGCGACCCGCGGATCCACGGCATTCTGGTGCAATTGCCACTCGCGGCACACATCTCCGTCGATCGGGTGCTGCATACGATCTCGCCCGAGAAAGACGTGGACGGTTTTCACCCGTGCAACGTCGGACTGCTTGCGACCGGCAATCCTGTCTTTGCCCCGTGCACGCCCGCCGGCGTTTTACGACTGCTCGAACGCGAAGGCATAAGCCCCGAGGGCAAACGCGCCGTGATCGTCGGCCGCAGCAATATCGTTGGCAAGCCGGTCGCGATGATGATGCTGCGGAAACATGCGACAGTCACCATCTGCCATTCGAGGACGCGCGAATTGGGCGGGGTGACGCGCGAAGCCGACATTCTGGTCGCCGCCATCGGCCGGGCTCGTTTTGTGACCGGCGACATGATCAAACCTGGCGCCGTCGTGATTGATGTTGGTATCAATCGCCTGCCCGACGGAAAGCTTGCAGGCGATGTGGATTTTGCAAGCGTCCATGGCCGCGCCTCGCGGCTGACGCCGGTTCCGGGCGGCGTCGGTCCGATGACCATCGCCATGCTGCTGGAAAATACCGTGCTTGCCGCCGAGCGCACCGCGAAGACAGCTTGACGAGCGCTGGATCCTGACGCGCGACCCATGCTCACCGCTTCGCCACCAATGCACGTCCGTGTCGACTCCGTTCCGCGAGCCAAAACGACCTACTTGCGGGTCGAAACGCGGCTGCGTGACGGTCTCGATCTCGGGTTTCGCCGCGCTTGCGCGGGGGAAGCCTGCCCGGTCACCAGCACGTTGGGTCATCGATGAATCCGCTGCTCGATTTCGGCGGACTGCCGCTCTTTGCGTCAGTAAAGCCCGAGCACGTCACACCAGCGACCGACGCACTGCTCGGCGACGCACGCACGCTGATCATACGCCTGACGGCCGAGGACACGCCTGCGACTTGGGATAAATTCGTGGAGCCCCTGGAAGACGCCAACGAGCGACTTGCTCGCGCGTGGGGCGTGGTCGCCCACCTGCATGGTGTCGACGACAACGAAGCGATACGCAAGGCATACAACGACAACCTGCCGAAGATCACACAGTATTACACCGAACTCGCCCAGAACCTCGCGCTTTACCGGAAATTCAAAGAGCTGGCGGTCTCGTCCGAATTTTCGCTGCTTGATGACACGCAGCGAAAGATCCTCGCCGACCAGCTGCGCGACTTCCGCCTCGGCGGCGCGGAACTGCCGCCGGATCGCAAGCAGCGCTTCGGTGAAATTCAGCAGGAACTCGCGGCGCTGTCGGCGAAGTTCTCTGAAAACCTGCTCGATGCAACGAACGCGTTCACCGTCACCGCAGCGAGTGAGGAAGAGATCGCGGGCATCCCCGAGGACGCGATTCAGGCCGCGCGCGAAGCCGCGCAGAAGAACGGCGCGACCGGATGGAGGTTCACGCTGCATGCGCCGTCGTACATGCCGGTCATGCGGTACGCAAAGAACCGGGCGTTGCGTGAGCAGCTCTATCGCGCGTATGTCACCAGGGCGAGCGAATTCGGCCCCCCCGCACTCGATAACACGCCGTTAATCGCCGCGCAGCTCAAGCTTCGGCGCGAGATGGCGCAGCTGCTCGGCTACGCGAATTACGCCGAGGTATCGCTCGTGCCCAAGATGGCGCAGTCGCCGCGGGAGGTGCTCACCTTCCTCGATGATCTCGCACGCAAAGCTCTGCCCTTCGCACGGCGCGACTGGGCCGAACTCACCGAATTCGCTTCGCTTGAACTCGGTCTGAACAAGCTCGAAGCCTGTGATGTCCCGTTCGCCTCTGAAAGGCTGCGACAACAGCGCTTCACCTTTTCCGACCAGGAGGTGAAGCAGTATTTTCCGGAACACAAAGTGCTCGAAGGCATGTTCCGCGTCGTCGAGACGATTTACGGCATCCGAATAGAGCGCGACAGCGCCGACACTTGGCACCCCGACGTGCGTTTCTATCGCATCGTCGACCCCTCTGGAGCGCGACGTCCTGCCGAGAAAGACGGGCTTCTCGGTCGTTTCTACCTTGATCCCTATGCACGCGAAACCAAGCGGGGCGGCGCCTGGATGGACGAGGCAATATCGCGCCGGCTCAGGAACGGCAGCGTGCAGGTACCGGTAGCCTATCTCGTGTGCAATTTCTCCCCGCCGGTCGGAGCCAAACCCGCCCTGTTCACCCACGATGAAGTCATCACACTGTTCCACGAATTCGGCCATGGACTGCACCACCTGCTTTCACGCGTCGACTATCTTGGCGCCTCGGGTATGCACGGCGTCGAATGGGACGCGGTCGAACTGCCCTCGCAGTTCATGGAGAATTTCTGCTGGGAATGGGATGTGCTGCGGCATATGACAGCGCACGTCGACACCGGCGAGCCGCTACCGCGTCCGCTTTTCGAAAAGATGCTGGCGGCGAAAAACTTTCAGAGTGGCATGCAGACCGTGCGCCAGCTCGAATTCTCGCTGTTCGACATGCACCTGCACTACGACTTCCAACCGGAAGGCGAAAAGACACCCCTGGCCCTGCTGGAGGAAATCCGCGAGCGCGTTGCGGTCTCGATCCCGCCGGCCTACAACCGCTTCCCCAATAACTTCTCCCACATTTTTGCCGGGGGCTACGATGCCGGCTACTACAGCTACAAGTGGGCTGAAGTGCTCTCGGCGGATGCCTACAGCCTTTTCGAGGAACAGGCCGGCGGCGGGCGCGGCGTGCTCGATCCTGGAACCGGCGCACGGTTTCGCGACGAAATACTTGCCGTTGGAGGAGCCCGGCCCGCGATCGAATCCTTCCGCGCGTTTCGGGGCCGCGAACCGCGTGTCGACGCCCTTCTTCGGCACAATGGTATGATTCCCGCATAAGCGGAGATCAGCACAGCGGAGAATTCCATGGCCATGCGCGTGATGCTCGTTGCGGCAACGCTGTTCGCCTTCGCGCTCGCTGGAGCCGAAGCGCAGCAGTTGTACCGCTGGGTCGACAAGGACGGAGTCGTCCATTACACACAGCAGGCTCCGCCTCCGGGTGCGGCGAAGGATGTGGAGCGACGCACGATCTCCCGCAGCGCCGCCGGTTCCCCTTCGCTCCCCTATGCGACCCGGCTCGCAGCGCAGAACTTTCCCGTCACGCTATTCACCTCGGCGGATTGCGGTGCACCGTGCACGGATGCCCGGGACTCGCTCGAAAAGCGGGGCATTCCGTTCGATGAGACAGTCGTGGGCGACGAAAAATCAGTGGAGGCGCTCAAGAGCATTGCAGGGAATGCGCAGGTTCCGGTTTTGCGCGTGGGCAAACAGGTTATGCTCGGCTTTGAGCCCGCGCGTTGGAAGTCGGCACTTGATAACGCAGGTTATCCGGCCAGCGGCCCGCCGACGAAGGCGCGAGTCGAGGCTGAGGCTCCCAAGAAACTCCCGCCCGTCAAACTCTACACTCGCGCGGATTGCGGCAAGCTGTGCGAGGACGCTCGCAATCTGCTCTCGGCCAGGAAGATCACCTTCCAGGAAGTGAATGTCTCGACGCCGGAAACCGCCGAGGAACTGGCGAAACTCGCGGGCGCTCCGGTGGTGCCGGTTCTGGTTGTTGGGGACCGCGTACAGCGCGGTTTCGACGCCAGCTTCTACAAGAGCTTTCTCGACGGAGTCGGTTTTCCACGCGCCCCGGCCCAGCCTGCTCCTGCGACGGACACGAACAACAATTGAGTGGCACGTGCGCCGCCTCACTGGCACGGGACGTCGCTCCTGACGCCCCGATGTATCGCACACGATGAACTGTCCCGGGATCCGAATCTGGCGGCGACAGAGAAACGTCGCCTGGACAGGCTGGAAAGGCTCGGGGCAACATCGCGCTGACACGCCAAGTGTCCGCGCCGGGCGTCTGAGCCGGGCCCTTGGGCGGCTGGCGTTACGGCAGGTGACATCTGCCGGAACAGATGAACGTGACTGCGGCGAACCTCGATTGTCTCCGATGATCCCTTGAGCTTGACGTACAAGCCGCCGACCGCGTCGCACGTGACCCCGGCGATGGCGACAGCGCTCACCAGCGTCGAGCGATGGACCTGCCAAATCGCTCCGGATCCGATTCGTCAATCAGCTCCTTGATCGGCTTCGCGATCCTGCGTGGATTCAAGTTGCCGGCGGCCGAAACGGCCAACATGATGGAAAAGCCGATAACCTGCCCGGTGACGAGGAGGTCGAGAAAGGGATTGTCGACACCCAGCCACTTGGCCAGCGCCACCACGGCAGTGTTGATCACGAACGTGATCGCAATTCGCCGCCATGTGACGCCTTAGAACAATCGTGCCGTGACAATCATTTGAAACGCACGGGCCCGGCCAGCTTAGCGGGCACCGACGCCCTGGAGCAGCCGGCGAGTTATCCCTGGGTGCGGGTCTCGCGTACCTTCGAGGAAACCATTGCGGCCGGCCTTCGCGCGGATGAATCGCGCGCCTCGATTTGGGTTCCGGCACCCGTGACATCGGACCACGCGAGGCTCGCGGGGACGGCGATCGTCAGGAACGCAAACAACACACCGATTGCCGCGAAGAGGAAGGTTTCGGTCCTGGCATTCATGGTCATTGCTCCTTTTTCTTGCAGCGGCAGGCGTGGCGCCTTCCGGGATGAAGTAAACATTCGCTTTCGAGCCAAGGAACTTCAACGCGCATGCGACGAACCGCTGAAATCGGTCCGCGAACTGCCGCAACAACCGACGGACCGCAAACGCATGTTTCGCTGCTGCATTGAAATCGGCCGGCCGTAACTGTCTAACTATCAATAGACGGTTACAACGTTAGCGCGTAATATGTAACCTGTCAAATAGTTTTTAAAGGTTACATATGAACGGTTCTGCCGCGCGCGAACTGACTCGAGGCAAACCGTACGCCGAGACATTCCGCTGCCCGGGGGGGGCGCTGTGCCTCGATTTCTGCAACTCCGGTCAAGGCGTGCGCGGCTCCCGGGCGGTCGAGTGGATCGCCGGATACCCTGAGCTCGTAGACTGGCTTGAGGCGGCCGACGCCATACCGCGCGCGCAGGCAGCGCGTCTGCTCCGTTCCGGCGCGACAGCACCCACGGCCGCGGCCGCCGCCTGGAAGCAGGCGATCATCGTCCGAGAGGCCCTGTTTCGAGTTTTTTCCGCTGCCGCCAGACAAACCGCGGCTTCGCGCCCTGACCTTGAGCTTGTCGAGGCCGAGTTTGCGACCTGCGTCACATCGAGCCGGCTCGACTGGCTGGACGGACGCTACGTTTGGCGGCTCCAACCGGAGGCGACGTCGCCGCGCGTAGTCGTGCATCCGATCGTCAGGTCGGCAGTCGATCTGCTGACCTCCGAGACCCTGTCTCGCCTGCGCCAATGCGCCGGCGAGACCTGTTCGTGGCTGTTTCTGGATGAGACCAAGAACCGCAGCAGGCGTTGGTGCGAGATGGCCAGTTGCGGAAACCTTGCCAAGGTACGGCGGCACCGCGAGCGCGTCGTCTAGCCGCGCCGCGCGCCGAAGCCCTAGCAGTTTGTTGAAATTCGTCGAGAATTCATGGAATTGATTTCGCGATGAGATGTCCAACGATCGTCGAGAAGAATAAAAGGGAAACGACGATGCGCGGAGCCGATGTCACACAGGGCAGCATGTTCAGTTACCTCACGCTGGAGGATTACGTTCCGAAGGAGCATCCGCTGAGGCCGATCCGCGAGATCGTGAACGCGGCGCTGCGCGAGATGGACGAGACGTTCGCGGCGATGTACGCGGATTCGGGACGCGATTCGACGCCCCCAGAGCAGCTGCTGCGGGGGTTGATCCTGCAGTCGCTCTACGGGCTGAGGAGCGAGCGGCTGTTGTGCGAGCAACTGGGCTACAACATGCTGTTTTGCTGGTTCGTCGGTTTGGGCGTGGAGAACAAGCCCTGGGATCACTCGACCTACACGAAGAACCGCGACCGGCTGATCGAGCATGAGGTGATTCGCGAATTGTTCTCGCGAGTGCTGGATCAGGCCAAGGCGAAGGGCTTGCTCAGCGCCGAGCACTTCTCGGTGGACGGAACGCTCGTTCGCGCCTGGGCATCGCACAAGAGTTTCGTGCCGAAAGACGGAGCGCCGCCACCGAGTTCGGGCAGTCGCGGCAATCCGGAGGTGGACTTCAAGGGTCAGAAGCGTACCAACGACACGCACCAGAGCAAGACCGACCCGGATGCGAAGCTCGCGACCAAGTCCTCGAAGGCCGGAGCGATTCCCGCCTACATGGGCCACGTGCTCACCGAGAACCGAAACGGCCTGGTGGTCGATACGCGATTGACCCAAGCCAACGGCACTGCCGAGCGCGAGGCGGCAATCGAGATGCTGGCCGAGTTGCCGGGGGAAGCGCGCAAGACCGTCGGCGCGGACAAGGCCTACGACACCGAGTCCTTCGTCGAAGGCTGCAGGAACAT
>MEQX01000053.1:1733-42194 GCA_001770415.1 Betaproteobacteria bacterium RIFCSPLOWO2_02_FULL_63_19 | reverse complement strand
CGCAGGGCTTGCCAGAACCATGCCGCTCACCTCCTTCGGTATCGTGCTCGGCGGCATGAGCCTGATCGGGATTCCCGGCACCGCGGGATTCATCAGCAAGTGGTATCTCGTTCTGGGGGCGATAGCGCACGGTTACTGGTGGCTGGCCGCGCTGCTCGTCGCGAGTTCGCTGATCGCCGTGGCCTACGTCTGGCGCTTCGTGGAGATGGCCTATTTGCGTGAGCCGCAATCGGCTACGGCCGCGCTCGATGAAGCGCCGGTATCCATGTTGGTTCCGGCCTGGGTCATGATCGCGGGCTGCGTCTATTTCGGCCTCGAAACCTCGTTCCCGCTCGAGGGCGCACGACTGGCCGCCGCGGTTCTCATGGGTGGTGCACCGTGAGCGCAGAGTCACTCGTCCTCGCCGCGCTGTTCGTTCCGGTGCTGGGCGCGTTGGGCATCGCCGCGTGCGACCGCTGGCCGGACCTGCGCGAGACGGTGACGCTGGTCACAGCCTCGGTGCTGTTCCTTTGCGTACTGTCTCTGCTGGATCCGGTGATCGATGGAGCGCAACCACAGCTGTCGCTGGTGGAGATGCTGCCGGGCGTCGCGGTTTCCTTCCGCATCGAGCCGCTCGGGATGTTGTTTGCGCTGGTGGCCTCGACCCTGTGGATCGTCAACTCCCTTTATTCAATCGGCTACATGCGTGCCAACGGCGAGGCGCACCAGACACGCTTCTATGTCTGCTTCGCGCTGGCGCTCGCCTGCACGATCGGGATCGCTTTCAGCGCAAACCTGCTTACGCTCTATCTTTTCTACGAAGGCCTGACGCTGATCACCTATCCGCTGGTGACCCACCATGGCGACGACGGCGCGCGTAGCGGCGGGCGCCTGTATCTGGGCCTGCTGCTCGGGACGTCCATCGTGTTCCTGTTGCCCGCGATCGCAGTCACCTGGGCGATGGCGGGAACGCTTGAATTCACTTCCGGCGGAATCCTGGGGAGCGGAATGTCAACTGCGGCAATCGGCGGCTTGCTGGCGTTGTACATGTTCGGCCTCGGCAAGGCGGCGCTGATGCCGTTCCACCGTTGGCTGCCTGCGGCGATGGTCGCGCCAACGCCGGTGTCGGCGCTGCTTCACGCGGTCGCGGTCGTGAAGGCGGGTGTGTTCTCTGTGGTAAAGGTCATCGTGTATGTATTCGGCGTGGACCGAATCGCGGGGCTCGCGAGCGTCGATTGGCTGCCAATCGTGTCGGGTTTCACCATCATCGCCGCGTCGATCGTCGCGCTGCGCTCGGACAACCTCAAGCGTCGCCTCGCATATTCGACGGTAAGTCAGCTTTCCTACGTCGTGCTGTCGGCATCGCTGCTTGCGCCGCTGTCGGTGGTCGGGGCGGCGCTGCACATCGCCGCGCACGCGGTGGGCAAGATCACGCTGTTTTTTGCCGCGGGGGCGATCTACACCGCCGCGCACAAGACCGAGGTAAGCCAGCTCGACGGCATAGGCCGGCACATGCCCTGGACCATGGGCGCGTTCGCGGTCGGCGCGATGTCGCTGATCGGCGTGCCGCCGGCGGTGGGGTTCGTCAGCAAGTGGTTCATTTTCCAGGGCGCTGCGGCGACCGGCCATTACCTGGTGATGGCCGTGCTCGGCGTCAGTGCGCTGCTCAACGCGGCCTACTTCCTGCCAATTGTGTATGCGGCGTTCTTCCGGCAGTCGGCCGTGGGGCCTGCGCACGGCGAGGCGCCTATGCCGATGGTGCTCGCGCTTTGCACAACCGCCGCGCTGACCATCGCGCTGTTCTTCTATCCGCAGGTTCCGCTCGCACTGGCGCGGCAGCTCGCTGGATTCTAGACAAACCGGAGCAGGTATGAACGAAGGCAAGACCTACTGGCTGGATCGCAAGGAAAACGTCACCATCGTCTACCGCGCCGTGTGGGCTGTTTGCGGGCTGTTGCTGCTCGTCGATCCGCTGGTGCACAAGCACGAGGCGTTCGGATTCGCCGAATGGTTCGGTTTTTTCGGTTTTTTCGGCTTTTTCGCCTGCGTCGGACTGGTGCTGACGGCCAAAGCGCTGCGCCGGGTGCTCAAACGGCCGGAGAACTACTATGAGCATTGAGTTCCCGACCGCGCTGATCCTGATTCTCGGGGCGCTCGCGGTGCCGTTCTTGCGTGGCCGCGTTCGCGCGCTGTGGATGCTTGCGCTGCCGGTGCTCGCTTTCGCCCACCTCGTGGTGATGCCTACGGGCGAATACGTGCAGCCAGGCTTCTTGGGCCAGACGCTGGTGCTGATGCGTGTCGATCGTCTGAGCCTCGCTTTCGGCTACATCTTCACGATCGCCACGCTGCTCAACGTCATCTACTCGTTGCACGAGGATGATCCGTACCAGCAGGTCGCGGCGCTCGCGTATGCCGGCAGCGCGCTCGGCGCGGTGTTCGCCGGCGACCTGATCACGCTGTTCATCTACTGGGAGCTCACGGCGGTGACTTCGGTCGTGCTCATCTGGGCGCGGCGCACGGAACGGGCGCGGCGCGCTGCGATGCGCTATCTGCTGGTGCAACTCGCCTCCGGCATGCTGCTGCTCGCTGGCGCGGTGGTGCATTTCCAGGCGAGCGGCTCGATCCGGTTCGATCTGCTTGGCGTCGGCGCGCCTGGCAGCTGGCTGATTCTCCTCGCCTTCGGAATAAAGTGTGCATTCCCGCTGTTGCATAACTGGCTGCAGGACGCCTATCCCGAGGCCACGGTCACCGGGACAGTCTGGCTCTCGGCCTTTACGACCAAGCTCGCGGTGTATGCGCTTGCGCGCGGCTACGCCGGCACCGAGATGCTGATCTGGATCGGTGCGGTGATGACCGCGTTCCCGATCTTCTACGCCGTGATCGAGAACGACCTGCGGCGGGTTCTGGCCTACAGCCTGAACAACCAGCTCGGCTTCATGGTCGTCGGGGTCGGAATTGGAACCGAACTGGCGATCAACGGCACCGTGGCGCACGCGTTCTCGCACATTCTGTACAAGGCGCTGTTGTTCATGTCAATGGGAGCGGTACTGTTGCGAGCGGGAACCGTCAACGGCTCACAACTGGGCGGCCTGTACAAGTCGATGCCGTGGACTACCGGTTTTTGCATCGTCGGCGCGGCGTCCATCTCGGCGTTTCCGCTGTTCAGCGGCTTTATCAGCAAGGCGCTGATCCTCGGCGCGGCGGCGGACGGCGGCTACACGATTACCTGGCTGGTGCTGCTGTTCGCCTCGGCGGGCGTATTCCATCATTCCGGAATCAAGATCCCTTACTTTGCCTTCTTCGCGCACGACTCCAAGATCCGCTGCGCGGAGGCACCTCGTAACATGCTGATCGCGATGGGACTGACGGCCGTGTTGTGCGTGGGGATCGGCGTCTATCCGGACGCGCTCTACCGACTGCTGCCGCACGCGGTGACGTTCGTGCCGTACACGTCCGCACACGTGCTGACGCAGCTCCAATTGCTGCTGTTTTCGGCGCTTGCGTTTTCGGTGTTGATGCGTACCGGCCTGTATCCGCCGGAGCTGCGGGCCGTGAATCTGGATTGCGACTGGTTCTATCGCAAGCTGGCGCCGGCGCTGGTGGGCGTCGCGACCACGCTGATCGGTGCCTTCCGCCAGATTGCATCGGAGGTAATGGGGCGGCTCGGGGCACCCCTGGCACGGGTCATACGCGAAACGCACGGGGACGGCGGCCCGCTGTCCAAGACGTTGTCCACCGGGACAATGGCACTGTGGATCAGCATGCTTTTGGCCGCTTACCTGGTGATGTACTACGTCTAGAGCGGATCGCAGCGGCGGGAAAGAGGGACCGGAGGGCCCCGTTCCAAAGTGGAACAATCGTTCCGGCCAAAGGGTTTCTCCCGCCGGACACTGCGGGATTTCGGCGGCCGAGTCGTCGGCTGTCCGCGCTTGATTTCGAGCCTGCCTGAGGATAGGATGCCCTTGCATCGGCGTCCCGTAAGCGCGTTCCATAATCCGGAATGCGCTCCGAGGATCGAATCATTGCTATGCGTCTTCACTGCAGCAACGTCGGACGCATCCTTTTTTCAACAGGAGAAACCATGAGCAAAGAAAAAGCGATTCAAGCGCAGACCCCGACACGCCGCAAGTTCCTGACCGGTGCGGCCGCAGCGACAGCCGGCGCCGCGATCACGGGGTTTCCGATGATTTCCGTGGCCCAGTCGCCGATCGTGCTGAAGATGCAGGGTGCCTGGGGCGCGAAGGACATTTTCAACGAAATGGCCGAAGAGTACGTCAAGCGTGTAAACGAGATGGCCGGCGGGCGCCTGCGCATCGACTACCTGGTCGCCGGCTCGGTGGTGAAGCCGTTCGAAGTCATGGATGCGACCCACAAGGGCGTGATTGACGGGGCCCATTCCGTCGCAGTGTACTGGTATGGCAAGAGCAAGATCGCGTCGCTGTTCGGGACCGGCCCGATCACCGGCTGTGACGCCGCGCAGGCCCTGGCCTGGATCCACAAGCAGGGGGGGCCGTTCTACGAGGAACTGATGCAGAAACTCGGGCTCAATGTGGTCAGTTTCTACGCGATGCCGATGCCCACGCAGCCGCTGGGCTGGTTCAAGAAGCCCATCAAGAACGCCTCGCAGCTCAAGGGCTTCAAGTACCGCACCGTGGGGCTCGCGGCCGACCTGATGCAGGAACTGGGGATGAAGGTGACGCAGTTGCCCGGCGGTGAAATAGTGCCGGCGATGGAGCGCGGCGTGATCGACGCGTTCGAGTTCAACAACCCGACCTCCGACCGGCGATTCGGCGCCCAGGACGTGGCCAAGAACTATATGATGGGCAGCTACCACCAGGCCATGGAATTCTTCGAAATCATATTCAACAAGAAGAAATACCAGTCGCTGCCCAAGGACCTTCAGGCGGTGCTGCGTTATGCCGCGGAGGCTGCGTCCACCTCCAATTACGCGACGGCGATGGACAACTACTCGAAGGACCTGCAGGAGCTCAAGACCAAGGACAAGGTGAACGTCATCCGCACGCCGCAGGGCATTTTCGACGTTCAGTTGAAGGCGTGGGACAAACTCGTCGACCGCCTGACCAAAGAGGATCCGCTGTTCAAGAAGACATGGGAGTCGCAGAAGGCGTGGGCCAAGCGGGTCGCTTACTACTCGCTGTTCAACAGCGCCGACTACAAGGCGGGTTACGAGCACGTGTTCGGCAAGCTGGGGTTCTAGGCCGCTTAGCTTCAAGAACTTCGCAAGCGGACCAGTCGGGGGCGGCACAGCGATGTGCCGCCTCTTTCGTATGTTCCGCCCCAGGGGGATGACATGCTTCAAAAGTTCCTGCTCGGCATAGACCGCTTCAGCATGGCGGTGGGCCATGCGTTCGCGTGGTGCATCGTCGTCCTGACCCTGGGAACATCGTACGAGGTGTTCGTGCGCTACGTGCTGAACGATCCTACCGCCTGGGCGTTCGACATGAGCTATATCCTCTACGGGGCGCTGTTCCTGATGTCGGGCGCCTATGCACTGTCGCGCAACGCGCACGTGCGGGGAGACGTGCTGTACCGGCTGTGGCCGGTGCGCTGGCAGGCAGGGGTCGAACTGGTGCTGTATTTCATCTTCTTCTTTCCCGGCGTCACCTCGCTGGTCATCGCCGGCTACGGCTATGCGCATGATTCCTTCGGCTACCGCGAGGTGAGCGTGAACAGTCCCGTAGGCGTGCCGATCTGGCAACTCAAGAGCCTGATTCCGCTGGCAGGCACGATGCTCTTTATCCAGGGCGTGGCCCAGGTGATCCGTTGCATCCTCGCGCTCAAGGAAGGCCACTGGCCAAGGATGTTGCACGACGTCGAGGAACTGGAGACGGTGATCGCGCACGAGCACGAGTATCAGCAGCAAGCGGTTCGGAAGGGAGAGGCGGCATGACCAATCCCGAAATCGCGCTGGTGATGCTGGGCTCGTTCATTTTCATCATTCTGCTCGGCTTCCCGATCGCGTTCACGCTGATGGCGATGGGCGTCGGCTTCGGCTATTACGCCTATTACACCCCCGGGCAGGAATTCTTCGACAGCCGCGTGTTCTACCTGCTGTCGCAGAACACCTTCAGCATCATGAACAACGACGTGCTCACCGCGGTGCCGCTGTTCCTGTTCATGGGCTACATGATCGAGCGCGCCAACATTCTGGACCGCCTGTTTCACAGCCTGCAGGTCGCGTTCAAGAATGTTCCCGGGGCGATGGCGGTCGCGGCGCTGGCGACCTGCGCGATGTTCGCGACCGCGACCGGTATCGTCGGCGCGGTGGTGACCCTGATGGGCCTGCTTGCGTTTCCGGCCATGCTCAAGGCGGGCTACGACCAGAGGCTGTCGGCCGGGGTGATCTGCGCCGGCGGCACGCTGGGGATCATGATTCCGCCCTCGATCATGCTGATCGTCTACGGCGCGACCTCGGCGATTTCGGTCGTAAAACTCTATGCCGCGGCGATGCTGCCGGGATTCCTGCTGGCGGGCCTGTACATGATCTACGTCATCGGCGTTGCGATGGTGAACCCGAAGCTCGCGCCGAAGCTGCCGAAGGAACAGACCGATATTCCTCTGGGCAGGGTCGTGTACCTGCTGGTGACCGCGTTCTTCCCGCTGGCGGTCCTGATTCTCGCGGTTCTCGGCTCGATCCTGTTCGGGCTGGCGACGCCCAGCGAAGCCGCGGCCGTCGGTGCGCTGGGCGCGATGGTGATCGCGATCGGCTACCGGGCGATGACCTGGGCGCGGCTGAAGGAGGCGGTGTTCCTGACCGCGCGCACCTCGGCCATGGTGTGCTGGCTGTTCGTCGGTTCGTGGACCTTTTCGTCGGTGTTTTCGTACCTGGGCGGCGAGGGCCTGATCAAGGAATTCGTGACCCACATGGAACTCACTCCCGTCATGTTCCTGATCCTGGCCCAGGTGATCATTTTTCTGCTCGGCTGGCCGCTGGAGTGGAGCGAGATCATCATCATCTTCGTGCCGATCTTCCTGCCGCTGCTCGCGTTCTACAAGATCGATCCGATGTTCTTCGGCATCCTGGTTGCGCTCAATCTGCAGACTTCCTTCCTGACCCCGCCGATGGCGATGTCTGCGTATTACCTCAAGGGGATCGCGCCGCCGTACGTGCAGTTGTGGACGATATTCAGGGGCTGCTTCCCGTTCCTGACCATGGTGTTCATCTCGATGGTCCTGGTGTACGTGTTCCAGGACCTGGTCTACTGGCTGCCCAGACAGATGTACGGAAACTGAGCCGTGAGCAAGGACTCGTCCATGGATCCTACTCTGCTCGGTGCGGCTGAGGCGGCGAACGCCATTTCAGAAGGCAGGATCGGTTCCGAGGAACTGGTGGCGGCGTGCCTGGCGCGCATCAAGGCCGACGAGGACCGCGTGCAGGCTTGGGCGTTCCTCGATCCGGAGCACGCGTTGCGCCAGGCGCGCGATGCCGACCAGCGGCGGCGCGAAGGCAGGCCACTCGGACCGCTGCATGGCATCCCGGTGGGGGTCAAGGACATCATCGACACGCAGGACATGCCGACCGAGGACGGCACCGTGCTGCACGCCGGGCGCACGCCGGTCGAGGATGCGACCGTGGTCTCGATGCTGCGCGCAGCGGGCGCGATCATTCTGGGCAAGACCGTCACCACGGAACTCGCCACCTACTCGCCGGGCAAGACGAGAAACCCGCACAACCCGGAGCACACGCCCGGCGGGTCTTCCAGCGGCTCGGCAGCAGCGGTGGCCGCGCACATGGTGCCGCTGGCGATCGGCACCCAGACCAACGGCTCGGTGATCCGGCCGGCGGCCTATTGCGGCGTGGTCGGTTTCAAGCCGGGCTTCGGCCTGATTTCCCGGCACGGGATACTGAAACAATCCAGGCCACTTGACCAGGTCGGTGTCATCACCCGCAGCGTCGAGGACGCTGCCTTCCTTGCGGAGCAACTCATCGGCTACGATGAAAACGATCCCGATACGCGGCCAGTGGCGCGGCCGCTGCTGCGGGAGACGGCCATGCAGGAACCCCCAGTTCCGCCGACCCTGGCGTTCGTCAAGACGCCGATGTGGAAGCTTGCCGATGCGCAATGCCATGAGGCTTTTTCCGAACTGGTGGCACACTTGGGCGACCGGGTGGAGGAGATCAAGCTCCCGATGGCGTTCAAGGACGCTTGGAAATGGCATCAGACGGTCATGGAAGCCGATTTGGCGAAGAATTTCGAGATCGAGTACGCAAAGGGTCGCGACAAGCTGAGCGAGGTGCTGCGTGGCCAGATCGAGCGCGGGCGCAGGGTGCGCGCCGTGGACTACAACAAGGCACTGGACAACGTTCCCGCGCTGAACCACGGTTTGAGCGAGCTCTTCGAGCACCGGTACGAGGCGATACTGACGCCCGCCACGGCCGGCACGGCGCCGCAGGGGTTGGCGTCGACCGGATCGCCCGCCTTCTGCACGCTGTGGACGCTGTGCGGACTGCCGGCGATTACGCTGCCGCTGATGCAAGGCGCCGACGGGCTGCCGCTGGGCGTGCAACTGGTCGGTCCTCGCGGGGGCGACGCCCGCCTGCTGCGTACCGCGCGCTGGCTGGTAGACCAGGTCGCGCACGCTTGATACACCTTCATTGAGACGCCGGTACCAGGAGTAGATCCAATGATTTCAGAAATCATCTTTGGCCTGATCGGGATGACCATGGCGCTTGCTTTTTTCGCCGTGCCGATCTTGAAGCTCGCGCCCGCACTCGGGTTCAGGGCGATCCCGCTGATCGTCGTGATACTGATCGGGGTCGTTATGATGGTAGTCGAGTTTATTCAGACGGTGCGCGCGAGCAGGAACGATCGCGACTGATCCTATCGCCGGGCTGCGATTCGCCGCGTGAAAAAGACCAGTTTCCCCACTCCCGAGGACTGTGAAGCCGCGTTCTACGAGGCGCTCGAGTCGGCCGATCTCGATGCGATGATGGAGGTGTGGGCCGACGACGAGGAGATCATCTGCGTGCATCCCGGTTGGCCGCGCCTGACGGGCTACGACCAGATCCGGGAGAACTGGGCACAGATCTTTCGCTCCGGGGAACGCCTGAAGGTGCATATCACCGAACAGGTATGTGTGCAGGGAGCGATGCTGTCGGTCCACAGTCTGCACGAGAACATCCTCGTCAAAGGCGAGCCCAAGCCGCGGCCGTCGGTCGTTACGACGAACGTGTATTTGCGAATAGCCGGCGGCTGGCGCATGGTCGTGCACCACGGGTCGGTTGCGCCGCCGGCGGCGCGCGAAGAAGCCGAAGTCTCGCCCAAGATCCTGCATTGATGTCCGCCAGAGGCGGAGCGACTTACTCTCGCACCGTATAATCTCCTTCTTCGAACCCTTTGCGTAGGTCGCGCGGAGTCTTGCGTACCGCTGTTGACCGGCGCATAGGCCCGAGGTGCATGGATCATGACATTGCTTCCCGAGGAGATCTTCAAGGCCTACGACGTTCGCGGCATCGTCGGCAAGACGCTGACCACCGATGCAGTGCGGCAGATTGGCCGCGCGCTGGGCAGCGAGGCGCGAAGCAAGGCGCAGTCCGGGATCGCGGTCGGCCGCGACGGGCGACTTTCCGGACCCGAACTCGCCGGCGCGATCATCGAAGGCATATGTTCGGCCGGCGTCGACGTGTTCGATCTCGGCATGGTGGCCACGCCGATCTCCTATTTCGCCGCGCACCACTTGCGCTGCGGCTGCGCGGTGTCGGTGACCGGCAGTCACAATCCGCCGGACTACAACGGACTGAAAATGGTGATCGGCGGCACTACGCTTGCCATGGAGGCGATCCAGCGATTGCGCCTGCGCATCGAGGCCGGTGATTTTGAGCACGGCGCAGGAACGGCGGCGGAGGTCAACGTCGCCGACGACTATCTCGATCGCATCGTGTCCGACGTGCTTCTGTCAAGGCCGATGAAGATTGCAATCGACTGCGGCAATGGGGCCGCCGGCGCAACGGCGGGGCTTCTCTACAGGCGCCTCGGGTGCGAAGTCGTCGAGCTCTTCTGCGATGTGGATGGGCGCTTTCCCAACCATCATCCCGACCCCTCGCAGCCCAAGAATCTCGTCGATCTCATCCGGGCGGTGCGCGAAACGGGGGCGGAACTGGGTCTTGCGTTCGACGGGGACGGAGACCGCCTGGGCGTGGTCACGCGAAGCGGGAGCGTCATTTACCCGGACAGACAACTCATGTTGTTCGCGAAGGACGTGCTCGCGCGGTGCCCCGGGGGGGAAATCGTCTACGACGTCAAATGCACCCGCAATCTCGGACCCTGGATCCGTCGGCATGGGGGGGTTCCCGGCATGTGGAAGACCGGGCACTCGCTGATCAAGGCGCGCATGAAGGAGCGCAGTGCACCGCTCGCAGGCGAAATGAGCGGACACATGTTCTTCGGTGAACGCTGGTACGGGTTCGATGATGCGCAGTACGCAGGAGCGAGGCTGCTCGAGATCCTTTCCCGCGCTGAG
Source organism: Betaproteobacteria bacterium RIFCSPLOWO2_02_FULL_63_19 (assembly GCA_001770415.1). Classification (GTDB taxonomy): domain Bacteria; phylum Pseudomonadota; class Gammaproteobacteria; order Burkholderiales; family SG8-39; genus JACQTO01. The sequence continues at coordinate 31,733 of MEQX01000053.1, read as the reverse complement.
GATCCGAGCGCGGTGCTCGAGTCGTTGCCGGATTCCATTAGCACGCCGGAACTCAATTGGCAGCTTGCCGAAGGGGAGCCGCACCGGGTGATCGAGAGGCTGCAGAAATCGGCGCAATTTCCGGATGCCACAGATGTCATACGCATCGACGGGCTGCGCGTGGAGTACGAGGATGGGTTCGGGCTTGCCCGCGCTTCGAATACGACTCCCGTGATCGTGCTGCGTTTCGAAGGCGATGCGGCCCCTGCTTTGAAACGCATCCAGGCCGATTTCCGGCGCGTACTGCAGCCCGAAAAGCCCGAAGCGCCGCTGCCGTTCTAGCACGAGCCGCACCTCCACTTCAGCACCTTCGCAATGGACCGCGCGGGCGAGCCGTCACCGCGTGCGTCGATGCAATGTGGCAAAATAGCGTCTTGCGAATCGGGCTCCCGGGTCGAACATGCGGCTTTCGCTTCGATTCATCCTGCCGCTCTTGCTTGCGCTGGGACTGGTAGCGTACGGCGTAATGCCGCTCGTCGACCGGCTGATGCTGAGGTGGTTCGAGCATGATGTCGGTGTTCGAGCCGCGGTGGTCGCAAACACGATGCAGGAACCGCTCGTCGGTCTGGTCCGGACCAAATCCAGGCGCAAAGTCCTGGCCTATTTCAACAACATCACCCAGGGCGAACGCCTGTTCGCGATCGGCTATTGCAATCCCACGCTGGGTGCGCTGATCGCCACCAAGTCCTATCCGGAGGAAATTCAGTGTAAGGAAGCGGAACGGCTCGCGGACGGGCCGGTGAAGCTGCTCTCCAGGGACCAGGGACCGCTGCACGTGTCGGTGCGCACCTTGATGGACGGCGACAAGCGTATCGGGCAGGTCGTCCTGGTGCATGACATGAGCTTCGTGCAGCGCCGCAGCGAGGAAACACGTCGGTACGTCTTCTATTTCTTCGTCGCGCTGGGAGCGGTCGTTTCGTTGATCACGGTGATCATCGCCCAGTTGAGCTGGCGCGGTTGGGTCCAGGGAATCCGCGCGCTGCTGCGCGGCGAGGGGCTCGTCCGACCCGCCGGCCGCATCTCGGCTCCGGAACTTCAGCCGATCACGCGCGACCTGCGATCTCTGATGAAGGAACTCGGTTCGGACTTCCGACCGCGCGACGAGAGCCAGCTCACGTGGTCGCCGCAGTCGCTGCGCGGCATCCTGCGCAGCGACCTGCACGGCGAGGACATTCTGGTCGTGTCCAACCGTGAGCCCTACATACACATTCGGCGCGCAGACCATATCGACGTCCAGCGGCCCGCCAGCGGCTTGGTGACGGCGCTCGAACCCATCATGCGCGCCTGTTCGGGCACGTGGATCGCGCACGGCAGCGGATCGGGCGACAAGGAATCCGTGGATCGCCACGACCGGGTCAAGGTGCCTCCGCGCAACCCCTCGTACTCCATACGCCGGATTTGGCTGTCGCAGGAGGAGGAGGCCGGGTACTACAACGGATTCGCCAACGAGGGGCTGTGGCCGTTGTGCCACATCGCGCACGTCCGGCCGACATTCCGTGCGGCGGATTGGGAGCAGTACGTTGCCGTCAACCGGAAATTTGCCCGCGCAGTAATGGAGGAGGCGGGATCGAAGGAGCCCATCGTGCTGGTGCAGGACTACCATCTCGCGCTGTTGCCCCGGATGGTGCGCGAAGAACTTCCCAAGGCGACCATTATTAGCTTTTGGCACATTCCGTGGCCGAATCCCGAGGCCTTCGCGATCTGTCCCTGGAGGGCGGAACTGCTCGAGGGGATGCTGGGCAGCAGCATCATGGGGTTTCACACGCAGTTTCACTGCAATAATTTCGTCGACACCGTAGATCGCCTGCTGGAAGCGCGGGTCGACCGGGAAACGTTCACGATATACCTTGGCGGAAAGCCGACCGCGGTCAAACGCTATCCCATCTCCATCGAGTGGCCGTCGGGTCCCGAAGCCGCCCCCTCGAGCGTCGCGGCGTGCCGGCGGGAAGTGCGTGAGCGCCTGGGACTGCCGGCCGGGCATGCGCTCGGTGTGGGCGTGGACCGGCTGGATTACACGAAGGGGATACTCGAGCGGTTCATGGCGGTGGAGCGCTTGCTGGAACTGCAGCCGGAATGGGTGGGTCGATTCACGTTCGTGCAGGTCGCAGCCCCGAGTCGCTCCGGCATCGGCCAATACCAGGAATTCGAGAAGCAAGTGCTCGCGCTCGCCGACAGCATCAATTTGCGCTTCTCGGGCGAGGAGTATCCGCCCATCATCCTGAAGATCGAGCATCACGAGCCGGAACAGGTGTACGAGCATTACCGCGCCGCCGACCTGTGCTTCGTGAGCAGCCTGCACGATGGAATGAATCTCGTGGCGAAGGAATTCATCGCCATGCGCGACGATGAACAGGGAGTGCTGATACTCAGCCAGTTTACGGGCGCCTCGCGCGAGCTTCCCGAGGCGCTGATCGTCAACCCCTACGACATCGATCAATGCGCCCTGGCGCTGCACGTCGCGCTGACCATGCCCTCGGGGGAGCAGCGCGACAGAATGCGGAGCATGCGGGCGCTGGTGAGCGAGTTCAATGTCTACAGGTGGGCGGGCCGCATGCTGCTCGATGGGGCGGCCATGCGCAAGCGCAAGCGACTCGCGGGTTCCGGTCGCGCCGCGCAACGCGTCGCACACTGAGAGTTCACACTATGGATCGGCACAAGCGGTCGCTGCGTTCGCGCGGGGAGCACGGTGCTGCTTCCAGCGTGTCCGGCATTCCCGCGCTCAACTGCGCCGAGCATGCCTGCTTTCTCGACGTCGACGGAACGCTGCTGGAACTGGCCGGTTCGCCCGGGGGCGTTCGCGTCGATCCGTCACTGATTCAATGGCTGGAGCAGTTGGCAAGCGCGACCGGCGGCGCGCTGGCGCTGATCAGCGGCAGGCCGATTGCCGATATCGACCGGTTGTTTTTCCCGCTGCGCCTGCCTGCAGCCGGACTGCACGGCCTGGAGCTTCGCGACGCGTCAGGGAGCGTTCGCTGGACCGCGCCGCTTTCGAGCGATATTCCGCGCCTGCTCGCGCTGGCCAGGGAATGGGCGTCCTCGAGGCCCGGGCTGCTCGTCGAGGACAAGTCCGGCACGTTCGCCGTGCATTATCGCAACGCGCCCCGGCTTGGCGGCGAGGTGCGCTCGTTCATGAACGATCTGCTGCGGCAAAGCGGCGGGAACTATTGTCTGCAGCCCGGCAAGATGGTCGCGGAAATCAAACCGAAGGGCCGCGACAAGGGGACCGCGATCGAGGCCTTCATGGACGCGCCGCCGTTTGCCGGCAGAAAGCCCGTCTTTGTCGGTGATGATGCGACCGATGAGCAGGCATTTCCGGCCGTCGAGGCACTCGGCGGAATAGCGATCAAGGTCGGCGCCGGAGCGACATCGGCGCGCTGGCGTCTGAAGGACGTGTCCGCAGTACGCGCGTGGCTGGTGCGCAGCATCGCCTTGTGTGCCGAGACAGGGAATTTGCGGGCGTGATGCGAGTCCGGTTCCGCGGCCGGGGCAAGGGCTACGGATTCATGTCGACGCGGTCGGTGATGAGAGCATCGACGCCCCAACCGAAGAGCTCCCGAGCCTTTTCCGGCTCGTTCACCGTGTAGCACAGCAACGCGTAGCCGGCGTCCTTCACGGCGCCGACCTGCTGCACGCCAAGGTGCCGGAATTCGCAGTGAAGTGATACGCAGCTTAGCCGCGCGAGGGTCTCCCTCCAGTTCGAGGGGATGGCTTCCACGAGCAGGCCGCGCGCCAGCTCCGGCGCCGTACCAGCCGCTGCTTCCAGTGCGTCTGTTGAGAACGAGGAAAGCAGCGGCGCGACCGGAGCGGTGCGCCACAATTGGGCACTCATGGAGGCGACAATCCGACCGGTTTCGCGTTCCAGGCCGGCGGCCGGCTTGATTTCGACATTGGCCCACAATCCAAGATCGAGGCACAGCCGTGCCGCATCGGCGTAACTGGGCAGGGGTTCCCCCGCGAAGGCGGCGCCGAACCAACGCCCGGCATCCAGCGCAGCGAGCTGTTGCCACCGGGTTTCAGCCACGTTCCCGTTTCCATCGGTCGTTCGATCGAGCGTTTCATCGTGGATCAGCACCGGCACGCGGTCTGCGCTGAGCATGACATCGAACTCCACGCCGCGGCAGCCGTTTTGCTTTGCTGCTCGCATCGCCGCCAGCGTGTTTTCCGGTGCAACACTGCTTCCCCCCCGGTGCGCGATGATGCGCGGGTAGGGCCAATGCGCCCGATGCTGTTCCAGCGAAGAGTGCGACATAAGCAAAGCGCCCCCGATGTACCCAATCAGAACCTAGATCAGCAGTCTCGTCGACACCCCACCGTTTAGAGCGTGGACCGGTGCGCGGTTACGGTGGTCGATAAACGAAAGTCGCCTGCGATCGCGATCGTTCGCAAGATCGTCGGCCGTGGACCCGGTACCGGCGAGGACGATGGCGCTTATTGCCGCGCAGGCCGCGGCGCGATCAGCCTTTGCCGCTGCGTTCGAAGCGGCGCAGCAGTTCGTTTCCGCGTGCGACCGCTGAATCGAGCGCTTCCTTGGGCGTTTTGGCCTGGCTCCAAACCGCTTCCAGCTCTTCGTCGATGACGGCGCGTATCCTCGGAAAATTGACCAAGCGCACCCCCCTGGAATGCGCCCGGAGTTTTCGGCTCACCTGTTCGACGGCGATGTCGGCGCCCGGGTTGCGTTCGTAATACCCCTGTGTTCGTATCAGCGCGTAGGCGGCGAGCGTATTGGGGAGATATCCCGTTTGTTTGTCCCAATCGGCCTGGATTTCGGGTCGCGTGAGGAAGCTGAAGAACTTTGCGATGCCCTTGTACTCCGATTTCTTCTTGCCGGCCGGCACCCAAAGGCTCGCGCCACGGACGATGGTGTTGTAGGGGGCGTTCCTGAATTCCTCGTAATAGGGCAGCCGCGATACGGCAAACGCAAAACGCGCGGATTTCGCGAAGGCGGGATAGGCCGCCGAGGATGCGGTGATCATCGCGCATTCGCCGCTCGCAAATTTTGCCTCGCCTTCGTTTGCGCGGCCCGCATAGGTGAACAGGCCGCTCTTTATCCATGAAGACATCAGGCCGATGTGCCGGATGAGCAGTTCCCCATTGAAATTGAGCTTCGCGCCGGCGCCGCCGAAGCCGTTGTCGCGCGTCGCCAGCGGCTCGTTGTGCCACGCCGACAAGTTTTCGACCAGAATCCAGGACTGCCAGTCCGTCGTGTACGCACAAGGGGCCGCGTCGCTGTCGCGAATTTTCTCCGCCGCCACCTGAACGTCGCGCCAGGTCTTCGGCGCCACGGCCGGATCGATGCGCGCCTTCCTGAATAGGTCCTTGTTGTAGAAGAACACGGCCGTGGAGCTGTTGAATGGCAGAGACAGCAGTCTTCCGCGGCTGTCGGCGTAACTGCTCGAAACCGCAGGTATATATGCGCGTGCGTCGAGCTTCTCACCCGCCTCTGCCATGAGCCGATAGAGCGGTTTGAGCGCGCGCTGCGTCGTCAGCATGGTGGCGGTTCCAGCATCGAACACCTGAATAATGTGTGGCGCGGTGCGGGTTCGCAGCGCGGCAATCCCGGCGGCGAAGGCGTCCTCATAACCGCCCTTGTACACAGGGACTATCCGGTAGCCCGGCTGGGAGGCGTTGAATCGGCTGGCGAGCTCTGCAACTTGCTCACCGGCCGTACCGCTCATCGCGTGCCAGAACTGGATTTCGGTGATCGACGATGCATACGGCGCGTGCATCGTGAGCAGAATCGCCGTGGCATAGGCGAGGGCTTGACACTTCATCTATCCGCTCCTTGGGATGGCCGCGCGCAGCGGCCGGCCCGGATTGCGGGCCATTATATCCGTTGCGGGAGGCGCTTTGAGGGCATGGGTCGCGACCGTGGGGACTTGCAGCGATGGCCTTGGGCCGTCGACCCGATTCGCCGTCTTGATCTCGTGACGGCAAGCGGGGCTCGCACGCTGGTATCATCGCCGGAACGCTATTTCAGCGACGCTCTTGGCGATGTACGCTTGAGGCTGTCTTCAAACATATTTCCGCTGCTGCGGCTGCTTGCCGACGGCGAAATCCATTCGAGTCGCGAGCTGTCCGCTGCGCTGAATGTTTCGCCGTCGGTCCTGCGCAGCGGTATGCGCGCGGTCGAAAAGCTGGGGTTGCGGGTGCAAGGGTTGCGGGGACAAGCTTATCGTCTCACCGAACCACTCGACCTGCTCGACGGCGAGCGGCTGGCACGCCTGACGCCCCCCGCGTTAGCAGTCGAACTTCTGGACCAGTGCCCGTCGACAAACGGCGTGCTGATGGACCGCGCACGCGGCGGGGTACGGCACGCGTTGGTGGTGGTGTGCGAGCGCCAGACCGCGGGGCGCGGGCGCCGCGGGAACCGGTGGCAATCCGGGATCGGCACTGACCTCACTTTTTCCGTGCTTTGGTACTTCGCGCAGACCGTCGGCAGGCTTTCGGGATTGTCGCTCGCGCTCGGGGTGGCCCTGGTGCGCGCGCTCGAGCGGCTTGGTTATCCCGGCGTGCAACTCAAGTGGCCGAACGACCTGGTTCTGCGAGGGCGCAAACTCGGCGGTATTCTGGTCGAAGTGACTGGCCAGCCGGGCGGGCCGAGCACGGTCATTGCCGGTATCGGTCTCAACCTGCGATGGAGCGAAGCGCGGTCGGCGGTCGTGGACCAGCCGGCGACCGGACTGTTTGAGGCGAGCGCAACCGTTACGCCGCGAACTACCCTGCTCGCAGGGCTGTTGGTCGAACTTCATTCCGCGCTGGAGCGATTCGCACTTGCCGGCTTTGCCCCTTTTCGTTCCGACTGGTTGCGCTATCACGCGTGGCAGGGTCGGCGGGTGACATTGCGCATCGCGCAGCGAACGGTCGCTGACGGCGAGGCGGTGGGAATAGACGACGACGGTGCTCTGCTGGTGCGCTCGGCACGCGGCGTCGAGAGCTTTCACAGCGGTGAACTGAGACTGGCGGGCCGATGATCCTCGCAATCGACTGTGGCAACACGCGCGTCAAATGGGGTCTGCGCGAAGAGCATCGGCATCGCGGCAGTTCGATCGGGGAGAATTCCGGTGAGCCGTGCGGCCCCGGCTGGAGGGCGATCGGGGCCGTCGCGGTCGAGGACATGGCGCGACTGAAAGCCGATTGGTCGTTACTGCCCGCACCGGCGCGCATTGTGATCTCCAACGTGGCCGGCGAACCCGCGCGCCGGTCGCTGCTGACACTGCTCGCGCGTTTCGCGGTGGAGCCCCTGTGGATCAGCGCGCAGCGGGCACAGTGCGGCGTCACCAACGGCTACACCGACCCGGGTCAGCTTGGACCTGACCGTTGGGCGGCGCTCGTCGGTGCCTGGCATCTGCAAAGAGGCCCATGCCTGGTCGTGACGGCTGGCACGGCAACCACAGTGGACATCCTGTCCGCGCAGGGAGTACATGAAGGCGGCATCATCGTTGCCGGGGTGGACCTGATGAAACGCGCTTTGGCGCGGAACACTGCGGGGCTCGCCCTCGAACAGGGGCGCTTCGCGCAGCAACCGCGTTGCACGGCCGACGCGATCGAGTCCGGATGCCTGCATGCACAGGCCGGTGCGATTGAGCGCATGTATTCGAAACTTGAAGCCGGTGGGGTGTGTCTGCTCTCCGGGGGTAACGCGCCGCACATCCGTCCGCTGCTTAACATCCCGGTTCGCGCGGTGGATAATCTCGCGCTCGAGGGTCTGGTGCGCATCGGGGCATGAGAATCACATTTCTTCTACTGCTGCTGGCGAACGTCGTGTTCTTCGCGTACAGCTGGTTCAGCCAAGAATTGTTTCCGGGTGAATCGCTGCTGCTGCAGCAGCAGATAAATCCGCAGGCGATAGCAATTGTCTCTCCTACCAAACTGGCAAGGGCCGGGCCGGAGCCAGCGAAGAATGCGGCTTGTCTTGAGTGGGGCGCGTTCGTCGCTGATGAGGTGGGCCGCGCGGAACGAGCGCTGGCGTCGCTTGCGTCGGGTTCGAAGCTTACGCGCCGGCGCGTCGAAGAAGCTGCGACCTGGTGGGTGTTCATGCCGCCCCAGGGCAGTCGCGCGGCAGCGATCGGCAAGGCAGCAGAACTTAAACGCCTCGGGATCAACGAATATTTCGTCGTCCAGGAAGACCCGAATTACCGCTTCGCGATATCGCTGGGCATATTCCGCACGCGGGAGGCCGCAGCGAACCATCTCGAACAGCTGCGTGCCAGGGGCGTGCGCACTGCGCAGGTCGGTACACGTGAAGCGAAGGACTCCAAGTTGTGGTTGCAACTGCGCGATGTGCCGAAGGCTGTGGCGGCGAAACTCGATGATCTCCGGCAGGCCTTTCCCGACAGCTTGGTCCGGGAATGTGCCGGCGAAACGGGGAAGGGCTAGCGATCGGACCGCACCGATCCTTCAGCGTGGCTTCCGACGCACGCGCTCCAGCAGTGCACTTGTCGACACCGCCCACTGGAACGGGATCGAGTGCACGCTCCCCCCCCGGTCCCTTACTTCCTGCGCGCCAACAATGGCCTCAGGATTCCAGTCGCCGCCCTTCACCAGGACTTCCGGTTTGCATAGGCCGATCAGCTCGAGCGGTGTGTCCTCGTCAAACCACGTGACCAGATCCACGCTCTGCAGCGCGGCAACCACGGCCATCCGGTCGCGCAGTGAATTGACGGGCCGGTCCTCCCCCTTTCCGAGCCTCCGCACCGATGCATCGCTGTTGATTGCGACCATGAGGCTGGCGCCAAACGCTCGCGCCTGGGCCAGATAGGTCACGTGGCCGCGGTGAAGGATGTCAAACACGCCGTTCGTGAAAACGCGCGGCTTGGGCAGTTTTTCCACTCGCGCGAGCAAATGTTCCGGCTCGCAGATCTTATCCTCGTATTCAGGTTGCACGGCCGGCTTCCTGTGCATCTACGCGGCTGTATCGGACTCTTTCGAGGCCCCGCCGCAAGGATATCCGCCTCTTGCTTGGGGTCTCGAATGCGCCGGCGCACGCGATGGACGAATTCACCGGTGAGACCGTGACGGAGACCGCGATTTGGTCGAACGTGGCGAACAACGCGCGAGCGCTCATTCGGCCCGGCTGGCGGTCTGGGCTCTAGTTGCCAGGCGCGCGAGTTAGATATTCGAATACCCGCACCACTTTCTTGACGCCGCTGATGGAGCGGGCGATTGCAGTCGCGTCATCGGCCTCCTTTCGGGTGACCAGTCCGAGCAGGTAGACCACCGCCGACTCGGTTACGACCTTGACGTGGCTGGCCTGAAACTTGTTTTCGGTGACAAAAGTCCCCTTCACCCTGCCGGTGATGTAGGTGTCATTGCCGCGCGAGGTGAGCGAGGACTGTCCGGCGACCTGCAGTTCGTTGACCACGCCCCTTACCTGGGGGATCTGCGTGACGATTCTCTCTATTCCCGCCTTCGACTGCGCATCGGGCACTTCGCCGGTCAGCAGCACGTTGTAGTTGTAGCTGGTGGTGTTCACATGCACCCGGTCGCCGTAGCGCTCGCCGATGCGCGAACCGGCTGTGAGTTCGACGCGCTCGTCCCCGGCGACGATTTCCGGTTGACGCCTGTCGGTGGCCACGTAGGCCCCGGTGGCGGCGCCGCCGATAATCATGGACTCGACGCATCCTTGCAGCAGAAACACGGCGAGCAGCGTCGCCATTGCGCTGCCGCGCCATTCATACCGGTCGCGCATGCTCATCATTCAGCTCCCAATAACATGAAGTCGATGCCGTCGCAAAGACAGTGCAAGGTCAGCAAGTGCACTTCCTGGATGCGCGCCGTCCGCGCATGCGGGACGCATAGATGCACGTCGCCCGCCGACAGGTTCTTTCCGATTTCGCCTCCTTCGCGACCGGTTAGCGCGACGACGCGCATGTCGCGCTCGTGTGCGGCCCCGATCGCGCGCAGCACATTCCTTGATTCGCCGCTCGTCGATATGGCCAGCAACACGTCATTCGACGAGCCCAGCGCGCTCACCTGCTTGGAGAAGACCTGTTCGTAGTCGAAGTCGTTCGCAATCGCGGTGAGCGTCGAGGAATCCGTAGTGAGCGCGATCGCTGCCAAGCCCGGGCGGTCGCGCTCGAACCGGTTGAGCATTTCCGCGGCGAAATGCTGTGCGTCGGCCGCCGAGCCGCCGTTGCCGCAGGCGAGGATCATGCCGTTTGCAAGCAGGCACCTGACTATGAGTTCAGTGGCCTCGGCAATGGGTGCCGCGAGCGTTTCCAGCGCGCGAAGCTTGGTTTGGGCACTCTCGGTGAACTGTCTTCCGATGCGCTCCATGAGGTCGCTGTTGGGCATGGTACGAGGACTGCGAGCGGCCGTGGTCTTCATGCGCCCATTCTAGCCCATGTCGAATTGCCCGAACTCGACATTGCGTTCCGGCTTGTTGCGCCGGTTCTGCGTGCCGATTCGGATCGCGACCGCCGCGCACAGGCGATGGCCCGTAAGCCGGAACACGAGTAAGCCGCAGCATCTAGGCTGAAAACGCGTTCCGGAGCCATTCGATGCGCGGTGGCTGCAGCCGGTCGAGCAGGACCACGTCGAAACGACAGGGCATTTCCGGGCGGCCGGCCAGGTAATGTCGCGCCGCAGCAATTATGCGGGCTCGCTTGCCGGGTCCGATGCTCTCGGCAGCGCCGCCGAACGAAGGGTTGGTTCTCAGCCTTACTTCGACGAAAACGATCGATGAGCCATCCTGAAGGACCAGATCTATTTCGCCGAGGCGGCAACGGTAATTCCTGCGCCGCAGACTCATGCCTTGGCCGACCAGAAATTCCAGCGCTGCGGTCTCGGCCGCGGCGCCAGTTGTTTTCGCAGGCGGCATCAGCGGGTCCGAGGCACGATCGCGACCCCTGCACCGTCTCGGAAAATAGCCTGTATTGCCTCGCGCCGCACATAGCCGGTTGGTCTCCGCGTCAGGGTACCGGTCACGCCTTCGAGATGAATATCCAGGCGCCGGTGCAAGAACTCGTTTGCGATGCGGCATGCGTCGATGCCCAGCGCATAAAAGCGTTGCAGTTCGGGAGCGAGTTCATCCGGGCGCGGAAAGATCATCGCTGTGAGATTGTCAGGCTGTGCGAGCCAGGGCATTTCGACGAAACGAATTCCGTTCAGATCGAGATTCTTCAGCGCATCCACGCGGCCGCTGTTGATCTGAGATGTGGCGAACACCGGGATCTGGTTGTTGAGATAGGGGCGCACTGTTCGCGCGCCTTCCGCGTTCGCGGCGAGGAATACGACGTCGGCTTCGGATATCGACAGGCGATCGTGAATGCGCGTGAGATCGGCTTGGGTGCTGAATTCCATGACATCACTGACTTTCCCGCCGAGCAACGACCACTCGTTCGCGAAAGCCCGGCCCGCGCGTTTGGAAAGGGCCGAGGACGATTGCACGACTACCGCGTCCTGCAGATTGTCGTCCCAAGCGAATCGAGCAACCTGGCGCGCTTCGGCGTCGACGGACAGGCTGAAGGTGTACAAGTTCTCGGGCATGGCCATCGGTCGCTCGGGCGTGTTCAACGCGATGGTCAGCGTGGGGATCTTTCGGCTTTCGGCCAGTGCGGTCACGCCGCTTCGGGTCATCGGTCCGACGACGATCGACGCGCCGCGCTCCGAGGCAACTTTGTATCCCGCCATGCTCTGGTCCGGGGAGGCGTTGGTGCTCACCAGTTCGATCAGCGGATCGCCATCCACGAGCGCAAGCGCTTCCTTGCAGCCGGCAAGAACCGCTCGGGCCGGTGGGGCAAAATCCGGCTCATTCAACGGCAACAGCAGTGCGACGACGGGTCTCTCGGCTGCCGCATGTTCAGCCGCCTGCCCGGCCGTCCGTGCGGCGCTTGCCGGTTCGTCCGCCGCCTTGCACAATGCCGCAACGGCGACAGCGGCGAGCGCAAGCAACACAGAGGCTTTGCGATGAGTGAAGTGCACGGCGAGGGCCGTCCGGAAAACGGTACATTATATGTGGTCGCCACTCCGATTGGGAATTTGGAGGACATTACACTTCGCGCGCTGAAGGTCCTGGCGGAGGCCGACATCGTCGCTGCCGAGGACACCCGCAACACCGCGATCTTGCTTGCGCGACACGCGATCAGCAAGCGCCCGGTCGCATTGCATGAGCACAACGAAGCGGCTATGGCGGGAAAGCTCGTCCATTGGTTGAGGGAGGGCAGGAGTGTCGCGCTGGTTTCCGATGCCGGCACTCCTGGACTCTCCGATCCCGGCGCGCGCGTGGTGGCAAGCGTGCGGCAGGCGGGTTTGCGCGTGGTGCCGATTCCGGGGCCGAACGCCGCCGTTTCCGCGTTTTGCGCCTCGGGGATACCCGACGGACGCTTTCTCTACTACGGATACCTGCCGGCGCGCTCGGCCGCGCGCCGGGCTGCGATTGCCGGTCTCGCTGCATTGGATTGCGCGCTGGTCTTCTATGAAGCTCCGCACCGGATACTCGAGGCCGTTGACGATCTGGCAGGAACGCTAGCAGAGGGCCGAACGATCGTCATCGCGCGGGAACTCACCAAGGTGTACGAGTCGATCGAGCGCATGCCGCTGCGTGAGGCATCGGAGTGGTTGCGCGCTGATTCCAACCGGCAACGGGGGGAGTTCGTCCTTATCGTGTCGGGGGCCTCGAAGCAGGCCCGGACGAAGGGCAATGAATGGGAGCGGATTCTCGACCTGCTGCTTTCGGAGTTGCCGCTCGCGCAGGCGGTCCGGCTCACCTGCGCGGCGACCGGGGCCAAGCGCAAAGCGGTATACGAGCGTGCCCTAGCCGCGGTCGCGACCGCAAATAAGAAGGAATGACCATGCAGACCCAGATCTCGAGTCTGACGATTGCGCGCCCCGATGACTGGCACGTGCACTTCCGCGACGGCGCCGCGCTTCGCAGCGTGGTCGGTCATACTGCGCGGCGGTTCGCGCGCGCGTTAGTGATGCCCAACCTCAAGCCGCCGGTCACAAGCGTCGAAGCGGCGCGCGAATACCGCACGCGCATCGTCGATGCCGTGACTGCACATCCGGGCCTGCTTCAGGCGGGCGCAGGCTTCACGCCTTTGATGTCGCTCTACCTGACAGACAACACCGCGCCCCAGGAAATTGCGCTGGCCAAGCAAAGCGGTTTCGTTCACGCGGTGAAGTACTACCCGGCCGGGGCCACCACCCACTCGGATGCCGGAATCACGCGCCTCGAGCGCGTTTATCCGGCGCTGGAGGCGATGCAGAGGCACGATCTGCCGCTGCTGGTCCACGGAGAGGTCGCCGACGCCGAGGTCGACATCTACGATCGCGAGGCGGTTTTCATCGACACGGTGCTATCGCAGATTCTGCGCCGTTTCCCGGGACTGCGGGTGGTATTCGAGCACATCACCACCCGCGAAGCGGTGCAGTTCGTCCAGGGTGCAGGCGCCAAGCTCGGGGCGACCATCACGGCACACCACTTGCTGTACAACCGCAACGCCATCTTTCAGGGAGGCATCAGGCCGCACTATTACTGTCTGCCCGTGCTAAAGCGCGAGGAGCATCGTTCGGTGCTGCTCGCAGCTGCGACCGGAGGCGATCCGAAATTCTTCCTCGGCACGGACAGCGCGCCACATGCGCGCGGCACCAAGGAAACCGCTTGTGGCTGCGCAGGTGTCTACACCGCCCATGCCGCGCTGGAACTCTATGCGGAGGTATTCGACGGCGCGGGAGTGCTCGATCGCCTCGAGCCATTCGCGGCTTTCCATGGCGCGGATTTCTATGGCCTCTCGCGCAATGTCGAGAAAGTGAGGCTGGAGAGGTCGGCCTGGAAAGTTCCCGATGCGTACCCGTTTGCCGACGCGTCGCTCGTGCCTTTGCGCGCGGGCGATTCCGTTGCGTGGAAACTGGTTTGAAAATCGATTGGCGTTGATGGCGATGCGTTCCGGCGCCGGACGGCGCGGCGCGCTGGCGTCGACCCGGGTGCTTGCGCCCGTTCCCAGCCCGGCACGCCGAACACCGGAACGAGCGAACGCCACCGAGGCATATTACGACGATACATCCGTGTTCAGGAGCGGACGCTCAGGGCGCCGGAAATGACGGGCGTCGAATGGGCGCCGGGACAATGAGCACTATAATGGGTCCGGCGAAGTTGGCCGGGCAGTCGCCGGCGGGAATGATCCCGTCGGAGGAAAGTCCGGGCTCCACAGGGCAGGATGCCGGCTAACGGCCGGACGCCGTGAGGCGATGGAAAGTGGCACAGAAAACACACCGCCGGTCCCGACTCGGACTTCGCCGCCGCAAGGCGGCAAAGTTCCCCAAGCAGGGTGGCGACCGGTAAGGGTGAAATGGCGCGCGCGCCTCAGGGCGTGCGGTTTCCCGGCTTGGCGGGAAACAGGTAAGAGCTCACCGCGGCTGTGGTAACACGGTCGGCAGGCTAAACCCCATCCGGAGCAAGACCGAATAGGCAAGCGATGACGCGGCCCGTCGAGCTTGCGGGTAGGTTGCTTGAGCCTCGGGGTAACCCCAGGCCTAGAGGAATGACTGTCACAGGAGGCAACTCCTGACAGAACCCGGCTTACAGGCCAACTTCGCTTTTCTCGCCCCCGGACTGAATCCGCGGTTTCTTTCGGGTCTGACCATCCTGAACCGAGGATTCGATTGCCGGATGTGCCCCCGCCGGCGATGAGGCGGATTCGCCGACCTCGGTTACGATCCGCTGCTGCCTATCGCTTCGACGCGGTCGATTTCTGCGAGCACGCGCTCGGGCGTGAGTTCCTTCATGCAGCGAAAATGGCCGAGAGGACATTCGCGCTCGTAGCAGGGGCTGCAGGCCAGGCCCTCCATTCGCACGATGCGTGCCGAGCCGTCCAGCGGCGGCGTGTGCGCCGGACTGGATGAACCGTACAGTGCGACCAGCGGCCTCGCGAGCGCCGCAGCGACGTGCATCAGCCCGGAATCGTTGCTGACCACCAGATCCGCAACCGACATGAGGTCGATCGCACTCGCAAGATCGGTCCTGCCGCACAGATTGAGCGCCGCACCCCCGGACTCGCGGGCGATCTGCTCTGCAATCGGGTTGTCACCCCCCGAGCCTATCAACCACACCACGGCACCTCGGGCTTCCAGGCGTCGCGCGAGTTCGGCGAAGTATTCGGCCGGCCACCGTTTGGCCGGACCGTATTCGGCTCCAGCGCAGAACACCACCACTGGCTTGCTGCGATCCAGCCCGATGCGTTCCAACGTCTGCGCCAGGTTCGCGAGATCGACGCAGAGCCGAGACGCCTCGAGCGGCCGCGACATGGGTTCACCGGGCATTTCGGCAAGCTGCGCATAGCGTTCGGCCATCAGCGGAAGCTTTCGCTCGTCCAGCGTGTGCACGATGTTGAGCAATCCGAAGCGCAATTCGCCGACGAATCCCACACGCAGCGGAATGTCGGCGAAGAATGGAATCAGGGCGGCCTTGAAGCTGTTGGGCAGCACGATGGCCTCCAGGTAGCCGCGGCCGCGCAGGGAGCGCCCAATACGCCAGCGAGGGCCGAGTTTCAGCTCGCCGTGTTGGAACGGGGTCTCGATAATTTCGTCGACTTCGGGCATTCGCCGCAGCACCGGGGCGGTCCAGGCCGGCGCAACGACGTCGATGGAAACGCCGGGCAACTTGCGCTGCAGTCGTGCCAGCAGCGGCTGTGCGAGCAGCGTGTCGCCGATCCAGTTGGGCGCGACGACGAGGACGCGAGGCGGGAGGCGAGACAGTCAGTGTCCCCTGACCGGCGCGCCCTTGTAGACGTACCGCGTGCCGCAGTAGGGACACAGCATATCGCCGGCCTTTGCGACATCCAGAAACACCCGTGGATGCATCGACCATACCGGCGTCTGCGGCGTGGGACAGTGCAGCGGCAGGTCGGACTCGCCGACCTCGACGACGCGGCTCAGATTCTGTGTTGAAGTACTCATTGCGCTGCCTCCGTTAGCAACGCTCCGGCGTCGTCCGCGCGGCGGTTCACTTCGCCCTCGATCGAGCCGGTTTCTTCGCGCTCACCTGCGCGAGCCAATCCCTATGTTGCGCGACACGGCCGTTGACCACGTCGAAGAACCGCTTCTGGACCTTCGCGGTGACCGGGCCCCGCCTGCCGGCGCCGATAATGCGCCCGTCGACTTCGCGGATCGGCGTCACTTCCGCAGCGGTACCGGTGAAGAATGCCTCGTCGGCAATGTAGAGATCGTCGCGGGTGATGCGTTTGGGCCGGACTTCATAGCCGAATTCGGCCGCGAGCGTAATCACGGTTTCGCGCGTGATGCCAATCAGTGCCGACGCTATTTCCGGCTCATAGATCTTTCCGTTCTTGACCACGAACAGGTTTTCGCCGGCGCCCTCGGCGACGAATCCGTCGACGTCAAGCAGCAGGGCCTCGTCGTAGCCGTGTTCAGTCGCCTCGAGATTGGCGAGGATCGAGTTGGCGTAGGTACCCGAGTACTTGGCCCGGCACATCGACACGTTGACATGGTGGCGGGCGTACGATGAAGTCTTTACGCGGATTCCTTTCTCGATGCCTTCCGCACCGAGATAGGCGCCCCACGGCCACGCGGCGATGGCGACGTGCACGGTCGCCCCCTTGGGCGAAACGCCCATCTTTTCCGACCCGTAAAAGGCGATCGGGCGCAGGTAGCACGACTCCAGTTTGTTGGCGCGCACCACTTCCTTGTGCGCTTCCATCAGCGTGTCCTTGTCGTACGGAATCTTCATCATGTAGATGTGCGCCGAATTGAACAAGCGGTCGGTATGCTCTTTCAGCCGGAAAATCGCCGTCCCGTTGACCGTCTTGTACGCGCGCAAACCTTCGAACACGGCCAGGCCGTAATGGAGCGAATGAGTGAGCACATGCGTGGTCGCGGAGCGCCACGGCACAAGCTTGCCGTCGTACCAAATCAATCCGTCGCGGTCCGCCATCGACATCGCAATGCACCTTTCGTCTGCAAAATCGCCATTCTAGCCGAAAGCGGGAGGGCTTCGGAGACGCCTGCGTCTTGGAAACGCACCTGGCACGGGCGCCAAAAAAAAAGCGGATTCGCCGACGGCGAACCCGCTGCGTTCGGTCTTCCGATCCGGCTATTTCAGCAGGTAGCCGTACTTTTCCATGGCCTTGCGCGCGGTTTCGGCGCTTGGCATGTTCACCTTCGGGAAATGGTCGCGCCAGTGCCACGGACGGCACGCGTCGATAATCGCACGCGAGTTCGTATTGTCACCGACTGCTTTCTGTTCCGGCGGGATGCGCGGATCGAGCGGCGTGCTCCAGGTCTTGTGGATGATGTCGATCGAGGTTGCCGGATCCGAGCGGGTTACCATGCCCCACATCAGGTCTTCCAGGTTGCTGACATCGATGTCGTCGTCCACGACGATCACGTATTTTCCGGAATAGGCGCCCGCATGGCACATCGCGGCAACGTGCCCGGCCTGCTTGGAGTGGCCGGGGTAGCGCTGCTTGATGGATACCCCGAGCAGCATGCGTGAGCCGCCGACCTCGTGTGCCCAAACGGCCGTCACGTCCGGAACGCCCGCGGCCGCGATGTTCTTGCGGATCAGCGCCGAGCGCGTAACCGCCCGGTAGCGCGCCTGCTCTTCCGGCGGGCGCTGCGGCGGGCAGCCCAGGATGATGGGGTCGTTGCGGTGATAGACGGCCTTGACGTCGAGGACGGGCTCTTCACGAATGTCGCTGCCGTAGTATCCGGTCCACTCGCCGAACGGTCCCTCGAGCTTGCGCTTCCCGGGCTGAACGAAGCCTTCGATGACCATCTCTGCGTTGGCGGGAATGGGTAGCCCGGTGAACTTGCCCTTGACCACCTTCACCGGCTTGCCGCGCAGTCCGCCGGCGATGTCCAGTTCGCACACGCCGTAGGGCATCTCGCTGCACGCCACCAGGAATTGCAGCGGATCGCCGCCGATCACGACAACCACCGGCATCGGTTCGTTGCGCGCCTGATACTTGTCGCGATGGATCCGGCCATGCTTGCCCGGGGACATATAGAAGCCGAGCGTATTCCTGTCGTGGATCATGACCCGGTATGTGCCTACGTTGATCCACTTTTCTTCCGGGTCGATCGTGATGTTGTAGCTGCCGGTGCCGATATAGCGGCCGCCGTCGCCATCGTGCCAGGTCGGCACCGGGAACTTGGTGACGTCGATGTCATCGCCGGTAATGACGTTTTCCATCACCGGGCCCGTTTCGACGAACTGGTGCGCTATGGGCTTCAGGTCGCGCATGTAGTTGTCGAGGAATGCTTGCGACAGTTCGAGCTTGTTGTACGACAGCGGAAAGCCCAATGTCATGTTCTTGCGCTTGCCGCCGAAAAAGTTCACCAGTACCCGCTGGCCCTTCTTGCATCCGGGAACGTCTTCGAAAATCACGCAGGGCGCATTCTCGTCGTGCATGACGAGTTCCGCCGCCATGCCGATTTCTTCCTGCCAGTTCGCACCCTTGACGTGGCGGATTTCACCCAGCTTCTCGGCTTCGGCGACCCATTCGCGCAGATCGTCGTAGGCGATCGTGAAGCCTGCGGCTTCACGATGCGCGCTCTCATCGCTCGCAACCGCGCCCATCGGGGTGCCCATCGCGTCGGGAATGCTCTCTCTAGCTGTCATATCGTCGTCTCCATTGATCCAAATTTGTGTTCCAGGTCAAACATGCGCCCAGTGTGCAGGCGCCGTGCTTTCGGTGCGATTCCCGTATTGGGATAGCGAATCCATAATGTGGATAAAAAGTTGAAAATTTAGTGTATATTCCACCGCAAGTCATGGCCGGATGGCGATACTCTGCATCGACAACGCGATGATCGTGCCAAGATGACAGTTATGTTAGCACGGAAATCCGCCGACGGTAAGTACGGCCATGCGAGAGTGATCCATATAGTGGACTACCGATGAAACGAAATGCAGAAAACCCGGCCGACCCCGCGCGCGCCGAAACGCGGCCGGCGCGCTCGGCGGGCCGGGGCACGCAGTCCATACAAAGGGCATCGCTGCTGCTGCGGCTTCTCGCCTCGCGCAGCCACGCGGGAATGCGCCTCTCAGAGGTCGTAAAGGACTCGGAGCTCGAGCACCCGACGGTTCACCGCATGCTTAAGGGTCTGATGGCGGAAGGCTTGGTCATGCAGGACCCGATGACTCGCTGCTATCTGCTCGGGCCGCTGGTCTTCGAACTTGGCCTGGCGGCCGCGCCGCAGTTCAATCTGCCGGACATTTTTCGCCCCTCGCTTGCGCGCATCGCAGATAAGAGCGGCGACACGGTGTTTTTGACCGCGCGCAGCGGAAATGACTCGGTGTGCCTCGATCGCAAGGAAGGTTCATTTCCGATCAAGACCTTTACGCTGGAGGTCGGTGCACGCCGCCCGCTCGGCGCCGGCGCCGGCGGTCTGGCGTTGCTGATGCTGCTGCCCGAGCAGGTGGTAGACAAGATCGTCCGCACAAATGCCGGTCGCTTTGGTAGCTACAACAACCTGACGGTGCCGCTGCTGTTGAGGGCGCTCGATCGATCGCGGAAACTGGGCTACGCGCTGAATGACACCCACAACACCGCGGGCGCCGTCACGCTCGGCCTGCCGTGCGTCAACCGCTATGGAGACCCGTTCGCTGCTATCAGCATCGGGGCGATTTCGAGCAGGATGACCGAGGAACGCCAGAAGGAACTCGTTTCCATCCTGCGCAAGGAAGTGCGCGTGATTGAAACGGCAATGAGGGAGGCGACGCGGCCGCAAGCGTTTCGCGTGGGATTTCCGATCAGCGGCATGTTTAACCACGGATCTAAAGCTTGAAACCGGAACGGAAAGGCCATGGGAGGGCCGGCCATGAGCCGTCATTTGAGATGTGAACTCCATAGCCGACGTTGAGCCAGCGGCGTTTCTCCAAATCGGTCATCCAAGACGGGGGCTTCGTCCGCTGGCTAACTTTGTCCGCAGTCGTTTGTCGCCCCTCGGCCTCTTTTGACGGCGGACCGGCGCTAGATAATCGTAGCGTCACGGTTTCGCCCTCCTGTCTGCCCGGTGCCGACATCGGCGAACAGCCTCTCCAACCAACTAGGAGCAGGACGCGGCGGCGGTAATGCCGAATCTCCCTTAGACTTTACATAGACGGGATGGAAAACCCCGTATGTTCCTATCCGAATTCGGGATAGTTGATTCGGCGATCAATACTCTGGAGTGCGTGGTGGCTATTCAGTGGAAGCACTGCATCTGCCTGGTGTGGTTTTGCGCGATCGCGGCTTCAGGGAACGCGACTACGCCTATGGTTTCGCTGGGATCACAGCATGCATTGGCACTGCGAAGCGATGGTGCCGTAGTTTCGTGGGGTTCTGATGAGTCCGGCCAGCTTGGTGCCGGGCGATTACCGTATGAGACCAGACCCGGAATGGTCGTGGGCCTCTCGGGGGTTCGAAGTATTGCGAGCGGGGTAAACCATTCGCTCGCAGTGAGGTCGGATGGCACTGTTTGGGCCTGGGGCAACAATTACGACGGGCAGCTCGGCAATGGCAGCACCGTTAACAACTCGACACCGGCGCTGGTTCGGGGATTAGACGACGTCGTCCAAGCGTGCGGCGGCGCCGAGTATTCGCTGGCCCTTCGGCAGGACGGATCGGTATGGGCGTGGGGCGGGAACTATCACGGAACTCTCGCAGATGGAACGCAAGACAATTCCCTTGCACCGAGAAAGATCGCCGACCTGAGTTCGATTGACAAGGTTGCGTGTGGCAGCACGCATGCACTGGCTTTGAGGTCGGACGGCAGAGTGTTGGCGTGGGGCTCCAATGCCGAGGGCGCGCTCGGCGATGGCAGCAAGACCGATCGTTTGCGGCCGGTCGAAGTCTCGGGGCTCGCAGGAGTCGGCGAACTGGCAGCGGGCGAAGACTTTAGCGTAGCCCTGACGCAGGATGGGGTTGTATGGGAGTGGGGTGTCGTGGCTCCCTATTCGACTCCGCGGGACGCACCGCGGGTCTATCCAGTGCGGGCGGCAGGCATCAGTGGTGTGACGGCAATTGCCGGGAGCATCAATAGTTTCGCTATATCGGCAATCAATGTAGATAGCAGGACTTGGTGGCGATGGACAACTGGGTCCGCACCGATATCGCAATCCCGGGTAGGCGAACTCAAGTCTGTCGCTGCCGGCTATGGCCAGACGCTATTGCTCAAAACGAACGGCACAGTGCTGTCTTTAGGGGACAACGGGAACGGGTTTGGCAATCTGGGCGATGGTACGACCGACTATCGAGATACGCCGGGACCCGTCGTCGACATCTCCGAGATCGTCCAGGTCGCCGCAGGCTCTTGGCACGGCCTAGCTCTTGACGCGACGGGCAACGTCTGGAGCTGGGGCCTTGACTCGTCGGGCCAACTTGGGCAGGGCAGGTTCTTGAGCAGCGCAGTTCCGGCAGTCGTTATTGGTCTGGAAGGTGTTGTGCAGGTTTCCGCGGGTTACACCCACAGCCTGGCGCTTGATCGGGATGGCACTGTATGGGCTTGGGGAAGCAATGGATACGCGGAACTTGGGGATGGCAGCTATCAGGACAGCGGAACCCCGGTGCGACTGACCGCAATCACCGATGTTCAAGCTATTGCCGCAGGCCCACTTTATTCACTTGCACTCAAGCGAGACAGGACGGTCTGGGGTTGGGGAAGCACATTCCCGGGCCAATCTGAAGACCCATCCGTCCCGTCGTTCGTGCTCGATAACGCGGTGGCAATTGCCGCGGGAGACGGGCACAGCCTCGCGCTCGATCGTGATGGAACGGTCTGGGCCTGGGGTGGAAACAATCAGGGTCAGCTTGGCGACGGCACGACCGTTGACCGCCGGCAGCCAGCAAAGGTTCCGGGGTTGTCTAGTGTTATGGCGATTGCAGCGACATCCTCAAACAGCTATGCACTGAAATCTGACGGGACAGTATTGGGATGGGGGGAAAATTCCCGCGGTCAAATTGGGGATGGATCTACCACCAGGCGGCTTACTCCAACATTGATCACCGGGCTCGATCACGTTGTGGAATTCCGTGCCGGCACGAGTCATGCGCTCGCAAGGCGAACAAATGGCTCGATCTGGGGGTGGAGCTGGGGATACGAGCTGGCAGGGGAACTTGGATCGGATCCAGCACTCTCGATTTCGACGCCTGCGCCACTTACGGTCGGCGTCGATGCGATCACGACCATGGCCGTTGGGGACGCGACGAGTGCTTTTGTTCGGCAGGACGGAAGCGTCTATATGGGGGGAAGAAACGTCGCGGGCCAGCTTGGCGACGGAACATTTGCCAAGCAGGCGACGATAGTCGCAGTGATCAATGAGACGTTCAACGGCTTCCTCGATCTGGACCCTAGCGCCGCCAATTTGCCGGTCCCGGTCGACAAGGTTCCGCCATTTCTTCTGGCGACCTACCGCGAAGGTGGCGTAAATTCAACATCGCTTCATGCGGATCTCCGAGGGATTACCGCCTCTGGAATTTTTGCTTCGGCACGCGACTACGGCAATTTCGCGGCTGGCTATAACGTGTATGTCGCGGCCAATATACCGAATCTCGCCTCCTCTCCATATTTCCAACTCAGTGCAAACAATAGCTGGACCGTCCTGAAATGGCCGATGGCGCCGTTCCTTACTAGTGTGGCGCTCGATAGCCAAGCGAGCGTTGTCAGGACCCAGATCCTGCAGAACGCGGACCTCTCTTCCCCGGTGTTCGCGGGTGCCTCGATCATCGTTGGTTACGGCACCGACCCCGATGAGATGTTGCGCAGCGCCCGCTATCGCACCATATTCAGCGTCCCCCAACCGTAGACCATCGATAGTGACGATCTGAACCTCAGCTTTGGAAAAACGCGATTGTCGGCTTGGGGTCGTATCCAGCCGCTCAAGCCGAAGAAACGCGCACTCCGAATAGTGCCCAGTGCCGCCCCGGTCGCAGACCGGCCGACTCAGCGCCACGCTGAGCAGAGGAGGGTTCGCGGTCTCGGGCAGCCGAGCACTTATCGACCCCGCAGGTTACGCGGCGCGAACCGACCAGGGATCGACTACCGGAATCTTCAGATCCCGAAAATGCCGCGCGTTTCGGGTGGCGAGCGTGGCGCGCCGTGCAAGCGCGATGCCGGCGATCTGCGTATCACGCATGTCCACGGGGCGTCCGGCCCTCTGCCGTTCCGCAGCCAGCGATGCGGCTTCAGTCGCGGCAGCGCTGTCGAAATCCAACACGCGGTTTTCCAGATCTTCTTTCAGCAGCCGGCCAAACGCCGCTTCCAGCGTCTGTTGTCGTCGTCCTTTGGGCAACAGCGCCAGGCCGAAACGGGCCTCGAACAGCGTGACGCTGGTTATCCAGACGGATTCGGCAGGCTGGCGATCCAGCCACGCGACCACGGGAGTCTCAGGTGCCGTGCGCATCAACGCCGAAAGCACATTGGTATCGAGAATGATCATTCACCGAATTCCGCTGAGCGCGGAAGCTGGCCGTGCAACTCCGGCAGGTCCGCGGGCAGGCCGGCTTTCGCGAAACGCGCTGCGATGCGCGAACCCAGTTTGGATACACGTTGGTTTTGCTCTTTCACCGCGTTGCGCAAAATGTGCCGGACTTCTTCTTCCATGCTGCGCCCGTGGTGCTCGGCGCGGCGTTTCAGGCGCGCTTTCACGTCGTCTTCGAGGTGGCGAACGATGAACTGGGCCATAGGCGACTCCGACGCAGACGAAACAGATATCATGATATCATACCGCATCCGTTGCAAACAGGGCCTGCCAGAGCGCACGGGTGGCCTCGACGAGCGCGACCACGCTCGGCCTGCCGTGCGTCAACCGCTATGGAGACCCGTTCGCGGCCATCAGCATCGGTGCGATCTCGAGCAGGATGACCGAGGAACGTCAGAAGGAACTCGTGTCCATCCTGCGCAAGGAGGTGCGTTTGATTGAAACGGCGATGAGGGAAACGAACTGGCCGTAGTGAGCGCTAACCTAAGCTTGGACTTCCATACGGTTGGTCACCGGACCCAAGCTCCGAGCCCGGATCGGAGCGCAGAATCAACGGGCGGAATCGGCGAGAACCTGCCGCCGGCCCCCGTCATCATCCCCCGCTGATGGGCGGACAGAGCTCCACTTCGGCATCGGCGCGGATCGAATCGCCGGGATGGACCCAGTTGCCGTCGGCGACCACCATGATCGCGACCGGCGTTCCCTTCCGCGCCGCTGCCTTCAGGTAGCGATCCAGACCCGGAACCTGCGCCGACAAGCTCGTGAGCAGTTCCTCCCGGGTCATGTTTCCCTCGCGCGGAAGCTCGAATTCCTGCCGCGGGGCACCTTCGGTCAAGGTGCCCCGCAAAATCACCTTCATGACACCGTCCCTCTACGGACGCAGGTCAATGCCCAATCGCTCGAGTGTCTCGGTTTTCGGAAAACCGGATGCCGGATCCCATCCGCAGGACGCGTAGAACTCGTCCTTGAGTTTCTCCATCGGCACCACCTTGCCGCGATTGGGTCCGTCCGGCATAGGCTCATCGAGCATTCTCTTCGGCAGGCGGTCGTCTTCCCTGCGGAATCCGGCCTTCGAAATGAATAGCCGCTCGGTATTCAAAATGCGTTCGCCGATCTCGACGAGCTTCGGCACGCTGAGGTCCTGTCCGGTCACCGCCGAGAGTAGCCGCGACGCAGACTCCAATCCGATCACGCCCATCGGAAACGTGCACATGATCGCCGAGTCGAAAATGATGCGGCGGCCCGCTGCGGCCTTCACGACTTTGCCGCGACCCTCCACAATCGTCGCCTCGGGCGTGCCGAGCTCGATCCGCGCCGGCAGTCCCAGGTCGTGGTGGCAGCCGCCGCGATGCGAGAACGCGTACTGTATCGCCTGACCCCAGGAACCGCGGCATTCGTAGCCGCCAAACTCCAGGCCTTTGGCCGTCATCGCCCAGGCATCGGTACCCCGGCCCACCTTCGCCGCGGCGCGCTGGCTCCCCTCCGCGAGAAGGTCCCCGATTCCCTGGCGGTACGCGATCTTGTGCAGCAGCCCGAGCAACATTTCGTGATTGCCGTATTTCATGTCGATGCCGTCAGTGTCCTGCTTGCTCAGGATCCCCTTCTCGTAGCACTCGGTCGCCCAGCCGATCGTCATGCCGGCGGACATCGTGTCCAGACCCAGCAGATCGCACATATCGTCGGCCGCGATGATGGAATCGAAGCGCGGGTTCTCGAGATTGGTGCCGAACGCGTAGATCGTCTCGTATTCCGGTCCGAATGCACGCGCCCCCGCATACTCGCCATCCTTGACCGTTGTCCAGTGGTAGCAGGGATTGGGGCAGTAAGGCGCGCAGATGTCGTTTTCGACAATCCATTCCTTTCTGATGTTTTCAGCCGAAAACCTCTGGACATCCTTGTACTGGCCGGTATGCCACTGGCGGGTCGGCAGTATGCCGGCCGTGTTCAGCACCATCATGGACCCACGGGTGCCGTACTTGCGCTGGTCGGATTTCCATTCCGGAGCGGCGGCGATCTTTTCCATGACGAACTTTTGCGCTTCTTTCAAGG
Source organism: Betaproteobacteria bacterium RIFCSPLOWO2_02_FULL_63_19 (assembly GCA_001770415.1). GTDB lineage: Bacteria > Pseudomonadota > Gammaproteobacteria > Burkholderiales > SG8-39 > JACQTO01. The sequence goes on along the minus strand of MEQX01000053.1, from coordinate 6,226 downwards.
CTGCCGCATCGGCTATGGAGACATCGCCGCTACCGTGCACGGCAACGGCCTTGAGGTTCTTCGATCCCATGACCGCGCCTGCGCCGCCGCGGCCGAACGCGTTGCGCTGCCGCCCCTCGGTGACGATGCACGCGTACTTGACCAGATTCTCGCCCGCCGGGCCGATGACGGCGATGGACGCCTTGTCGGGAACCTTCTTCTGGATAAAGTAATCGGCGTCGCCGGTGGTCATTCCCCACAGCATGGATGCGTCCTTGAATTCGACCTTGCGGTCCAGCACCACCAGGTAGACCGGCTGCTCCGACTTGCCCTTGACGACCAGCGCGTCGTAGCCACACTTGGACAAGTTATGGCAAAACACTCCGCTGGATATCGTGTATAGGCAGGTCCCCGACTGCGGCGACTTGGTGGCGAGTAAGGACTTCGACGAGTAGAACGCGCGCGTCGCATTCAACGGTCCGGACACGAATATCAGCGCGTTTTCCGGTCCCAGCGGATCGACTGTCGGAGCAACGAAATCGTGCATCAGCCTTGCTCCGAGCCCGCGCCCGCCGACGTATTGATCGTAGTATTTTCGCGGGATCTCCTGCTCCTGCGTCGTCTTCGTGGTCAGGTCCACCACCAGCGCTTTTGCGTGCATAAACTGTCTCCTTGATTGAAGCCTTAGCGGGACGTCGGACCCCAAGCGAAGGGGCAGAAGGAGGATCGACCGGACCTCCGAACCGTAAAGCGCGCTCGGGCACTGCACAGGATGATGAGCGCGCACGGCGCAGCCGGTCAAGCGCCCGCGTCACGCGCCTCGAAAGACTCGGAACACGTACGCGCTCGGCGATATCTCGCCAGCCCTCCTGGGTGAGAGCCGACGTCAAACATGAGTTCAGTCGTTGGTGAGCAAGCGTCGAAGCGCCGGCGTCCAAGACTGCGACGCGACCAGCGGGCCTGGTGCTCAGCACTCGGGCGCATCGGTTCCGAAGACGCTGCGCCACAGCGCCCGCGTTGCCTCGATCTGGACGCCAACCTCGTCGTGCGGCACGCGCGCGTACTGCGCGCCGTTCAATCGCAATCCGTGCTGGCGCCGGCGGTAATCGCGGTAGGCATTGCGAACTTCCTCGGAAACATCGCGCGGTATCAATTCCAAATCCGCGGCGAGCTTGAGCAGCGCAATGTTTCCGTCGTTTGCCGTCATGCGCGCATGCACGTGTGCATGCGCAAGAACCAGGTACTGAACCATGAATTCGATGTCAACCATCCCGCCGCGATCGTGTTTCAGGTCGAACAGATCGCTCTTGTTGGGATGCCCTTGGAGCATCTGCAAGCGCATCGAGAGCACCTCTTCGCGCAGCCTTGCCGGATCGCGCGCCGAGCACAGAATCTCGCGGCGCGTTTCCTCGAACAGGGCGCCGACGCTCGCGTCCCCCGCGCAGAACCGCGCGCGCGTGAGCGCCTGATGCTCCCACACCCAAGCTGATTCACGCTGGTAGCGGCGGAATGCTTCGATGCCCAGAACCAGCAACCCTGCGGCACCGTCGGGGCGCAGGCGCAGGTCCGTCTCGAACAGCACGCCTGCGCCCGTGCGCGCATTGAGCCAGTTGTTGATGCGCGCCGCGAGCCTGGAATAGTTCTCGGGTGCCGTCTCGTGGGGGTCATCGTGCAGGAAGATGATGTCCAAATCGGACGCGTAGCCGAGTTCCTTGCCGCCGAGCTTCCCGTAGGCGATCACGGCAAAGCGCGGAAACTCGCAGTGGCGCGTGCGCAGTTGCGTCCAGCACAATTCGAGCGTCACCTGAAGCACGCAGTCCGCGAGGTCTGAAAGGTGATCGGCCAGCCGTTCGACCGTCAGGTGCCCGGCGAGATCCTGCACCAGCAACCGGAACGACTGCGCGTGATGCGCCTCCCGAAGAAGGTCCATCTGCCGTTCCGGATCGTCGTCAAAGGTCATCATCTGTTTGCGCAGCGCAGTGCCGAATTCGCGCCAGTTCGGTGCCGCGGTGGCGACGCGGGCATCGAGCAGTTCGTCGAGAACGATCGGGTGGCGGTTCAGGTATTCCGAGGCCCAGCTCGACGCGCTCACCAGTTCGGCGAGCTTTGCGAGCGCTTGCGGGTGTTCGTCGAGCAGCGCCAGATAGGCTGCCCGGCGGCTGATGGTTTCGATGAGCGCGAGGCACCGCTGCAGCGTGTCGTCAGGGTTCGGGCGCGTCGCGGACAGCTCGATCAGGCGTGGGATGAGCAGGTCGAAACGGCCGCGGCTGGACTCGGGGAGATCCGTATACCGGTTGCCGGTGCGGATTGCACGCAGCCGCGCGGCGAGATCCGCGGGCGAGCGGAAGCCTAGCGCCTGGATACGTTGTTCGATGCCGGATTCCGCCTCGGGACGTTCGTGCTGCCAGAGATGGGCGAGCGCGTGCTGCGGGGTTTCCTGCGTGGAAAAGATCTGCTCGAACTGCTGCGAGACCCGCTCGCGATGTGCATCGAGTGCCGTCGTGAAGGCGTTCCAGCCGGCGAAACCCATTGCCGCTGCCACCAGTTCGCGGTCGGCGTCATCAGAGGGCAGCGTATGCGTCTGCGCGTCGTCGAGATACTGCAGGCGGTGTTCGAGCCGGCGCAGGTAGACGTAGGAATCGGCCAGTTGTACCGCGCTGTCCGCGGGGATGACGCCGCGCTCGGCAAGCAGGTCGAGTACCCGCAGCGTCGGGCGCACCTGCAGTTGTGTTTCCCGCCCTCCGCGGATCAACTGGAACGCCTGCGCGATGAACTCGATCTCGCGTATTCCGCCCGGCCCAAGCTTGATGTGATCGGCAAGGTCGCGGCGCGCCACTTCGGCGCGTATTTGGGCATGCAGGTCCCGCATCGCCGCGAAGGCGCCGAAATCCAGATATTTGCGATAGATGAACGGGCGCACCACGGCGCTCAACGATGCAGGCGCGTTCCATCCGCGGTCGCCGCGCGGATCCCACGCTTCATCGGCAGTCTCACCGGTGATCGGACGGCCTTTGATCCAGGCATACCGCTCCCATTCGCGACCCTGCGTTACAAGGTACTGCTCGAGCGCATCGAAGCTTGCCGCGAGCGGTCCGGCATCACCCCACGGACGCAGGCGCATGTCGACCCGGAATACCTGGCCGTCGGCGGTTGGTTCGCTCATCGCAGCGACGAGCCGCCTCCCCAGTCGGATGAAAAACTCGTGATTTGTCAGCGACCGCGGCTGATGCCCCGCGATCGCGGCCGCGGCCCGGGTTTCTCCTTCCTCGGGATAGAGAAAAATAAGATCGATATCCGAGGACACGTTCAACTCCCCTCCACCGAGCTTGCCCATTCCGACGACGATCAGTCGCTGGCGTTCGCCGCGTTCGTTCTCCGGCGCGCCGAAGTCGGCTTCCATGCGCGGCACCAGCCAGCCGAGAGCGCACCGGATGCATTCCTCGGCCAGAACCGTCATGACCTTGCATACTTCCGCAAGGTTCGCCCGGCCTCGCAGATCGCGCGCCAGAGTCCGCAGCATCACGCGCTGGCGCAGCGCGCGCAGCAGCGAAAACAACTGCGCGTCTGTTTCGAGGGGCTGTGCGGCGACGAAGTCGCGCATGGCCTCGCGCGTCCACGGGCCCGGCGCATCGAGTTCCGCGCGGAGCTGCGGCTGGGCGTCCAGCAGTTGCCGGGCGAAGCGCGAATACGTGGACGGAAACTGCGGCCGGTCGCATTGAAAGCGGGTAACCCGCTTCCGGCTCCGCGTGGGATTCATGTGGCGTTGCCTGGCAACAAAGGGCTCGCTGGTTTGCAGGTAGAATCGCGCGATTGCAAACGCGCTTGGCGGGTCCGCACCCGATCGGTGCGGAGGCGGAACGCTTCATTCATCGCCGATTGCACTATTCTAACGGTAACGGTCTTACCCCGACCACCTGCGTAACACCAATTACTTGGATCAAACCAGCATCCACTCGACAGGCAAGAGCGGCGCCGACGGCGTGCTGCAGGACAGCGTGTCCCGCGGTCGCGCGTGGCCGCGCGTGCTGTTTTCGGTGTTGGTCTGGATAGGCGTCGGGGGCTACTTCGCTGTCGCATTGCTGATTCTCGGGTTGCGCTACTGGCTGTTGCCGAATATCGCCGATTACAGGGGTGCGGTCGAGCAGGCCCTGTCCCGCACCATCGGCGAGCGGGTCACGATCGGACACATTCGCGCCGGCTGGCAGGGGCTGCGCCCCGAACTCGATCTTACGGACCTGCGGATTCACGACCGAGCGGGGCGCGTGGTGCTTTCCCTTCCCGGGGTCGATGCCACGGTGTCCTGGACGTCGCTCGCGTTTGCATCGATCCATTTCCGGTCGCTCACGTTCGACCATCCCAACCTCGAAGTCCGTCGCGATTCGGCCGGCCGCATATACATCGCAGGAATGGAACTCAAGCGCGGCCAGTCCGGCCCCGATTTCTCCGCCTGGCTGCTGACGCAAAGAGAAATCGTTGTTCGCGACGCGCGCCTGTCCTGGCAGGACGAGTTTCGC
>MEQX01000053.1:0-1724 GCA_001770415.1 Betaproteobacteria bacterium RIFCSPLOWO2_02_FULL_63_19 | reverse complement strand
CCGCTCGAGTTCTCCGCAGTGGGCCTGGTGTTGAGGAACTTCGCGAAGGGACATCGCTTCGCGTTGCGTGCGCGCACCGATAAAGCGCTGGCGTCGGTGCTCGACCTGCGCGGCGAATTGCGCGGCGGCAGCTTGGATCAAGTCCAGGACTGGACCGGGCGGCTGTACGCGGAACTCGATTACACCGATCTCGCCGGCTGGCAGCGCTGGTTCGACTACCCGCTGGAAATCCGTTCCGGCGAGGGCGGCGTCAGGCTGTGGCTGGGCTTTTCCGGCAAGCGGCTGACGGAGGCGACCGCGGATGTCGCGTTGGCGAAGCTGTCCGCTCGTCTGGCGGACGGGCTGCCGCTGCTCGATCTGGAATACCTCGAAGGGCGCCTGGGCGGCAGGCAAACGACGAGCGGAATCGACGTCTTCGGCAGGCAGCTCGGCCTGAAGACGAGCGCTGGCGACGCATTTCCGCCGGCTGACTTCGGGCTGCACATCGCACGGGAGCGTTCGGGGGGCGAGCTGAAGGCCAGCGCGCTCGAACTCGCGCCGCTCGCACAACTGGTGAAATTTCTTCCATTTCCGCAGGACGTGCGCAGCCAACTCGCGCAGATGGATCCGCGCGGCCGCGTGAATGATCTGAGACTGACCTGGGCGGGAGCGGCGGACCGCCCGGAGCGTTACAGCGTGCGCGGTCGATTCGTCAACCTGGGCGCGCAGGCCTGGCGTGGAATCCCGGCGTTTTCCGGGCTGAGCGGACAGATCGACGGCAATGAAAAAGGCGGCAACCTGTCCCTGGCTGCGACGAACGCGACAGTCGAGCTTCCGGGTATTATGGCCGAGGACAAAGTTCAATTCGACACGCTGGCCGCCAAGATCGGGTGGCTGCGGGTGAAGGACGGGGTCGAATTCAAGTTCAGCAACGTCTCGATAGCGAACCGGGACCTTGCCGGAACGCTGTCCGGAACATATCAGCCGCTAAGCAAAAGCCCGGGCATGATCGATCTCACGGGCCGCTTCGCCCGCTTGAAGGGAACCAGCGCTTATCGCGTCATTCCCGGGCTGCCAAGACCAGTGAGCGATTATCTGAAGTCCTCGGTGCGGTCCGGGAACGCGCGCGATATCAGTTTGCGGTTGAAAGGCGACCTCGGGCGCTTCCCGTTCGCCGATTCGAAGCAGGGCAGCTTCAAGGTCGCCGGGAAAGTCAGCGGGGTGGACTTCGACTATGCCGACGGCTGGCCCGGCCTGAAGGGTCTCCAAGGTGAACTCGTTTTCGAGGGGCGCATGATGCGGATCAACGCTTCCGGCACGTCGGCCTCGGGGGCGCGTATCGCCAGTGCCAGGGCCATCATCGCCGACCTGTACAACGAGGACGAAGTTCTGAAAGTGGAGGGTAACGCCGACGGCCCGACGGCCGTGTTTCTGCGCTTCGTCGACTCGAGCCCGGTCACCGGCTACATCGACGGCTTTACCTCGGGCATGCGTGCCGCTGGAAACGCTCGTCTGCAACTCAAGCTGGAACTTCCCATCCGAAGGCTGGAGCAAGCCAAGGTAGCGGGCAGCATCAGTCTGACCGACAACTCGGTCGTGCTGGACCCGGATGTGCCGCCGTTTACGCAGGTCAAGGGGCGCATCGATTTCACCGAGAAAGGCGTCGGCGGGCGCGAGCTTGCGAGCCAGTTTCTCGGCGGTCCGACGAACCTCTCGGTGGAGACGCTTGCCGACGGTACGGTTTC
>MEQX01000052.1:31907-56479 GCA_001770415.1 Betaproteobacteria bacterium RIFCSPLOWO2_02_FULL_63_19 | reverse complement strand
TCCACCCCTTATCGTCAGGCGTCGGCTTGACGAGTTCGGAGATCACACGGGTATCGACGACGAAGCTCACAGGTCGACGCGCCTGCCGGTGTCGGTACTGCGGGCAAGATCCAGATTCACATTTGCGAGAGGCGACTTGCGGAAGAAGTCGACCAAGCTGCCGCGGGGCCGCGAGAGCATTCCTAATTTGTTCGCGGACACCACGACCACTGCGTCGCGACCACTCTGGTGCGGCTCGGCAACGACGGGCGTCACTTTATCCTGCACTACGTCACCCGCGTCGCGATTGCCCAGATTCGCGTCCATCACTTCGGCTACCGACTGTTCGCCGGACGCAATGTCGTGGGCAATAGCCGATTCGAGCGTCGGATTGATCTGGTTGATCTCGGTGAGGGTTTCGCGATCGTTGAGATCGATATCGTGGGCCGAGATCAGATAACGGTTGTCACGAGTCTCGTTCCAGATCCGTGCTGTCACAATGCGCATCAGCCTGATGAGACCGCGGGTCTGCTGGAAACCCGGGTTTTCCTTGAATCGGGCGTAAAGGTCGCGGATCGCAGGATGGAAAGGGTAGGTCTCGACGATCCGTTGCGCGAATTGCTCGGGCGAGGCATTGGTGACGTCCATCTGACGAGCGTCGCGAATCGCCTTCGCGTAGGCCTGCGCCACCTCGGCAATGTCGTCTTTCGAGGGGAGTTTCTCGAAGATGCGTTTGCGCAGGATCTGGTAGAACTCGTCGGTGTTCATTCGCACCGGTTCCAGATCCATCGCCGTGCGCCCCGTCTCCTGCTGCAGATCCGTGAGTGCGGTAACTATCTGCTGATGCCCGGCCTGATAGGAGGCGGTGAGGTCGGTGATTACCAGCAGGACGTTTTTAAGCTCCGCCTTCCCCAATGCAACCAGCAGATTCGAGAGTGCGGTTCCCGTGACAACAGAAAGATCGGAGTTGCCGACGGGCTTCGCTTTCGCATTGACGAAGTAGGGAGGCAGCTCGTCAAGCATGATCACCAGCGGCTCGCCCTTCAGCAGGTTGACCCACGCCGTTTGTCCGGGCGCGGCGAGCGGCGAATAGTAGTCCTTGAATAGTTCGCGTGTGCCCAACTGCTCGGCCATCGCGCCCCAGATGCCATAAGGGGCGTCGCTCTCTCGCCCTGAAAACGCAACCACTCGCACGTCGCCTAACGCCTTATCCGGTGCGTAGAAGCCCCCCATCACTGGGATTCGGAATTTCGGGTGCTTCGCGAGCAGGCCGAGCGCCAGCAGATTGTGGGTCTTTCCGCCACCCATCGCTTGCGTAAGTTTGAAAACGCCCTGATCCGACTTGCCCTCGAGCCTGCGGAAGCCCTCCGTGAGGAGGGTCTTCATCCCTTCGGTAATGTAGTTCTCGGGAAAGAACTCCTCGGGTTTGATCCGATCGCCAACCAGATCCGAGAGATCGAGAACCGTGTCGCGCCGGGCGGCGTCAAAGACGGTATCGCGCGGCTTGCAGGCGGATTTGAGTGTTTTCATGTTCTTCGAGCCCAATAGATTTTCAATCTTCTTGGCCGAAACGGGCTAGCCCCAAGGCAGGACGTTGATTGTATCCCTATCGTCTATTGGCTGACGCTCTAGGTGACAGTCTGTCTACCAATTCAATTGCGTTCTGCGCACTTCCGCCTTCCGCCTTGCGCCTTCAAGGAAAGCAACGCATCAGGGATGGGCGGGATCGGAGGCGGAGTGATATAGAACTGGCGCTAAGCCTGGGTATTGCGCTTCAAAGTTCGCTAATTTTGACAACCACGCATGGCTGGCAGTGGTGCCGGTCCTGAATGTCCGTAAAGATTAGGCTTGACCGGTGGTAAGAAGCGCGGCGCGCAAAGCGGGTTTCCCCCTCGCCCGTAATCGCCCCACACTCAGCACTACCTGACATCAACGCCATGGACAGCCCCTGTGCACTTGCGTTACCTTCTTGCTCTGCGAATCGTCGCGGTCACGATACGACTGCAGGCCTCCTGCTCGAGCTTGACCAAGCCACACAGTCCACGTGGCTCTTAACAGGATCTATATCTCCGTTGCAAACTCCGACCTCGCCTGGCGCCTCCACGAACCCGCGTATTGACAAGGGAATCAATCGGTGACGCGATCTCGCGATTACACGGATATTCTCGCCGGGTGCGTACTCGTCGCCATCGGCCTTTTCGCGGCACTCTACGCGACCAAGAACTACGATATCGGTACAGTCGAAGAAATGGGACCAGGCATGTTCCCGGCCGCCGTAGGTTGGGTCATGACCGCTATTGGCGTCCTGATCGCAGCTCCCGCATTTTTCAGATTAGGCGAAATGCCGCGACCCGAATGGCGTCCAGCCATCATGGTGATCGCGGGCGTTCTTGCTTTCGCGGCCACGGTTGACGTGCTGGGAATGGTAACAGCACTGATGCTTCTTACCGTGATCGCGGTCACCGCCGATGACAAGCTCGGATGGAAGGGTGCGCTCGCCTTAGCGGTTGGCATCACCGTGCTGGCCACGCTCATCTTCCGGGTCGCGCTGGAGATTCCGCTGCCACTCTTCAAATGGGGATTTTGATGGACCTCGACGTCGTCGACAAACTCGTCATCGGCCTGCAGACCGCCTTCACGCTGCACAATCTGATGTACTGCTTTTTCGGCGTCTTCCTCGGCACGTTCGTCGGCGTGCTGCCGGGCATCGGATCGCTCGTCACCATCGCGTTGCTGCTGCCGATCACTTTCCACCTCGAGCCCACCCCGGCCATCGTCATGCTCGCCGGCGTGTATTACGGCTCGGCCTACGGAGGATCGACCGCGTCGATCCTGCTCAATCTGCCGGGCACGCCCTCGTCGGCGGTGACCTGCATCGACGGGCACGAGATGTGCAAGCAGGGCCGGGCGGGCGTCGCCCTGCTCGCTTCGGCTGTCTCGTCGTTCATCGGCGGCGGCATCGGCATTCTAATCATGATGATGTTCTCGGAAACCATCGCAGAGTTCGCGCTGGAGTTCGGTCCGGCAGAGTATTTCGCCCTGATGCTGCTCGGCTTGATCGCGGCTTCGACGATCGCTTCCGGATCCCCGCTCAAGGGCATCGCGATGGTACTGACAGGCATCCTGGTCGGAATCGTCGGCACCGACGTCAATAGCGGCGCTTACCGGTTCACGTTCGGCAGCAACGAACTGACCGACGGCATCACGCTGATCGGACCGGCGCTCGGGATGTTCGGCGTGACCGAGGTCATCGCGAGCATCCGCCGCTTGAAATCCGGTGCCATTACCAGGAACGTCTCGATGCGTTCGATGATTCCCTCGCGGGACGATATGCGCCGTTTCTGGGGACCGACCCTCCGCGGATCCGGCATCGGGGCGTTCTTCGGCGCCCTGCCGGGAACAGGCGGCGTTCTCGCGTCATTCATGTCCTACGCGGTCGAAAAGCGCGTCGCGAAAGACCCCGCGCGCTTCGGCAGCGGGGCGATCGAAGGCGTGGCCGGTCCGGAAGCCGCGAACAACGCGGCCGACCAAACTGCGTTCATCCCTACCCTCACGCTGGGGGTTCCCGGCAGCGTGGTCATGGCGCTCATCATCGGTGCACTGCTGATACACGGGATCGTCCCGGGGCCTAGGCTCGTGCTCGACAAGCCCGACCTGTTCTGGGGACTGATCATGAGCTTCTGGATCGGCAACGTCCTCTTGCTGCTGTTGAACATTCCGCTGATCGGCTTGTGGGTGAAGGTGCTCGCGATCCCCTACCATATCCTGTACCCGGCGATCCTGATGTTCGTATGCATCGGCGCCTACAGCATCAACAACAACCATTTCGACGTGATCCTGGTCGTGGTATTCGCGATCTTCGGCTACGTCATGCGGCTGCTTGGATTTTCGCCCGCGCCACTGCTGTTGGGGCTCGTACTCGGCCCGCTGATGGAAGAGCACATGCGCCGCGCACTGGTGCTGTCGCAGGGAGATTTCATGACGTTCGTCAATCGACCGGTGGCTGGATCCTTTATGGCGTTCACGTTCCTGATCCTGATCTACATGATCTGGACCACGATCAAGGAGGCGCGCGGAACGACGAAGCGGGCCACGAGCCGCACTGATTCGCCAACCGGGCGGTCAGCGGCGGACGTGGATGAGCACGTCGGGCCGCGACACGGATAAGATAGCGACTGCACGCGGTATCTTTTTGAGGAGACGGTCATGAATAGAACTGCAGTGATCATCGCGGCAGCGTGCATTTGCGCATCGCCGGCAGCCCTTGCCCAGAACTACCCGAACCAGCCGATTCGCATCGTCAGCCAGTTTCGCGCCGGCAGCGGCGGAGATTCCCTTCTGCGCGTATTCGGCGAGGCGCTGTCCAAGGTCGCCGGCCGGCCGGTCGTGGCGGAGAACAAGCCCGGCGGCGGCGGCATGACGGCGACGGTGCACGTCGCCAACAGCGCGGAACCCGACGGCTACACGCTGCTCGGAGCAACGCCGGGGCCGATCGTCACGCACCGCTTTCTCACGAAGAAGAATCCGCTGGATCCGCTGAAGGTGCTCAAGCCGATCTCCAGGGTCGGCGAGGTGCTCATTACATTCGGCGTCAACCCGAAGAGAGTCCCGGTACAGTCATTCAAGGAGTTTCTCGACTACGTCAAGCAGCATCCGCGCAAGGTGTCCTATGGCACCAGCGGCATAGGCAGTCCCCACCACCTGTCGGGCGAAGAGTTGAAGCAGATTCTCGGCGTACAAATGATCCACGTGCCCTACAAGTCAACATCCAGGGCCTTGCTCGACTGTGTCGGAGGACAGCTCGATTCGACCTTCACCTTGTATGCGGTCGCCATTCCCCACATCGAGTCGGGCAAGTTCAAGATTCTCGCAGCGCGCAGTGACAAGCGCGCGAAACAACTGCCCGATGTGCCGACCGTCACGGAAATCGTCCCGGAATTTCAAAATCCGCCCGGATGGACCGGGCTGTTCGTGCCGATCAAGACGCCCGATGCGATCGTAAAGCGCCTCAATTCGCTGGTCGTCAAGGCGCTGGCATCGCCGGAAATCGACAAGAAGCTCGGGCGCACCGGATTCGAAGCGACACCGGATACGCCTGAGCAGTTCGCCGCGCTGATCGACAAACAGATCAAACTGGTTGACTCGATTGTGAAAAAAGCCGGCATCAAGCCGCGATAAGGGCAAACGAATCGATAGGGGCCTCTGTCGGGAAATCCCTACAACCAGTGTAAGGAGACACGTAATGGCGTTTGCTTTGCATCGCCGGATCCGGTCGGCGCTTCCGAAACGCGGCCGTCGGCCGGATGCGACATGAAATACAACAGTGTCGGTATCTATCCACAAAATCTGTGGATAACCTTGTGTGTATGTCGCTTTGCACGAACGCCATCACCCGAGAGCGCGCTAGCTTGCTCAGGAAATAGACAGCGCGTGCAACGAGCGACGACGTCGCATAAGGTGCCGCTATGGCGGCTGGACATTGCAGTTGACCATGACGGTCGGAAGCCTCCGTCGCGAGCGCCGGATGTACCATTCGATAAATTGGGCCGCGTCGAAGCGAACAACGCCAATCGATTCGGCGGAGATGCTGCTCGGTACAAGGCCCGTCCGGGTGATGACAGGTCGCACCGATTGGCGGATCGGTTTTGAAAGGAGCGAAATCATGAACCTATCGTTGACGAGAACCATGAAGACCGCAATTCATTTCGTTCTTGCGCTGTCGGCTCTGCTTTCGGCGCCTGCGCAGGCACAGAGCGTCGTAGGTAATTGGGCCGTGCTGGGGGCTCCCTGGATCGTCGTAGGCTTTCAATCGAACGGACGATGGTCGTTTACCGACTCGAACCCTGCCGACGCCGCCGAATGCGGAGGAAGCTCCATCGCGGTAGGCGGGAGCTACACGGCCTCCGGAGGCGCCATCAGCATGAGCATCGATAGCGGAGGTTGCGGCAGCATCAGTTACTCGGGCACATCCATTTCGCTCGGGAGCGGCACGTACAGTATCTCCGGTAACACGCTGACGGCCGCGCTGTCGTCACTCTACGGTCCGATTAATCTTGTGCTTACTTCCCTTGGCACGAATACCATCACTCCGACGACGCCACTGCCGCCGCCACCGACGACCCAAAGCGTATTCACCATTCCGAGCGGCCAGATGCCTGCGCAAGCCGTGCTGTCGGTAACCCCTAGCGGAAACTTCGGGGCCGCGACGCTAGTCGTCAAGCTGGACCCAACCGCCCTGTCAGCCGGCTTGTTCGCAAGTGAAGGGCAATTCGCAGCCGGTTATAACATCTACGTCGGCGCACTGGCCCCGGCCGGCGTCATGGGGCTTTCCAGCCCGGCGTGGTTCGTCTATCCGGCGTCGAAGTCTTGGGCCACGCTTGGTACCCCGATCGACGCCTATCTGGAGGGCATAGCGCAAGGAGCGACCAACGCCATAGAAATTCCGATCCTGCAAAACATGAACCTAACAGGGTTGGTGGGTGCGGAGATCTACATCGGATACGGCACCAGCGATGGCGAGATGCTCAACAACAAACGTTATAGGGGCGTGTACCTGGTGCAGTAACCAAGCCACGGTTTGGTCGGCCGGATGCATGGCCCCGCCGCACCGTCAGGCACAAACGCGCAAGCCTGGGCGAGAAAACACGCGACATCGCGACGCTGGTCGGGGGACTCGTCTGCGGTATTCGTCTCCACCGCAGAGCGTGTGCCCGCCACGATGACTGCCCGCACCGCCAGCGTCAAGCCGGGCCTGTCGCGCAAAACCGGTTAAATGTCACACTGGATCGGACCTGGGCACGAAAACCCGTCATAGGCAAGCCACAAGCCGCTGGGGCTTGTCTGGCAGATAGATTATGCTATGTCCCAAGGGCGTAGAACCGCCCGCTCAGGGAGAGCACCTTGACTACACAGAAAGCGGATGAACCCCAGCGCATCACGGCGGTCGTCCTTTTTGCCGAAACCCGCGGATTCACGGGCAACTCGGACATTCTCAGTCCGGAGGTCGTGCTCGCGCGGCTCACTGAATTCGTTTCCTTCGTCTCCGGTGCCGTGGCGGAACATCGAGGCACCGTGGTCGACATTCTCAGCGACACGCTGATGGCGACTTTTTTTACCCGGGACGATGCGAAGCAGGCGGTCGAGGCCGCACGCAAGATTCAGGGCGGGTTTGCGGCGATTGCCGAGGCATGGGAACGCGATTTCGGCATACGCGCCGCGGTTTCCATGGGATTGCACTGCGGAGAAGCGGTGGTCGGTATCGCAAGAACAAGCGTAAATCCCAGGCAGTTTTTCGTATTCGGCGATTGCGTAAGCGTCGCCAATCGACTTATGCATCGGGCGCGGGCCGGGGAATCTGTCATGTCCGAGGAGTTGCTGGAGCGCGCGAGCAGCATGGGCATGACGATCGACGCGGAAAGCCTGCCGCCGCTCGCCATTCCGCGGCGCACTCCGATCAAGCTCTACGGCATGCTGATCGATCCTCGCCTCGACTTTACGAGCGCCTAGCGCCCTCCCCGCCCATCGACCGGACGTTTGGGCGTAGAGCGAAGCCTGCGGCCTTGACCGGCAGAGTGGCTCTGGACATCAGCCTGCGCTGCGCCGAACCAGCAAGTCCTCGACTGCGCGAGGACGTGTTATTCTGAATTCGAAATCGGCTCGATAGCCGATGAAGTCACAACGTCTCGGGTTCGCAGCGAGCGAGCGAACCCGTTTGGGCACCAGGAGCCCCTTTCAGGCACGAATGTGCCTCCTGTCTTGCTTTGGCATTCCGGGCCTTCGCTCGAATGCGGGAGCAACCTGTCGAAGAAGATGAGCGACATCGCGTCGGATGTCCAGCTCAGCGATTGCGTAATAAACAGCCGCCTGAGCGCGGCGACTTTTCATACACCAAGGAGGCGAAGATGGACATGAGGACAAGCAACGCGGCGGATGCCGCGACGGCAGAAAACGACATCATTATCGAAGCCTGGAATACCGTCCTGTTCGATAAGTTCAGTCGCTTCAAGCATCTTCTTGTCGAGGGGCTGAGCGGCCACAGCGACGAGGCCCTCAGCCGTCATCCGCACCCGCGAGGAACGCGGGTGCTCGATGTCGGGTGCGGCTTTGGCGACAGCACTTTGCGCATCGCGAAAAGCGTGGGGCCCGAAGGGCGTGCCGTTGGCGTCGACTGTGCGCACAACTTCGTTGACGCCGCCACCCGCGAGGCCGCCCAGGCGAGGGTCGGCAACGCCACATTCTTCGTCGCCGATGTTCAGTGGGACGATTTGGGTGGACCATACGATCGCGCGTTCGCGCGCTTCGGCACGATGTTCTTCAACATGCCGGGCGCAGCGATGCGCAACATACGCAAGGCATTGGTTCCCGGTGGCGAATTCACGATGATCGTCTGGCGCCGCCGCGAGGACAACCCCTGGCTTCACGCCGCGGAGTTGCGCGTGAAGGAGATCGTGCCCGTGGTTTCGCACGAGGATACCGACCAGGTGCACTGCGGACCGGGGCCGTTCTCGATGTCCGGCCCGGACATGGTGAGCGACATTCTGCGCAGCGCTGGATTCGACCGCATTACATTCGAGCGGTTTGACACCGACATCTGCATCGGCCGCGACCTCGACGAGGCGATTCAGTTCGCGATGGCGCTCGGTCCGGCAGGCGAAATCATCCGCCTTGCGGGCGAAGAAGGCGTTCGGCTCACAGACCAAGTCATGGACGCGTTGCGAGAGACGCTGGGCGCGTATGTGCGGTCAAATGGAGTCTGGGCGCCATCGAGCACGTGGTTCGTCAGCGCGCGCAATCCATAGCCGGCCGCAAGCGCTCGTCGTCGCCCGTGCAACCGGCGACAAACGGGTAGGCGTCCTTGGCCAGTTGAAGTCCTGGAAACCCTGACATTCCGGAACTTCCGATCGGGCGGAATCGGCTACCAGTAGTGGTCGATTCCTTCGGGTAAGCAAGTCCCGTAAAGCCATTACGGGAAAGTCCTCCCATTCCGGCGGCGATCTCGCCTGCGTTCAGGCCATCGTCGCGCAAGCGGGCATGTGAATGAACGCGAAGCAGCGGCAAAGGCCCACGGACGTTGCCGGGACGCCCGAATCCATCAGCTAGTGAATTTGACACAAATCAAGACCGCCGCGGCGAGCGCGGGGTAGCTTGTGCCGCACCGGTGTGGCTGGGCGCTCGATATTCTCATTCAGCCTTCTCGGCAGCGGCCAGCACCTATCGGCCAAATGATGCGCGTGTCATAACCGAACCGGAGCCCCATTATGGCCATGACAGAAAAAGCCAAGAGCTATTCGGTCCTGACGATGAACACGTTGGCCTTCACGGTCAACTTCGCCGTCTGGACCATGTTCTCGATCATCGGCATCCGCATCAAGGCCCAGCTCGGGCTGAGCGATACGGAATTCGGCCTGCTTGTGGCCACGCCGATCCTGACGGGCTCGCTGGTGCGCTTGCCGCTGGGCATGCTGACCGACCGGTACGGAGGCCGCATCGTCTATTTCCTCCAGATGCTGCTGGTCGCGATCCCCACCTATGGCCTGGCGTTCGCCACCCAGTACTGGCAGTACCTTGCCATAGGCCTGTTCGTCGGCTTGGCCGGCGGGTCGTTCGCAGTCGGCATCGCTTATACCTCGGCGTGGTTCCCGAAGGAGAAACAAGGAATGGCGATGGGCATTTTCGGCGCCGGAAATGCGGGCGCCGCGGTGACCAACCTGGTCGCCCCACTCATTGTCGTGGCGTACGGCTGGCGCGCAGTGCCACAGGTCTATTCGATCTCCATGCTGATCATGGCCGTGATTTTCTGGTTTTTCACTTTCCCCGATGCGAAGCAGCAGGAACGCAAGCAGAAGAATCAGCACTTGACCCTGGCAGAGCAGTTTGCGCCGCTGACGGAGGCCCGCGTCTGGCGCTACGGACTCGCGTACTACTTTGTCTTCGGCGGCTTCGTTGCGCTGGCGCTGTGGCTGCCGAAGTACTACATCGGTGAATACGGGCTGGACCTCAGGACGGCAGCCTTCATCACCCTGTTCTTCACGCTGCCCTCGGGCGTGATACGGGCGGCCGGGGGATTTGTCTCCGACCGCTGGGGTGGAGACACGGTCACCTGGTGGGTCTTCTGGGTCTGCATCGTATGTCTGTTCCTGCTTTCCTATCCTTCGACGACGCTGACCATTCACGGGATCAAGGGGGATGTCAGCGTCAGGATCGGCGTGGGGATCGCGCTATTCACGCTCCTGGTATTCATCGTCGGCGTGGCACAGGGCATTGGCAAGGCGAGCGTCTATAGAAGTCTCGCCGATTATTACCCGAACAACATGGGTTCGGTCGGCGGCATGGTCGGCGTCATCGGCGGTCTGGGGGGGTTCTCGCTGCCGATCGTGTTCGGGATCGCCGCGGATGCGACTGACGTGCGCAGCAGCACGTTCATGCTCATGTTCGCCGTGCTCGGCGGCGTGATGATCTGGACCTGGGCAGCGGAACGGAGCGAGCGCGACGCGATTCTCGAGAAAGCCACCGGTCTCCGCGATCAACTGGTCCGGGAAAAGCTGCTCGACGCCCGGGCCGCGGTGGGGCGCTGGCTGGTCGATTGGCGTCCCGACGACGAGGCTTTCTGGCAGGCGACCGGAAGGCGGATCGCGTTGCGCAATCTGCTTTTCTCGATGCCGGCCCTGTTCCTGTCCTTCGCCGTGTGGATGGTCTGGAGCGTGGTGGTGATCGAACTGCCGAAGATCG
The DNA here is from genome assembly GCA_001770415.1 of Betaproteobacteria bacterium RIFCSPLOWO2_02_FULL_63_19. GTDB lineage: Bacteria > Pseudomonadota > Gammaproteobacteria > Burkholderiales > SG8-39 > JACQTO01. The sequence goes on along the minus strand of MEQX01000052.1, from coordinate 45,772 downwards.
GATTCAAGTTCACCACCGGCGAATTGTTCTGGCTGGCCGCGCTGCCCGGACTTTCAGGATCCGGACTGCGCCTGGCCTATTCCTTCGTCGTGCCGATCTTCGGCGGAAGGAACTTCACGGTGTTCAGCACCACCACGCTGCTCCTGCCGGCGCTGTGGATGGGGCTCGCGGTTCAGGATCCGGGCACCAGTTACACGGTGTTCGTGGCCATCGCGCTGCTCTGCGGCCTGGGCGGCGGCAACTTCTCGGCGAGCATGGCGAACATCAGTTTCTTCTTCCCGAAGCGCATGCAGGGAACGGCACTCGGCTGGAATGCCGGCGCGGGCAATCTGGGCGTCGGCGTGATGCAGGCCATCGTGCCGGTCAGCATCTACGGCGGCGCGCTTGCCTTCATGGGCGGCCATCCCCAGAACTACAGCGATCCCGCCATCAGCCAGGTCTGGCTGCAGAACGCGGGCTATGTCTGGGTGCCGTTCATACTGCTGGCGACACTTGCCGCCTGGTTCGGCATGCACAACATCCGCGGCGTGAGCGCGACCTTCCGCGACCAGGCCGTGATATTCCAGCGCAAGCATGCGTGGATGCTCGGTTGGCTCTACGGGGGAACATTCGGTTCCTTCATCGGCTTCGCGGCCGCGTTCCCGACGCTTCTTGCGACACAGTTTCCAGGCTCCGGGCTGCTCAAGTATGCATTCGTCGGCCCGCTGATCGGCGCGCTGATCCGGCCGCTCGGGGGCTGGTTGGCCGATCACCTCGGCGGCGCCCGGGTCACGTACTGGAACTTCATCGTCATGTTCGCCGCGTCGATCGCCATATTGGGATTCCTTCCTGCCGGTTCGGATCCCGGGGCGGCGGTTCCGTTCTATGCGGCATTCATGGTGCTGTTCCTGACGACCGGCATCGGCAACGGGTCGGTGTTCCGCATGGTGCCCACGGTCTTCATGAGCATTCACCAGCTCTGGGCGAAGGGAAAAGGCGAGGAAGCGATGGCGAAGGCAAAGCGCGACGGCGAGATCGAGGCTTCGGTCGCCCTGGGCTTTACGGCCGCGATCGCGGCGTTCGGACTGTTCTTCGTTCCGGTCGCAGTAGGCGTGTCGTTGCAAACGACCGGCAGCCCGCACGCTTCGTGGTACGTGTTTATCGTCTTCTATCTCAGTTGCGTTCTCGGTACCTGGTGGTGGTACCGTCGCAAGGATGCCGAGATTCACTGCGACTAGCGACGATCTGCGGAGTCTGAACGGCTGGCGCCGGAAACCGGAAGGCGTTGGAGTCCTGCGGACCGGCGACGCGCGTAGGTGCCTCGCGCACACCAATCCGCTCGAACTGATCCGGTGCGCGGAGGCGTACCGGTAGGCGCCACGATCACGGCCGGCTGCAGTCGGACGCCGACCGGCTCGGCGTCGTTCAGCTCGGTCCAGCCCTTGACGATCCGGTAGGCGAACCAGATCCCGGTGGCAATCAGCACGAGAATGCCCACGACGAACACCGCGGTGGCCAGACCGATCACGCTCCACAGCAGCGCGACATCACCAGGCTTTGAGAGCGCCGTCGCAAGGAACGGCCGGGAGGGCCTATTCCGTGTCCCCTTCGACGGGGCCAGGTCGATCGCCTCTGCCGGACAAAGCTGCGCGCCGGATCCGGAGCCATGGCGGCAAGGTCTCCGGCGAAGACTTTCGCCAGACGCGCGACTCATCACGCTACCGAGAGTCCGTAAGTACAATGCGCGCTTGATCGGAACAAAGTCTCTTGGGAGGACTGCAATGCCACGCCGTACGCCGCACGTCCTTATCGCCGGCGGGGGAATCGGCGGCCTGACGGCAGCGCTCGCGCTGCTGCACCGGGGGTTCGACGTCGATGTCTACGAACAAGCCAGCGAGCTGAAGGAAGTCGGTGCGGGCGTGCAGCTGAGCGCGAACGGCAATCGCGCGCTGCACGAACTGGGCGTGCTCGACGCGCTCAGAACACTCGCGTGCGAGACGGCAGGTAAGGAGATCCGCCTGTGGAACAGCGGCCAGACGTGGAAGCTGTTCGACCTGGGCGCGGTGTCGGTCGAGCGCTACGGCTTTCCCTACCTCACGGTGTACCGTCCGGATCTGCTGGACGTGCTCGCGCAAGCGGTGCGCCGCCAGAAGCGTGGCGCGATTCATCTTGGCAGCCGCTGCGTGGGATTCGCACAGGATGGGGGCCGCGTGACGCTCAAGCTGGAAAACGGCGAGGAAACAACAGGCGAGGCGTTGATCGGCGCTGACGGCGTGCACTCCCGCATCCGCCAGGCGCTGTTCGGCCCGGACCGGCCGAAGTTCACCGGCGTCATGGCCTGGCGCGGCACCGTGCCGATGTCGCGTCTTCCCGCGCACATGGCGCGTATGGTGGCGACCAACTGGGTGGGCGCGGGCTCGCACGTGGTGCACTATCCGCTGCACCGGGGCGAGTTGATGAACTTCGTCGGCGTGGTGGAGCGCGACGACTGGCGCGTGGAATCGTGGACCGCGCGCGGCAGCGCCGACGAATGCGCCGCCGACTTCGACGGGTGGCACGATGACGTGCACTGCCTGATCCGCAACGCGCCGTCCCTGTTCAAATGGGCACTGCTGGGGCGCGATCCCATGGACCGATGGACCGTGGGCAACGTCAGCCTGCTCGGTGACGCCTGCCACCCGACGCTGCCGTTCCTCGCGCAGGGTGCGGTGATGGCGATCGAGGACGGATACATCCTAGCGCGCTGCTTCGATCGGACCGGGGGTGAACCCGCCTCGGCGCTCGCGCGTTACGAGAACGCGCGCCGCGAGCGCACCCGCCGGATGGTGATCGGATCGAACGAGAATACGGCACGCTTCCACAATCCCAAGCTCGCCGAACCGGCCGGCGCGCAGGAATACGTAGATAGCGAATGGAGCGAGGAGCGCATCCGGAACCGCTACGAGTGGCTGTTCACCTACGACGTGACCAAGGTCGAGATCTGACGGCGACGCCGTCTTGATTCAAGACCGGTCAGCGAATGCGATAGAACGGGTTGGGCATCAGGAAGCTGCGCTGCGCGTAGCCGCCGGCCAGATCGCTGGGTTGGTCGCCGACATTGGCAACGATCGTGAACCCCTCCCGCACGAGACGCGCACGCTCGGGTGCCTTGAAGTCCGCTGCTGACGGTGTCGACCGGCTGTCGGGACGCATGATGAGCCCGGCCCATCCCTCATATCCGGCGGCTCGAAGATTGGCTTCGGTCGCAGCACGCTCCGCTTCATGCCTGCCCGTGATGAAGAATACCGCGACGCCGCTGGCGCGTGCCGCCTCGAACAGTGCAAGCGTTGACTTGATTGCAGGCGCCTTGCCCGATGCGTTCCAGGCAAGCGCGCCACAACTCGTACCCGGCTCGAGGGTGCATGTCCCTTTCACGATATAGCCGAAGTCATTGCGCTTGATCTCCAGCCAGTTGTCGAGCGAGGTTTCGTCGATGTCGAGGACCATGGCCGGCCTGCCGACTTGCGCGGCCTGCAGCTTGACCCACGCCGTCGCGGCCTCGCCCACCGCGAACTGATCGCGCTCGTAAGCGGACTGCCCGTCGTCGCGGCGCATGTCATGGTAGCGTGTCAGCTCACCCTTCAAATCACCAAGATTCGACGCAGGCGTCAGCCCCGTGGCTGCCGACGGAAGGGTTCCGGATACCGCGTCTGCGCCGTCGCCGCATGCCGATGAGGAGAATGCCTCATTGAGAAAACGCGCGAGCCTGACGCCTCCCAACGCGAGTTGCTGATCGAGAATCGGCAGGACGGTTTCGTAGTAGCTGTCATCGATGGCGCCGTCCGGCGGTACGAGGTCCGGCGCCCAGATCGTCCGGCCGACCGCATGCGACTGCAACGCCCAGTCTGCGGCGGTGTCACCGGTCATCCGCTGCTCGAAGCCGTCGCTGCGAAGCCAGGCGCCCTCCAGACGAGCGACGTAGGCCCCCCAGTTCCACACCGTGCGGCGAATGAGAAGACTGTCCCAGAGAGCGTGGAGGTTCGTCGCCTCCGGCGCGACATCGCATTGTCCCTTGCAGATCTTGCCATGAACGCTACCTTGCACCGGCTGGTCATTGCCCCCGCGTTCGTCGCCGACGGCATGCAACGGCTGGTGGATATCGGCGACGAAGTGCACGGCAAACTTGAGCGCCTCCACGCGCGTTTCCAGCGCCGGCGCGCAGCGCAACTCGCGGCCGAGGCGATCGATTTCCGCGACCACGCAATCGCCTTTGGCCGATGACCGACAGTCACGCGCCGCGTCGTAGTCGCCGCTGGCCAATGGGATGTCGACGAAGTGCCAGTTGTACGTCTCGGTTCGTTGAACCCGCACATCGTCGGCCCAGCTCGATAGCGACGCCAGCGACGCGTTCGCTCCGAGCAGCGCATGGACGGCGCCCCGCGCAGTCGGATCAAGTCTTCGCTGTGCGATCTCGGCGACGATCGCATGGCCTTCCGGGCCCCAGCCATGAGCCAGAGCCGGATACAGCGACGCGACCATGATCGTGCAGATGACCCCAATTGGTTGCAGCATCGATACCTCTATGACATTGAACTGTTTTCGCCGCCAATATCGACGGCCTGTTGACATTCAGCACACGAGTGCAACGGCGGCGATTCGGCGGGCAATGCAACGCGCGCGGTGCATGTCAACCGGTCCTGGCGCGCTAAAGCGTCTACGCGGCTGAATATTCTTGCATCCCCGGCCGATAATGTGAACATGCAAGGTATATATCCGCGCGCCGACACGCATTTGATGTCCGTGTGAGGTACTGCCCATGGGTCGGATGGGGATTGCCGAACGCGCAGTCTTATCGCAGTCTTATGGCGGCTCGGAATTCGGGGTCAGCCTTGGTTCAGCTCCGACGTCAGCTGCGCCTCCGGCCGCCCGCCTCGCCACGCAACACTCGATGGCAGCGATGTTGTGGATTGTGGGCGCCGCACGCGATAGACTTACACTGCCGTCCTGTCGCGAAAACGGGCAGGAGAAGGCACAATGCAAGGGCGAACCGGGATACCCGACAGTCACCAATACGAACGAAGCGTGGAATGGACCAAGAAAATGGGATCGATACATTTGTTTCGCGATTTGCCTGAACTTAAACATTTTGCCGCCGGCGAGTACATATTCCGTAAAGGCGACCCGGGATCGGCGATGTACATGATCATCGAGGGCGAGGTTGAATTGGTCATTGGCAAATCGGTTATCGAAGTCGCGCATCCGGGAGCTTTCATCGGTGAGATGTCGTTAATCGACGACGCGGTGCGCAGTGCGTCGGCCCGCGCGAAAAGTGCCGCTCGAGTGTTTCCGATCGATCTGAAACGCTTTCAGGAGTTGATAAAGACCACGCCCTCGTTTGCGCTGGACGTGATGAAGGCGCTGACGCTCAGGCTCCGCCGGAATGAAGATAGAACTACGGAGCGACGCACGGTTCCGACCCGCGGGCGCGTTGCGGCCACCATGCGCAGAAAACGCAGCACGCGGCGCACACGCTGAGGGAGCTGGGCGAGCCGGCCGGCTGGGCCCCGTCGGGATAGTTTGAAGCCGCGCCACGAGCCGTACATCCCGTCGCACGTGACGCTTCCCGAGGTCACCATCAAGGCGATGGTGCTCGGCATCGTGCTCTCGGCGCTGCTGGGTGGCGCGAACGCGTACCTCGGCCTGTTTGCCGGCATCACGGTTTCGGCATCCATCCCCGCCGCCGTCATCTCGATGGCCATTTTGCGGATGTTCCGCAACTCGAACATCCTCGAGAACAACATCGTGCAGACCGCCGCCTCAAGCGGCGAAAGCCTCGCCGCCGGCGTGATCTTCACCCTCCCCGCCATGGTGATCCTGCGGGCCTGGACTCATTTCAACTACTGGGAGACCACGCTGATCGCCGCCCTGGGCGGCACGATCGGCGTGCTGTTTAGCGTTCCGATTCGCCGCGCGTTCATCGTCGAGAACCCGTTGCGCTTTCCCGAAGGCGTGGCGACCGCCGAGGTCCTGAAGATCGGCGACCAGCGGGGCGCCGGGATCAAGTACATCGCCTGGGGCGCGGTGATCGGCGCCCTGTTCAAGCTGGGCGATACCGGGCTGCGGCTCTGGGGCGGCGTTCTCGAGTGGGCCCGCTACGCCGGCAACACCGTCGTGTACTTCGGCACCAACCTGTCGCCGGCGCTGGTGGGCGTAGGCTACATCGTCGGTTTCAACATCGCCATCCTCGTCTTCCTCGGCGGGGCGCTGAACTGGTTCGTGGCGATTCCGATCGTTGGCGCGGTCATCGGGCTTCCCGAGGCCGATTCCGCGTTGGGCGCGGCCGGCCGCCTGTGGTCGACACAGACCCGGTACATCGGCGTCGGCTCGATGCTGGTCGGCGGCGTGTGGACGCTCGTCAAGGTGCGCTCGAGCCTCATTGGCGGCATCGGCGCGGGCCTCGAAGCGTACCGGCGCTCGCGTGCCGGCGCGCAGAACATCGAGCGCACCGAGCGCGACGCGCCGATGCCGTGGGTCGGCGTGACGCTGGCCGCGTGCTCCATCCCGTTGTTTTTCGTCTTCTGGGCGATCACGCACGTCCTCTGGGTGGCCGCGGTCATGGCGGTGCTCATGCTCGTGGCGGGGTTCCTGTTTTCCGCGGTGGCCGGGTACATGGCGGGACTCGTGGGATCGTCCAACAATCCGATCTCCGGCGTGACCATCGCCACGATTCTCACGTCGGCCCTGCTGCTGCTCGCGTTCCTCGGCACCGAGAGCGCCGTCGGACCCGCCGCCGCGGTGTTGATCGGCGCGGTCGTCGCCTGCGCCGGCGCCATCTCCGGCGACACGCTGCAGGATCTCAAGGCCGGGCGCATCGTCGGCGCCACGCCGTACAAGCAACAGATCATGGAGGGCGTCGGCGTGCTCGCCGCCGCGTTCGTGATGGCGCCGATCCTCACGCTGCTGCTGCAGGCCTACGGCATCGGTGTGCCCACGGACGCGCATCCGCGACCTCTCGCTGCGCCCCAGGCGACGCTGATGGCTGCCGTGGCAGGCGGCGTGTTCCGCGGCGGGCTGCCGTGGGCCATGGTGATCATCGGCATGGTCGTCGCCGCTGCGATCATCGTGCTCGACGTCTGGCTCGAGCGGCGCGCGAGCGCGTTCCGCACACCGGTGCTCGCGGTGGCGGTCGGGATCTATCTGCCGCTCGAGCTGGCTGTGGCGATCTTGCTGGGCGGCGCCATCGCCTGGGCGGCCGATCGCTTCTACCGGCGGCGATCCGCCGCCGGCGGGCCGCTCGCCGCACTCAAGACGGCCGACGAGCGCCACGGGCTGCTCTTCGCGGCCGGCTTGATCACGGGCGAGGCGCTGCTCGGCATCCTGCTCGCGATCCCGATCGTCGTCGCCGGGCGCGCCGATCCGCTGGCCATCTGGGGCGTGCACCACGGGACCATACCTGGGGTGGTACTGCTTGCGATCGTGATGATCCGGCTGTATCGCGTCGTGACGGCTGGCCCGCGGGGCCAGGCGGGCTGATGCCGGTCGCACCGGACGGGTCCCCCGCGCGCCGATTGCCGACGACGTCCTCGCCTGCGGCGGCACGAATCGCCGCAACGCCGCCGAGGAGCAGCCCCCTCACCCCTTGCCGGGCTGAAATTCCTCGCTGACCTTCTGGTGCCCGCCGTTGTCCGCGTAAGCCTCCTCCCTCCAGAATCCGAGCGCCTTGATCACCGGCCGATCGGTCATGCAAAAAAGAATTGCGTCCTGGGGCCCCGTGCACGCGTGCTCGTGCAGCGCCCACGAGGGCAGAGCGAGGATGTCGCCGCGGGTCCATGCAAAGCTCTTGCCGCTGATGACGCTATGCCCCGTGCCCTGCACGACACAGAAGATCGAGGTGCCGGTGACTCGCCGAGCCTGCAGCGCTTCGCCCTTTCGGATCAATTGGACCTGGCAGCCGATCGTGGGCAGCACCGGGCCTCCAGTGACCGGGTGTGTGTACTCCAGCGCCACGCCTTCGAATGGACTTGCTTCGCGGTCGCGCAGCGCGTCAAGCGCTTCCAGCGTCTGGCTCCAGGCGTACAGCAGCAGCGGCGAGTGCAGCGTGGTGCCCTTGATCCACGTCGGCGACAGGCGCCCGTGCCCGTACAGTCGTTGCGAACCGTTGATCGGTTCAGTGAGCGGCGGCTGCTGCTTCGGGTTCATGTTGAAGAACATGGTGTTCAGCGCCTTCACCAGCGGAACGTCCAGTCCGTCCATCCACACCACCGTCTCGTTGGTTTCGTTGCCGTGGTCGTGCCAGGTCCAGCTCGGGGTGAGAATGAGGTCGCCCGGTTCCATCATTACGCGTTCGCCCTCGACCGCAGTGTAGGCCCCACTGCCTTCGAGAATGAAGCGCAGCGCGGCCGGGGTATGGCGGTGCGAGCGCGCGACTTCGCCGGGCAGGAGCACCTGCACGGCCGCGATCAGCGTGTTGGTCGTCGCCCAGGCTCCTGACAATCCGGGATTGAAGAGCTGCATCGCTCGCCGTTCCTCGCCAACCGGCACCGCGGTGCCCGATTCGCGCACCAGCGATTCCGTGGTCTTCCAGTCCCACAGCCAGGGCAGCATCTGCGGCTGCGGGTGCGGCGTCATCTGGCTGGCGATCTCCCACAGGCCGAACATGTGATTCTGGTGGATGCGGCGGTGGAAGGCGTCTTCGCCGCTGTTCGCCTCGGGCTTCGGGATCGTGAGTGCGTTCATGGTGTCTCCTTGCGGGTTCTGCGGCCCACGCTGAAGGCAGCGCGGCAGCTCGTTCAGGGCCTGGACGATGTTATTCCAGTAGCGGCGGCGCTGCACAAGTGTAATTACCGCGCCCGTCCGCCGACCAAGGGCATACGCGCAACTCGCGGATCCGCGTCGGACTGCCACGTCCCGGACGGCGGCTTTGGGCAACTGCCCTTCCCGACAGGCCGGTCACGGTTCATTCCGGAGAAATGGGTAGCACTTGTGCACGTTGCGGGAGCGCACGCTGCCTTGGCAGCAGTGCACCAAGATGGCTGAGCCGCTTGTGGCGCGATCGTGGCAACGCACACCTGGCTCATTTCGAGACAGGTTCTGGCGTGACGCATTGGGCGTGGCGTCAACATGACGGTTTGATTACGCGTATGTAATGCGTCGGTCATGCCAATGAAAGTGGCAAGCCATTACATTGGTTGTCGGTTGGCAAATTCGCCGAACAGACCCCGACAGGCGTTCGTCTTCGGCATTCAATCGAATAAAACAGCAGAGGGGAACAAACATGCTTTGTTGCGTAGGTTTAGTCGGAGGCATGGCCGTCGGGCAGTCGCTGGGTGGCCCATGGACTTACATTGCGCCAGCCGCGGGTTTCGGCATCGGTCTGGTAGCGGATATGAAATTCATGCACCGAATGCACAGGACAGGAGATCAGAAGCCCGCGGCGTTGCGCGCGGATAACGCAGCCGGACCGGTCCAAGCGGTGGAAGCGCTCGATGACCAGGCGCCGCTTCAATCGCCCCGACCGGGCAACGGGTAAATGCCGTCGCGGAATGCCCGAAAACGAATCCGCGCCGAGCGCAGAGGGATGACTCAGAACCCTTGATCGCCCCCGTCTGGAAGCAGCGCACAGGCGGCCGATTCCGCGATGTTCTTGCTGACCAGCAGCAGCGAAATGAAGAGCAGCGCAACGCTCAGGATGCCGAATTCCTGGCCATCGAGCGGCAACATCGCGACCGCCCCTGCGATGCCCAGAAACGGAACGACCGCTCCCATGATCAACGAGCCGCAGGCGGCGCATCCGATGCCAAGCACTCCGCTCAGCATCGCGCCGGAGCCAAGCGCGATGCTCCTTCGGGTGGCGCCGATACTCCGCTGTCTGATGGAAAAGGCAATCATCGCGACCGTAAGACCGAATAGGATGGCGATCGCGACGGTATAGCCGGCAGAGAGCAAGCTGAAATTCGTGCCGATGCCGCCGAGCAGGCTCAGCGCGATACCGAGCTTGGCCGCCATCGGCACGCTGGCGTCCGCGAATATCTCACTGATCAATCCGAAATTCGGAAATAGTACGGCCAGAAGAAACGTGAGTATCGCGAGTACACCAGCGAGCAGAACGTAGGAGGGATGAACAAACACCCGGCCCAGGGCGACTCCCAAATCGGTCAGATGGCCGGCCCGCGTCACTGCTTCCCGCGCGCCAGTTCGACAAGTTGTTTCACCGCCGCGTAGGGCTGCGCTCCCGAGAGCGAATACGTCTTGCCGTTCTTTGATACAACAATGCTCCAGGGCGTGCCCCGTCCGCCGGTGGCGTTTGCCTCGCGAAGATCCTCCGCGACGCGCTGCTCATGTCTACCACTCGCCAGGCACGAGGCGAATCGTGCTCTGTCAAGGCCGATCTCGCGGGCAATTCGCGGCAGTACCGTATCGACGTCCGTTCGGTCGTTCGATGGCGTCAGCTCAAAAAATCTGTCGGCGAATTTCCAGAACGCGTCGTTTCCGCCGAGCTCAGCCGCGCACTCCGACGCGACGGCCTCCTTGCGGGCCTTCGAATGGAGCGTATCGAGGGGAAAATGTCGGTACACCCAGTTAACCTGGCCGTTGGATTCATTCACCAGTCGCTTCATGGTGCTGTGGAAAGCCTTGCAGAAAGGACACTCGAAGTCGGAGTATTCCACCAGCGTAACGGGTGCCGCCGGATTCCCCCGGATGTGATCCCGGCTCTTGGATACCGGCCGAAGCTTGCTCGTTCGCGCGTCCGCCTCGCGCCGCTCCCGTTGTTCCGCCTCGGCGCGCTGCCGTTCGAGGTAACGGCCGATGCCAGAGTCAACAGCGCGGTCCAGTTCGCCACTTTTGCGCAGTTCCCTGATGACCGCATCCTTGATTCGATTGACCAGCGCCTCGTCGCTAGCCCTGTGATCCTGGGCGTATGTGAGCGTCGCGAAAAGGACCAGTCCCGGCAATACTGCTCTGAAGAATCCTGCGATAGACATGGAGGTTACTTTCGTTTTGAGTAGGCTTACCCAGCGAGCGCCGGATCCCGGGCCGATGCCGATCGACTAGGGCAGGCACCCGTTGGTCGGGCTTCTGCCGCGCGAGCGGCGCAGCGCCACGGCAGACTCCCGGAGTTCCCGGGTAGCAGCCCAGTCTGGCAATCCCCCCTTGTCGTCAACATGACAGCCGGATTACGTATTTGTAAGGAAAGGCACCGCAGCACGGCTCAACCGTCATCGCGCCGGGAAACCGTGTCGATGCCCTCCGTCAACCTGACGCGGCGGCCGGAAACCGGATTTCGATGCACGTCGCTCGGTTTTCAGACGAGGCCATGATGGTCCCGCGATGTGCATCGACGATGGACTTGGTGATGGGTAGCCCGAGACCGGTCCCCTCACCCGTCTTCTGTCTCGAGGCATCCACCCGATAAAACCTGTCGAACAGGCGCGAAAGATGCTGTGGTTCGATCGGCTCGCCCGGATTTTCGATTTGCAGTCGCGTTTCGCCGGATTCCAATGCGCCGATGCTGACTTTCACCGCGTTGCCGCTCGAGGTATAGCGCAGCGCGTTGGAAAGCAGATTGCTCAACGCACGCCGAATCATCAGCTTGTCGCCGAGTATCGCACCGGCGCCGTCGAGGATCAGTCGGACGCCTTTTTCCTCGGCGAAGGCTTCGTAGAACGCAAAAAGCTCCTGCGTCTCGGCGCCGAGGTCGACATGCTCGCGCCGGGGCACGATCAGCCCGTTGTCCGCCTTGGCCAGGAAAAGCATGTCACCGATCATCCGAGACAGACGGCTGTATTCCTCCAGATTGGAATAGAGCACCTCCCTGTATTCGTCGGCGGAGCGGGCGCGCGAAAGCGCGACTTCCGTTTCCGTCACCAGGTTGCCCACCGGAGTTCGCAGCTCATGGGCGATGTCGGAGGAAAATTCCGACAGGCGCCGAAACGAATCTTCCAAGCGCGCAAGCATCGCGTTGAACGCCGACGCCAGATCGAACAGCTCCGGGGGAACCGTCTCGATCGCCAGACGTTCACCCAGCCGGCTGGCCGAAATATTCTGGGCCAGCGCCGCTATGCGGCGAATCGGTTCGAGACCGCGACGCGCGGCGATCCATGCCAGTACGCCGGTAAGCAGTATGCCCGCGGCGATGGAAAGCCAAAGTATCCTGCCGAAGGCGCTCATGAAATCGCGCTGGTGATCGATATTGACGGCGACCAGCACGCGGGTCGGGGGAATGCCCGCGATTCCCAATGGCAGCATGGTTTCAAGCTCTCTGAACGCGTGCGCGCCGCGTTCCCGCACCACCGGCCCGCGCCGGTCCGGAACGTTCGTCCTCGAGGCATCTTCCATGGGGGCGTCGAGAAACACCGCATCCGACGAGGCAAACAAGGTACGCCCCTCGGGCCCGACGATCCTGATGGATATGCCGGGGTGTCCAACCAACGCATCCTGCAGCAATTGCGGTATCGGATCCAGGTCGCTGCGGTAACTGACCTTGGCTAGAATCGTGCGCACGAGTTCGGTTTTGCCGTCGAGCTCGTGCATGTCCTGCTCGATGAAGTGGCTCTCCACCAGCGAGCCGACCAGATATCCGACCGCGAGCAGCACAGCGGTAGATACCGTGGAGAAGAAAAGAGTGAGACGAAAGGTGACCGACTTCGTCTGCATTACGCCTGATCCGGAACCTCGAGAACGTAGCCCATGCCGCGCACGGTAACAATGAGCTTGGGCTCGAAATCGTCGTCCACCTTCGCGCGCAGCCGCCGCACGGCCACTTCGATCACATTGGTGTCGCTGTCGAAATTCATGTCCCAGACCTGGGACGCGATCAGCGAACGCGGCAGTACCTCGCCACGACGCCGCAGCAATAGTTCCATAAGAGCGAATTCCTTGGCGGTAAGATCGATCCGACGACCTGCGCGCGTTACACGGCGCCGCAACACGTCCAGCTCGAGATCGGCTGCCCGGAGCATCTCCGGTTCCTTCGCCTTTCCCCGCCGCAGCAGCGAGCGCACTCGCGCAAGCAACTCCGAGAACGCGAACGGTTTCACCAGGTAATCGTCAGCGCCCAACTCCAGACCTTTCACGCGATCCTCGACCTGGTCGCGTGCCGTAAGGAAAAGCACGGGCATGGTCTTGCCCGCAGAGCGTATCGCCCGCAGCACCTCCCACCCATCCATCCCCGGAAGCATGACATCGAGCACGACGAGGTCGTAGTCCTCCGTCCGGGCGAGGTGCACGCCGTCCATTCCGTTGCGGGCGAGGTCCACCACGAAACTCGCTTCGGCAAGTCCCTGCGTCAAATAGTCGCCGGTCTTTCGTTCGTCCTCGACGATCAGAATCTTCATCGCCGCCCTTCGCCTGCTGTTTGCCAGCCTGGATTGTGCATGAATCACCTGACGTCCGAGCAAAGATTACAGAGATGTAATCGCCGCGTCAGATTGCTGTCGGACACGCGCGTGCATGATGTATGCGTCGAACGGATCGCGAACGCAAAGCAATTGTCCGCGGGAACTTACAACTTCTCAATCTGGGAATAATCATGGAATGGCTGTCGCAGAACTGGATTTGGCTGGCATTCGCCGCATTGGTGATCTATATGATGCGCGGCGGCGCTGCCGGCGGCTGTTGCGGCGGTGGGCACGCCGCGCGCGACAAGCGCACGGAGAGCGAAAGCTCTGACGGCAAGAGCTCCGGCGCCGCAGATTGCTGCGGCGCCGGGCACGGTGCCGATGACAAACCGTCCGAAACCGCAGGTACGCAAACGAAGCCCGCCCCCGCAGCCGCGGGACACGAACGCTAGGAACTGGCGCGCTAGGGCAACTTCGTGCTTTACCGCCCGCCGCTGAAACCGGCAACGCTGGTCTTGTGGGTCGGACCGGCGATCCTGCTGCTTCTGGCATTCGGCCTGTCGGCGCGCT
>MEQX01000052.1:18510-31884 GCA_001770415.1 Betaproteobacteria bacterium RIFCSPLOWO2_02_FULL_63_19 | reverse complement strand
ACCGCCCCGGTCAGCGCCGTCGCGCGGGCCCGCGCGCAGGACCTGCTTGGAACAAACGGCATCGGAGAGCAATCGTGATCACGTTCTTGATTGTCGCGACAGCGCTTGCGTTTGTCGCGACGTTGTTCGTGGTAGGGCCACTGCTGAATGGAGGTCGCAAGTCCGGCATTGCGAGGGCGTGGTCCGAACAGAACCTCTCGGTATATCGGGATCAGTTGACGGAACTGGATGGCGAACGGCGAAATGGAAGACTGGGCGCCGATGAGTACGATCAAGCGCGCGGCGAACTCGAAATCCGTTTGCTTGAAGAGTTGCCCGAGGCCATGACGCCCGTTGCCGCGCCCCCGCCGCGGCGTCATCGCCTGATGGGCCTCGCAGCGGCGATCGCGGTGCCGCTGATCGCGATCGCCGTCTATCTCGCGGTAGGCAACCCGGCCGCGCTGCTAACGCGGCACGTCGACCGCGCGCATGGCCTGGGCCAACAGCAGATGGACGCGATGATCGGTCGGCTCGCTGCACGCCTCGAAAAGAACCCGCAGGACTTCAAGGGCTGGGTCATGCTCGCGCGTGCGCAAGCCGTCCTGGGACGATTCGACAAAGCCGGCGCGGCATACGCCAGGTCGATTGCGCTGGTTCCCGACGATGCGCAACTGCTTGCCGATTACGCTGATGCCTTGGCGATGGCCCAGGGAGGGCGCCTGCAGGGCGAGCCTGAAAAACTGATCGACCGCGCGCTCCGCGCAGACCCGAACAATGCAAAGGCGCTTGCGCTTGCAGGAACCGTCGCGTTCAACCGCAAGGACTTCGCCCTGGCGGTGCAACAGTGGGAACGCCTGCGGGCCTCCATCCCCGCGGGCTCGGAATTCGCCCAATCGATCCAGGGAAGCATCGACGAGGCGAAGCGCTTGGCGATGGCGGACCCGGCGATGCGCCGAGCAAGCAGCGCGCCAAAGAACTCCCTGGATTCGGCACCCAGATGATCCTCGTCGACTTGGCGATTCCTGCTTGGGCGGATCGGTCTGGTCTGACCACGATGGTGCGTGACCGGGACCAGCAGGGACAGGATCAAGCATGAACGAAGCGTATCCGGAATACGGTTTGTGGTGGGCCGTCGCGATCAATTCGCTGGTATTCATTGCGTTCGCGTTCGGTTTCTTCAGGCCCAAGTCCCCGCGCGATTGGCGCTCGTTTGGCGCGTTCTCTGCCTTTCTCGTCGCGCTGTTCACGGAGATGTACGGTTTTCCGCTGACGATCTACCTTGTTTCGGGGTGGCTGGCGAAGCGGTTTCCGGAAATCGATTGGTTCGCCCACGATTCCGGGCACCTACTCGAGATGATGTTTGGCTGGGGCGGCGACCCGCATGTCGGACCGTTCCACATGCTGAGTTCGGTGTTTGTGCTCGGCGGTTTCATCCTGCTCGCGTCGGCGTGGCGGGTGCTCTACCGCGCGCAGCGCCGACAAAGGCTGGCGATGACCGGCGCCTACGCCCTGGTGCGACATCCTCAGTACCTGGCATTTGGGTCGATCATGTTCGGATTCCTGCTGCAGTGGCCCACACTGCCAACGGTGGTGATGTTTCCGATCCTGGTGTTCATGTATCTCCGGCTGGCACAGCGCGAAGAAGAGCAAGCGCTGGCAGAATTCGGCGAGGAATACGGACGTTACAGACGCGAAACGCCCGCTTGGTTTCCCCGCTTCGGCTCCCGACACCGACTGCGCGTGACCATTGCGCTGCTTCTGGTTTTTCCGACTGGCATCGCCGTCGCTTACCTTTTGGAGCCTGATAGTCCGGCGGATGCAGCACTACGAATCCACGGTCCCGATCGACCTGAAGCGAACACCGCGACAAACGCAGCCACAGTTCGCCGGAGCAGTCCGGGCGATGCCCCGCACGCGTGGAGCCGACACGCGAACGAACCCTCCGACGCCACATGGCGCCGCAATCTGATTCGCGCCCATTTCGACACACTGCATCAGTTAGCCGGGCACCCGCCTGCTCCTGAAGCGGGCGAACGCGAAGAAGATGCGCAAAGCCGACCGCGGTCGAATCCGGACGCCGTGGAACCCGGCCAGCGCCGATCGTTCCAGACACGCTTCATCGCCCACCAATTCGACGAATAGTTTCGACGGGAGAACGAAATGGACAAATCCGCAACAAGCGAATCGGGCATTCCAGCGAGCAATTCCGCGAAACGTTCCGCGGCAGGAGCACAGTTGATCAAGAGGACGAAAATCATCGTCGGCGTTTGCGCCGGCATTTTGGTCCTAGGCGGCATGGTCATCGCCGCCATGCCCGATCCGGGCGCGAGCAGGTCGGCGACCGTCGCGCCCCGCTCAACCGCGTCTGCAAGTCCGGTAGCGCGCGCTTCCTCCGGTCCACTGAGGGCGAGCGAAACGAACTTCAATTTCGGTTCAATATCGATGGCTGCCGGCAAGGTTACTCATCGCTACCGGTTCCGGAATGCGAGCACAGCACCGATCGTTCTCGACAAGATGTACACCTCCTGCATGTGCACGACCGCGGCGCTTGTGAAGAGCAGCGGACGGAAATTTCCTCCAGTGGGCATGCCGGGGCATACCCCGATACCCGCGTTGAACGAGACGCTTCAGCCTGACGAAGAGGCCATGGTCGAGGTGGTGTTCGATCCGGCCGCTCACGGGCCCGCCGGAATCGGCCCGATAGACCGGGTTGTCACCATAGAACACAACGCCGGACGTCCGCTCGAACTGGCCTTTGCGGCCAACGTGACCCCCTGATCGCCTGTGGCGAAGAAACTCCAATTTCAAATCGGCAGTACCAAAAGACGCTCGAAGCGATGAAACGGACGATGCCACCGTATTGCGGAGAGCTGCGATCGGGTGCCGCGCACAAGGCGCGAAGCACAATTCGGAGCGCGGGCAGAGCTCCCATCAAAACATGATATGACTGAAGACATTATTGCGGTTCGAGCCGCTGTCGCCGCAACCCGAGGTGCTTGAATTGCGCATATCACGTCCAGGGGAAGCCGCGGCCAGGACATTTCGCTGGCAATTGAAGTGAAGAGTCGGTCCGGTCGCCGCTCCGCGGATGTCCAGATCGTGGCACGCAGCGAAGGAAACCGCGATATGGAATTGAGGTTTTCAAATAGCGTAATGCGGCGCCGATGTGCCACGTAATCCTCGCCCTCCCCATCATCGCGCTGCCCGTGCTGTGGTTGCTGCCGGTGGAGGTGGCGATCCCTGTCTATGCCGGCGCGGTGGGAATCTCGATCATCGTATACGCGATCGCACTCGAAGCGTGGAGGATGCCGGTCCGCAACGGAATCGAGGCCCTGATCGGAGCTACGGGAACAGTCGAGCGACGCGAGGGGCGGCAGGTCGTATTGAGCTTGGGTGGAGAGCTCTGGGCCGCCGATATCGAGGACGAGCCGATGGCCGTTGGCGACAAGGTGTTGGTGGTCGGGTTCGAGGGTATCACGCTCAGGGCGCGAACACAGCCAATGCAATGATGGGGTGGATGCGCTGAAAGGTTTGGTCCTCGTGGCCGGTCACGTCCGCCTTCCGAGGACCTGAACCGGCGCTTTCCACCCGAACCGGACCTACCCTCCGACCGTTGATCCGCGGGTCGGTGGTGCGAATTTGCCACGGCCCACCAGGTAGTCTGGAGGCTTGGCCCAACGCCGGTTTTCCCGCGGGAAATTCAGCAGGTGCCCTGCGGGCGCGCCGAGGCTCGCGGTTGACATAAATCAACATCTTAGGCGCCGGATGTGCCTCAATTTTCGGCATGACGCCAGCCGAATTCCAGCGCATTCACGACAGCTTTCGGCCCCGGGTGCTGCGCTATCTGGCGCGTCTGGTCGGCGAGCGCGAGGCGGAGGACCTCGCTCAGAGCGTCATGCTCAGGGTTAGCAGCGGGTTGCCTGAATTTCGCAACGACTCGAGCCTTGCCACGTGGATCTATCGAATCGCAACCAATGTGGCCATCGACAAGCTGCGCTCGCCGGTCCGCGAGCAGCCGCTGGACGGTGACCCCGATCTCGACGAAAGCGACGTTCCCTTCGACGCGCGAACGCCGTCGGTGGAAGCGATCGCGATTCGCACCGAGATGAGCGCGTGCATCCGCGAATTCATCGACCACCTGCCAGAGCACTACAGGATGGTGATGGTGCTCAGCGAGATGGAAGGATTCAAGAACGCGGAGATCGCGGCGATCCTCGGGGTCAGTCTCGATACCGTCAAGATCCGCCTGCACCGCGCCCGCGAGAAGCTGCGCAACGACCTGCAAGAGGGGTGCAGTTTCTATCGCGACGAGGGTAGCGGCCTCGCCTGCGACCGCAAGTCGTCCTGCTGACCCCCCGTATCCTTTTCGGGCGCCACCTCGTCTAAAGGGGTGGAAGCAGGCGGCTGCATGAGCCGCGGCTATCGGGGGCGGTACGCCGCCCGCATGCTGATCGACACAGGAATGGAGGTCGAAATGAATGCCTATACACCGGACTTCTCCCTCGGAGTTCAAGGGATCAAGGGCCACTGTCCCGCGGGCGAAGCGTATGCAAAGCAACAAAGCGCCGAGAGAAGCATCCCCGTTCTCTCCTGCGAGGGTCCCTGCATCCGGGGGGAAATCGCAAGGCTCGCGGCCAACCTGGTTGCGCAGGAGGTTCCCTCTCTTGCGCGTGCCTGCCACGCCGAGACCTTCTTCGTGCCCCATTCGTCGATGGCCGAATGGGTCAAGGGAGCCGCAAAGAGCATCATGATCGACGGCTGCTTTCTCAAATGTCACGGGCGTGTTCTGAAGGGACTGGTTGGAGAAGAAAAGCTGATCCACATCGACGCGCATCCCTACTACAGGAAATACACCGACATCTTCCTGATGGATGACGTCCCCGAAGACGAACGCAAAGCGGTGGCGCGTGAGGTGGCGGGCAAGATCATCGCCAAGCTGAAGGAAGAAGGCGCACCGAGGGCGACCGCTGCCTAGTGCACGGGCCGACGCCAGGAGGTGACGCCATGTACTTCTTCTTCAGTTTGATCCCCGCTACGCTCGCAGTGGTCCTCGCTTATTTCATCCTTTTTTCATCCACCAAGACGCAGGGAGTTGTGAAGACGTTGGGCAGGAGCCTGGCGATCTGGGTATTCGTCCTGGCGGCGCTGTTGCCGGTGGCGGGTGGTTACGCCACGTATGCGGATCTCCCTTCCGTGGGCTCGATGATGCGGTCGATGCACTCCGCAGCGAGTTCACGGAACTAGGTCGGGACTCAATGTGACCGGACATGAATCAGCGCAGCAGCCTCGCCCGGATGAAACCATCCAGCGAGAGCCCGCCAGGGCCGTGACTGAGCGTGACCAGCAGCAGCATTGCCCAGTACACGTGCGAGGCGAGCGCGGCTTCGTTTTGACTGAGCACGTGCCAGAACGAGATCACGGCGATAACGTTCACCACCGACAGCGACAGTGCGGCGAAGCGCGCCGCGAGGCCCAGCGCGAGCAGCGGCGGAAAGAACAGCTCGCCGAACGTTCCCAGGTAGGCGGCGATCTCCGGGGGCAGCAGCGGCACGCGGTATTCGCTGCTGAAAAGAAACAGCGTGCCGTCCCAGTTGCCGATCTTGACCAGCCCCGAACGGAAGAATGCCTGAGCTACTTCCAGGCGAATCGCGAGATCGACCACATGCGCGAGCGGACGCAACCCGCCCAGCGCGCGCTCATACCAGGTTTTCAATGACTCGAGCATCGATCCAGCGCGTCAGCGCCCTCGAAAGGTCGAAGTCGGCATCCGCGGCGGCGGCGGCTTCGAATGCATCGTCCAGGGTTGCCCCGCATGACGCCGACTCGAGAAAACGGAAATCGCCCGGCGCGAGCGAGCACACCTGAACCCGCCAGGCCGGACGGTGAATCAGCACGCGGTCAGGCCCGGCGTCGAGATCGATCTCGAACGCGCCGCCGTAGTCGTCCTGATGCAGAGTCCAGATGCGCCCGAGCGGCCACGCGGACTCGAGCAGCGCGCAGCCGCCGGCAAGCCGAGGACGCAAGCCTCCGTAGCGCTCGGTCGGCAACCCGGCCAACGCCGAAGCGTCGAACGGCGCCGGGTCGGCCGCGTAATAGGCGCGGTGCGCGAGCCACTCCATGCGCACCACGTCCGGCAAATAGGGCAAGTCGGCGGTATGCGGAAAAGCGGCCACGAAATCCGGAAAGTATTCGCCATACTCGTTGAGGTCGCCGCAGCGCGAGCGATGCCCGCGCGCGTACTCGCGCGCCATGGCGTCGAAGAATTCGTCGCCGACGATCTTCCTGGCGATGGGATAGGCTCCGGCCAGCGCGTTCGCGCGGTTGCCGTGGACGTTGCCGCGGTAGATCGCAAGACGCGCGAGCGTCATCGCGCGCGGCCCGCTGAAAAGGCGCGTTGCCGGTTGCGTCTGCTTCGCGTCGTTCAACGCCGCGGCGAACCGGGCCTGCAGTTCATGCAGCGACGGCATGCCGATCCTCCATGAGCGCCCTCGCCTTGGCCGCTTCGCCGAGCAGCACCGGCAGCGGCGGAATGTCGGTATCCCACTCGATGAGCGTCGGGACCGGGCCGAATCGGTCCAGTGCGGTGCGGTACAGCTGCCAGACGGCGTCGACGACGCGATCGCCGTGCGTGTCGATCAGGCCGTCCTCGGTCCGCAGGTGACCGGCGAGGTGGATTTCCTTCACGCTCGCGGTGGGAACGGCGAGCATGACTGCGACCGCGTCGGTTCCGTGATTCATCTGGTTGACGTACAGGTTGTTGACGTCGAGCAGCACGCCGCAGCCGGTGCGGCGCACGAGTTCGGCGATGAATTCGCCCTCGCCGAAGTCGCCCTCGGCGAATTCCAGGTAAGCGGAAACGTTCTCGACCAGAATGCGCCTGCGCAGCCGGTCCTGGACGCGTTGCACCCGGCTCGCGAGCAACGCCAGCGCTTCCCGGGTACGC
Organism: Betaproteobacteria bacterium RIFCSPLOWO2_02_FULL_63_19; assembly: GCA_001770415.1. Taxonomy (GTDB): domain Bacteria; phylum Pseudomonadota; class Gammaproteobacteria; order Burkholderiales; family SG8-39; genus JACQTO01. The sequence goes on along the minus strand of MEQX01000052.1, from coordinate 24,962 downwards.
GGCAGCGGCAGAAGGTCGTTGAGATTGTCCTCGGCGGTCGCGTTCCAGCTCAAGTGCTCCGAGACCAGCGCCGGCTGAACGCGGTCGACCAGTGCGACCAGTTTCCCGAGATGACCTTCGTCCCACCCCTGTGCCGAGCCGAGACCCAGGCCGACGCCATGCAGACTCACCGGATAATCCCGGCGCACGCGCTCGAGCATCTGCAGGTCGCGGCCGCCGGCGCCGAAGTAATTCTCGCTGTGGACTTCGAGCCAGCCGGTTGGCTGCGGCGCCGCGGCGAAATCGGCGTAGTGCGGCGCACGCAGTCCGATGCCTGCTCCGAGGGCAGGCATCGCGCTCATCCCATCTTCTGCTTGGCGAGTCTGCCGGGTTCTCCTTGCGTGAGGCTTCCGCCCATCTTCTCGCAGGTGCCCGCCTTTACCGCCTTGAAGTCGTTCGGGTCGTAATTTTTTTTCGACTGCCCGGCACAGGAGTGCGCGGTCTTGTTGCTGCCGCAGTCGTTCTTTCCCGCCTTCGCGACGCCCCAGCATTTTTCCATGCCCTTCGCATCCTGTGCGAATGCGGTGGCGCCGATCGAGACTCCTGCGGCCAGTACGCCGGCCAGAGCGGTGCGAATGATCATGTCACGGTTCATGTTTCCTCCTTGGTCGAATGGGTTTTGGGGGACTCCCGTAGCATTAGTCCTCCGAAAGCGGTATTCCTTACACCGAGACGCTCGTGTAACTTCTTCGCGTGATTCGACGAATTAGCGCCGCCCGGCGCCGCCGCAAGCGGGATGTCGAAGACGAGGACCGCGAATCAGGATGGCGCGGCGAGCCTACCCGTCGCGCGTTCGCGCAATTCCGCCTTGGCGGTGTTCACCGGCACCGCGACCGCGCCCGCGGCGATGTCCACCTCTGTCCGGCGACGCATCTTACGGGCGGGGGTCGATTTGGATGCAATCCGCCGCGTTTCACTGGACAGGATCCACAAGGCCAACCGGGGTCAGGAAACACGGCTTGCGTAGCGACGGAACCCTGATTTGATACTGTCCAAGAACGGGGTCAGCGTCAGCCAGGGGACAGCCATTAACCGACCCGGCGCCACAAGGAGTACACGCGCAGAGCACGACATAAGCTCCTTCCCGATGTGTGGTAAAAATGGCGCATCAAGAGCGGAGGAATGACCCATGCAACTCATCACCGTCAAGATCGAGAAGCCGGACGACACCAACTTCATCCTCGGCCAGACCCACTTCATCAAGTCGGTCGAGGACATCCACGAGGCGCTGGTCACTGCCGTGCCCGGCATCAAATTCGGACTGGCCTTCTGCGAGGCGTCTGGCAAGTGCCTGGTTCGCTGGTCGGGCACCGATCCGGCCATGATCGAACTGGCGAGGAAGAATGCCGCCGCCATCGGAGCCGGACACGGCTTCATCGTCTTCCTGGGCGATGGCTACTATCCGGTGAACATTCTGAACACGTTGAAAATAGTGCCGGAGGTCTGCCGCATCTTCTGTGCGAGCGCCAACCCGACCGAGGTCGTTCTTGCGCAGACAGACTCCGGCCGAGGCATTCTGGGTGTCGTCGACGGGTTCTCGCCCAAGGGTGTCGAGGACGAGGCCGAGATCAAGTGGCGGAAGGACTTCCTGCGGCAGATCGGCTACAAGGCGTGAACTTTCGCCTGATGAGAATCCTCTTTCTTCACGGCTGGCAATCGGTTCCTGGCGGCGTGAAGCCGACCTACCTCGCCACGCATGGCCACGAGGTCATCAACCCGAAGTTGCCAGACGACGATTTCGACGAGGCTGTGCGCATCGCCCAGGCCGAGTTCGATAAGCATCTGCCGCGGGTCGTTGTCGGTTCGAGCCGAGGCGGGGCCGTTGCGATGAATTTCGACAGCGACGATGCTCGCTTGGTCCTGCTTTGCCCGGCATGGAAGAAATGGGGAACCGCAAACAGGGTGAGGCCAGGCACGGTGATCCTGCACAGCCGGGCCGACGACGCGGTTCCGTTTGCCGATTCCGAGGAGTTGGCGAGGAATTCAGCGGCAAAGCTGGTCGAAGTCGGAAACGATCATCGGTTGGCCGACCCGGAACCGCTGGCGGCGATGCTGAGAGCATGCGTGTTATGACCAAACAGAAAGCATGAGCGCGGGCGTGGCTGCTGGGCATCCCCAGCCCCGGGTTCGGCACGGACGATCCGCGTTATATAGCCTGAGATCGGGCAGCTGACCATGAAAAGGCCGTTTCTCGGAACGCGACGGGCGCGGGCCGTCGATGAGGCAGGCACTGCGCACGCTGCCTGCGACGCTGGCCAGGCGTGGGGCCTGTACGTCGACGCGGGGGTTGCCTGTGCGCGCCTGCAGGGCCGCAACCGCCAAGGGCGCGTCGTCGAGGACCGCGTCGTTGATGCCAATGGCGATCTCGTTGCAACCGTGGCCGCGCAGCTCGATGCATTGGCGAGAATTGGCACCGGACCGCCCCTCTACCTGACCGGAAAGCTCGCGCCAATGGTGCAGAAAGCGATCGGACACGGCCGGACCTTCACGCCGGCGGCCACGGCATGGCTGGCGGCACGGTTGGCGATGCGACGCGCCGGCGGGACCACGCTGCCAGCGCTTTTGCGGGTCGAGCTGTCGGCCTCCGGCTACCTCCTCCTCGGGGTGGACCGGAGTGGCGCACTGAAGAACGATTTGCTGATCGTCAATCCCCGCTGCGGCGCCGGCTCCGGGGTCAACCTCGATCGCGTACTGGGCAAGCTCGCCCTCGCGCGAAACGACGTCGACGGTATGCTCACGCAGTACCTGGGCGCTTCCGGCGCCGAGCGGCGCGCCAGCGTAACGGTGCGTGCCGACCGCTGCGGGGTATTCAGTTCCTCGGCGACGATCTCCGACAAGAACCAGGGTATCCCGCTCGACGTGGCGCTGGCGGTGACGCTGAAGTCCGAAGTGCTGAAGGCCTGCCACCGAGTGTCACCGGGCTTCGCGAAGGTCGTTCTGGCCGGACGCATCTTTCGCTGGCAGTACGCGCGCGACTGCGCCGCCGACTTCCTCGCCACGCTGGGGGTGGCCGAGATCGACGTCGACGCCGACAACGACACGCTGCTCGACGCACTGCACGAGTTTGTCGCCCGGATGGGACCCGAGGCGATTGCCGATTCCCCTGCGCGCGCGCAGCGGCACCGTCCGGCGGTTGAGTATCCGGCGATGGCGGAGCTGCGCCGCGATTACGAAGCGAAACACCGCTACCTGCGGCTGCCGGATCAGGACGCGTCGGCGCCGCTCGCCGGGAAGTCATTGCTGATCGGGCTGGACGTGGGCTCGACGATGGCCAAGATCGCCGCCGCCGATGCGCGAAGCGGGGAGATCGTGCACCTGGCCGCCTACAGCAACTCGGGCGATACGATTCAGACGGTGCAGCGCGCCTTCGCCGCGCTGCGCGAAGCCGGCGGCGAGACACTCGCGGTGCGAGGCATCGGCGTGACCGGCTCCGCGCGCTTCCAGGTCCAGCAGGCACTCGAGCGGGTGTATCCGGCGTTGGCTGGACGCGTGTCGGTGCTGGTCGAGAACTACGCGCATGCGCGCGGCTCGATCGACTGCGCGCGGGAGCATCTCGAACGGCTGCGCGCACTTGGGGTCAAAGGCTTGCGCGACGATGTGTGCATCGTGGTGGACGTCGGCGGCGAAGACACCAAGGTCTCGACCATCGCGCTGGAGGAAGCCGAACTCCTGGGCAACGCGATGAACCTGAAGTGCTCGGCCGGTACCGGCAGCCTGATGGACACGCTCGCGGCAATGTTCGCCATCCCCGGCGCCGCTGCCGCCTGTGCAGAGGCGATGCGCGCGCCGCGCGCGCCGCAGATCAATGCTACCTGCGCGGTGCTTCTTATGGAAAACGGGCGCAAGCTGCAGGCCGAGGGCGTGCCGCGCGCCGAGATCGTCGCTGCCGCCAATTGGGCGATCGTCGAGAACATGGCGCGCTCGCTGTGGCCGCAGGTCGACCTGCCCGCCGATTGCGTGGTACTGCTGCACGGCCAGACCATGCTGTCGGATCCGTTGCCGCTTGCGGTCACCCACCGGCTGCAGGCGCTCACCGGCAGGTCGTTCTCGCTCGTGCCACCGAACCCGGGCCACCGCGCCTGCTTCGGCCTGATCCGCAGTTTGCAGCAGACCGGGCTCGACGGGCAGGAAACGATCGCGCCGCAACGGCTGTTGTCGGCGCGCTTCGACCGGAAGATCATCCAGTGCCGCGGCGCCGCCTGCGGCGACCCGGCTTCGGTATGCAACCGCGCCGCTTTGACCTGCCGCGACGCCGGTGGCGCCAAGCTCGCTACGTTCACCCTCGGCGGTTGCAGCGCGATCAATGAAATGTTTGCGAGCAAGCGCGCCGGCGCGACCGCACCGGTGCGCGACACATACAAGGAGATCTGGGATTTCATCGCTCGCGACCAGCCGCGCAGTGAGGATGCGCGCCGGCTCATCATCCCGCGCAGTTTCTGCATCACCGAATGGGCGTTCCTGCTTGCTCACGCGCTCGCCCGGCTCGGCGTACCGGTCCACGTGGACGACGTACGGGAAGCCGACCTCGGTCACGCGCATTCGCTGCTGAACATCGATGTTTGCGCGCCGCAAATCGGGGCGATTGGCCAGCTCGTGAGACTGGCAGGCGCGGCGCACGGCATGATCCTCGCGCCGCAGATCGAATTCATTCCCACGGACGGCGCGAGCCTCGGACGTACCTGCACGGTCAATCAGGGCGGGATCGCGGTGGCTGCCGACTTCGCTCGCCGGGCGCACCCCCAGGCGCGCTTGCACCTCATGCACCTCGACCTCACGACACTCACCGTCGATGCGCTTGCCGTGCAGCTCGAAGGAGGACTCGCCCCGGTGTTGGCGCACTACGGTATCGCGCCGCCAGCCGTGCAGTTGCGCGCGGCGCTGGCGGCTGCGATCGAGGCGCATGAGCGCCTGCGCAGGCAAGCGGCCGATTTCGCCGCCGAGCTGATCGGCGAGGCATTGGCGAGCGGCGTGCGCGTGGCGCTGGTTGTCGGCCGCGAATACGTGCTCAACCCGGGCCTCTACGACAGCCACGTGCGGCGGTTGCTGCGTGACAAACAGATGGCCGCAATCCCGTCGTACGTGCTCGAGCTGGCGCTGGATTCCGACTATGGACACGTGTACTGGCGCAACGCGCACGTCGTTGTCACCCTGCTCGACGCGGTGGCGCGGCGGCGCCTGCATGAGCGGCTGCGACATCCGCGGCTGGCCGCGCTGTTTGAGCGTATCGAGTCCGGTCCCGATCTGTTGCCGGTGATCCAGGTATCGACTTTCGGCTGCGGTCCCGATTCGGTGACTGCGCCGCTCGCGGCGCAGATCATGAAGCACCGGCCGTTTCTGCTGATCCATTCCGACGCGGTGCTGAAGGAACTCGCGCACCTGGAGAGCCGAGTCAACACTTACGTCAAACAGCTCGAGCTGGGCCTGCACGCAAGAATCGGTGCCGGGGGCGACCCGTTCGAGATCCGCCGGCTCGCGGATCTCGAGGCCGACGCGCCGCCTGATCCGCTCACCGACGTGATCTACGTGCCAACGCTCGCCGACAATCGCGGCATAACGGCGACCCTGCGCGGCGCCGGCTTCACCTGCATCGACAACTACGGCGTGGACTACGACCTGCAGGCGCGGGTCAAGGAGGGACGCAAAGCCACTGGCGACGCGGTATGCGCGCCGCTCGCGGCCACCTACGGCGATCTGCTGCGCGCAGTTGCCGACTTCGAGCGGCGGCGCGCGGCGAACGATCCGCGAGTGGCGGGACGCCGCCGTCTGCTCTACCTCGACAACCAGGGAACGGGCCCGTGCCGGCAGGGGCAGTATGTCGAGGTGCACAAGCTGTTGGCGCACCGGGACCGCATCGGCCCGGCGCGAAACGATTCGGGTTGCGACGCATCGGGCGCCGCGTCGCTGCATTTTCTCGTGGCGGGCGAGACGGAGGGCTACAGCTTCGGCGTCGCGCAATGGGTGATCGCGCGCATGTATCTCGCCGCCGTCGTGCAGGCTGTGCTGCAGCAATTGCATTTCCGGGCGTCCGAATGCCGCGACCACGCCGAGTACGCGCGCTTCCTTCGTGAATACGACACCCTGTGCGCCGCGATCTACCGCCACCTCGAGTCGTATCACGGTCCCGGGCCGTTGGCGCGGAGCCTGCTGCGGTTTGCCAACGGCCGCGGGCCGCTCGACGCAACGCTGAAGTTCGCTGCTTACCGGCTGCGCGACGGCGCGCTGCTGCGCCTGTTACGCGACTTCGGCCGGCGTTGGCCACCGGCGGCGGACGGGACACGCATCACGATTGCCGTGAGCGGCGAAGCGTACATGCGTGTGGCGCAGGCCGAGGAGATCTTTCGCGCGTTGCTCGCCATACTCGGCTTTCGGCGCTTTCGCCTCGTGGTCAGCCCGCTTTGGGGCTACGCCGAATA
>MEQX01000052.1:0-18501 GCA_001770415.1 Betaproteobacteria bacterium RIFCSPLOWO2_02_FULL_63_19 | reverse complement strand
CCCGGCGACTGGGATGCCGTGCTGCGCAGCCAGCGTGCCGTGCGGCGCCGCGCCGAGGGATGGCGGTTCCTGCTGCGGCGACTGCTCGCCGCCCCCCTGTATGCGGCAGCGGGGGAAAACCTGCCCCGCTCGACCAAGGAACTCATGGAAGGCAGTCGCGCCCTGCTGCCGACGCTGCGCCCGGCCGGGGAACTGGTCACCTATCTCGGCGAGGCAGCCGCCGAGCTGCGCCATGGCGCGCAGGTGGTGCTGAACGTCGCGCCGCACGGGTGCATGGTGGCCTCCATGGGTGAACTGCTCACTCCCGCGATCGAGGCCTGCGCCGGGCGCGGGCGCGTGCAGCATCTCTTCTCGGCCGAAGGCGACCTTGACGAGGAGCTGCTGGGGCTGGCGGTGCTCAAGGCGCTTGGCCCGGAGCGCTACCTGCAGAGGCGACCCGCGCCTGCCGCCGAGCGGGCATCCCGCTGAGGATGATCGCCGGCGATCGGTAGATCACGGCTGCAAGACGGCTACTTCCTCGGGGCAAATCGAATACCCACGACCGGGTGGATCTCCCACAACGTTGCCGCCTTCATCTTTCTCTTGCCGCGAGGAGGACCCTTGAGATGCGAGTCGTCGAGGAAGAGCTGGCCTACCACTTCGACATAGGGTGGGTGATCCATGACATTCCCTCCGGAACTGGGTTCCTTGCCCCTGAGCAGACGATCTCTGACGAACCTTCGAACCGCGGCAAAGTAGCGGTGTAATTCGGCAGGCCCTTCGCTTTCAGGCGGGACTTTGACGATGATGCCGTTGTTACCATCGGTGGGCGATGCAGAAATCTGAATGAGATAGTCGCCATCGTTCTCGTAAGCCACCAAATGAAGATAGCCTGTCAGACTCACCATCGACCCCTCCCTAAGCCCGAGCGGATTGGGGAAAGGCGGATACCGCTTCGATTGGTAGGTGGAGTCCCCTTTCGCAGTTGTCTTGCGAGGATCGGGTGGCAGTTGAAGACTCACCAGCTCATCGAAGGACACCACAGCAGCCCCCTCCATTGGCATCGGTACACTCGTCTTGATGGGCCAACGTGCACGTTCATCCGCCCCGTGTGCCACCAGAACCAGGGACAACAAACCAGCCAGAATCAAGTGAAGGATCGTTTTCACGGCGCCTCCGTCCGTGGAAGAAAGACTGACAATATAGTCGTTCCGAAGGCGAGTGTCCCAATGGAGAACGGGCCTCTGTCCGCACTGTCATCATCGCCTTGCGCTGTACCGGTTACCTCGACCGGAGATACTTCGTGGCTACCCAACTCCCGCAGGAAGTCCTGACCGAGATCTGAGCACTCAGGCACTGGGAAAAGAGAGGCGGCGCTAACAGCCAACGGGAGGACCGATCGGATCGCAGGCCTGGACGATCTCCCATGCTGCGATATCGGCTGCGCGGTTGATTCCTCTCTCGCGCTACGCCGTGGACAGGTTTCATTGCATGCATTAAGCTGCGATCGGAAACACGCTTGGGAGGAGCCGCAATAATGCCGAGCGATATCCTTGAATTCAGGGATGTCACGGTGCGCTTTCGCGAGGAAACCATCTATCGCGACCTTTCCTTCGCGGTTCGCGAAGGCGAGTTCTTGTGCATCCTCGGCCCGAGCGGCTGCGGCAAGTCGACGTCGCTGCGCCTGATGGGCGGTCTGCTTCCGTTCGATTCCGGCACCGTCGAGGTGGAAGGCGAGCCGCCAAGCAAGGGCTGGCAGAAACTGGCCTACGTCTTCCAGCAGCCGCGGCTCGTACCCTGGCGGGATGCGCTCGGGAACGTCGTGCTCGGCATGGAACTGCGCAATGGAGACGCGAGCCGGTCGGCGATGGAGGCGAAAGCCCGCGCGCTGCTCGAGCTGGTCGGGCTCGGCAGGGATATGGGCAAGTACCCCGCCATGCTTTCGGGCGGGGAGCGCCAGCGCGTCGCGATCGCGCGAGCCCTGTCGGTCGATCCGCATGTCGTGCTGATGGACGAGCCGTTTTCGGCGCTCGATCTCAACACGCGCCGCCGCCTGCGGGCCGAGATCATTTCGATCTGGCGCGAGACCGGCAAGACCGTGGTATTCGTGACGCACGACATCGACGAGGCGCTGGTGCTCGCCGACCGCGTGCTGCTCCTGTCGGACAAGCCGACGCGGATCCTGGAAACGATCGAGATCAACGAGTCCCGCCCGCGCGACATCGACAGCGCACCCTCGCTGAAGCGGCAGCGAATTCATCTGATCGGATTATTCAGACAACTGGAAAAGCATGACCGTGCGGCGGCATCCGCAGATTCGATAATAGAGGAGGAAATCGCATGATGAATCGACGATGGGCCGCCGTCGCGGCGGCAACGGCGGTGCTGGCGGCGTTCATGGCCGGACCGGCCGCGGCCAAGGACAAGGTCACCTATGCTTATCTGCTCGACCCGGCGCTCGAGGGCGTGCTCTACGGCATCCGTTCGGGCAAGGTCACATCCGACAAGATCGAAATCGAGGCAAAGGCGCTGGCGATTCCCGCGCTGATCCAGTCGACGCCTGCCAAGAACTTCGACGTCATCATGAATGCGGTGATGGCGATCCCCCTGGCCAGGCGCCGCGGCCTCGAACTCGTCGTGCTGTCGGCCGCGCTGCGCGCCGCACCGGGCGGGCTCGGCGCCGGCGTCTGGGTGAAGAAAGACAGTCCCTACAAGGCGCTCGCCGATCTCAAGGGAAAAACGATCGGCAATTACGCGCTGCAGTCGACGGGCACGACGTGGATCCGCATCGCGCTATGGAAGAAACACAACGTCAACGTCGACTACGCGAACGGCGATATGAAATGGGTGCAGATGCCCGCGCCGGCGCTGCTCGCCGCGCTCGATTCCGGCCGCGTCGACGCCGCGACGCTGATCCACGCCCAGGCGTACAAAGCGTCGCAGTCCGGCAACTACCGCGTGCTCGCCGAGACGAACAAGGACCTCAAGGAGATATTCGGCGTGGATGCCGTGGCGGCGGTCAACGTCACGTATCCGGAGAAGCTGAAGGCCCATCCCGAAAATTTCAGGGAGTTCAACCGCATGCTGCACGAATCGCTGCTTTATGCGGTGAAGAACGCCGACGCCGTCGGCAGGGAAGTCGCCAAGTCGGGAAAGATCAGCTCCGAATTCTTCAAAGCCTGGCTCGCCGACTACTCCTACTTTCCCGCGGCCGTCAGCGAAGGCGACATCAAGTCGATGGACGTCGTGTGGGCGAACGCCAAGGAAATGGGCATCCTGAAGGACCAGGACATTCCGAAGGCCAAGGACGTCGTCTGGGAGCACGCGATCCGCGAATAGCGGCAAGCGAGCCGGAGCGCAGCTCATGGCCGGGCCGGCCGCCCCACGGGGAGGAGCGCGCCTCGCGGGGCACCTGTTTACGCTGGCCGCGCTGGGCATCTGGGCGCTGTACGCCGCATCGGTCGATCCGTACGTCATGCCCGGGCCGATCGCCGTTGCGCGGCGGCTCGGGGAATTCTTCGCCGACCTCGACCTCCTGCGCCACATGCTCTATACCTTCGCCCACATCCTGGGGGCGGTTGCGATATCGTTCGTGGTCGGCGGCGCGCTGTCGCTGATGGCCTTCTACCTCCCGCGCACGAAATTGATGGTTCACGGCCGGCTCAGCCCGTTCCTGAACTCGTTTCCGGGCATCGGTTGGACGTTGCTGGCGATCGTCTGGTTCGGCGTCAACGATTTCACGGTCGTCTTCGCGATCAGCGCCGTGCTGGTCCCGTTCGCGATCATCAACATGCGCGAGGGACTCGAGGCGATCGACGCGGAACTGCTGGAAATGTCGCACAGCTTCGGCCGCAGTCGCTGGCGCCAGTTCTTGCGCATCGTCGTGCCGGCGCTCTACCCGTTCATCTTCGCGACCTTGCGCATCAGCTTCGGCGTCGCCTGGAAGGTGGCGCTGACAGCGGAACTGTTCGGCGGCAACACCGGGCTCGGCTACTTGCTGAACCTCGCGCGCCAGAACTTCGACATGCCGCTGCTGCTCGCGGTGATCGTCATCATCATCGCATTCGTCTATTCGAGCGACCGCTTCCTGTTCGCGCCGGTACAGAGCCGGCTGGCAAAGCACCATGCAGCCGCTTGAGCGCCCGGCGCCGGATCTGGCGCGCGACGGAGGCCGGCGCGCCAGACGCCGGACGACCCGGCTTCGCGAGCGCCTTCTCGACCACGTCTTCGCCGAAGGCCTGGTCGTCGCGGCGGTGTTGGGCTGGTGGGGTCTGTCGCGCGGCATGCCCGACTATGTCATGCCCGGACCGCAGACGGTGCTGATCGCCCTCGTGCGCCTGTTTGTCGATTTCGACTTTCTCCGTCATACGCTCGCGAGCACGCTGCGCGTTGTCGGCGCGGTGGTGGCTTCGACACTGATCGGCGGGGCGCTGGCCCTTCTGCCTCATCGCTACCCCATCTGGGACGTGATCGTGCACGAACGCGTCAAGCCGTTCCTCAATTCGTTCCCCTCGGTCGGCTGGGCGATCCTCGCACTGATCTGGTTCGGCTCGTCCAATCCGTCGATCGTTTTCGTCGAGGTCGCGATCCTGACGCCGTTCTGCCTCGTGAACATCTCCGAAGGCCTGAAAGAGATCGACCGGGAGCTGCTCGAGATGGGGCGCAGCTTCACACGCAACCGGCGCAGGGTGTTCTTCAAGATCGCGCTGCCGTTGCTGATGCCTTACGTGATCGCCGCCCTGCGCATCGCGTACGGCGTCGGATGGAAGATCGCGCTCGTCGCGGAGCTGTTCGGCGCCGAGACCGGGCTCGGCTATCTGATGCTCAACGCCCAGACGACGGCCGACGCGACCACGGTGTTTGCGACCTGCTTTGCCATCGTGTTGATGTTCTCCGCCGGCGAGAAGCTGGTCATCGATCCGCTCGCGCGGCGCTTTCACTCGGGTTGACGACGGAAGGAGCACGCAGCCATGGCCACGATCACGACCGAACGAATCCCCGGCAATCCGGCGATTGCCGTCGACCGCGCCGGTAGCGGCGAACTGCTCGTCTTCCTGCACGGCATCGGCGGAAATCGCACCAACTGGACCGAGCAGATCGAGCATTTCGCCGAGCACTTTCACGCCCTCGCCTGGGACGCGCGCGGTTACGGCCTGTCCGACGACTACGACGGACCGCTCGACTTCGCCGATTTCTCGCGCGATCTCGCGAGGCTGATCGACCACTACGGTGTCGAGCGCGCGCACCTCGTCGGGCTGTCGATGGGCGGGCGCATCGCGCAGGACTTCTACGCCCGCTACCCCGACCGCGTGTCGACACTGGTGCTCGTCGCGACGTTCACCGGTTTCAAGCATTTCTCCGAGGCCGAGCGCCGCCAGTTCGTGGAGCTGCGCCGCCGGCCGCTCCTCGAAGGCAAGGAGCCGAAGGACATCGCTCCCGTCGTCGCCAGGACGCTCGCCGGCCCGCGCGCGACCGAAGCGCAGTTCGCGCGCCTGGTCGCCAGCATGGCGGCGCTGCACAAGGTGAGCTATCTGAAGACGATCGAATCGACGACGATGTACGACGCCGAGCCCGATCTGGAGGCGCTCGCCGTGCCGACGCTACTCGTGTTCGGCGCTGACGACGGACTGACGCGCGCCGATCTCGGCCGGCAGATGGCCTCGCGTATCCGGGGCGCCGAGCTGGTGGTCGTCGAGCATGCCGGCCACCTCGTCAACATCGAGGCGCCCGAGGCCTTCGACGACGCGGTGCTGCCCTTCCTGCTCAAGCATCGCCGCCGCGTGCCGTCCTGACCGACCCTAGTCCTCGGTCATCCAGGAGCGGACCGTCGGGTACCAGCGCGACTCGGCCCGCGCGACGTCCAGGTGGGTGTCGAAATGGCCGGCGCCGGCGAAAACGAGGTTTTCGAGGCGGCATGGCTGCCGCTTGAGCGCCGCGATCATCTCCTTGCCGGTCGCGATCACGCGCGGGAAATCCTTTTCACCGTAGCTGATGAAGAACGGCAACCGGTTGCCCTCGGCGTAGCGCAGCGGGCTCGCGAGCGGCGCGTCGCGATCGTCGGCGAGCAGGATGCGGCGGATCTCCTCCTCCTCGCTGCCCGGCGTCACCTCGGGGAGGTCGAAGTTCATCGTGCCGCTCATCGGGAAGCAACCGCGGATCGCCGCCGTCGGCAGCCCGAATTCGCCATGCAGATCGCGCCGCAGCACCGCGAGCGCCGAAAGATGACCGCCCGCCGAATGGCCGCCGGCGAAGATCCGGTTCGGGTCGCCGCCATAACGCGCGACGTTGTGATGCAACCAGGCGAGCGCGCGCAGCACATCGTGCAGCGGCGTCGGAAACAGGAAACGCGGCGAGAGGCCGTAGCGCGCTGAAACCAGCAGCGCCGGGAATTCGGTCACCGCCGGGGCCATCATCGCGTTCCATTCCTTGTAGCCCGCGCGCCAGCGTCCGCCGTGCAGAAACAACAGCACCGGCAACGCGCTCAGCGCCCTTCCTTTGGGCCGATAGATGTCGAGTTGCTGCCGCGGCTCGGGACCGTAGGCGATATCGAAGCTCGCGTCGACCCGATCGAGCGCCGCACGCGACAGCGCGAGCGCGCGTTCCGCGTAGGCGGCGACTTCCGCATTGCGCGCCGGCCCCTGCGGCTCGAGGTTGTCGAATGCCATGTCAACGGTCCCCGGCCCCGTCATCTGCCGCGCGCGGCCCCTTGCGTCGCCTGCACGTGACGACGATTGATCCCTGCAAACGCTCTGCCATCGCTGCTCTCCGAATCGGTTGCGCCAGCGCGCTTTATAGCACCGATGATCCGCAGGCTGCCGGGGACCGATCGGCGAATCTGCGACTCCAGACCCTAGAGCTGATTCTGCAGGAAGCGCAATAGCCGTGGCGCCACAAACCCGGTATGGCTGGTCGGCTCGTCGATGGGATCCCACATCCAGAAATGCGGGGCCCCCGGCACAATCACCGTCCGAACGAAGAATCCCGCCTGCTTGAGTGCCGTGACAAACGCCTGCGACTGGGTACGCGGATCGGCGATGTCGTCTTCCGTGCCCCGCACCACCAGGAACGCGGTGTGGTTCCTGTCGATCGTGGTATAGGTCAATGGCGAGGCCTCATAAAACAGCTGTTTGCTTTCGATGGGACTCTTGCCTAACCAGGCTTCGGTGATCTGGTCGCGCGGACGCGTCAGCTGATCGTGCTGCCATTGGGCGAGCAGATCATAGACCCCATAGACACCGACGACCACTTTGACTTTCGTGCTGACACCGGCATACGGATCGTCCGGAGAGGCCGCAAGGAACGGCGGACTGTCGCCTGCGAGCGCCACGAGCGCCGCGAGGTGCGCACCCGCGGAGTCCCCCATGCACCCGATGCGGTCGGGGTCGACCTTGAGGGCCGCCGCCCGGCTCCGCAAGAATTGCACGGCAGCGCGGGCGTCGTGGACCGCCGCCGGATAGCGGTTGTTGGTGCCTTGCACCAGGCGGTAGTTGATGGAAAACAGCACGTAGCCACGGCGGGCCAGATACGGGCCCCAGTACTGGTAGCTTTCTGCCGTCCCCACTTTCCATGCCCCGCCATGCAACGCAATCAACGCGGGATAGTGTCCCGCGTCAACCGGCGCATAGCAGTCCCCTGTCAGGACGCCACCGTCATGCGCACTGAATGGGACGTTTCTCCTGATGTCGATGTCGTGTGCCTCGGGCATGCCGCACCTCGGTTCTCGAAAGGACCATTTTCGCCGATGGCGGGCAGCGGAACTTGCGCATCAGCGGCGCGAAGTGAGAACTTCTCGCTACTCAAGGTCCCGCTAAGTTGCCGGGACACCGCGAATGGCTGTTATTGTTCGGGAAGTTCTTCGATTCGAAAGTCGGCACCAAGCACGGCGACCAAACGGCTTTGGCGCCGATCACTGTTTTTCCATACCGAGCTTTTTCACGAGCGCCGAAAGATCGGCGCGGTCCTTGCGCAGATACGCGACGAGTTCATCGCCGACGAGTTGGTTCTTGTCGTACAAGCCGTTGTTGGTCGCGATCTTGACATAGGACTGCGCATGGCTTGCTTTGGTAAAGGCTCCAATCAGGCGCTTTGCCACCGCTGGAGACAGTCCTTTGGGACCATACAAGAATTGAATGGCCGTCCCGGCAACACCATATCCCATCTCCCGTAGGGTCGGCACACTGGGTGCGACCTCGAATCTATCGGTCTCCAACGAGGCAATCAGGCGCATCGATCCGTTTTGAACATGTTGCAGAAAGCCGCCAGCGGACATGCTCGCGGCGACGACCTGTCCTCCGAGCAGCGCCGTGCTCACGCCGCTATCGCCCTTGAACGGCACCACGATCGCATCGACTTTGGCCTGCTGCAGGAGCGCGCGCGTAAAAACATCGACCGAGGTTCCGAGGCCCGGCACACCAATGGATATCTTCCCGGGATTCTTTGCAGCGAATTCCACCAAGTCCTTGACCGTCTTGTGCGGACTGTCGCCCTTGACGATCATTCCGAGTCGTTGGCGCCCAACCATCAACAGTGGTTCAGTGACGTCGAGCAGATCCGGGCGAATCTTCATGAAATGGAACGCCAGTACGAAAGCTGCACTCGGAGAAAGGCCGATGGTGTAGCCGTCAGCCTTCTGGCCGGCCACTTCGGTGACCGCGATCGCTCCGCTGGCGCCCGCCTTGTTTACCACGAGGAGCTCCTGTCCGAGCGACACACGGGCTTCATGGGAAAGTGCGCGGGCGAGCACGTCGGTCGAGCCGCCTGGAGGAAAGCCGACGTACAGCTTGATCGGGCGGTTCGGAAATTCGCTCTGGGCGGTAGCCAGCGATGCGGCAAGGCTAAACACCCCCACAAGCAACGCGGCAACGATTCGAGTATTCATGGTCTCCCCCTTTTGTCTTGTCCGCGAGATAGCACGGAAATTCGGCCCTATCGCCAACAGACCCGATGTCCGCTCCCGATGCGATCCGCCAAGTGTGTGAAACCGAATCGTGGTAGCGAATCTATGCCTGTGAATTGTGAGTGTCAAGGCGGGTGAATGCGTGCGGGCGGTCGCAAGTGGATTGGCGCGGCGTTGCGCCTGGATTCATCCGGACCAGGCCAAGGCCAGAAAGGCAATTGCTGGCCCCTTGAGTGCGGCTGCCGTGGTGGTACTGCGCGAGCAGACCGGCAAGCACCCAAAGTACGTGTTCAGCTTCCGGGGTAAGCCGATTACCCAGGTCAGCACGAAAGCTTGGTACGCGGCCCTGGAACGGGCCGGGATCGAGAACTTCCGCCAGCATGACCTTCGGCATACTTGGACCAGCTGGCACGTCCAGGCGGGCACGCCGTTGCATGTGCTGCAGGAGTTCGGGGCCTGGGAGTCCGCCGAGATGGTGCGGCGGCACGCGCACCTGTCGACGGTTCATCTGGCCGAGTACGTGGACCGTGTACCGAAGCCGAAGCTGATAACGAACGAGGGAAACGTTACGGAAATGGCTACGATCCAGCTACGTGCCGCAAATAAAAGAAGCCCCTACGTAACTGTAGAGGCTTGATTTTGCTGGCGCGCCCCGTGGGATGAAACTGGGCACTGGCGCCAGGTTTGAACTGCCGAATATCCGAAAAATCCAGATCCTGGGTAATCAGAAAGCGCTCGTCGCGCCTTGCCGCGCTCCACACGGCACCATCTGGTTTCCCTTTCAGACCCTCGGAGGCAACTGTGTCGACGTCGTGCCCTAAAATCGCCAGATCACCGGCAAGGCGGACGGGAATATTCTCGTCCAGCTTTACTTTCATGCATGCGAAGGTGCAGGAGGAACGGGCAAGTCCTCTTCGGCGGAAGCCGCCGCAAATGCGATCACCGCACGTACCGCTTCCGCATCCAGCGTGGGAAAGTCCTTCAGGATTTCGTCAGCGCCCATACCTTCGGCCAGGCTCGCGAGAACGGTTCGCACCGTAACACGGGTGCCCCTGACCACAGGCTCGCCCCCGCAGATTGCAGGGTCGCGCACAATGTACTGCCGGTAGTTAATGGTCATGGCGCACTCCTTCAAGGGAAAAGTTTCCCCAGGATCTTACGAGGATTGTACACGGGACGCGCTGTCCGCCACGTCGTCGCCATAAGCCGGAAATGAATAAGGGCCTGCGTGCAGCAAACCCTCAAATTCGTTGGCGCGCCCGGTGGGATGAATCTGGGCACTGGGAGGTGGTCCTAACCCTAGGGTAGCTGCCCAGCGGAATGGCCGGTGCGC
Source organism: Betaproteobacteria bacterium RIFCSPLOWO2_02_FULL_63_19 (assembly GCA_001770415.1). Taxonomy (GTDB): domain Bacteria; phylum Pseudomonadota; class Gammaproteobacteria; order Burkholderiales; family SG8-39; genus JACQTO01. The sequence goes on along the minus strand of MEQX01000052.1, from coordinate 8,293 downwards.
CGCAGATACCGGTCATTCTCGACCGAAACGCACTGTTTTGCACGCTGTGGTCCAGTTCGGTCCCCAGAAAGTCCCCACGTGCGCGCGAGATCCAGACTTATTCATTCCCAGCTTTCTCACCCTAAATTGGCTCCGAGCGGGGCTCGAACCTGGGACCTGCGGATGGTTGTATCCATGCCATTATTATGGCAATCTAGATGCCATGAAAGTCACCATTGATGCCACTGGTCGAATCGTCGTTCCCAAGGCCCTGCGACAGGCTTTGGGACTCAAAGTCGGACAGCCGCTGGAGATCCGCGCGGGTGACGGACGCCTTGAGATCGAGATCGCTCCGACTGCGATGCAACTGAAGAAGCGGGGCAAAGGAGTTGTTGCGGTGCCCGACGCCGAAATGCCTGCGCTTACGGCAGAGCAGGTCCGCGACACATTGGAGCGCGTTCGGCGTTGAAAGCGGCCGACACCAGCCTGGTGGTCGCCGCCTTCGCATCCTGGCACGAGAGCCATGCGCCCGCGCGACGCGCACTTGACGGAGGATTGCGTTTAATCGAGCATTGCGCGCTCGAGACCTATTCCGTGCTGAGTCGCTTGCCTCCTCCCCACAGAACTTCCGGTGAGGTGATCCGCGATTTTCTGAATGCACGTTTCCCCCAGCCGTTCCTGCGGTTAACCGCACAAGCCCACAAGGATTTCATTCTTGGGCTGGCCGGACACGGGGTGAGCGGCGGTGCTGCGTATGATGCGCTGGTGGCCGCGACTGCGGCTGGCTGCGGCGCCGAACTAATCACTTGCGACCGGCGTGCGCTGCCGATTTACGAGCGTTACGGGGTTCGTACCCAATTTCTGCCGTGACGTGTTCGATCACAGCAACGATATCAAACTCTGTTATGAGTGGGCTTCCCCCGTTTTCCCGGACACTACCCTAAGCTTTTCCGAGCCTTCTCGAACTGATCCGGACTGAACGGGCGGCGCCACTCCCCGGGCAATTCGCTTGCCGTTCAGCTCTGGGCAGCGCTTTTTCGGTCCCGCGTTGCACGTCGGCGCCCCTTTGCCAGCCGGCGCCAAGCCGTAGGTACTTCGTCGCCCGGCACCGGCGGATGATCTCGGGTTTTCGCGAGGATCTTCTCAAGCCGATCGGGTCGCGCTCGCGCGATGCGCGCCGCAAAGAATTCCGTAGTTTTCAGTGCCGAGACCTTCTCCGCGAGCGCGAGCACAATAAACTGGTTCAGCGATACGTTGTCATCTTTGGCGCACTTCTTCGCGAACTCGAACAGCGAGTCCGGGATACGCAACGCATAATTGCTCATGATCGTTTCCTCAGTCGGTCCAAAAATTGCGACGGCGACAACAGCTCGACGCCAAGATTCGCGCAGGCTGCTTCAAAATCGGTTCGGTTACACGTCACCAGCGCGTCGGCGCGCGAATTGAGCGCCGTCTCCAACACCATCTCGTCCTTTGGGTCGCGTAACTGTGGCCGCCACGAGAAGTGGATGTCAGTCTGCTCGCAACACGCGGCAACAATGTCAAGCAGCTCATCAATATCGCGCAGGCTGAGCTTGGTTTCCCTTAACAACGCCGCGCGCTTCAGGGTGGCTTCGTATTCCATGAATAGCGGAACCGAGACCAGCGCTGAAAACCGCTCATCACGTAACGCCAGAAGTATCTGGCGCGACGCGCCAGAGCCACTGCGAAGCGCCGCCACCAGCACGTTGGTGTCGAGCACGACTCGCAATGACTTCATATCGCCGATGATATGACATCTGGTGCCCTCCGTCAAAACATGGACGGATCGGAAGGCGCGGACATGTGCGGTGCGGCGTTATGCTCACTTCGCGGCGTCGACATCTTGCCCCGAGCGAGGACCGTCTATGCGCTCCGCCGGTGGTGATGCTGTCGAGGATCGAAAGGTTCCGCGGTTGGACGCCTTTTGGTTACAGCGCCAGACATGACAAGCGCCTAGGTTTCCCCAAGCCCTTGAAATTGGTGGCGCGCCCGGCAGGATTCGAACCCACGACCCCCTGGTTCGTAGTTCCAAATTGGTGTAGTAGATTGTAGTTAAATCAACACCCTGCAAGGTCCGCCAGTACGATTTGAAGCGTCAAAAAGCCTGAAAATGGTGTCAGAAAGGTACGAAATGGCTACGCTATTGTTCGTGCCCTGCATCGTGTCCCGACCAGGGCAAAAGTGAGAGCGCTTGGCTAGCGAAGGTTTCGGTCAGCCGGTTGCTACGACTGGCTGATTTGTTCAAGCACTAATACACCGAGTTTGGCCAGTGGAGGTTTGAAACTCGGCATCGTGGCGTCCCAGAACAACCTAAGAGTTCGGATTCTCTAGGCTAAATACCAATGGTACGTCAACGACAAGCTCGCGCCCTTGCAAACCAGATGGGATTGGTACCAAGGTCATCGCCTTCTTCGTCCAGTCTAGCGCCTGATTGTCCAGAATCTCGTAGCCGCTACTGGTCTTGATTGCACCACGGAAGGTTTTGCCGTCAGCGTCGATCACCATGCGCACCTCCACTCTCCCCTGCCAGCCATTCTCAATTGCGCTCTGCGGATACCGTCGGTAACGCTTCGTTGCCGCTATGAGGTCAAGGCGGAATTGCGCCAACTCGTTTGTCTTTGAATCAACTATGACCTTAGGAGGAGATTTGACCACCGATTCTGCATGCGATTTCCGAATTGAAACATTGGGGTCGCCTCCTTTACCTAAAGGTGAAATGCTTTGCGTCGCATTCGGCGCTTGTGGTTTAGCCGCGGCCGCAGAATCACCAGTGAAAAGCGCCCTTAACATGAATGCCCTGTCCTTCTCTGGAAGATTGAGCGCTTCCTCGAATAGAAGTAGCCCGGCTTTGCATCTAACCTCTGCGGGCTTGTTCAGCGAATCGTCGCCGAAATAATAGGCGCTTGTGCTATGGGCCGTCAGCAGCTTGTTATCAAGCTGCTCAAACAGCGTCTTGAACCGCGTTTCGTCAGGTCCTGGCGGTGCATGTCTGAAGACATCTGCATCGTTGAGGATTTTGACGAATGCTTCTTGCATGGCCTGACGAGTTTCCTTCGAAGTGTTCGCCGTAATTCGTTCTTGCGTCGCGGGAGGCGCAGCTTCAAGCTGCCCCAACATCAACGATACGCAATCACTCGCATTTGCATTGCCAACCTCGCGAAACTGTTGGAGCTTGACTTTGGTATATTGCAGCACCGCCGCGTCGGATGTCGTCTTCATAGATGCATAGACAACAGGGAAAACTCTGGTCTGAAATATAGCTAGAAGTTGTTGACGCTTCTGGCTTTCGTCTTTGGAAATAGCACGCAATTCTTGCCTGACTTGGTCGGCTATGTCAGGAAAATTCCTTTTCAAGGCGGCAAGAGGCGGTATTTGGTCAAGTATGTCAGCCCTTTGGGCTTTTACATATCCGGAAATAGCGGCCCCAAGGAAGACAACGAGCACGGAAATGCATACGCCAACCAACGCCCCTATCCAACCCTTGCGATTTAAAGTTTTCCACACATACCAGAAGGTCAACCCACCCCAAACGATCGTGCCACCTAGATTCTTCTCCTTCACCGTCGTGTGAAAGTTGCCGTCCAATGCGTCGATAAAGATGAACCCGTAAGCTGACGCGAGAAAAATTACAAGAACAATCGAAATGAAGATCTGCCATCTGGTAGGCACAAACGGCTTGATTGCCGGGACCGCCGCAGACAAGAAAACCTTTTCGGCTTTCGTAGTATCTGGTGCAGTAACCATCCCCCGGCAAAGCCGGGGGCCTTATTGATGTGAGCCGCTCAAAGCGGCTGACGGGGTCGCTAACGCGGCCCCGACTTCTTTGAGCCACCCTGAGGTGGCTCGCCCTATTGCCAAAGTCTTGTCTGCTCCAGTCGCTGATCCTCTTGCTCTTGGTTTCGTATGTACTCCCGGATCTGCGCCTCGTCGCGGCCCACCGTCGAAACAAAATATCCGCGCGCCCAGAAACTCTGGCCTACGAAGTTGCGCTTGCGCTCCCCGTATACCCGAGCCAAGTGGATCGCACTCTTGCCCTTGATGTACCCCACGACCTGCGATACCGCGTACTTCGGCGGAATCCGGATCATCATGTGCACGTGGTCCGCCATCAAATGCCCTTCCTCTATCCGGCTGTCCCTGTGCTCGGCTAACCGCCGAAATACCTCCCCGAGGTGCCTTCGCAATTCTCCATATAGAACCTTGCGCCGGTACTTCGGAATGAACACAACGTGATATGTACATTCCCACCTCGTATGGCTTAAGCTTTCGTACTCGTCCATCTGCGGTTACTCCCTTCCGTGTGCTTTGGCGGCTCACGGTCGAGAGTTTCCGCGGGGGACTCCCGCAAAAGTCAAACTTTGACTGCCTCCCCGGCAAAGCCGGGGGATCTCCTATACTTGTTTAGCTTCAACAGGAGAGCGGGTTGGAATTGAAGTCGGTTCATGAGGGACAATCGCAACGGGCTTGCCACATTTGTGGCAGAAGGTGGCGTCATTGGCAACCGAAGTTCCGCATTGAGAGCAAAACATCACTTAAGCCCTCGTAGCAAGTCGTGCGTATTCGAGGCGCGAATTGAGAGGTAAACCTTGGCGTCCCGCCTACCGGTCATCAATGCTTCTTCCCAGCGCAAAGAAGGTACGCGATCAACCCAACGATGCCTACCACTAGAAATTGTGTAAGAAGTAGATCGACCTCGACTCTGCCGGGTCCGTGACTCAACAGCCAGTCATAGCCGTGACCCACTGGGTCGCGTAGCGTGGGATCTCGAGGATAGTAGTAAGGCGGATAAAGCGTCATTCCTACGATCAAGATTGCCACCGCAATCACGATGCGCCGCTGCATAGAATTTATGGAAAGGCGGGGCTGGAGCAGAGAAGTGCTTGAGCCGCAACGATCACAAAACTCTGCGCCGGATGGTAGTTGCCTTCCACATTGACGACAATAAGTATTCATAGTGTGGTCTCCGTCTCAAGTCGCCTACGAATGCAGGGAAGTCGCTGTGTCTACTTTCCTATCGTCAAGACGGCGCACATTAGGCGCTGAGTCTCTGCCGTCAACTGGCGCAGTTTGAAGCGGACCCCGTAGTGCGGACACCACGAACTGGGAAAAGCGTTGTCCACGGACGGCCGGTTCGGTCGCTTGCGACGAACCGGAAACCGGCCGTCGGTGGTCAACGCGGTGGTGCTCATTGCAATGGCGCCTCGGCCAGATTTTTACCTTCGGCGCGCCAGCGCCGCTCGAATTGCGCCGGCGGCACGTACCCCAACGACGAGTGCCTGCGCTCGGTGTTGTAGTAGCCAATGTACTCGATGATCGCCTCATGCGCCTGAGCCCGAGTCTGGAAATGCTCCCCGTTGACGCATTCAACCTTCACTGTGCCGTTGACCGATTCCATCGGTGCGTTGTCCCAGCAGTCGCCCTTGCGGCTCATCGACACGGTGATGCCGCGCGCTTTGAGTACGTCCCGGTAGTCCTTGGCCGCGTACTGCGAGCCTCGGTCAGAGTGGTGCAGCAGGCCGGCCTCGGGATCGCGCCATCCCAGTGCAACCTGCAGCGCTTCCAACGTCAATTCCTGCGGCATCGTCGGGCTGGTCGCCCAGCCGACGATCTTGCGTGCAAAAAGGTCCAGCACCAGCGCCAGGTACAGCCAGCCCTCCGCCGTAGGAATGTAGGTGAGATCGGCAAGCCACTTCTGGTTTGGCGCAGTCGCTATAAAGTCTCGCTCCAACACGTTGGGTGCGATCGGGTGGGCGTGCTTCGAGTCAGTCGTGCGTACCCGAAAGGCCCGTCGCTTGCGGCTACGCAGATCGTGCTTGCGCATCAATCGGCCGATGCGCTTGTGGTTGACGGGTCGTCCAAGGGCCTCGCTGACCTCGGGTGTCATCCGCCGGCGACCATAGCGGCCGCGGTGCTTGATCTGGGCTCGTCGAATCTGAGCGACGACTTTCTCCTCACCCAGGTGCCGCTCAGACGGTCCACGTGTGATGGCCTGGTGCAAGCCGCTGCGGGAAACCAAAAGCAAATCGCACATCATCGCGGTCGAGTACACCTCGCGGTGCTTCACAATCCAGGCGTACTTCACATCGACTCCTTGGCAAAGTACGCCGCCGCTTTTTTTAAGATTTCTTTCTCGATCCGTAGCCGCGCGTTCTCCTGCTTCAGCCGCGCGACCTCGGCCTCCAACTCGGTGAGCGGTCGCCCCGGCGCTCGCTTCATCAGCGCCTCCCCCTTACGCGTCTTGGCAACCCAATTACCCAACGTGCCTGGCGACATCTCCAACGAGCGCGCGACCTGCGGGATGCTGCGACCGCCGTCGATCACCTGCTTGACTGCCGCCACCCGAAATTCCTGCGTGTATTTCCGATCCGGTCCAGACTTCCTCATACGTCCTCCACAAGGTCAAGATAGTAATCCTCGTGGTGTCCGTTTTCCGGGGACCAGATCAGTTTGTTCTTTTGATCGAAAAAGAATTTCGGTTTGAGTGAGGATCTCGAAACATGCCGCGCAGTAGGTCCTTCTCGCCCCAATGTCCACATTCCGTGGGCGACGCGAACACGGTCCTCGTTTAATGTGATGCAGTCTTTGAATAGCTTTTCGATTGACTTCTTCTTAGCAGGTGCCTGTGTGCATAAGAGTACTTGGGTGACTTTGCAGAGCATCACGAAATCGTAGGGTGCCGTCACGATGTCAAAATATTCCTTGGCAAGTCCGAGGCGATTGGCCAAGAGAACTCTGATAGAAAAGTCTAACTGCGAGAATTCGGATATGAATTGTCCAATTAATTGGTAGCCCGTCGCCTGCTCAGCAGCCAGAGCATAAGCGGCGGCTATATCCCTGTCTGGCTTCTTGGTCGCGGCAAACGTGTGTTGAGGCGGGTCGCCTTTCTTTCGTGCAACCATGGTTTCCTTTCCGGGTGGTTCCCGTTGCAGTTACAGGGAGACGCACAGCTACATCATAGGACGTAAGCGAGGCAAGCAAAAGAAGGGGCCTGCCGCTAGACATAACTTAACATAACCATTAATATAACTGATGCCCTATGCGATTGTGATGCGGCGGCAGGCTCAGAAGAAGCTGCAAAGCCTGGCCCGCGATGAGCGAATCAGGCTGGCGGAGAAGATCAACCAGCTTGGCCACAACCCGGACGATCCCGCGTTGGATACCAAGCGGCTCTCTGGCGTACCGCTTTACCGTCTACGTGTAGGCGATTGGCGAATCATTTACGACCGGCAAGATGCGGTCCAGATTATTGCGATTGAAAAGATCAAACCCCGAGGAGATGCTTACAAATGAACGCTCCCTTGAATATTCAAATTATCAAGTCCATATCAGGCAAGCCCGAGTTCGTTTTGATCCCGGTTGCTGTCTACAACGCGCTGCGCGAAAGCATCGAGGACGAGCTGGCGGGATTTGAAGCGGCTGCCGAAAAGAGCAGCGATTACGTTCCGTTCGCGCTGGACGACTACGTAGACAATCCTGTTGCGCTCGCCCGCATTAAGGCGAACGTGACCCAACGTGTGCTTGCAAAGCGCCTGGGCGTCACCCAAGCCTATATCAGCAAGGTCGAGCACCAGACCAAGGTCACGCCGAAGCTGTTGGCGAAGGTCAAGGCGGCGCTTAAGAAGTAATCGGTATCGGCAATGCTGCATCGTCGCAATTGTCCAGGCGTTGCCGCTTGTCCGGCCTTCCGGGTTGTGCAACGCTAGACGCAGATTCGAATGCCACTGCTTGATGACCGTCTGACGATCTGGGAAATCGGCATCCGCTGGGCGGGTAAGAATGCAGACCGCCTCTCGTTCCGCATTCCAATGGAAGTCAAAGACAACTTTCGCCTAGTCGTGCGCGCCATTGCTGAGGGTGATCTTTATTGCGGCACGCTGACGAACAAAATCGATTCAAGCTGGCCGAAGGCGTTGGTCCGATATACCGCGGAAGCCATTGATGCCTGCATCGAAGGGAAACGATACGACCGGAAATTCCTAAAGCAGCACTCCCTGCTCCGCTGGGAATTCGCGCAATGGTGTGACAAGGCGGGCATCCCCTTTCCAGATTTCTGGTTCCCTCCCGGATGGGTAACCGACGAGCCGGGCTATCCCTCGTCGCTACGCAAGACTGCTAAACCGAAGACCGTAACTTCTGCTGATGCGAAGGTTCCATCGGCGGCACTTGAGTCGGAGAAAAAGCCCCGAAACAACGAGGCGATCTGGCTTGAAGTCCGAGCGGCCGCGAAGGCGATTTGGGCGGAATCCGGCGCTATCCCCTCGACCGAAGACGCGCGACGCATCAAGGGCATGAC
>MEQX01000051.1:8924-11780 GCA_001770415.1 Betaproteobacteria bacterium RIFCSPLOWO2_02_FULL_63_19 | reverse complement strand
TGGGTATCTATCCCGTGCGTGGTCGTAGTGTGACCGATGATTGCTTCCCGCGCAGTTGCAGGGATGGCAGCATCGAGTGAAGACCCACCGTTCCCCGTTGCATGCGTCGAGCGGTATTCTTGTATTTCAGGGTGTCCCCCACCTATTTCCATAAGGTGTAGCGGCAGGCGGGATGCAGCCCGATAAGAGAGTCGCAGTGTATGCGGGACGGAATTGAAGTCAGGCGTGAGTGTGGCACCTGTAACAGCCCTGCTCCATTCCGTGGTCTGTATTGCGCCATCCGGTGCTCATCCGACCGTGTTGCCTCGAAAATACTCCACCGTTGAGGCCAGTCCCGAGTCGAGCGGGACGAGCGGCTCCCATTCAAGCACTCGACGAGCCAGCTCGATGTTGGGCTGACGCTGCATCGGGTCGTCGCTCGGCAAGGGCTTGAATGCGATCTCCGAACTGCTGCCGGTCAGCTAGGTGCGAGCCGAGGAAGCCGGCGCCGCCGGTGACGAGGACGCGTTTGCGCAGGTTGCAGGTTCTCATTTTGCGGATCCCTTGAGATTCGCAGCCGCATCGGCAAAGGTTTGCTGGCCTACGGCGTCGTGCGTGCTCCGATTCGTGCGCGCGGCGCACGCTACGTGGTGCCGGTTTCGTGATCTGATTCGTGCTACGTGGTGCCGGTTTCGTGATCTGATTCGTGCGCATGGCGCACGCTACGATGGGCATTTCGCCGACGTCCATTCGTGCGCGCGGCGCGGCGCTACGGCGCGGACCCGGTCGTTGTATTGCGGATCTCTTGCAAGGCCCGCTCGAGTACCGATCGGTCCAGCGCGTCCTTTTCGCGCACGGTCTGTTTGCTCAGAAGCAACCCCTCCAGATTCACTGTTTTCGCGGGTACGCCATCCAGATCTACGGTCTGCGCGTACTCGGCGAGGGTTTGCCAGGTTTCCCCCGCCGCGGTGAACAGAATGTCGATGACGAACTCACCGGCCACCCGGATATTGCCCGGTTCCTCGAACCATTTAGGATCGATTTCCTTCGCCGACTGCTCCGGGAGTGCGAGCAACGCCTGCTTCATCTTCAGCCCTGTTTCCACGGTCATGGGCACCAGGAGATCGATGGCTTCGGTGGCTCTGTGATATCCGTGGGCAAACAGGGCGTAACCGCCGATCAGCAGATAGTCGACGCCGGTTGCGTTGAGTTGTTCGACCAGCCGTTTCAGATCGTGGAATGTGGCCGGCCGGGGAAAGTGCGTCTCGTCAGTCACGGTCCGTTCCGCGGGCGATTTCGGCCATCCGTGCCGCCAGGCATTGTGAAAGGTGGCGGTCGGCCGCTTCGTGGCTCGGGTAGCGATAAACACCGCGTGGAATGCAGTGAACCTCGCCCGTGGGCAGCCGGTGCATCGCATCGTTCCAGCGTGCCCCTTGCGCCAGGGCGACCCCGGAGGCACTGAAGGTGATCCGATTGCCGGCACTCCTTCCGACCATCCGTTGCATCGGCTCGTCGATGTCACGATCTGTCATCGTCGTTTGCTCCTTGGCGCTAATCGTGCGTATGGCGCTGCGCGGGCGGTTTCGTGCTCCCGGTTCTCGCCCTGATTCGTACAGCCGCTATTCAGCCGGTGTCGTCAAGGCCAGGCCGCCGGAGCTGTCCTACCAGACTCGACTTACGCCATATTTCGCGAACAGGCGGTCCGCACTAACGATCGGCAATTTTTCTTCCATTGCTTGCGCGATCAGCAATCGGTCGAAAGGGTCGCGATGGTGAAAGGCCAGGGTGGCTACCCGGGCCACGTGCCGAAAATCAATTTGAAGCTGGCTGAATCCATTCTCGGCGAGCTGCTGCGGGACAAAGCGCTCGATGGCCTCGGGGAGCCTGAGTTTGCCCAGGCTGAGCTTGATGGCCATCTCCCAGGAGCTGGCGAGGCTCAGAAAGCATTGGTTTTGCGGATTGGCTATCGCCGTGCGCGCCCTGCGCGACAACGTTGGCGCGTCGTCGACCCACCACAGAAAGACCTGGGTGTCGAGCAGCAGGCGCACTACACGTAGTCCTTGAAATCGTCCGGGGTACTGCCGAAATCAGGCGCCATCCAGACCTTGCCTTTGGCCGAACCTGGCTTGCGCGAATTTTGGGGTTGGGTCAATGCGACCAGCTTGACAACGGCCTTGTTGTCTTTGGCAATGATGACTTCTTCCCCCAGCATGGCTTTCCGCACCAGCTCCGAGAAATGCGTCTTGGCTTCGGCAATATTGAATTTGGACATGGCGAGGACCTTTGCAGGTGACCATATTACATGACCAACATGCGGACATCAAGATTGCCCGTGCGGGGCGCACGTCCGGCGCATGGGTCGCAAACCGTTCTTCGGCAACGGATTGCCGCTCTACGGCCAGGCTCGAGTTCAGGCGGCCGGTGCGTACTTGCGCCGCCCGGAACGCGTGGGTTCGTGCGCACGGCGCACGCTACGCGGTGCTCGTTTCGTGCTCCGATTCGTGCGCGTGGCGCACGCTACGCGGTGCTCGTTTCGTGCTCCGATTCGTGCGCGTGGCGCACGCTACGTGGTGCTCGTTTCGTGCTCCGATTCGTGCGCGTGGCGCACGCTACGAGGCGTAATAATTCCGGTACCACTGCACGAAGCGTCGCACGCCCTCGGAAACGGAGGTGCAGGGTGCAAAGCCGACGGCGCGCCGCAATTCCGAGACGTCCGCGTTGGTGGCGGCGACGTCGCCCGCCTGCATCGGCAGAAACTCCTTATCGGCCTTCTTGCCGAGGCAGGTTTCGATCGCCTCGATGTACTCCATCAGGTTGACCGGATGGTGGTTGCCGATGTTGTAGAGCCGGTACGGGGCCCAGCTGGTGGCCGGATCG
>MEQX01000051.1:0-8906 GCA_001770415.1 Betaproteobacteria bacterium RIFCSPLOWO2_02_FULL_63_19 | reverse complement strand
CCTTCGGCGATGTCGTCGATATAGGTGAAATCGCGCTGCATCCTGCCGTGGTTGAAGATCCTGATCGGCTCGCCGGCAAGGATGGCCCTGGTGAACAGGAACAGCGCCATGTCCGGGCGGCCCCAGGGGCCGTACACGGTGAAGAAACGCAGGCCGGTGGCCGGCAATCCGAACAGGTGGCTGTAGGCATGGGCCATGAGTTCGTTCGATTTCTTGGTGGCCGCATAGAGGCTGATCGGGTGATCGACGCTGTCGTGCTCGGAGAACGGCAGGCGCGTGTTGCCGCCGTAGACGCTCGAGCTGCTCGCGTATACCAGGTGCGGCACTTTGGCGTGCCGGCAGCCTTCGAGAACGTTGACGAAACCGGCGAGGTTGCTGCTCACGTAGGCCTGAGGATGGTCCAGCGAATAGCGCACGCCGGCCTGCGCGGCCAGGTGGATCACGCGCTGGAAGCGCTCGCGCGCGAACAGCGCGCGCATGCCGTCCTCGTCGGCCAGATCGAGCTTGATAAAGCGGAAGCCCTTGTGCCCGCGCAGGCGCTCCAGGCGCGCTTCTTTCAAGTGCACGTCGTAGTAATCGTTGAGGTTGTCGATGCCGAGAACCCGGTGGCCGGCGGCGAGCAGCCGCTCGGCGACGTGCATGCCGATGAATCCGGCCGCGCCGGTGACGAGGATGTTCCTGGGTTCAGTCACATGCGGTTCCGGCGTTGATCAATCCTGCAAATGGACGATGCCGGCCGACCGGACATGCGGTGGCAGGCCACGCGGCAGCGCTCACGTCGCGTACGCCACATGAAGGCCCTTGCCGAGAATGGAGAGCGGCGTTTCGCGCACCAGCTTCCATGATTGCTCCTCGCCGACGATCTGCGCGGCTGCCTTGCGTCCGGGCTCCAGTTCGGGCGGCCGGTGCTCCAGGTTGTGCGCATCCGACGCGAGCACGCTGACCCATCCGCGCGCGAGCAGGTCCATCGCACGCTCGCGCGCGTGTTCGCCGAAACGCCCCTCCACCGAGCCGGCGGTCACCTGCAGCATGCAGCCCATCGTCACGAAAGGCGTGAGCTTGTTGACGTCGTCCATGATCTGCCGGTTGCGCTCGGGGTGGGCGATCAGCGGGCGGATGCGGTTCTTCAGCATCCAGGCGGCGAACTTGTCGCTGCCCACGGGAACGTGGCCGTGGGGAAACTCCAGCAGCATGATCCTGTAGCCGTCGCGCTCGCCGAGGAACGGAACGCGTGCCTGCGCGACCATATCGATGATCTCGGGGCCGATGCGTATTTCGCCGCCGAGCCCGAGTTGGAGCGGGATGTTGCGCCGGTCGAGCTCGGATTGGAACGCGGCCAGGTCGCGGCGAATCGACGGCAGGTCGTTCTCGTAGCGCCCGACGTGGACGTGGGGTGTGACCACGGAATAGGTGATGCCGCTCTTGACGGCATGCGCGGCGAGCGCGACGGCCTCCTCGAGGGTTTCGGGGCCGTCGTCGATCCCGGGCAGCAGGTGGCAGTGAAGATCGATCATAGGAGCATTGTAGCGTGCGCCGCGCGCACGAGGACGGCCCATCGACCGTAGCGTGCGCCGTGCGCACGAATCTGTAACGAATGTCGGCCTCGTTCGTTATCCCGGAAATGGCGACATTTCGACGAGTCCATGCTCCGGGCGGGACGTTCTTTTTCACGGTGGTCACGCACCGACGGGCGCCGGTACTTGCGGATCCGGGCTTACTTCAAGCGCTTCGCGAGGCCATGACCCGGGTGCGGCGTGAGTTGCCGTTCCAGATGATTGCGATGGTGGTACTGCCTGACCATATGCATTGTGTGTGGAAACTCCCTGACGGCGACGGCGATTACCCGCGTCGGTGGAGCATGATCAAGCGCCTGACCAGTCAACGCGTTATGCGCGCGGCGGCAGAGGATGCGGTGCCGTCAACAGGGTCGTGCGCATGGCGCACGCTACCGTCAGCGCCAGACGATGCGTTGCCTTCAGCGCCAGACGATGCGCGACCGTCGGGTCTTCGGCGGCGCGAATCGGGGTTATGGCAAAGACGGTACTGGGAGCATCAGATTCGAAATGACGCCGATCTGGATAACCACATCAGTTATATTCACTGGAACCCGGTCAAGCACGGGTATGTGAGTCGGCCGCGGGAGTGGCCGTATTCCACGGTACATCGTTTTCAACGGCAGGGGATTATCCCGCGCGATTGGGGCGTAGACGGGGAATTCACCGGGGATTTTGGGGAGTAGCGTCGATTCGTGCGTTTCGTTTCGTGCGCATGGCGCGGAATCGTGCGCATGGCGCACGCTACCAGGGCGTTCCGGGCGTTTTATTTCGTGCGCATGGCGCGGAATCGTGCGCATGGCGCACGCTACGAAGGCGTTCCGGGCGTTTTATTTCGTGCGCATGGCGCGGAATCGTGCGCATGGCGCACGCTACGAGGGCGTTCCGGGCATTTTATTTCGTGCGCATCGCGCGGAATCGTGCGCATGGCGCACGCAACGAGGGCGTTCCGGGCGTTTTATTTCGTGCGCATCGCGCACGTTACGCGGCGGCTTTGCGCTTCTTGCCGCCGTAAGCCCCGTAGTAGCGCTTGTAGCCGTATTTCGAGTGTCCGGTGTATTCGCCGTAATACCGGTCGGCGCGCTGGAAATCCAACTGGTTGAGGGCGACGCCGACGATGTGGACCTGCGCCTGCCGCAACCGCTTCACGGCGTTGCGCGCGACCTGGTACGGGGTGTCGTCGGCCTTGACGACGAAGACCACACCGGTGCAATGACGCGCGATCACCATTGAATCGCTGACCAACTGCACCGGCGGCGAATCGATGATCACCATGTCGAACAGTTCGTGGAGCTTGTGCAACGCCTCCTCGAAGCGCTTGGAGAGCATCAACTCGAGCGGATTGGGCGGTATCGGTCCGGACGGAATCACGTAAAGTTCGGTGCCTTCGACCTTGAACGTGCATTCCGTGGCCGGTGCACTCCCGGCCACCAGGCTCGACAGGCCGGGCGCGTTGGCCTCCCTGCCGAACAGCTTGCCGATCGTGGGCCGGCGCATGTCGCCGTCGACCAGCACGACGCGCTTGGTCTGCGCGAACGCGAGCGCGAGATTGGTCGAAACCGTGGTCTTGCCCTCGCCCGGAACCGACGAGGTGACCACGAGAACGCGGTGCGGCTCGTCGATCGACGAAAGCATGATGCCGGTGCGCGCGGTGCGTATGCCCTCGGAGAACACGGCCTGCGGGTTCTGTTCGAAGATGCGCTCGAACTTGACCTTGCGCTCGGTCATGATCGGCAGCGTGGCGAGCACCGGCAGCCCGAGCTTGTTCTCGACGTCGTGGCTGGTCTTCACGGTGCTGTCCAGCCGCTCCAGCAGCAGCGCCAGCATGACCGCGACGAACAGGCCCGCGACCATCGCGATCAGCACCGTCTGGCGCTTGTTCGGCTTGTACGGCGTTGCCGATGGAATGGCCGGATCGACGACCCGCGCCACGGTGCTCTGCAGGTCGCCCGCGATGCTGGTTTCCTTGAAGCGGCCGAGGAACATGTCGTAGAGCTGCTTGTTCGCCGCCACCTCGCGCTCGAGGATGCCGAGCTGGAATTCCTTGCGGTTGAGATTCTGGATTTCGCTCTTGGACTGGTTCAGGCTGCGTTCGATCGAGGCCTCGTTGGCGCGCGCGACCTCGTAATCCCGGGTGATGCTGGCGACGACGGTCTCGATCGCGCGTCGCGTGTTCTCGCGCGCGGCCCTCAGTTCGCCCTGGGCCTGCACCATGCGCGGGTGTTCGCGGCCGTAGCGGTTGCTCAATTCCGACAGCTTTCTTTGCGCGTCCGCTTCCGCGGTGCGCATCTGCACCACCAGCGTGTTGTTCATGATGGCCGGCACGGACCCGTAGCTCGCCGCCGGGGTGCGCCCGATGCCCCGGATCTGGTTGTAGCGGTTTTCCGCCTCGTTGCGGCGGTTGCGGGCATCGACGAGCGCCGTGGTCAACTGCTCGAGCTGGCGGCTCGCGCCGCTCTGCGCGACGCCCTTGACGTCGACGATGCGCTCGCGCTCGCGGTACTGCTGCAGCGCGCGCTCGGCGGACTCCACCTTCTGCCGCAGGCCGCCCAGCCTCTCCGAGAGCCAGTTGCTCGCCTTCTGCGTCATCTGGTAGCGCGCCTCGAGATCGCTCTCGATGTAGGCGTCGGCGAGTGCATTGGCGATTTTCGCGGCGAGTTCCGGGTTGTAGGAGTCGAAGCCCACCTTCACGAGCTGGCTTGCGCGCACCGGCTGAACGGCGAGTTGCCGCTGGAAGCGGCCGATGACCTGCTTGTTAATCGCATCCTCGCCTGGCGCGCTGTCCGCGGGCGAAATGCCCAGCGCTTCGGCGTCGATGCCCGCGCTGCCGAGCCAGGCCTTCCAGAACGGCGGTGTCTGCTGGCGCGGATCGAATTCCGGATGCGTGGCGAGCTTGAGCGCTTTCACGACTTTGGCGGCGAGCTCGCGCGACTTCAGTATTTCCGCCTGCGTCTGGTAGTACTCGCGGTTGGCACTGATGCCGGAGTACACCTCTTCGATGCCCACTACCTTGTTCTTCTGCCCCTCGATCAGCAGCGTGACCGTGGAGCGATAGGTCGGCTGCATTCCATAGACGAGCAGCGCGGCGAGCAGCGTGATCGCGATGGTCAGGCCGATGATGCTCCACTTGCGGTTCGCGATGGTGCGCCAGTATTCGAGCAGGTCGAAGGTCTCCTCCGCGCGCGCGGCAGGCTCGCCCGTCAGTTGGGGGTTCGGAATCGGCGCCGGTGCCGGCGCGATGGATCGGGGTTTTGTCGTCAAAAGAAGCTCTCTTCGACGGTGATGATATCACCCGGCAGAACCGGCGCGTCGATGTCCACCTTTTCGGGCTTGGCTTCCTTTTCCTTGTCATGGACGATGAAGATCTTCTCCTTCGAGGCACGCTCGGTGAACCCGCCCGCCACCGAAACGGCCTTGCGCACCGTCAAGCCCGGCTGGAACGGATAGCTGCCGCCCTTCTTGACCTGGCCGTTGATGAAAAAGGGCCGGTACTCTTCCACGCTGACGGCGACGCGCGGGTTGACCAGGTAGCGGCCGCGCAGGCCGTCGGCGATGATTTTCTCCAGTTCGCCGACCGTGCGGCCGAGCACTTCGAGTTCGCCGAGCACCGGGTAGGAAATCGTGCCGGCGTCGGTCAGCTTGATCGGTCCGCGCTTGAGATCGTCCTCGCCATAGACGACGATGCTGATCACGTCGCCGGCGCCGAGCTGGTAGCGGGAAAGGGACTCCTTGCCGGTCTGCGCGGGCGCGGCCGAGGCAAAGCAGATGCCGACGAGGAACAGCGCGATATTCCGCAGGAAAATCATTTGCGTACCGGGAACCCATCTGCCCATGCAGATGGGTTGGACCTCCAGGAAACTTAAAAGTTTATCAGAGGGTCGCGTTGATGAAGAACATGAGAACGTTCTTCTTGTAATCCGCGCCGCCGACATCGGAGTCACGCCTGGTCCACGTGTAGTCGGCGCCGATACCGAGCCACCGCCGCATCTGGTAGGTGGCCTTCAAGCCGAGCGTGGGCAGCTTGTCCTTGCGCGCCAGGCCCTTGTATTCGTCGATGGCATAGGAACCGATTGCCTTGGTCGAGACCCGGCTGTTCCACTTGTGGTTCCAGACGGCGGTGTTGCTGCTGGCGAGCACCGTGTCGCCGACGTTGACCGTGGTTTCCCGGTAGGCCCGCGAAACGATGAAATCCCACGTGGAATAGCTGAGCGGCTCCCATTTGATCTGCGCGTCCCAGCTCGGCGTACTGACGTCGCTGCGAGCACTGTCGTTGAAGTCCTTCCTGACCGTGCCGAGCTTGAAGATGCCCGTGGTCTTTGCGGTGGCTTCCCAGGTCACGCCAAGATAGTATTTCATGTCGTTGCTGTCCAGCCGCGTCGCATCGTCGATGAAATCGATGTCGGTGCGCTTGACCTGCGCCAGCACCGATGTCTTCGGCGCAACGCGCCAGAAGAAGGTGCCGCCCATCAGCGTGTCATCGCGGTTGTTGCCCTGGACGCCGCTGGCCTCATTGTTGTAATAACGCTTGGCCAGGCCGCCGACCTCGAGTTCGAAGCGCCCCTTCGCTTTCGGCGCACCGAAACCGAATATCCCGCCCAGGGTTGTTTGGCGATAGCGGTTGGGCGTCGGCGTCAGCGGGTCGGTGGTGGAGCCGCGCGGGTCGATGGCGTCGAGGTGCTCGGCGCGCAGGCGCAGGTTGATCCGGGTGTCGGGATTCAGATCGGCGCCCAGAAAAACGTTGTTCGTGTTGAAGTCGTCGCTCGACAAGTTGTTGTAGCGGCCGGCCTGGAAGCCGAGGCCGGCACCGAAGGTGTGCGGACCCGACACGGCTTCGGCGCGCAGCTCCGGCTTCAGCACCTGCAGCGTGTCGCTTTTCACGTTGCCGCTGCCCTCGTCCTGCAGCAGAACGTTGTCGTTGCGCTGCAGTTCATAGGTGACCGACGGATACACCGAGAGAGGCCCCATGCGCACCGCCCCGGGCGGCGTGGGTATGCCGTCGCCCCCCTGTGCGATCGCGTATCCGCCCGGCAACGCCACCGCGAGCAGCACGACACCGGCCAGCACAGTCGATTTGTTCGTACTTGATTCGACGCGTTTCGTGTTCATTTGTCGCCTCTTTGCTGGGTTCGTGCGCACGGCGCACGAACTTCACGTGCGCACGGCGCACGAACTTCACGTGCGCACGGCGCACGCTACACTGATGCCCGACCAAGTCGTTGGACGGATTTAGCCATATTATTCATCAATATACCGGAAATGCCTCATACTGCGCCTTAACGCTCGAAAAGACAAGCCTCCGCGCCCGCGGACCCGCCCGTCACACCCGGCCGCTCGCAGCGCGATATCCGGGAGCAAGGACCGCAGCGCATCTCTGCTGCCGCCACAGCCGTAGTATAAACACATTAGCGCCGTTTCTGTAGTCAGGCACACCCCTACTGCCATACGTTCACGCGGCGTCCGGCTGGCGCATCGGTTGCGCCGCGGCAAAAGCCTCCAGCTTCATGCATTCGTCGAATATCCTCATCACGGCCGGATACGGATTCAGGTCGCATTCGTAGCGCTGCGCGTTGAACACCTGCGGCACCAGGCAGCAGTCGGCCATCGTGACCTGGTCGCGAAGCACGTAACGGCCGTGGCGCTTCTCGTTCAGCAGATAGGCTTCCATCGATGCGAATCCCTCGGCGATCCAGTGGCGGTACCAGCCGTTGACGCCCTCGTCGTCGAGTTTGTAGGTGCGCTTGATGTATTTCAGCACGCGCAGGTTGTTCATCGGATGGATCTCGCAGGCGATCAGCTGCGAGTACGCCCGCACATAGGCGCGTTCGAGCGGGTCGGCGGGAATCAGTTTCGGTCCCGGATGGACTTCGTCGAGGTATTCGATGATCGCAAGCGACTGCGTGAGCAGCGTGCCGCCGTCCTCCAGCGCGGGCACCAGTCCCTGCGGATTGACCGCCTTGAACCCGGCCTGGGTATGTTCGCCCTTCGGCAGGCTCACGGCAGCGTGCTCCCACGCGATGCCCTTGAGGTTGAGCGCGATGCGAACGCGGAACGAGGCGGAAGAGCGGAAGAATGTATAGAGCTTCATCGTTGGTACCCTGTTCAGACGATCCATGTCGGGCCGCCGCCGCCGCGAATCCCGGCGCGCGCTCCGAGGTCGCAAGTTTGAGCGAAAACGCGGGGCGCGTCACGGCATTCAGCATTCGGGTAAACGGGCTGCACCAGGTCACTATTCCCGCACGGCTTCACCGGCAAGAAAAAGATCACCGGGCTAGCGGCCCGGATTGCGCACCGCCGACGCGCCGCCGTTTGCGGCGCGAGTGCTCGCGCGCCGCACGTACCGGACGCCAAGCGCAGCGATGACCGCGACGATCGGTATCGACACGCCCATCACGAGTTCGGCATCGAGCGGCCATCCCGCGGCATGCAGGCCTTTCGCCGCGTAGCCGACCAGGCCGACGAGATAGTAGGTGATGGCGGCCACCGACAGCCCCTCGACGGTCTCCTGCAGCCGAAGCTGCAAGCGCGCGCGCCGGTCCATCGATTCGAGGAGCTGCTGATTCTGCCGCTCGAGCACGACGTCCACGCGCGTGTGCAGCATGCTGCTCGCGCGCGAGGCGCGCTCGGAGAGTTCCAGTTCGCGGCTGGAGGCCGAGTTGCAGGTGTCCATCGCGGGGGCGAGCCGCCGCGCCATGAACTCGTCGATGGTCTGCAGCGTGCGGATGCGCCGCTCGCGCAGGTCGCCGATGCGGCTGCTGACGATGCCATAGTACGCGCGCGCGGCACGGAAACGGCTCTGGTTGGAAGCGATCAGGTTCTCAACCTCCGCAGCAAGGCGCGTCAGCTCCTCGAGCAGACGCGATTCGTCGGCGCCGCGCTCCCCGGCGATGCCGGAGGTGATCGCGACCAGGCGCTGTTCCATCACAGGGAGCGCCGACATGGCCGCCCGCGCCACAGGAAACGCCAGCAGCGCCATCATGCGATAGGCCTCGATCTCGAACAGCCGCTGCAGCAGGCGGCCGGCCTGCCGGCGCGCCAGGCTGCGGTCGAATACCAGGAAGCGGCCAAAGCCGTCGGCCTGCACGCGGAAATCGGTGAGCACGACCGCGGCGCCATCGCCGACTTCGGAGCCCACGAGATCGCTGCCCTCGAACAGATGCGCATACGCGTCGGGACTGGAGGGAACATCGGCGCGCAGCAGTTCGGCATGGGCCGCGAATACCAGTTCACCCGGCAGCCCCGCGGTCCAGCCTTCGGGCAGCGCCGTGATCGCCGGGCGCGAGAACGCGGTGCCATCCTCGCCCGGCACGAAAAACGCGTAGGTGGAAAACTCCGTGTGCCGCTCCCAGCGCACCC